>JBDHCV010000021.1:0-67658 GCA_039591855.1 Gemmatimonadota bacterium | reverse complement strand
TCGGGCTCGATCTCCCTTCCGAACCGCTCCCTGACCAATCCCATGAGCCAGCCAGGAGCATCGTCGGGGCCCAGGGCCTTGAACTCCGCCGACTGGGTGGCCTTTCGGAGATCGGAGTAGAATCGTGCCTTGGATCCGGAAGGGATGGTGGCCATGAGAATCAGGACCAGTCCGGGGGGCGGCTGACGGACCACGTCCAGGAGAGCCGTGCGCATGGACGGCTTGCCCGCGAACGCCTCGGCCTCACGGACGACCACGATCCGCCATTCTGCCATCATGGGAGGCGTGCCCATGACGGAGGCCAGGGTCTCGAGGGTAACTTCGCTCCCGCGGAGTCGGTCCAGGTTGAAGTCCGCTGTCGCCGGGTCCAGGTAGGCGTCCTGTATGGCCCTGGCGGCCGCATCCTTCTGGTACTCTTCCTCCCCGAAGAGGAAGAAGGCACCTCCTGCCTTGGGACCCTTGAGAAGCCCTGCGATCTGGGGAGGGATCACGGCGGGGACGGGCTCGTCAGTCCAGCCCGGATCTCGCGCCGGCCGTCTCGTAGCGATATCGGAGGGGCGAGTACTCGTAGAGAGTCGGCTGGGTGGAAGGGCTTGGCTGCCAGAGATCGGCGGGGAACAACCGGGCCGGAGCCAGGCGCAACGGACCTTGATCCATGGGGCTCATGCGCCACGGGCCAGGGGAGACGGGCGCGGGTGGGACCGCGAGGATGGCCGGAAGGGTCACCCGAGGCGGTGAAGCCTGGATGGAGGCCGACCATGCCACGGCCAGGAAGAGGATCGCGATGGCCAACGCAGCCGCCCCGGTCGTGGCAGAGACCGCCCCTCCCCGGCGGAGAGCAGCGAGTTCCTCGTCCACGTGGAGAAGGCGGTGTTCCAGACGGGGACGGAAAGCATCAGAAGGCTCGACGGACGGCAGCCCTTCCAGGAGGGCGACGCCTCGCTCCAGGACCCGGGCGTAGCGATCGCAACAGCCGCACCGCTCCCGGTGTGCTCGCACTCGCGCCGCCTCGGCCTCATCGGCGAGGCCGTCGGAGACGACGGTGTAGGCCTCGAGGAACTCCTGGCACTTCATGCCTCCGGATCCCTCCTTTCCCAGCGCGCCGTGGATGGTTCGAGCCGGTCCCGTCGACCGGGTCGTCAACCGTAATACAGGGGGCGTCCCGCAGGGGTTCCCCAAGAGAGAACGGCCCCCGCCGAGCCACGGCGGAGGCCGAATCCTCCCTGTCCCGGACCAGAGGTCAGTCCACCATGGGTGCGATGATCCGTGCGAAGTTGTTCCGGGCTCTGTTCAGACGGCTCTTCACGGTCCCCAGGTTGACCCCGGTGATCTCCGAGATCTCCTCGTAGGTCTTTCCCTCCAACTCCCGGAGGACGAACACCACCCGGTGATGCTCGGGCAACTCGGCGACCGCGGCCTCGACCATCTCGCGCAGGTGCCGCTTCCGGAACAGGTCGTCGGGCTTGTAGGAGTGGTCCTCCCATTCCAGGGGCCGATGATCGGCGTCCCAGTTCTTCTTTATGGTCTGGAACAGGACCAGCGGATTCCGGGACCGGTTCCGCAACTCGTTCTTGGCCAGGTTCCCCGCGATGGTGTAGATCCAGGTGGAGAACTTCTTGGTCTGGTCGAACCGGTGCAGGTGTCGATAGACCCGGACGAAGGTTTCCTGGACCAGGTCTTCGGCTCGCTCACGGTCTCCCACCGTCCGGAACACGAAGTTCAGGAGACGGCTGTCGTAGCGCCGGACCAGTTCGCCGAACGCCCGCTGTTCTCCGTCGAGGAAGGCCTGGACGACCTCACTGTCGGACAGTTGTCGGATTTCCTTGGTTCGCTTCGCAGCGGGCACCCGCCCCTCCGCCACCTCGAGCTTCGTCATATTGGCACCCATAGTCATCCCCCCCGAATCCCCTCGAACGATGGTCCTCCCCTTCCCCGGGGGACGACCGACCACCCCTTGGAAGAGCAGACGGCGTGCCAATCGAAATGAGCCGCTTTGTCAGGGTTTCGGGCGCAGGCCGTCCCATGGCGAGGACAAGGGGCTGACACCGGAGTTGGATGCCCGCCTTCCTGGCAGGAGACCGGCCTCAAGAAGCCCCGCCGAGGAGAACCCGCTGGGCGAGGAGCAAGGTGCAGATCGATTTTCCATCCACGATCTCGCCCCGGTCCACCATGGCCACGGCCTCTCTGAACGGCATGGACACGACCTCGATGAACTCGTCGGCATCCCGGTTCCCGGCACCGGGAACCAAGCCCCAGGCCAGGAAGAGGTGGATCACCTCGTCGGTGAACCCCGGCGTGGTGTAGATCCGTGAGAGGGGACGGAAATGCTGGGCCCGAAAGCCCGTCTCTTCTTCCAGCTCCCGGGCCGCGCAGGCCTCCCAGGTCGCGTCCCCCGGGTCTCGAATCCCGGCCGGCACCTCGTAGATGAATCCGTCCGCGGCATATCGGTACTGGCGAAGGAGCAGCACCTCCGGATCGGGATCATCCAGCTCACCCCGGACCGGGAGCACCGCGGCGGCGCCCCGATGCCGGATCATCTCGAGGGTCCCCACCGAACCGTCCGGAAAGCGGACCCGGTCCAGGCTCAGGCGCACGATTCGACCGTCGTGGACGACGTCCTCCGAAAGCCGCCCGGGGCCCTGCGCTCCGTCGTCCCTCTCCTCCCTGGAGTCCTCCACGCCTGGAGCCTCCCTACGAATTCGGGTAGAAAGGCGGCAAGGAGTCCTCGCTCAGGATCTCCACCGGACCGTGCCCCAACTCCTCGAGCCCCGGCGCGATCTCATCGGCGTCACCGACGACCAGCACGACATAGGCGGCGTCCCCGAGAACGCGGCGGCCGGCCTCCCAGGCGTCCTGGAGGGAGACGCCTCGGATACGATCCCGATAGGTGGACAGGTGGTCCGAGGGAAGTCCGTAGAGGATCAGGCGGGTAATCTGAGAGGCGATCCGGTCCGAGGTCTCCATCTGAAGGGGGAAGATCCCCGCAAGGAAATCCCTCGCGGCGGAGACCTCCTCCTCTCGCGGGCCCTCCTCCAGGAGGAGGTTCAACTCGCCGAGGGCCTCCCCCACGGCGTCCACCGTGACATCGGTGCCCACCGCGGTGGAAATGGTGAAGGGGCCGGATCCCCGCCTGAACGAAAAACGGGACCGCACCCCGTAGGTGAACCCGTTCCGCTCCCGGAGGTTGAGGTTCAGCCGGCTCGTGAACGCTCCCCCCAGAATGGTGTTGAGGACCTGCAGAGCAAAGAAATCCGGGTGGCGCCGACCCACGCCCACCGTGCCGATACGAAGCTCGGACTGCACGGCGCCCGGTCGATGGGCCACGACCATCCGGACCCCTGGGTCCCCGGAGGCCTGCGGGGTCTCCGCGGTGGGTTGGGAGACCTCGCCGGTCCAGTCCCCGAAGGAGGCGGTGGCGAGTTCCCGGACCTCATCCGGATCCACGTCCCCCACGACCACCAGTCCTGCGCCCCCCGGTCGATACCGCTGGGCGTGCCACTCCCGAGCGGCTACCCGGTCGAATCCGGACACGGCTTCGGCGACACCGGAAGCTGGACGGGCGTAAGGGTGTCCCGGCGGGTAGACCAGGTAGCCGGTCAGATCCTCCGCAAGGGCGGACGGCGACATCCGCCGCTGTCTGAGTGAGGCGAGGCGCTGACCCCGGACCCGATCGATCTCCGCCTCGGGGAAGGACGGGGTCAGGACGATCTCCGAAACCAGGGCCAGGGCATCAGCCAACCGGTCCGCGTGGGAGGTGAGAGAGATCGTGGTGGCGTCCCAGCCGGTGGAGACGCCCAACTCCACGCCCAGGTTCTCCAGGGCCTCCGCCAACGCCTCTCCCGAACGACGCCCGGTACCTCCCTGGAGGGCTCGACCGGTGAGTTGGGCCATCCCCGAGCGGAAAGCCGGTAGCAGGGCCTCTCCCGCGTCCAGCACGAGCATCGTGGAGACCAGGGGAAGCCGGTCGAGCCTCACGATCCTCAGGGCCAGGCCGTTCCCCAGGGAATCCTCCGGTACGGGAGGAAACTCGAAGGACCGAAGAGGACCGGGCGCGGGAGGCTGCGTCCTGTCGAGGGGAAGAGACACGGTCAGGCAGCCCTCTCGTCTTCGGTTTCGGGTTCGTAGATCACGAGGGCCCGGTTGTCCTCCCCCAGGTACTCTGAGCCGAAGCTCCTCACGTCCTCCACCGACACCGCCAGGAGCCGATCCATCTCTGTATTGAGACGCTCGGCGGTTCCGAAGAGGCATGCGAACATGGACAGGAGGTCGGCCCGCTCGGACACGTCCTCGATGGAGGCGAGCATCCGGGTGGAAGCCAGGGCCTTCACCCGATCCAGCTCCTGCTCCGTCGCCTCCACCAGGCCCTCCATCTCGGAGGTGAGGTGGCCGGCCAGAGCGTCGGGCTCGGCTCCATGGAATCCAGTGAGCCAGGCCACGTACATGCCGGATCCGGTCGTCAGGGGAAACGCGTGGGTGCCCGCGTCCTTGGCCACACCCGATCCCCGGACGAGGTTGCGGAATAGCCGGGAAGCCCTCCCCTCACCCAGGATCGACATTCCGAGCTGGGCCGCGTGGAAACCAGGGTCCGAGTAGACCGGAATCCGGCCGGCCAGGTAGATCCTGGGCAGCGGGACGTCGTCCTGCACCAGGTCCCGCACCGTCTCCCCGATCCGGGACGGGATGTGGGAGGTGCCGGGGATGGGCGGGGGAGGCGGAGCGGCAGGGATCTCCCCGAAGTAATGGTCGACCCGCGCAAGGGCGTCGTCCGGGTCGAAGTCGCCGCAAAGGGTCAAGACCGCGTTGCCCGGGGTGTAATAGGTGGAGAAGAACGCCCGGACGTCCTCCAGCGTGGCGGCCCCGATGTCCTCCATGGAGCCGATCACCTTGTGGTGATAGGGATGGCCCTTTGGAAAGACGAGCCGCTGAAGCCGCTCGTCCCAGTCCCCGTAGGGCCGGTTGTCGTAGCGCTGCTTCTTCTCCTCCATGACCACGGCCTGCTGATTCCGGAGCGTCTCTTCCGTGAGGGCGGGGACCATCCAACCCATGCGGTCCGACTCCAGCCATAGGGCCAGGTCCAGGTGGTGGGACGGAAGGGTGTCGAAATAGTTGGTCCGGTCGAACCAGGTGGTGGCGTTGAGGGTGCCCCCTGCCCGCTCGACCAGCTCGAAATGACGGTTCTTGGGAACGTGTGAAGAACCCTGGAACATCATGTGCTCGAACAGGTGGGCGAAGCCGGTCTGGCCCGCCACCTCGTTCCGCGATCCGACGCCATACCAGAGGTTGACCGCCACCACCGGCACCGTATGGTCCGGTGACAGGACGACGCGCAATCCGTTGGCGAGGCGGTGCTCCAGCACCGGGATCCCTAGGCCGCTCAAAAACCCTCCTGCAGGTCGGATGACGGGTCGGGAGCCGGGAGCACGATCACGGGCCCCAGCCCCAAAGCGCGGACGCTCTCCTCGATGACCGCCCGATCGCCGGCCAGAACTATGGCCATTTCACTCTCGTTCAGCCACTTCCGGGCAGCGTTCCGCACATCATCCGCGGTGACCGCGAGGGTGTTCTCGACGAAGTCGTCGTAGAAATCCGACGAGAGGTCGAGGAAATGGAGGTCCATCACCCCGCTCGCCAGGGCCCGCACCGTCTGGAACCGCTGGGGGAGCCGGTAGGCCAGGTAGTTCTTGGCCCTGGTGAGCTCCTCCTCCGGCACCTCCTCATCGGAAAGGCGCCGGATTTCCCGAACGAAATCCACCACCGCGCTGTCCGTCACCGGAGTGAATACGGCGGACCGGGCGGTGAACGGACCGGGACGGAGATTGTTCGCGAAGCTGGATCCGGCGCCGTACGAGTACCCGCGCTCCTCCCTCAACTTCATGTTGAGCCGGCTCGTGAAGGAGCCCCCAAGGACCGTATTCATGACCGTCAAAGCGAAATAGTCCGGGTCGCCCGCGGCCACCGCCACGCGCCCCAGGCGGATCTCGGTCTGGGCGGCTCCGGGCTTGTCCACGATATAGATGGTTGGGCCCTCCGGATTCGGTGCCTGGACGCGGGGCGGCATGGGCACCGGAGGTGGGCCCCCGACCCAACCGGCGAACAGGTCCCTAACCCTCGCCTCGACGTCTCCGGGATCCACGGCGCCGGCGAACACCATGATCGCACCATCCGGCACGTACTGGAGACCGTAGAACTCCACCAGGTCGTCCGTGGTGACCGCCCGGAGAGCGTCTTCCCGTCCCAATCGAGGCTGGCCATAGGGGTGGCCCTCTCCGAAGAGGACCTGTGCGAAAGCGTCGTCCGCCAGGGTGCGCGGCTCCTCCCGGGCCTGAAGGATGCGGTTCAGGCGCTCCGTACGCAGGCGCTCCAACTCGCTCTCGGGAAAGGAGGGATCCAGCAGCACCTCGGCGAACAGTTCCAGAGCTGGATCGAGGCGGGACTCCAGGACCTGCAAGTCCAACCCGTTGTAGTCCACCGACGAGTAGGAGCTCAAGGACGCCCCGAGCCCGTCCAGGGTCTCTGCCAACTCGAAGCCCGTCCGCCCGCCCGTGCCCTCGTCCAGCATCTCGGCGGCCAGAGCGGGCAGCCCGGCCCACTCTGGTCCCGCCAGGGATCCCCCACCAGGAAGGCGGAGCGTGACGCTGACCAGGGGCACCTCGTCCCTGGGCACCACAACGAGGAGCAGACCGTTCTCCAGTCGGACCTCGGTCGGCTCGGGCAGGGAGAGCGTATGGGGTTCGCCGGTATCCGGAGGCCGGCTACGGTCGAAGGACGGCCCAGCGGTTCGGTCGCCTGGCGCGCCCGGCCCGACGGTCACGCTTCCCTCCCCCTCCCCGTCCCGGGACGACTCCACCGCCATGCCCCAGGTGCAGGACGGGAGGGTCGCTGTCAGCAGGGCCAGGGCCATGACCGCCTCAGGAACGCTGGTGCCGGCGGAGCCATTCATCCGCCTCATGATCCACCTCCCTGGCCCCGGGACTCCGCCGACAGATCGGTCCTCCCCCTGGGCACGATGGAGAGCAGGCCCGCATGGCCGCGGGCCAGATATTCCTCAGAGGCTCGGCGCACCTCCTCGGAGGAGACCGCCCTGAACCGGTTCAGGTCCTTCCGGAGGTACCCGGGGTCCCCGGTGTGGAAGTAGTAATAGTTGAGAATATCCGCCCGGCCGCCCAAGGACTCGATGGACCGAACCGATCGGCTTTCCAGGCCGGCGACGGCCCGGTCGAGTTCCTCGGCCCGGACCCCCTCGGACACCAGGGCCTGAATCTCCTCGCGCACCAATTCCTCCAGGCGCGCCAGGGGGGTCTCCGGCCGGCCGGTGACCGAGATCTGGAACGTGCTGCCGTGCCGTCGCGTGGAATGAAACACCGACACGCTCTGGGCCACCTGCTCTTCGAAGACCAGGCGTCGCTGGAGCCGGGAGTTTCGCCCGCGTCCGAGAACGTCCGCGACGAGGTCGAGAGCTGCGTCGTCCCCCGAGAAGCCGGGAGGGGTGTGCCACGCCATGTAGAGACGCGGGAGTCGCACGTCGTCTTCCACCGTCCGCTCAACATCCCCATCGAGGGTCGGATCCGGGGCCACCACGTCAGGGACGACCGGGCCGGAGGGGATCTCGCCGAAATACTTGCGGGTCAGCTCCAGAGCCCGGCGTGCAGAGATGTTTCCGGCGATGACCAGGGAAGCGTTGTTGGGCGCGTAGTAGGTTCTGAAGAACTGGGACACGTCCTCGATGGTCGCGGCGGTGAGGTCGTCCAGGGAGCCGATGACGGGCCAGCGATAGGGGTGGCCCTCCGGGTACATCATCTCCAGCAGGGTCTCCGAGGCAATGCCGTAGGGGCGGTTGTCGACGCCCTGGCGCCGCTCGTTCTTCACCACGTCCCGCTGGAGATCCAGCTTGGTCTGGTCCATGGTGTCCAGCAGCCATCCCATCCGGTCCGCCTCCAACCAGAGGGCCAGCTCGACGGCATTGGACGGCAGGGTCTCGAAGTAGTTCGTGCGGTCGGTGTTCGTGGACCCGTTGTTCGTCCCCCCTACGCTCTCCAGGAGGTTGTCGAAATCTCCCTCGGGCACGTGAGCGGAGCCCTCGAACATGATGTGCTCGAACAGGTGGGCAAATCCCGTGCGGCCGGGGCGCTCGTTCACCGAGCCCACGTGGTACCATGCGTTCACGGCCACCAACGGGAGGGAGTGGTCCGTGTGCACCAGGATGTTCAGTCCGTTTTCCAGGGTGTACTGGGTGTAGCTCACGTGGGCCTCGACGGGCCTGTCCTGGGCCGAGGCTTTCGCCGGGGCGACGAACGGCAGCCAGGCGGCCGCCAGCCCCCCCGTCCTCCATGCCGCCTTCCCCGACACGGGCCCGAGGAATCCTTTCCTCCACCCTACGGTCCCACGGCCTGCACCTCCGCCGACCCCCCCAGTCCCGTATCTCATCTAGACCCCTCCTACGGCCTGATCATCAAGCGGGCCCTCAGCGCCCCAGACGCCAACTCCCGCTGCAGAAAGTCCATGGCCTGATCCGCCCCTTCGTCCAGACGGTCCTCCACCTCCGACGCCAGGAGGAGATCTGGCGCCTCCGCGTGGATTCGTCCCCGCTCGAGAAGCTCGAACGCGAGGCCTTCCCTGCCCACCGAAGCGCAGGCGAGAGCGGCCAACAACTGAGCCTCCACGTCGTCTGGCAGGAGGCGGGCTCCGGCCTCCAACTCCGCCGCAGCCTCCTCCGGCGCCCCCCGCTCCAACTCCAGGAGCCCCAGGAGGACCCGGGGCCAGCCGTCCTCCGGCCCGAGCCGCACGGCCTCTCCGAAAGCGTCCGCGGCCGCATCCCACTCCTCCCCCAGGGCTCGGGCCACACCCAACTCCATGAGGACGGTGGGATCATCGGGCGCCAGGTCCCTCGCCGCCTCCAGTTCCCGGACCGCGTCCTGGAGCATTCCCTCACGGGAAAGGTAGGCTCCATAGCGCCAACGGGCCTCGGCCACATCGGGCCCGAGGATCGCGGCGGCTCGGAGCGCGGACTCCGCGTCGGGGTCGTCGAACGCGGCGATGCCCGAACCGGCCACAGCGAGAATCAGGGGATCCTCCGGTTGGAGGGCCAGCGCGGTCCTGAAGCGCTCGTAGCCGACTCCCTCCAGGCCCAGTTCGGTCTCCGCCACCCCGAGCAGGCAGTGGACCGCGGCCTCCTCACCGTGGTCCGGGAGGTGTTCCCGAAGCAGATCGGCGGCCTCCTCCCACCTCCCCTCCTCACCCAGGGCGAGGGACTTGCCCAGAAGCTCCGCGAGATCCATCACGCTCCGAACTTCTCCAGCCGACCCGCGTGGGCCAGGGCCATGGACATGAGATGTCGGGACGGCATCACGCCCAGGTCGCCGGCCCGGCAGGTGGCCTCGCCGAAGGTCGAGGCGGTGGGACGAACGTGCGGCCCGTGGATCATAAGCGGAACCGGATGCCAGGAGTGGGAGGCCATGTTCGCCGGGGTGGCGTGGTCACCCGTGATGAGCAGGACGTCGGGCCCGGTGTCCAGGATTCGCTGCACCTGGAGATCCGCGGCTTCGATCGCCGCCACCTTGGCGTCGAAGTCCCCATCCTCGCCCCGGGCGTCGGTGGCCTTGTAGTGCACGAAGGTGAAGTCGTACTCCCCGGCCACGGCCTCCATGAGCGCCATGGCCTCGTCGTCTGAAGAGGGAACGCCGGGCACGTCCATGCCCACGAGCCGCGCCACCCCTCGATACATGGGGTACCGAGCGACCACGGCGGCCTGAAGACCAAATCGCTCCCGGAACGAAGGGGGCGCCTCATAGCAGGCGGTGCCCCGGGCCAGAAAGCCGATGGAGGAACCGGCCTCCGCAAGGATCCCCGCGGCCTGATCCAGGAATCCCTGGAGGACGTCGGCGGTCCGAGCGGCCCCCGGGTGCTCGGCCCGGGCCCGAAGGGGTGGGACGCCCGTGTGCTGCGGATCGGTGTCTTCCACGCCTTCCTCCAAGCCTTCCCCCCGGAGGATCACCACCGCCCGATGCTCCTTCACGTGCCGAAGGAATACCTCCACTCCCGGGATGGGCTTCAGAGCCGCTTCGACCTGGGCGATCAACCCTCGGCCCACCTCGTCCGAGGGGCGCCCCGCGCGCCGATCCGTCACCCGTCCCTCCGAGTCCAGCGACGCGAGATTCAGACGAGCGGCCACGTCTCCGGGCTGGAGCTCGAATCCCACACCCAGCGCGCTCAGGACGCCCCGCCCGATGACGAAGCGGGCGGGATCGTACCCGAAGAGGCCCAGGTGTCCCGGTCCGCTGCCCGGGGTCACCCCGTACTCCACCGGGATCAGCATGCCCAGGGAGGACCGGGAAGCCAGCGCGTCCATGACCGGCGTGGCGGCGGTCTCCAACTCGGTCCGTCCCGTCTCCGGATGGGGCAGCCCGCCGAGGCCGTCCAACACGAGGAGGACGATGCGGCCGCCGCCCCCCGGGGAAACCAATGAATCTGGAAAGGTGATGGCGCTCATGGGCCCAAATCCGAAGGTGCGAGGGCATGGGAGGAGGCCCCTGCCCGACTCTTGTTTCGAGACGTGGCAATCTAACGGTGGGACGGGGCCGATCGCACGGCCGGGGCTCGCCGTTGCCATGCCCGGGACCGGGGAATACGATCCCCCTCGTCGGCCCGCCCCCACGCCCCAGGAGATCCCACGTCGTGAAGCTCGTGCACTTCGAGATGGAACGGTGGCAGTCCCGGTTCGAACATCGGGTCCGGCACAACCTGTCCGAGAGCGGGGTCCACCCGCTGACCCCCGGCGAGCTTCTGGACCTCACCGGCGATTCGTTGGACTTGAGAGCGCCCCGATTGGGGTACGGACAGTCCAACGGTTCGGACGAACTCCGGGCTCTTCTCGCCGCCCTCTACGAGGGGGCCGACGACGCTTCGGTCGTGGTCACCACGGGAGGCGCCGAGGCGAACTTCGCCGCGGCCTGGAAGCTTATGGAACTCGGGCCCATGGCGGCCCTACTCCCGAACTACATGCAGGCTCCGGGAGTCCTGGAGAGCATGGACGTCCCCGTCCTACCCGTGCCCCTCCTGCAGGAGGAGGGATGGCAACCGGACCTCCAGGCCCTGGCCGACGCGCTCGATCAGGGGGCCCGCAGTATCCTGATCACCCACCCCAACAACCCCACGGGAGCGGCGCTGGACGACCAAAGCCGCCGATCCATCGTCGAGCTGGCCCGGGCTGCGGGGGCCTGGATCCTGTCCGACGAGGTGTACCGGGGCGCCGAACCGTTCGGGGCCGAGACGCCCTCACTGTGGGGCGCGTACGAGCGGGTGCTGGTGACCGGGTCCCTGTCCAAGGCCTACGGGCTGCCCGGCCTGCGGGTGGGCTGGTTGGTGGGCCCCAGGGACGTCACGGAGGATCTGTGGGCCCGGAAGGATTACACCACCATCGCTCCGGCCACCCTCTCCGACGCCCTGGCCCGGGTGGCCCTGCGGCCGGGGAACCGAGAGAAGGTCCTGGAGCGGACCCGGGGGATCATCCGGGAGAACCTGCCCGTCGTCGAGGGGTGGGTGGAGGAGCGGGCCGACGACTTCTGGCTCCGGGCCCCCGACGCCGGCGCCATCTGCTACATGGCCTATCGCAGGGGCCCCGACTCCCTCGAACTGGCGGAACACCTGCGCACCCGACACAGCCTGCTGGTGGTCCCGGGAGCCCATTTCGGCATGGGTCGCTTCCTGCGGATCGGGTTCGGCCCCCCAAGAGCCGAACTGGAGGAGGCCATGACCCGCCTGGGTGAAGGCTACGACGAGATCGCGGGACCAGGGGCCGGCCCGTGACCGGCGGTCCAGCGAGGCTCCACCCATGAGGGACGCGCTCCGGGAGGCCGAACTCCTGATCCGATCCCGCCACTCCCTGCTCCTCGCCGAGACCGAGGACGTAGACCGGCTCGTCACGCTCCTGGGACACGTGGCGGACCGGTTGGGGATCCCGCTCTTCCGCTGGTCCCGCTCCCGAGGGCTCGTCCGTGCCGACGAGCCGTCCGCCGACGGCAAGGGGATCTACGGGTCCGCGGACCCCTCCAACGCCCTCCAACACATCGCCCACGCCGAGGCCGGCGCCCTCTACCACTTCCACGGGCTCCCGGCCGGGACCGTGGAGGGTTCCCTCCTGGCTTCCCTCTTCCGAGACGCCGCGGCGGCGCTCTCCGAAGGAACCGGGGCCATGGTGATCACCGGGTCAGGTTTCGAACTGCCCCCCGAGGTGGAGCGCGTGGCCACGTCCTTCTCGGTTCCCGGGCCTTCCCGGGAGGAGATCCGGGCCCTCCTGGGACGGATCGTTCGGGACCTCAGCGCCCGGAGTCACCTGGAGGTGGACCTCACGGCGGACGATGTGGAGGTGTTGCTGAATCACCTCAACGGGCTCACCGCCATGGAGGCCGAGAAGATCCTCACCAAGGCCATGATCGAGGACGGGATCCTGGATCGCAGCGACATCGACACCGTGCTGGAGGCCAAGCGGGGGATCGTGGAGCGGGAAGGGCTACTCGAGTACTACCCCGTGGAAGACACCCTGGTGGACATCGCGGGGATGGAGACCCTGAAGGACTGGCTGCGGAAGCGGCGATCCATCCTCACCAATCCCGACGAGGCCCGGGAGTTCGGACTGAGCTTTCCCCGGGGGTTGCTCCTCCTGGGGATCCCCGGGTCGGGGAAGAGCCTGGCCGCGAAGGCGGTCTCGTCCGACTGGCGCCTCCCGTTGCTCAAGCTCGACCCGTCCAACCTGTACAACAAGTTCATCGGAGAGAGCGAGCGGAACTTCAAGCGGGCCATGGCCACCGCGGACAAGATGGCCCCGGTGGTCCTGTGGATCGACGAGATCGAGAAGGCCTTCGCCTCCGGCGGCTCCGAGGACGGAGGCGTGTCGCAGCGGATCCTGGGGTCTTTCCTCGGATGGATGCAGGAGCGCCGTGGCGACGTCTTCATCGTGGCGACGGCAAACGACGTCAGCCGGCTCCCTCCCGAGCTGCTCCGGAAGGGGCGGTTCGACGAAATCTTCTTCGTGGATCTCCCGGATGCGGAGGTGCGCAGGGAGATCTTCCGCGTGCACCTGTCGGCACGGGATCGGGATCCGGGGGACTTCGACCTCGGGGCCCTCGCCGTCGCCACCGAGGGATTCTCAGGGGCGGAGATCGAGCAGGTGGTGGTCTCGGCGCTCTACGCCGCCTTCACGGACGGGGAGACCTTGGACACGGCACTCCTCCTCCGGGAGGTGGAGGCCACGCGACCGCTGTCCGTCACCGCGCCGGAGCGGATCGGGGCGCTCAGGGCCTGGGCAAGAGAACGGGCGGTTTCGGCGGGGTGACCGTGGGGTCCGAGCTCCTCCGCGGACGGAGCCGACTACCACTCCTGCAACCCGACCCGTGTCGGAGTGGCCCGTGCCTGCTGGTCACCCGTCCCGAGTTGGCCAAAACCGTTCGCCCCCCAGCAATAGGCGTAGCGGTCAGTGGCCATCCCGCACGCATACCCGCTACCGGAACTCACCGACTCGAAGGTGAGCCCCCCGGCTACGAGGGCCGGCTCGAGCCGATCGACGGCCTGGCCGTTTCCGAGTTGGTTCGAGCCACCCCACCCCCAGCACCAAGCCTTTCCGTCCGTGGCGACGGCGCAGGTGAAGTGGTCGCCCGCGCTGATCGACTCGAACTTGTGGCCACCGGCGACCGGGACCGGGGTGGTTTGGACGGCGGGTTCAGTCACTCCGGTGCCCAGGGCACCGCTGATCTGGTATCCCCAGCAGTAGGCATCGCCCTCCGGTGTGATTCCGCAGCTGTGTCCGAATCCGGCACTGATCGCGACGAACTGGAGCTCGCCGAGCACGAGTTCGGGGTCGCCGCAGTTCTGGGTGTCTCCGTTTCCGATCTCTCCCAGGACTCCCTGACCCCAACAGCGACCGTTCGGCTCGCTAGAGAAGTTAATCTCGAAGCCACAGGCGTGAGTCCCGCCTCCGCTGGGCGACTTCGTGAGCGAAATGAAGACGATCCCACCGGCGCCGGTCATCTCCACCGGGGTGGGCTGATCCGGTCCTCCGACCATGCCGATCCCCAACTGACCGCTGTCGTTGCTCCCCCAACAGTACCGGGGGCCCATGGAGACCATCCCGCAACTCATGTACGTCCCCGCCACAACCTCGTCGAGGCCCCCACCACCCGAAATGGGAACCGGGGTGGGAGTCGATTGTCCACTGCCATCCCCCAGGGCACCGCCCATGTTGCTACCCCAGCAGTAGCCCCCCTCGGGCTCGACGATGCCGCAGGTGTGGAGGAATCCGGGACTCACGGAGCGGAAGGTCATGCCGCCGGAGACGAGACGGGGCTCCAACTCTACGCCGCCAACACTTCCGGCACCTACCTGTCCGTCCGAATTCCATCCCCAACAGAACGCCATCCCGCCGCCACCCAACCCGCAGGTGTGGGCGACCCCCGCTTCGATGGACACGAACCGAATGCGAGCAGAAGCTCCCGCCTCGGCGTAGACTGGCTCCTCGAGGGGATAGATGGGGACAGAGGTGGCCGTGACCGTCGCCGTCCCGGGATTCGCTGCCGATACCAAACCCGTTGCGTTCACCTCGACCACGCTCGGTTGAGAGCTCTCCCAGACCACCGAGCGGTCCGCGAGGAGCCCTCCGTCCGGTCCGTGCAGGGCCGCGGAAAGCTGGACCGACTCACCGACGGGAAGCATCACCGGGTCCGGAGAGATCGTCACCGACGCCACACCCTGGGTCACGGCCCAGTCCCCCTCCATCTCGAAGGTGAGACCGTCATCGGCGAAGGTGCAATGCACGTCGCCACTCCCACCGTTCGGAGGGTTCCCGACTACGGTGCCGTCGAAACGGCACTCCTCCACTTCGAATCCGACCCGGGTTCCCGAGACACTTCCGTTCGTAATGAGCCCCTCCCCGGAGAAATCCTCACTCCCGACCGGTGAGGTGCACTCCCCGGTTTGAGCGAACGTTCCCGTGAACGTGGAGCCCGACTGAAGGATGGTGCTCGTGCCCGTGGCCGAGCAGGTAATCTCGAGATGAGCATTGTTCAGCGTGTAGCGAAGCAGGTACACGCCCCCGAACTCAGAGGGAGGCTCCGCAGGGCCGGGGTCGTCGTTGCAGGACGCGAGAATCAGGAGAGGTGCGATGAGAAGGGCGGGAGCGAAGAGTAGCGCAGAACGCCGCATGGCCGGACCTCCATGGCCAGAATCCCACGCTCTTGTCAGCCAGTGCCCAGATTACGAATCGCCCAAGCCTGGAGAGCGTCAGAGACTTCGGCGGGGCAGCGGGATCGCGCCTGGCTGAGTGTTATTAATCTCTATTCATTTACATGTTGAGACAAGGACCACTCACCCCTCCACAGCCTCCACCAACTCCGCCCCGTCATTCCGGGCTGAGTTGACCCGGGTGGAGACCGGCCATTCCTCCAGCATCCCGGGTGGGGTGGGCGTCAGGACCGCCTCGAGATCAGCGGACGCCGCTTCCGGGTTCAGCCAGAGGTCCCACGCCTCCTCCGACAGGATCACCGGCATCCGAGGATGGATGCTTCGGATATCGGACGAGGCGTCGGTGGTGAGGATCGTGAAGGTGAACAGTGGGGAGGGCACGTTGGCCTCCCCTTCGCCCGGACCGCCCCACCGCTCCCACAGCCCCGCCATGGCGAACGGCCGCCGGCCGGGCATGTGGATCCAGTGGGGCACCTTCCCCTCGGGCGTCTTCGCCCACTCGTAGAAGCCGTCGGCGGGAACCAGGCAGCGGCGCTTCTTGAAGGCGGAGCGGAAGGCCGGCTTCTCGGAGACGGTCTCGCTGCGGGCGTTGATCATCCGGTTCCCGATGGAGGGGTCCTTGGCCCAGAAGGGAACCAGCCCCCAGCGGAGCGGCCCGATCTTCCGCCCCCGCTCCCCGTCCGCAGCCACGATCAGGGCATCCTGGGTGGGAGCGATGTTCCAACTCGGCTCCCAGGGGAAGTCCAGGGGCGGCACGTCGAACACGTCCACCAGGTCGTCCGGGGAAGCGCCGAGAGTATAGCGACCGCACATGGAGGTGAATTCCAGGAAGGGCTCAGACGTTCGGGGCGCCGACGTCGAAGCCGCGCCGGATCATCAGGAGATGCTCCCCGTCGTCCCTCCGCTTGCGGTACCCCAGGAGGTGGAACACCTGCAACGCATAGAACCGGGCGACCCGCTTGTTGATCTCCACCACACCCCGCCGCTTGTCCCTGAAGCGCACGCCCGGGAGGAGCGGGATCAGGCGGCAGACGCCCATCCGTCTGAGTACGGATGAGACCTTGAGCCAGAAAGGCTTGATTTCGCGGATGACGAAGAAGCCGTCTTCCCCCAGCTCCTGGTAGAGGGGCATGAGGATCCGCGCGGGACCGTTCGCGAGGATGGGGCCGCCCTGATCGTGCGCCAGGACCTCTCCGTCGCTGATGGGCTGGAAATTCCGGAATCCGGGGAGCATCTGAAATCCGTCGTCCGGAAGGACCGGGTGCCGTCTGCGCATCTCCACGACAGGGGGTAGGCCTCGGGTTTCGGCCGCCAGATAGCGACGAGCCCGATGTACCCGGGAGTCCCTCGATGCGTCCAACAACCCCGCCTGTCCCAGGGCGATCAGCAGACCCGCCACCCCACGCCTGGCGGCCACCTCTTCCTCGTGTTGACCTATTTCGAAGACGGTGCTGACGAACCCGCTCTCATCCAGAAACTCGAGCAACGTGCCATCGACCAACTCCTCCAGGCCGAGTACCAGAGGGACGGGAATGGCAGCCGCGAAGCTCCTGTTCGCGAGGGTATCCCCGATGGCGGTAAAGCCCGGACCGTGGCCAGACGTGGTGTGCAGGTCGACGACGAACACCGGGCCCTTCGCTCGTTTCCCCGCCTCCACGATGGCCTGCTGAAGGGCGATCTGCTCACGCACCTCCACGGCATCCCGGGCGGTCTCCGCCCTGTGGATGGGCCCCGGCCCCGAGCCGTTGTAGCTCCAGAGCCGGTTCAAGTCGATATCTACGAACCGGCGCTTCTTCGCCAGGGCGATCCGGTTGCCCGTCAGCCCCACGAACTCTCCCTTCAGACTCGCAGGATCCGACCGAAGGCTCTCCAACACGGCAAGGATGGCCGCTACCCCGGCCGGCTCGTTGCCGTGCACGCCCCCGATGGCGATCAGGGTGGGGCCGTCCAACTCTCCCTCCGCTACCCCCAGGACCCGAGGCGGGAGGACCAGCGTTCCCTCGGAGCCGGCCTCGGTTTCGATCACACGACCTCCTGCAGACGTTCTTCGAGGAGCTCGTAGGCGATGGACATGAAGTCCCTTTCGCTCACGATCCCAACCAGACGTCCCGCCTTGATCACGGGGAGACACGAGACCTTGTGTTTCCGCATCAGGTCTATGGCCTCCAGAGTGGGCGTCTCAGGCGCGACGGTCACCGGCCCCGGCTCCATCACTTCTCGAACGGCAGGAGTCTCTCCGAGCCCGTCTGATCCGCCCCGGGACATGACCCTGAGTAGAGACCGATACGACACCAGGCCCACCAGTCGGTGATCGGCGTCCTCCACGAGAACGTGGCGAATGGCCTTCCGGTCCATGAGGAACGCGACCAGATCCACCAATTCGTCTTCGTTGACCGTGAACAACTCGGTGGTCATGTACTGCTCCACCTTGAGGTAGTTCAGCTTCCAGCCCCCGCCCTCGTCCAAGGTGGCGGGCGGCCACTCGTGGACCGGAATGTCCTCGGCCTGCCGGTGGGCCATGGCGGCCGTGATGGCCGCGAGACGTTCCGCCGAGGTCCCCTGGCCCTTCATGAGAGAGAGGGACCGGAGCATCCAGTTGGAACCGGTGCCGGCGACCTCCACCCGACTCTCGATGATCCCCAGGTTTCGGTCGATATCCTCCGCGTTTATCCCCACCGATTCCAGGCCCTTGCGAGCCAGTGGCAGGAGTTCTTCCCGGATGAGCCTGCGGACCCCGAAGGTCTCCCCGTTCACCCAGGTCAGGATCGCCTGGAGACCCATGCGAGAGGCGGCCAGGAAGTTGGACTTGGCGTGGTCGAACTCCATGTGCCGGGAGATGTCGCCGTATTCCTGGGCAGCCCCCATCACCAGACCGAGCCAGAAGGCCGCGTTCGCGATCTCGTCCTGGATGGTGGGGCCCGCTGGGAGCGCTCGGCATTCGATCCGGAGATGGGGCTTTCCGTTGCTGATGCCGTAACAGGGCCGATTCCACCGGTAGATGGTGGAATTGTAGAGCTGGAGGGCATCCAGGGTGGGGATCTTCCCGTCCGCGAGCAGCTCCCGCGGGTCCTCCTCGATCTCCCTCACCAGAAGGACCCGGAAGCGGGCGATGTCCTCGTGAAACAGTTCGGTGGCGGAGCCCGTGACCCATTTCTCCCCGAATCGGACCCGGGGGGAAAGCTCCCGGGTGTGGAGCATGGGAGAGCGAGTGTCCAGGGACTGTTGAAAAAGGGCGATCCTCGTCTCCGCCCACAGCCGCTTTCCAAACAGGAGCGGCGAATTGGCCGCCGCCGCGAGGACGGGAGCGGTGACCACCTGGGCGACGTTGTAGAAGTTGGCGAACTCCGCCGCTGAGACCTGGAGGTGGACCTGCGCCGACGTGTTGCACGCCTCGAGCATGACCGAATCGTGCTGAATGTGCAGCTCATCCGTCCCCTGGATCTGGAGCCGGTATTCGCCCTGTCGAGCCGTGGTCATGGCATCGTTGAGCGCGTAGTAGCGAACCCGGGGAGTGATGTTCTCCATGGTGAGGTCCGACTTGCCCAGGGTCGGCAGGATCCCGGCCATCACGACCTCGGCGCCCAGATCGTTCGCCGCACTCCTCACTTCTCCCACCAGCTCCCGAATCTCGTCCTCGAGGTATCGGAAGCAGTCCCCGGTAAACTCCTGAGGAGCCAGATTCACCTCGAGATTGAACCGGGCCAACTCGGTGGTGAAGGGGCCATTCTCTCGAAGACGGGCGAGAACCTCGACCGCAAGCGGGGCGGGGCGCCATCCGTCATTCACCAGGAAGAGCTCCTGCTCGGCCCCGATCCGCCGGATATCGTCCTCGATCATCCCGGAGTTGATCATCTCCTCGAGAGCGGCGAGGTCCCGGAGGAGCGCCTTGGTGAAGACCCGCCCGTCTTCGGGCGTGAAATCGGATCGAACGTCAAGGCGACCCATCATCGAACTCCTGATGGACGAAAGGGGGTAATGGGGGCGCACCCCCGCCGCCGGCGCCGGACTCGGGCCACCGGACCGGGGGGATTGTAGACGCAGGGTCTCCCTATCATCAACCCTCGCCGGTCGAAGGGGGCTCGCCGACCCAAGTCATGATCTGGTCCAGGGGCTTGCGCTCGATGGCCGGGACTCGCGTGTCCGCCTCCGGATACCCCACTACGAGCAAGAGGAACGCCCGCTCGTTCTTGCCTCGCCCCAGCACGTCGTTGAGGAATCCCATGGGACTCGGAGTGTGGGTGAGGGTGGCCAGTCCCGAGCGGTGGAGAGCAGCGATGAGGAATCCAGTCGCCAGACCCACCGACTCGGTCACATAGTAGTTCTTCCGCTTCTCTCCGGAGGAGGAAAGGCCGTAGGATTCCCCGAACACGGCGATGAGGACCGGAGCCCTCTCCAGAAACGGCTTGTCGGCGTTGGTTCCCAGGTGGGCGAGCGCTTCGAGCCACTCGTCCGGGGCCCGCCCGGAGTAGAACGCCTCTTCCTCGGCCTCGGCAGCGGCCCGGATCTTTCGCTTCACCTCGGGATCGGTGACCACCACGAAGCGCCAGGGCTGGAGGTTCGCCCCGCTCGGGGCGGCCCCTGCCGCCCTGATGCACTCCCGGATCACCTCGGCTGGGACCGCACGGTCCGCGAAGGTCCGTACCGTCCGCCTCCTGCCGAGTTCATCCGCGAACCCTCGGGATCGCCGGATCATCTCCTCGGACGGGAGTTCCTCGTAGCCGTGGAGAGGGACGGTGGGGTAGTCGGACATGAACGGACTCCTGGCCAGGAACGGCCCTGGGGAAACGGGATCCCAAAACTCCCCGGGGCGGCCCGGTGATGCAACCTCCGCCGTTTTGGCAGGATTTCGCGCCGGAAACCTGGCACGGCCCTTGAGAATTGAAAGGGTAAGGCGGGAGCGTCCCGCCCGTAGAGAATGGGGTGACCGCGGATGGGAGGCGATGATGAGCACGATGAGTCACGACGCCCGCTCGGTCGGGCGACACGGAGTCGGTGCCAGGGGGGTTGCGGGGCCACATCGGTCCGGACCCAGGGATTGGGTGTTTGCCTTTCACGACTCGGATGCCCTGGATATGCAAGGGATTTCGCTGCTTCTCACCGCACGGGGCCTGGCTGCGTCCGAGGATCGCCATGTGTGGCTGGCCGGCCTCCCCGAGGAGTTCTGGTACTTCATGGAGGCCATGGGACTCGAGGGCTTCTTCCTCCCGTTCCCGGAACTGGAGAACCGAGAAGCCTGACGGCCCCTGGAGGGGCGCTGCCCCCGGACTGTCCGGGTCCCGCCCCTCCAGCTGTCCGAAGCAGAGGACAGGGGACCGGCGGCAGACCGCCGGGACTCGAACTCCACTAAGGCGAGGCGCCCCCCCGGATGACCGGAGGGGCGCCTCTTCGCATGCCTACGGATCGTTTCGCTTCTACTGCCGATCCGAAACGATCTCGCTGTAGCTCCGGGGGTTCCACTTGGGGCGCTCGTCGGCATTGGCCACCTCCACGCTCAAGTAGAAAAGGAGCTGGGAGATCCGGGCCGCTTTGTCCGTATCGATCTTGTCCACCTCGTCGCTGGGCCGGTGGTAGTCCTCGTGGGTCCCGTTGAAGAAGAAGAGGACCGGCACGCCCTTCCGGGCGAAATTGTAGTGGTCGGACCGGAAGTAGAACCGCTCCTCGGGCCAACGGTCGTCGATGGCCGTCATGTTCAACTCGGGATGCCGTTCGTTCACGGTGTTCAGGGTGACGCCCAGGTCCGAGTGCTCCTTTCCGATCGCTACGATGGTGTCGGGCCAGTTCCGGCCCACCATGTCCATGTTGAGGTTGGCGACCATCTGGGAGACGGGCACGCTGGGATTCTCGGCGAAGTACTGGCTCCCCCAGAGCCCCTTCTCCTCCCCACTCACCAACAGGAAAATCATGGAGCGACGGGGAGCGGTCTCCAGGGAGGCCACGGCCTCGGCGACCTCGACCACGGCGATGGTTCCGGACGCGTCATCGTCGGCACCGTTGTAGATGCTGTCACCCGAGGCGTCGGGGTTGCCCACCCCCACGTGGTCCATGTGCCCGCTGAACACGACGAACTCGTCCTTGAGGTCCGGGTCGCTGCCCTCGATCACACCCACCACGTTGGGAGCGCTCTGGGCCTCCACCACCTGGACCGCGGTCTGGACGGTGAGGGTGACCCCGGTCAAGTCCTGGGCCATCACGGTCCCGGAACCCCGATTCGCCAAGCCTGCCAGGCTCACCCCTCCGGCCGAGAGCAGGCGGTTCGCGGCGTCTCCGTGTAGGTCCAGATACGCGGGACCGCCGGAAGGCTGCCATGGCAGGCTGAGGGACACCCGCTCCTTCTGGATCGCGATCCCGCTCTCCCACTCCGCCTGGGATCGTCCCGGGGCCACGAGGAGTACCGAGGCCGGGTCGTGCTCGAGGATGGCGCGACGCATCTGCCAGGTCTCCCGGCTTCCCCGAACGCTGGTCACTCCCGCGGGCAGCACCCAGACCACGTGCTTTCCCGCCAGGTCCAAGCCCGGGACGGCGGCCTGCCAATCACCGGTGCCGCCAATCGCCACGACGGCACCCTCCACCGGGTCCGACGCATTGGCCCCGAAGGGGAACCCCACGTCCCGCCCGAATTCCAACGCTGGCCCGCCCTCGGCGATGATCCTGGAACCGTCGAAGTCCGGAGCGACCAAGTCCAGACCATAGCGCTGGATGTAGCCGCCCTCGTCGCCGGCGGGCTGCAGTCCGAACCGGCGGAACTCAGAGGCGATCCAGGCTGCAGTCATGTCCAGCCCGGGGCTGGGCGTGTCCCGGCCCATCATGGAATCGTGGGCGATCACGCTGATCCGATCGTAGTAGTCCCGGGCGGTGATGGTCTCGGCCGCGCGCCGGAGCTCGAGCTCGGTGTGGGGCGAAACGGCGGGTGGGGCCTGAGCCTCGACGGGCCGGGGTACGGCCCCAAGGGCGGCCACCTGGGCCAATCCGAGCAGGGCAAGCAGGGCTCTATGCATGTTCTCTCTCCATCGGTACGGACCTCGGTCCGCGCTGTCGTTCAGTCGTCGTACGCAAGCTAGTCACGGGCGGGGATCCTGAGAATCGGGTAGCGGTCGGTGCCTTCCAGCGCATCGTCCATGAGAGCCCAGTTCACCAGCCCGTCGTCGGACCGAGGTTCCAGCAGATAGAAGGCGAGCCGACCCAGGGGTCGCCCGACCTCGACGAGGAACCACTGCGGTCCGGTCTCCTCCATGGACTGGGTCTCCCAAGCCCCATTGGACTCCCAGGAGCCGAAAAGGGTCCGCTCGTTGTGTCCCTGGAACGTGCGAGGGCTCACCGTCGTGGAGTCGATCCGGAACACCTGGGTGTCCCCGACGTCGAACTCGAACTCCCCGCCGAGGGGGTTGAAGTGGATGCCGTGGGCCCGGAGACGATCCAGCACCACCTCCAGGTCCGCGGGCACCAGGTAGGCCTCGGGGACGGTAGAGGTCTCCGAGGGGGCGAAGGTGGTGAACGTCCTCATGGGGGTGGGCGTACTCACGTCCAGTCGGTCGAACATGGTCTGACCGGTGTAGGGATGGCGGATCGGTCGGACGTCCCCCATCAGAATATCCACCGGCCCGTCAGATCCCTGGAACTCCGCCCGGACGGCTAGTTCCTCCCCCACCACTCCCACCTCGTCCAGCGCCTCGGTGAGCTCCACGATCTCTCCTGCGCGTTCCGCGGCCCAGGTCACGATCTCTTCCACGAAGTAATACGTGGACAGGACCCGCTCCTCGAACGTCGCGTAGGCGTAGGCCTCACTCAGAATGGCGAGGCGGTTCCGGAGCCCGATGTAGTTGGTGTTGAAGCGGGGCCTCGAGTCGAAGGTGTACCAGCCGGCTTCCCGCCCCCTGGGGGCGAATCCGAACCCGCCACCGCCTCGGGGCGTTCCGCCGTATGCTCCGCCGTAGAAGTAGTAGTCCCAGCCATGCTTCTCCTTGATGGTCCGTGTGACCTCCGGAAGGAGTTCATCCCGAAGGATCCGCTGGATCTCAGGCGCAGTGGCTGGGTTCAGGGGCTCGGCGTAGGTGATGTGGTAGGCGTGACGGGTCCCGTTGGTGGTGTGGAGGTCCAGGGAGAGGTGGGGGTCGTAGTCGTTCATCATCCCCACCAGCGAGCGGGCTTCAGGGGAATCCAGCTTCATGTGGTCCCGATTCAGGTCGAGACCCTGGGCGTTGGGGCGCTGGCCCATCCCCCCCACCGGGCCGTTCTGCCGGGGCCGGTTGGTGAGCGATACCCGCTCGCTCCCGTCCACGTTGTACATGGGGGCGATGAGGAGAACCGCAGACTCCAGCCACTGGTCGTAACGCCCCAGGGCAATCTCTCTGAGCAGCATCTGGAGGGCTTCCTTCCCGGGTACCTCACCGGCGTGGATGCTCCCCTGGGCGAAGATCCGGAGTTTGCCGGAAGTCCGCACCGTCTCCCACGAAGGGTCCGCCACGTCCCCGACGACCAGGAGCGGGATGGGCCGGCCCTCCATGCTGTATCCCATGGTGGTGAGGTGGATCCGGGGATCGGCAGCCGCCACCGCCTCTGAGAAGGCCATGACGTCCGCGTACCGGCTGGTCTCCAGGTAGTCGGTGGCCTCGGCCCGGGTCTCCAGGTCGGCGACGGGGGTGGCGTTGTCTCCCACGCAAGCGAAGAGCAAGGCGACCCCGAACAGCAAGGGGCGAAGGCTTGGCGATCCCATGAAGACTCCTGGTGCCGCAGGGACGATGGACGCGAAGAGGCCCGGCAAGCTATCCATCAGCCTGCCGGGCCTCAACCGGCCCATGCCGAGGAGCGGAACTCCGTCAGCGGTGGCGAACCTTCAGGGAACGCTCGAGAGCACGATTGACGTCCCTGGAAATCTGCGGACCCAGGAGCTCCAACTGGTGGAGCACACGCTCGTCGACGGTGATCTGCAGCTGCTTGAGTCCCTCCAGCCCTTCGAGGCCCTCCAGACCTTCCAGCCCCTCCAGGTGCCCGAGGTCGATCTGGAAATCGTGGAGAACGTCCATGGTCGCGTCGAGACTGGCGGCGATCCCGGCGTTGATCCCCGAGGCCATTCCCACGCCCATCCCATGCTCCCAGGCCGGGTGATCAGCCGAACGCTCGTTCCAGGCCAGCTCCATTTCGGACTCGGCAGAGCCCTGTCGCCGAATCACGATCCCACCGCCGAAGGTCTCGATCTCGATCTCCGCGCCCCCGCCCCCCAGGGTGAAGCTGTTCCTCTTGCGGGTGTTGAGGGTCTCCGGAACGCCGGGATACCTGCCGACGAACTTCCCGGTGAGGCTCATGACCGTGAACTGGGCACTCGCACCATCCGGGAGCGCCAGGACGATCTGACCGGAGTGGGCCCCGAAGTAGTAGCGACCGCCGTCGGCGATGTCGCCAGAGTACATGATCCGCCCGCTGACCGTACCGACATCGACCCGGTCGGACCGGATGCCCTCGAGTTCGACGGACCCGCTCACCGTCTCGACCGTGATGTCGCCGGTGACCCCGCTCAGCCTCACGCCTCTCGCCACCGAGCTCACGTCCACGTCTCCCTCGACGCCCTCGATCCGGACCTCACCCGCCACCGCTTCGGCGCTGACGTCGCCGGTGATGTTCCGGAGGAGGACCTGGCCCTCCAGGGTCTCCACCTCCACCTCACCGACCACCCCGTCCACGTCGATGTCGCTGTACATGCCCTCGAGGTAGACGCTCATGGCGCGTGGGATGGTGATCTGGAAGTCGACCACCGTGGCGGGGCCCATCTCAGCGTCGGGCTCGATCTCGATCACGCCATCGGAGGAGCGGTCGATCTCGATGTAGGTCCGTCGGCTGTGGTCGGCCTGGACCCGAACCTCGTCCCGGTCCCAGACTCGAACCACCACCTGTCCCCCCGGGTTACTCAACTCCAGGGCCCTGGCGCCGTTGGCTGCGAACGTCGTGTCCGTATCCTGGACTCCAGCGACGATCGCCAGCGCGCCGATTGTCAGGGTCGTGAACATGATCTCCTCTTCCTCCCAATCCGTCAGGTGGTGGACTGAATGATGCCGGCCGCGTGCCGGAGGACATCCAGCTTCTTTCGCATGTTGTTCGTCAGAGCCCGATTCAGGGCCTGGCTCGCAGGATCGGCCGCGAGCGCCGCCCTGGCGTCCTCGATGGCCTCGTCGATCTCCGCGAGACTCTCCTCCAGCACCAGGACCGTCCCCGGTGCCAGGACCTGCCGACCACTCGCGAGAATGGTCTCCAACTCCTCGACCGCCTCGTCGTAGGCCTGGTAGGTGTCCGCCGCCATGAGCGCCGGAATCGTGGGCTCGCCCTGAGTCAGGACCGCCGCATCCGGCGCCATCCGACTCAACGCCGCACCCACAACCCCGCCCGAGACCGAAGCGAGGACCAGCCCCGCGGCGATCAGTTGGGGGATGCTGAAGGAGACGCGGCGGACCGATCCGGCCCGACGGGCGCCCAACTCCAGGACCCCCTCCGGGACCGGGCGAGACTCCAGCCTCGCCGCGATGCCAGGCCAGAGGTCCCGGGAAGCCTCGGCCTCCCTGGGCAACTCCGCCAGCATCTCAAGCAGCTCCTGCTCCCGCCGCTCTTCGCTCATCGATCCAATGCCTCTCTCGCCAGTTTTCGCGCTCTGTGGATCTGTGCCTTGACCGTCCCCAGCGCGACACCCTTCAACTCCGCGATCTCGTCGTACTTGTATCCTTCGATGTCCCGGAGGATCAGCACCTCCCTGGCCCCCTCGGGCAGGCCGGCGATGGCCCTCTCCAGGTCCACCCGGGTCCCGGGCATGGCCCGGGTCACCGCTCTCTCGAACACCGTCGGGTCCTCCGTCAACTGCTCCCGCGACCTCCGCCGGCCCTTCTTTCTTCGATCCTGTAACACCAGGTTCACCGCCAGGCGGTGGAGCCAGGTGGAGAAGCGGCTGTCTCCCCGGAAGGAGTCCAGCTTCTCCCAGGCCCGGACGAACACGTCCTGCGTCAGTTCTTCCGCGGCCTGCACATCCCCGCTCATGCGGAGGCAGAGCGCGTAGATTCGACCGCCCAACCGTCGGTAGAGGGTCTCGAAGGCGAGTTGGTCGCCATCGGCCGCCCTGCGGACGAGAACCTCGTCGCCCTCGTCCCCGACCGGTCCTTCCCGTTCCAATGCGATCGGGTTCACTCCATGCCTGGTCCGGTCGAATCTCAGCCTCGTTCGGTTGGTGAGATCCCGCTCCCGGGGTGTTTGTTTGAACCGTCCAGCAGATTCAGCTCCGCGGTGCCGTTCTCCTCGCGGACCCTGCGTCGACTCCGGTAAGGGACAGCTCACCGCCGGCCATCACCGACTGGAAGCCCTCCAGCATCCGGAGAGACGAATAGGCGGGGTCCATCATCAGCTCGGCCCTGGTAAGGGATGAGGGTACGGCCAAGGCGGAGTCCAGACGCTGCAGAGCCCGGTCGTGCTCTCCCAGAAGGGCCAGGGTCAGGCCGAGAGAGGCGAGGTGATCGGCTCCGTCCACCGCATCGACCGAAAGCGGGAGGATCTCGACGGCGGCGAGGGCGGCGCGGAAGGCCCGACGGCGTCGCCCCCCCAGCGCCTCGGCCAGAGCGAGGTCGGATTGGGCCCGTGCCTGGAGCCCGGGCTGGAGGGCGATCCCGCTCTCCTCCAACGACGCCAGGGCCGCCGTGGCGGCCAGGCCCAGGGAGTCCCCCTGTGCCACCGCGAGGTCCAGCCTACCCAGGGCGTGGTAGGCCAACCCCAGGACCCTGTGATTCCGGAGGGTGGTCCGGGTGAGGCGATCCACGGCGGCTTCCAGGTCGCCCCGGTAGTATGCGAGCATCCCCTCCAACTCCAGTGTCACGTCGGGGTCGAGGGCGGCCGCGTACCCCTCCAACGTCGCTCGGGCCGCAGCGGTATCACCCCGGGCGGTCACCTGGAGGAGGATCTTGTCCCTGTAAGGTGCGCGGAGCGCTGGAGCCAACGCGATCGCCTGGTCCAGGTAGGCCTCGGCCTCGTCGAACCGACGCATCCTCGTGAGCGTCTCAGCCATGGTGACGGTGAGGGTGTAGGAGCGCGGATCCTGGGCCATGGCGTCCTCCAGGGCTCCGACCGCCGCCTCCCAGTCCCCCTTCCGGCGAAGCACGAGGCCTACGGCGGCCGTGGCCTCGGCGTCTCCCGGCCGCAGCTGCCGGGCCAGACGGAAATGCTCCAGCGCCCGATCGAGATCTCCCCGGCCATAGAGGTGGAAATATCCCTGGGCCAGCTGGGTCTCGGCCTCTCCCGGTGCCAGTTCCACCGCTCTATCCAGGGCCTCGACCGCCAGGGGCAGCTGATCGCCGTAGCCGGGCCACTTCCAGTACAACCACATGCGGGCACGAGCCAAACGGGCATGAGCGGCTGCGAACTCGGGGTCCAGTCCCACGGCTTCTTCGAAGTACCCTACGCCGGTGAGGGCGTCGTCCATGTTTTCTTGTCGGTCCATGTGCAGCCCGCCACGCTGGAAGGCCGCGTAGGCCGCAGGGTCCTCCGTGGGAACAGACCGGATTCGCTCGGCCTCCTCGGGGGAGAGTTCGGCCTCCAGCGCCAACGCGATCTGCTGTGCGATCTCGCTCTGGATCGCGAACACGTCGCTTCGGTCCCGCTCGTAGGACTCCACCCAGAGCGTCTGGTCGGTCTGGGTATCGATGAGCCGGGTGTCCACCCGGACGATCCCACCGGCCTGACGCACGCTGCCCTCCAGCACCGTCCTCACCCCCAGCTCCCGCCCGATCTCCGGGATGGGGGTGGGTGTGCCCGCGTATTGCATCACAGAAGTTCGGGAAATGACGAAGAGGTCCCCGACCTTGGAGAGCTGGGAGATGACGTCGTCGTGGAGCCCGTTCGTGAAGAATGCGGTGGAGTCGGTGGCGTTGACGTCAACGAAGGGCAGCACAGCGACGCTCTTGGGCGACGCCGAGCCCCCCCGAGTCTCGCCAGCCCACCGCCAGGACAGATAGCCGGCTCCCGACACCAGCACACCGGTGATGACGACGAGCACGATCCTCGCCGTCCGGGGTACCCACGGGTCCACCGTCTCGCCCTCCCGGGCGTCGGCGTCGGCGGTCCTTATGATCCCCGCCGGCGTCAGGTCATAGACCCACGCCACCACCATGGTGATGGGAAATCCCATCAACGAGAAGAGCACCAGGACACGAATGTAGGCCTCGGCGATGCCCATGGCCGGGAATACGATGTCGGCCACCTGGAGGACGGCGAAGACCCCTGCGGCATAGACCACGGCGACCCGAAACACCCGGCGCCTTCGCAACTCCCGCACGAAGCCCTTGAGTCCCTTTGCAGGTCGTTCCTCTGTCACCGGCTTGGCACCTCTCGCAACGGACCCTCCCGACGGGGCCCCTTTGGGGACCCTCTCCTGTTCATATGACGCATCCAACCGCAAAATGGTGTCTCGAAACGGATTCCGCTGCACCTGCGTAGGACGATGGGTGGTCGCCACCGATTCGGTCCCGTGTATCTCGCAGCCGCCGCGCGCCAATGGACAACCTACTGCAGGACCTGCGCTTCGCACTCCGATCCATCCGGAGCAGTCGGCTGATCACCGCTGCCGCCGTCCTCTCCCTCGCCCTGGGTATCGGCGCCACCACCGCAATCTTCAGCGCCGTCGACGTGTTCATGATCCGGCCCTTGCCGTATCCAGGCGCCGAGAGGCTCGTCTCGGTCTACACCGCAGTGCCGGACCGGGGCTGGACCGAGGCGTCCTCCGCGCTGCCAGACATCGTGGATTGGCGGGATGCCGCCGGATCCATACAGCTCGCGGCGTTTCGGTCGGAAGGGATGAATCTCTCCGGCACGGATCGCCCGGAGCGTCTGAGCGCCCTGGTCGCGAGCGCCAACATGCCCGCGGTCATCGGGTTCCAACCCGCGGTGGGTCGGGCATTCCTCCCCGAGGAAGAGCTGGACGGAGCGGGACAGGTGGCGATGCTGAGCGACGGTCTCTGGCGAGATCGGTTCGGCTCGGACCCCGCCGTGGTGGGCTCCACCATCAACCTGGACGGGCTGACCTACTCGGTGGTAGGCGTCCTGCCCCCGAAGTTCCAGTTCCCCCAGGGAACCTACGACGTATGGGTCCCGTGGCAGGTCACCGGCGAAGAGGACCGGCGCAGTCAATCCTGGAACGTCCTCGGCCGGCTCTCCGACGGCGCCACCATCGAGCAGGCCAGGGACGAACTGGGTCGAATCGCCTCGGGACTGGAGGAGGCGTTCCCCGAGTCCAACCAGGGTCGAACCACGAACCTCGTTCCCTTGCGGGACGACATCTACGACGAGGGGTTCCGCCAGGGGAGCCTGATCTCATCCGTGGCCGTGGTCCTCGTGCTCCTGATCGCGTGCGCGAACGTGGCCAACCTCCTCCTGGCCAGGGGAGCCGGCCGGCGCAGGGAGATGGCGTTGAGAGGCGCCCTGGGAGCGGGGCGGCGTCGGCTGGCCCGTCAACTCCTTACCGAGAGTCTCCTCCTCTCCCTCTCTGGGGGGATCCTCGGCGTACTGGTGGCGCTGTTCGGCATCAAGGGGCTGGTGTCCATGATGCCCGCGTTCTTCCCCCAGCGTGACCTGGTGGCGCTGGACGGGCGCGTGCTGACGTTCATGGCGGCCGCTACGGTGGCGTCGGCCTTCATCTTCGGGCTTGCCCCGTCGCTGCAGGTCTCATCGGTCCAGCTCCGGGACGCGCTCAGCGAGGGCGGTCGGGGCTCGTCGGGGGGAGCGAGGGCGGGACGGCTCCGTCGCGGCCTGGTCCTGGCCGAGGTTTCCCTGTCGGTGGTCCTCCTCATCTCGGCTGCCCTCATGGTGCGCACCTATGCCGCCATGAAGGAAGTCGACCTGGGATATCGGACGGAGAACGTGCTGACGGCACGGCTCAGCCTGCCCGAAGCCAAGTACCCGGACCGGGAGGCCCTGAACGCCTTCTGGAGGGAGGCCCTGGAGCGGGTGGAGGCGATCCCGGGTGTCGAGATCGTGGGGGCGACGAGCACGATCCCCACCTACGGCAACAACATGACCTACTACGGGATCCCCACCGAAGAACCGGCTCCGGCGGGCCAGCAGCCCATTGTATCCATCAAGTACGTCACTCCCGGATACCTGGAGGCCATGGAGATCGAACTAGTCCGCGGCCGGGCTCTCGAGGAGCGGGACAGGGAGGACACGGCTCCGGTCGTCCTCATCAACGAGGCGATGGCCAGGCGGCACTGGGACGGGGCCGATCCCCTCGGAGAGTTGGTGGCGTTCTCGGCCAGCACCCCCGAGATCGTGGGGGTGGTATCCGACACGCGGGAGTGGGGCCCCGAAAGTGATCCTTTCCCCATCGTGTACCTGAACGCCTATACCTCGACCAGCAGGACCATGGGCCTCACCATCCGCACGACGGGAGACCCGCACGAGATCCTCGACGAGTTCCGGACCACCATGCTGGCTCTCGACCCGGACCAGCCCCTTTACGACGCACTGTCCATGGAAGAGGTGATGCGGGAGGAGATGGGCGGAAGCATGGTCATGGTGAAGATCCTCGGCGTACTGGGTGTTCTGGCCTTCCTCCTGGCGGTCGTCGGGGTATACGGCGTCATCGCCTACTCGGTGGCGCGAAGAACCCAGGAGATGGGCGTTCGCATGGCTCTGGGAGCTGAGCGGGCCGACGTACTCCGCCTCGTGGTCTTCCAGGGAACGAGGATGGGGGCGACCGGGGTGGCCATCGGGCTGCTGCTCTCGCTGGGGGTGACCCGGGGGCTGTCCTTCTTCCTGTTCGAGGTGGATCCCCTGGACCCCGTGGCCTTCGGGAGCGTCGCGGTGGTGCTGCTGGCCTCAGCGGTTCTGGCGAGCTATTTCCCTGCCCTGAAAGCCACACGCGTGGATCCGGTCACCGCTTTCCGCGCAGACTGATCCCGTCACCCTACAGCCCTGACTGCCATGGAATGGATCCAGTGGATCACCCTTCCGGACGCCTGGATCGCGCTCATCACACTGAGCAGCCTCGAGGTGGTCCTGGGAATCGACAATCTGGTATTCATCTCGGTGCTGGCGTCGAGGCTTCCGGAATCACAGCAACACAGAGCCCGGCGAGTCGGCCTCATCGTGGCGATGGTGACCCGTATCCTCCTGCTCTTCTCGTTGAGTTGGGTTCTGGGGCTCACGGGGAGCCTTTTCGAGGTGGGATTCGGTGACGGCGCCGTCTCGGGACGGGACCTGATCCTCATCGCCGGAGGGCTCTTCCTCCTCACCAAAGCCACCTTCGAGATCCATCACTCGTTGGAGGGGGCACGCCACGCGGAGAAGAAGCCCAAGGTCGCGGCCTCGTTCGGAGGGGTGATCCTGCAAATCGCCATCCTGGACATCGTGTTTTCGTTGGACTCGGTGATTACGGCGGTGGGGATGACCGACTACCTCCCCGTCATGGTGATCGCGGTGGTTCTCGCCGTGGTGGTCATGATCGTCACGGTAGACCAGGTCTCGGCGTACATCGAGCGCCACCCGACGGTGAAGATCCTGGCCCTGAGCTTCCTCCTGCTGATCGGGACCAGCCTGGTGGCCGATGGACTTGGGACGCATATCCCCAAAGGCTACATCTACTTCGCCATGGCGTTCTCGCTGGGCGTGGACCTGCTACAGATGCGGGTCCAGCCCCCGGTCGGAGAACCGGTCCGGCTCCGCCGCCCGGCCCCCATCGAGGGCGGCGCCTCGGACGACGGATCGGTCGACCCGGCGGGGTAGCGACCCCTCAAGGACCCGGCGCACAAGAGAAAGCGCCTCCCCCGGTTATGACCCGGGAGAGGCGCGCTTTCGTCCTGCTACTGCCTGCTGTTGCCTGCTGTCGGTACTAGTCCCGGACGCCAGCCTCGCCATCAGCGGAGACCGTGAACGGCACGTACATGCCGGTCAGCGCATGGGCGGGGATGTAGCAGATCAGCGAGTAGGATCCCGCCTCCGACGCGACGAACGTGATCGTCTCGGACTCACCAGGCATGGTGGAGTCCGTCAGGGAGGTGGGGTTCCCCGTGATCGCCCCCTCGAACGCGGGAACGGGATCGGTGAACATCGACGGGAACCCGCTGGTGCGGCTGTCGACGCCCAGGGAGTGAGCCATCCCGGGATCGTTGTTCTGGAAGTTGATGGTCACCGTATATCCTGCGGGGACCACGATCTCACCGGCACCACCGTAGTAGCCGTTGAAGTTCCAGTAGTTGTTGTCCGCGGACTGTCCGGCGGCGATCTCGAGGGTGACGGTCATCCCGGCCTCGTCGACGGTCATCCACGAGGGGACCGTGAGGGCGGAGCTGGCGGGTGCAGCGGCCGGGGCGGACTCGGCCGGAGCCTCTCCACCAGTCTGGGCCGGCTCGGAACCGCCACAAGCGGTAAGACCGAGGAGAACCGCGGTCATGAGAGCGGAGGTGCGCATGTTTGATGTATCCTGTGGACTGGGCGTTGACGATCGGGCCGGTATCCCGGAGGGCTCTCTGGCGCCTGGACGGGTGGTGGCCCGGTCCGAACGAGAATCGGACCTCTCCTTAGCCTGGGAAAGATAGAATCCCCAGGCCCCCGGCGGTACCCACGGCGGGGATATTGGTTTCGATCCGGGGCTGTGGGCCCGGCTCGAGGATCGCCTGTACGCCGCCCGATCAGTCCGCCTGAAACGCCACCATGGGGTCGACCCGCGTCGCCCGGGCCGCGGGCACGAAGGAGGCGACCAGCCCGGTGCAGGTGAGCAGGGCTGCGATGGCCGCGAAGATGAACGGATCCCTGGGGTCGACCTGGAAGAGGAGTATCTGGATTCCCCGTCCGACCAGGAGGGCCACGCCCCCGCCAAGCAACAGCCCCACGCCCATCTGCCAGAGACCCTGCCGCAGGATCATGCCGACCACGGCCCGCGGTTCGGCTCCGAGGGCCATCCGGATCCCCACCTCGGTGGTCCGCCTCCGAACCGAGAACGACATCACGCCGTAGAGTCCCACCGAAGCCAGGAACAGCGCCGCGACGCCAAAGGCCGCGAAAAGCGTCCCGAAGATCCTGAACGGCCAGGTGCTGTCGTCCAGGCTCTGCTCCATGGTCTCGGTCCAGTAGATCGGCACGTCACCGTCCAACCCCGCAACGGTCTCCCGCACCAGCGACGTGAGCCGCATGGGGTTTCCATCGGCCCGCACCGCAATGCTCAGAAAGCGAGCGTCCTCCTGGGCCAGGGGGGTGTAGATTCCCGGGCCGTTCGGATCCTCGTCGTTGAGGGCACCCCCCATGTAGAGATCTGGAACCACACCGACGACGGTGCGCCAGGGCTCCTCCGTGTCGGAACGGCCCACCCGGACCTGCTTGCCGAGAGCCTCTCCTCCCGAGAAGAACTGGTCGGCGAAGGCCTGGTTCACCAACGCCACTGGCATCCCATCCGCGTCGTCCTGGACCTCGAACGGCCTGCCGGCCAAGAGGTCCACGTCGAAGGCCTGGAAATAGCCGGGAGTGATGATCTGTCGACGGATGAGGGGATAGTCCTGATCCGTCGCATAACTCTGGCCCTGGACACCCGCGTAGCTACCCCAACTCCCCAGGCCCGGTAGACTCGAGGTCAGTGCAGCGCCCCGAACGCCGGGGAGCTCATTCAGTCGACCGTCGAGTTCCTCGAAGAACGCGAGCCGGTCCGAAACCTCCGGGTAATCGGTGGGGAACAGGCCCACACGCGCCGTGAAGACCTCGGACCGGGCAAAGCCCCAATCCAGGGTCTGGATCCGAGTCATGCTCTTCACCATCAGGCCCGCGCCCACCAGGAGACCCGCGGAGAGGGCGATCTCCGAGACGACCAGGATGCGGCTCAGCCGACCGATCCGAAGCCCCGAGGACCCTCGTGACTCATCGTTGAGGATGCCCGCGACACTTCCCGAAGTGGCCTTCAGGGCTGGGATCACTCCGGACAGGACCGCCCCGAGGAGGGTCACCCCCGCGACGAAGAGGAACACGTTGAGATCGAACCCGAAGTCCATCCAGAAGGGAGGTTCGGTGGACTCGATGGCGGCCACGAAGCTGGCGATGGCGAACCATGCGATGACCAGCCCCGCCAGCGCCCCCCCGACCGAAAGGACGAGGGATTCGCTGAGCATGTGGGAGACGACCGCCCTGCGACTGGCACCGAGGGCCGTGCGCAACGCCACCTCTCTCGTTCGACTCGCCGCCCGCGCCAGGAGGAGATTCGCCACGTTGGCGGAAGCGACCAGGAGGACGAGGAAGGTCGCTCCCAGCATGGCGAGGAGGAGACCCCTGGCCTGCACATCCACGTACTCATCCACGAACGGCCTCACCGACGCACCCACGCCCTCGTTCGTCTCCGGATACTCCTCGGCCAGGAGTTGGGCGATGCGGTTGATCTCCAGTGCGGCCTGGTCAGGACCTTCCCCCTCACGGAGCCGGCCGATCACGTCCAGAGTCGTTCCGGCTCCACGCTCGAGTTCCAGGGGATCCTGTCGGTTCGGTAGCCAGATCTCCTCCTGGACCGGAAAGCGAAATCCCTCCGGCATCACTCCGACGACCGTCATTTGCTCCCCGTTCGCCCAGACCGTGGTCCCGATCACACCCGGGTCACCGCCATAGCGGTCCTGCCACATCCGGTGTCCGAGGACGACCACGGGCTCGGCCCCTGGAGCGTCCTCTCCCTCACGGAATCCACGGCCCAGGACCGGCTCGACCTTGAGGAGCGGGAAGAGGCCGGCGGTCACGAAGGCGCCGCTGTAGCGCTCCGCCCTCTCCGTGCCTCGAATGTTGACCGTGCCACTGTAGTAGGCCTCGAGGGATTCGAACGCTCGCTGCTGCTCCCTCCAGTCGAGGTAGTCGTGGAGGGTGACGGCCATGCTCTCGATCCCGGCGGCAAGGTTGTTCCGCTCCAGATGGACGATCCGCTTCGAGTCGGGGAACGGAAGTCCCTTGAACAGAGCACCGTTCACGATGGAGAACATGGTGGTGGTCAGCCCTACGCCCAGAGCGAGGGCGATCACCGAGATGGCTGCGAAGCCCGGGCTTCGGGAGAAGATGCGGGTGGCCTGCCGGAGGTCCCTCGAGAATCCCATCGTCGTCGTCCTCACCGTTGGTGCGACCCCAGGGGCGGGGGGGTCGCCTGATGGCCCGTACGGAAGGAGAAGACGGCGGGTTTCGCTTCAGCGCGTGTCGCGGAGTTCCTCTCTCGTTACGACGAGGGGGACGTCGCCCCCCCAGTACTCCTCCAACTCGACGCCGAGGCCGTCCGCCATGCGGTTCACGAAGTTGTAGTAGGCGGTGACCTGGCAGCCGTCGTGGATCGCACGGTCGTCCAGGCCCGCGTCCCGGAGCCGCTCCACGTCCTCCCGACCGACCGCCGCCGGGGTCCGGGTGAGCTTCAGTGCGTAGTCCAGGATGGCTCGGTCCGGCTCGGGCAGAGCGACGCCATCGGGGTCCATGGCGATCCGGGCCGAGAGGTCCGGATCATCGACGAGCGTACGGAGACCCGCCCCGTGATGGGTCACTCAGTAGAAGCAATCGTTCGCCGCCGAAACCGCCACGGCGATGCTCTCCCTCTGGACCCGAGTCAGCGGAGATGGCCCACGCATCATGTGGGCGTAGTAGCGAAGGTGATGTTCCATCGAGGCCGGATCCAGGCCGTGGATCCAGAGGATATGGTCCACCGCACCTCGGGAACCCGAGAGGCGGCGAAACAACTCTGCCAGTCGCCCGGTCGCTTCTGCGAAGGGGATCATCTTGATGAACGACATGGGATAACTCCTTCTCCTGAAATGCCCGGATCCAACCTGGGGCCCGTCCGAGGCAAAGGACAGGAGTGCCGTCAGGACCCATCCCCGACTGGCGCAGCGGGCCATTCGTCCAAAGGTTGTGGATGGAGCCTTTTCTGCGACCGGGAGCCATGAGACCCACGACCAGCACGCACCGATCAGGACTTCTCTCGGCCGCCGCCGTGGGCGTGTCCTTGCTCGTCGGCGGGCTCGCGGCCCTCCTGGTGGGGAGATCCGACGAGACCCCGGCCTGGACCCCTCCGGGCACCCTTCTGGCCCGGTTCCAGATCGACGAGGGGACCGACCGGGTGCGACACGGGCTTCCCGGGCGACTCCAGGAGATCTCGGGGCTCGCGAGAGTCCCGGACGGCCTTCTGCTCGCCCATGACGACGAGCGGGCCCGCCTGCATCGCCTCGACGCCGGCACCGGAGAGGTCGTGGACGAGTTCAGACTCGATGAGGAGGGAATGCGGGGAGACTTCGAGGGCGTGGCGGTGGGAGGCGGCTTCGTCTATCTGACGGACAGCAACGGGGTCGTGCGGGTCTTCCCCGAAGGAGCGCCCGACGCTCGGGTCTCTTTCGAGACTCTCGAAACGGGTGTGGGAGAATGGTGCGAGGTGGAGGGCCTGGCGTTCGTCGCCGACCCGGCCCGCCTGATCCTGGCATGCAAGAGGATACGAGGACGGGGGATGAGGGGAGGACTCACACTGTTCTCGGTGCGGATCGGTCCGGCGGCGGCGGAGCGTCCCGAGCCACTCCTGGACCTCGCCCCGGAGACCCTCTCGGACCTGGGCCTGCCGCGGCGTCTCTCCCTTTCGGGCCTGGAATTCCACGAGGGCACGGGCCACATGTTGGTCATCGCTTCCAGGGAGGAAAGGATCGTGGAGATTGGGCAAGACGGCTCGATCCTGGCCTGGGCCCGTCTGCGGCCGGGCCCCCACCCTCAACCCGAGGCGATCACTTTCACCGAGACCGGCGATCTGGCCATCGGCGACGAAGGGTCCGGCGGATCGGCACGCCTTACCATCTACCCGCAGCGGGCCCCCAACCCCGGAGGGAATCAATGAGCGGCCCGCGGTGGCTTACGGTCGCCCTGGGCTTCACCCTCTGCTTCGCCGGCGGCGGGGTGGACCCGGCATCCGCTCAGGACCCGGCGACGGCGACATTCCAGGTCGGAACGGACACGGTCACGGCGAAGCCGCGTATGAGCTATCCCGCCGGTTGGTTCCACCGGACTCTCCTGGGCGCGAACAACCGGGCGCTCTGGGACCTCTCGTTCTCGGCGCCGCTGCTGGACCTCGACCTGTTCGCCGGCGGCCTGACCGTCACGGAGCGGGGAGGCGGGCAGCAGACCGCGTCCCTGGGGTTCCTGGGTGCCGACGGCCAGGAATACCGCTTCCGGTCCATCGACAAGGATGCCTCCCGGACCCTGGACCCCGAGCTGCGGAACAGCATCGCCGCCCGAGTGCTCCAAGACCAGATCTCCGCGCTCATGCCCCTGGCCAGCAGCGTGGTGTGGCCGCTGGTGAATGCCGCGGGGGTACTGCAGGCTCGCCCGTACCTTGCGGTCATGCCGGACGACCCGCGCCTCGGGGAGTTCCGAGAGGAGTTCTCGGGACTCGTGGGGTTCGTGGAGGTTCGCCCCGACGAGGGTCCGGACGAGAGCGAGGGGTTCGCCGGGAGCGACCGGGTCGTCGGTTCGGACCGGTTCTTCGAGAGGATCGAGGAGCGCCAGGACGAAATCCCGGATCCCGTGGCCTTCCTCCGGGCCCGGGCCATCGACTTCCTGGTGGGCGACTGGGACCGGCACCCGGACCAATGGAGGTGGGCGAGCACCCCGACACCGGACGGTGGCCGCACCTGGGCCCCGGTGGCGCGTGACCGGGACTGGGCCCTGGCGCGCATCGGGGGCTTCTTCCCGTGGGTGGCCCGGTTCCCCTTTCCCCAGTATGTGGGATTCGATCGCGAATACCCGAACGCCTTCAACCTCTCCTGGTCGGGTCGGGCCCTGGACCGCCTCATCCTCCCCGGATTGGACTGGCCCGAGTGGCAGGCCACCATCACCGACGTGCAGTCCCGAATCACGGACGAAGTGATCGGTGGGGCGGTGGCCACGCTCCCGGCCAGCTACCGGGAAATCACCGGAAACGACTTGACCGAGGCCCTGATCCATCGAAGGAACGGACTCCTGGACCTGGCCCGGGATTTCTACGAACTCCTTGCGGAGGAGGTGGACGTCTACGCCAGCGACGACGAGGACGTAGCGGTCGTGGACCTGCTTCACGAAGACTCCCTACGGGTCCGGCTCTTCGCCATGGACGGGGACGGCGAGCCCTCCGGGGTTCCGTTCTTCGACCGGACCTTCCGCACGTCGGACACCCGCGAGGTCCGGATCTACCTTCTGGGGGACGACGACCGTGCCATCGTGCAGGGGGAGGCGAACCCGGGGATCAAGGTTCGGGTCGTGGGCGGTGGGAGCGACGACCAGTTGGAGGATCGCTCGGTTGGGGGCGGAAAAAGGATCTACTTCTACGACCACCGGGGTGAAAACAGCTTCGAGCCCGGCGAGGGCACCAGGGTTGAGGAAGCCCGGTACGCGGAACCCGAGCAGTCGGAGGACGCCATCGCGCCCCCCCGGGACTGGGGTCGAGGGTGGCTCCCCATCCCCCGGCTCCGCATCGACTCCGAGTCGGGTGTGATCATCGGCCTTTCCGGCGTCCGCACCCGATACGGATTCCGGCAGTATCCTTTCCTGAGCCGCCTGGAACTCACCGGCGCCATAGGATCGACCACCGGGGGGCTGTTTCTCGCCGCCGACTACGACTTCCCCGTCTACCGCCAGAGCATCCGCGGGTCCGTCACCGGCATCTGGAACGGTGTGGAAGCCGTCGACTTCTTCGGGTTCGGAAACGAGACCGAGAACGTGGAGGATGACGATGTCTACCGGGCACGGCAGGCGAAGGGAGAGCTCCGGGCGACACTGGACTGGCGACCCCTCCCCGAACTCGTCCTCGCAGCCGGGCCCCTGCTCGAGCTGTTCCGTCCAGACATGGACGAGAACGAGGGCACGCTGGTGGACGACCTCATGCCCTACGGGTACTCGGATTTCAACCAGGTGGGCGGCGTGTGGGAGGCGACCTGGGACCGGAGGGACGCGACGGTCGCGGCGCGACGCGGGTCACTCGTCCGGGTACAGGGCCGACACTTCCTTCCTGTGGCGGATGTGGAGGAGTCCTTCTCGGTCCTGGACGCCCAGGCCATGGCCTACCTCTCGGCCGACCTCCCGGGCCGACCCGTGTTGGCCCTGCGGCTGGGTGGAACCCGAACCTGGGGGGAGGTCCCCTTTCACCAGGCCGCTTACGTCGGCGGCTCGCCGGATCTGCGGGGTTTCCGCAGGAACCGCTTCGCCGGCAACTCCGCGGTCTATGGAAACGGTGAACTCCGATTCTTCCTTCGACGCTTCTTCATTCTCCTTCCCCTGGACCTGGGAATCCACGTGCTGGGGGACGGCGGCCGCGTCTGGTTCGAAGGAGAGAATTCGGACCGCTGGCACAGCAACTGGGGCGGCGGCGTATGGTCGTCGGTGGTGAGTGACGCCGCCACCGTGTCTCTGTCCGTCGCCCGTTCAAACGAGGCCACCCGATTCTACTTCCGGTACGGGTTCCTCTTCTGATCCCGAGACAATGATTTCCGATTTCCCGCGGCACCCACAAGCGCTAACGTACCCCCACCCGATCCAGACCAGGAGCGAGCATGGACGACCTCAAGCACCCGTCCTCGGGGGAACCCGACCCCGGCACCCAGGAACACAAGAAGAAGAAGAAGAAGGATGGCCTGGGTACGAACCGAGGCATCGAGACGATGTTTCGGACCTCCTACCGTACCCACGTGGACCTGAGCGCCCTGGCGGACAACAAGGCCAACATCATGATCGGGATCAACGGCATCATCATGTCGGTCCTGATCGCCTCCATCTCACCGAAGATCGACGCCAACCTCTGGCTCATCGTCCCGACCACGATCCTCCTGATCGGGCTGCTGATTTCCCTCATCTTCGCGATCCTGGCCGCACGCCCCCGGGTCACCGAAAAGCATTACACCCTGGAAGACATCCAGGAGGACCGGGCGAACATCTTGTTCTTCGGGAACTTCGTGCACCTGTCCTCCGACGAGTACGTCGAAAGCATGAAGACGCTCATGCAGGACACGGATCGGCTCTACACGAACATGATCCGCGACATCCATGGGCTCGGGACGGTCTTGAGGCGCAAGTTCGAATTGCTCAGGACGTCCTACACCGTCTTCATGTGGAGCCTGGCCATCGGAGTGTTGGCGTTCGTGGCCACATACCTGGCCATCGGCCTCATCAACCCCCAGGCCGTGGAGACCCTTTTCTGATGAGCGGCGGCGAACCAAACCCCAGACCCGAGTCCCTCACCGAGGTGGCGTTCGAATTGGTCGACCGGATGGGCTCCGGTCGCCTGGAGCCCGGATTCTCCACTCGTTTGAGCCGGGGGTCCTCCCATGGGTGGGTCGAAGTGGTGGAGGATCCGTGGAGCCCTTCCACGAGCCTGCTGTCGGTGCGGATGGCCATCATGAACGCCCCCCGTACCGAGGGCGAGCGGTTCTGGCGCACCCTGGCCGAGCTGAACACCCGGTTATTGGGGCGAGCGTCGTTCGCCCTGGCCGGCGACGGGTTGGTTTGGCTCATGTCTTCCCACCCGCTCATGGACCTGGACCCGGGAGAGATGCTCGACCTGATCCTGTGGACGGCGAACATGGCCGACGAGATGGACGACCGCTTGCTGGACGAATTCGGAAGGGAGCTGGCGATATGACCGATCTCTCCTCCCGTCGAGGCATGGCTCGAATCGCGATCTACTACCTGGTCTTCGGACTCGTCACCGCAGCTCTGTACACCCAGGTGCCGGTGGTGGAGCGGACGTTCAACCTGAGCAACCTGTCCACCCTGAATCAGGAGATCACCTCGACCCTGGGGGGCACGCCTTCGGCAGGTGCGGCTGCGGACCGCTGGCTGAATCTGGGAATGGAGGAGGCGCTTCTCTCCATGCTGGCGGCCCTGGGCCTGATGGTCCCGGTCGCCATGGTCTACCTCCTGATCAAGAGGCGGGCCGGGTACGACGAGTCGGTGGTTCACGCCCTCTTGATCCTCCCCGTCGCGGTCACCGGGATCGTGATGATCGTCCAGAACTCCCTGGCCCTGGCCTTCTCTCTGGCAGGCATCGTCGCCGCGGTACGGTTCCGAACCACGCTGGATGACACGAAGGACGCCGTCTACATCTTCCTCGCCATCGGGGTGGGCCTGGCGTGTGGTGTGCAGGCACCGAGCGTGGCCCTGGTCCTTTCGGTGGTGTTCAACGCGGTCAACCTCCTGCTCTGGCGGACTGGATTCGGAAACATCTACCGGGACCAGGGGTCCCGCTCGGCCTCCCTTCACCTGGGGGAGGTACTGGCCGGACCGGAGTCGGGGGGGTCTGCGGTCGCGGTGGGGGATCAGCAACTCCTCCACGCCCTGACGCCCAGGGACCTGACCGACGTCGCGACCAGGGTGGCCCGCATGGAGCGGTACCTGGACGCCGAGTCAGACACGCAAAAAGATCGCAAGGAGTTCCACGTCCTCCTGGTGCATGCGTCCCAGGTCGGCGCCGCGCAGGAGGTGGTGGAGCGCCACCTGGAGGACAACGCCCTCCGCTGGAGGCTCGCTGAGATCATCCCGGGAGCCGGCGAGGTCTCCGTGCTCGAGTACCTGGTGCGTCTCCACGACCACTGCTCTCCCGGCGGGCTTCTCGACCTGGTCAGGTCCGAGGGCGGCGACCGGGTGCTGGCAGCCGAGATCCGGTCCCTGAAGGGCCTCAAGCGCAAGCGGTGAGTCGAGGCCGATGGTAAGGAGCGAGGGCGATCCGCTGAAGGCGGTGGTGATGTCACCCCCGAGCGAGGAGTACGCGGGGGTGGTGGACCGGGTCGCCCACAACATTCCCCACGCCGCCGACCTCGAGCTCGCGAAGGCCCAACATGAGGCCCTCCGTGCCTTGTGCGCGGCGGAAAGGGCTACGGTCCACCTGGCCCCCCCACTGCCCGGCCATCCGAACTCGGTGTTCACCCGGGACGCGGCGCTGGTCGTTTCCGAGGGGTTCGTCCGGCTCCGTATGGGGCTGGAGAGCCGACGGGGAGAGGAACCCTGGATGGCGGACTATCTCAGGGCATTGGGCCTGGCCGAGATCGGCCAGATCGGCGTGAACGGCTCTGCCGACGGAGCCGGGACGTTGGAGGGCGGAGACGTCATCCTGGCGGGCGAGGTAGCATTCCTCGGCCGGTCCGAGCGATCCAACGCCGAGGGGCTGCGGCAGCTCTGGGGAATCCTGGGCCGACTGGGATACGAGGTCCGGGTCGCCGAGATCGATTCCCGGTTCATGCACATCGGCGGCGCGATGAGCCTGGTGGGAGCCGAAACGGTCCTGGCCTGCCGGGACGTCTTCCCGGAAGGGTTCTTCCGCGGTTTCGAAGTCATCGAGATCCCGGGGGACCGGGGTGGCGCGTCCGGGGCCAACGTCATGTGTCTCGGCGAGCACAACGTCGTGGCTCATCCCGGCGACGGGCTGGAAGCCCCCGAAGCGCTGGACCGTGCGGGGATCCGGGTCCAACTCCTGGACCTGTCGGAATTCAGGAAGGGGGATGGCGGTCCGACCTGCCTCATCCTCCCGGTGGATCGGGGCTGACGGAGGGTCTAGCGCCGCTCGGTCATCAACCGCAGTTCCGGACCCCGGGTGCTGGAGATCAGCAGACGATACGTCTCCCCAGCCCTCGGGCTCTCCGCCGGGTTGGACGTGACGGTCCGCACACCCGAATCGTCGAGGATGAACCGGAGATCTCCGGGCCTCGGCTGGACCCTGACCTCCATTTCCTCTCCGGACCGGATGCTGCCGACGCGCCGAGGCGTGGAGCGACCGAACGCATAGGACAACTCAAAGCGCTGTCCGCTCTCGTTGATGACCACGACCAGGATGTCGTTTCCAGCCTCGCTGGGGACGTTCGAATCGAAGTCGTCCGATCCCCCCGACGAGGCACACCCCACCAACACCAGTGCCGCGACCGCGGACGCGAACATCCCCCGAGCCCGAGTTCCTTCACCCTTTCCAAATCCAAACCGCCTCATGCCTCCTCCAACGCAAGTGGTGTCCCGCGACCTCGATGGACCGTTCCCGGCCTACGCCGACCCCTGGGGGAACATGGTGCCGACGTCCGCTCAAGTCACGCGAAAGAGAATGTGGAGCCCCTGGGCCCCGTACTTGACCTCGGCCCGAGCCCACCGCACCGTCGGGTCCGGATGAAGACCAAGGCACGCTCACCTCACGAACGAGAACCATGAGACCCGGCCACCCTCCCCACCTCTCCGGAATCGTCGCGACGATCGCCCTCACGGTCATGGGACTCGCTGGCTGCGACGCGCCGGCCACCGACGCCGAGACCGACCCACAGAGGCAGCGGTTCGTCCACGGCCTCGAGACCGAAGCAAAACCCTGGTCCCACGAGGGCTTCGACGACCAGGAGGGAGACTTCTCCTTCGCCGTCTTCTCCGACCTGAACGGAGGGGAGCGAGAGAGGATCTTCGAAGTGGCCGTGGCGCAGTTGAACCTGCTCCGCCCCGAGCTCGTGATGAGCATCGGAGACCTCATCGACGGTGGAACGGAGGACCGGGATCGACTGGAGGCCGAATGGGACTGGTTCGACCAACGGGCCCGGGGCACGGTCGCGCCGGTCTTCTACGTGGGGGGCAACCACGACCTGACGAACCTGACCATGCGGGAGGTGTGGGAAGCCCGGTACGGCGCCCGGTACTACCACTTCGTCTACAAGGACGTGTTGTTCCTAGTCCTCGACACCGAAGACCACGAGCCGGCCCGGATGCGGGAGATCTACGAGGCCCGGGACACCTTCATCGCCCTCCAGGCGGCGGGTCGCGATTGGCCCGAACTGGAAGGAACCACCTACTTCAACATGCCGGAGCGCACGTCGGGAAACGTGGGACCGGTCCAGTCGCGATACTTCGTCGACGTCCTGGCCGAACACCCGGGGGTCCGGTGGACCTTCCTCTTCATGCACAAGCCGATCTGGAGGGATGCTGGAGACCCGGACTTCACGGCCATCGAGGCAGCCCTGGGGAATCGGCCCTACACCCTCTTCAACGGGCACCTCCACAGCTACGCCCACACGGTTCGGAATGGCCGAGACCACATCATGCTCGGCACCACGGGCGGGAGTCAGAATCCCGACAGTGAAACCGCCTTCGACCATCTCACGCTGGTGAGTATGACCGGGGACGGACCGGTCATCGCCCAACTCAGAATGGACGGGATCCTCGACATGACCGGGAGCGTTCCCTTGGGTGGAGACACCCTCTGCTTCCAGGCCTCCCGGTGCGATTGAGGAGCCCTACCCCGTAGCCACCACATCGGCGGTTTCGGAAAGCGACTGGTCCGTAAGGGACCGGAGCGTGAACCCCCGGTCGGACAACCAATCGCAACAGGCCCGGTGGATTTCGGGGCCATGGGTAGACAGTAGAATCGTGGGACGCGCCTCGGTGAGCGTGGTTTCGCCCCCCTCCAGCACCCCGAGCTCGGCACCTTCCACGTCGATCTTCACCAGAGTCGGGATCCAGTCCAGCCGCCGGACCAGCTCGTCCAGGGTCAGGACCTCGACCTCCAGGCCCCCCTCGCCGGAAAGCTTCCCTGTCCCTGTCCCGGTCCCGGGATCGAAGCCCAACGTGCCCGCCGCGCTGGAGAGTGCCACGGGGAAGACCTGCATCCGGTCCGAAAACCGGTTGGCGGCCCGGTGGGCCTCGAGAAACCGGAGGTTGTGGGGGTCAGGCTCCACCGCGCACACGTGGCCCTTGGGGCCCACCAGCCGCGCTGCCAGGAGCGAGTAGTACCCGAGGGATCCGCCCACGTCCAGGACCCGATCCCCTGACCGGACCACCTCGTGGAACAGGGCGGTCTCCTCGGGCTCGTATGTGCCCAGGAAGATCCGAAGGAGCTTTCCTCCCGCCGCGGGATACCATCGCAGGCCGGCCAGGGGGCCTCTCAGTATGGGGAGGGCCGGTCCGATCATGGGCATTGCTCCTGACGCGCCTGGGGCTCCTGTGTGACCCAAGGAACGAAGCCCCACGCCGCGTGGGACATGGGGCTTCGAGTCATCCGAAGTACGCCCGACAGGATTCGAACCTGTGACCTCCGCCTCCGGAGGGCGGCGCTCTATCCAGCTGAGCTACGGGCGCTCTGTCTCGACTCCTGAGAGCCGGGCCGGACACCGAGGTGCCGGCGAACCTTCCTCGGCGTGGGCGGAATAAGCCGAGTTCTGTCGCCGCCGTGGCGGCGGAGGGTCATTTCTCTAGGACCGCCATTGCTGGCGGCCTCGAGCGGCCTACCCAGGACTCGAGCGGGGCGGGCTACCCCTCGTCCTTTACTTGGCCTTGCTCCGGGTGGGGTTTACCATGCGACCCCTGTCACCAGCGGCCCGGTGCGCTCTTACCGCACCCTTTCACCCTTGCCTGTGTCCCCTGAAGGACCATCGGCGGTCTGCTCTCTGCGGCACTTTCCGTCGCCTTGCGACGCCCGGGCGTTACCCGGCACCCTGCCCTGCGGAGCTCGGACTTTCCTCCGACGATCCTTACGGCTCGCCGGCGACCCTCACTCGCCCACACCTCTCTTGACGAGACGCTTCCGAGGAAGAACTTGAAGCTAATCCTCACCCACAGAGGGGTAAAGTCCCCGCCCCGGCGCCCACACAGGTGACCCGCCCCATGACCGAATCTCCAGTTCGCCCCGCCGGCACCCCTCGCCGCGCCCTCCTGCTCCCGTTCCTTCTCCTGTTCCTCACGGGAGGCCTGGGATCCCCTGCCCCGGTCCAGGCCCAGGAGGATGTCACGGTGGTCTTCCTCGTCCGCCACGCGGAGAAGGTGGACGATTCCCGGGATCCCGAGTTGTCCGACGAGGGGAGGCTCAGGGCCGCGGCCCTGGCCGAGGTACTCGAATACTCGGGCATCGATCGGGTCCTCTCCACCGACTACATCCGGACCCGCGACACCGCGGCCCCCGTGGCGAAAGCCCTGGGACTGACCGTGGAGTTGTACGACCCTCGGGACCTCTCGGGTGCGGCGGATGGGCTTCTCGCACAGGGCGGGCGGGTCCTGGTCGTGGGTCACAGCAACACCACACCCGACCTGGTGCAGGCCCTGGGAGGGGATCCCGGTCCCACCCTGGAAGACTCGGACTACGACCGCCTGTACATGGTGACCATTCACCCGGATGGAACCTCCACGACGGTCCTGATTCGATTCGGGGTCCCCACGAAATCCTGAGTTCCCGGACCCTGGACTGGGGGGGTTCCCGGCCCCTATCCTGAACTCCGCCCGGACCCGCACGGACCCGGCCCCTCCCCATCGGGCCCCCACCAGACCACCCTCGGAGACTCGTTTTGGCCGACCGTCATCACGGTGCCGACCACCCCCCGCGCGCCGCGGTCGTAGCAGCGACCCCGGGCGGGCTCGGGACGTTCGGCGGGGTGTTCACGCCCTCGATCCTCACGATCCTCGGCGTGATCATGTACCTCCGGTTCGGGTGGGTACTGGGCAACGTCGGGCTGTTCGGAACACTCCTGATCGTGACGGTCTCCACTTCGATCACCTTCGTCACCGCTTTGTCCGTCGCGGCCATCGCCACCGATCAGCAGGTTCGGATCGGCGGCGCCTACTACATGATCAGCCGGTCCCTGGGCATCGAGACCGGAGGGGCGGTGGGGATCCCACTGTTCTTCGCCCAGGCCCTGTCGGTCGCCCTCTACACCGTTGGGTTCGCCGAAAGCCTGGTGCAGACCTTCCCCTCCTTGAACCTCAAGCTGGTCGGTCTTGTGACGACGGTGGGGGTGGCCTTGTTGGCCCTGACCTCGGCCAGGGTGGCGATCCGGGCCCAGTACTTCATCATGGCTGCCATCGGCCTCTCGCTCCTTTCCCTGCTCTTCGGGAGTCCGTTGGAGGGCGTGGAGGTCCAGGGACTGGGAGGGACCTCGCAGAGCGAGGGTTTCTGGGTGGTGTTCGCGGTGTTCTTCCCCGCCGTAACCGGGATCATGGCCGGGGTGAACCTCTCCGGGGACCTGGAGGACCCGGGTCGTTCCATCCCCAGGGGGACCTTCGCGGCAGTGGGGACGGGATATTTCATCTACATGGCGCTGCCGGTCCTCCTGACGTTTCGAGCCGACGCGGCCAGCCTCGTCTCCGACCCTCTGGTCATGCGCCGGATCGCCTTCTGGGGGGACGCGATCCTCCTGGGGGTATGGGGTGCGACCCTGTCCTCGGCCCTGGGCAGCATCCTGGGCGCGCCCCGGGTCCTGCAGGCCCTGGCCAGGGATGGCGTACTTCCCAACCGCCTGGCTTGGCTGGGACGGGGAGCCGGGCCGGACGACGAACCGAGGACCGGAACCGCCATCACCCTGGGGATCGCCCTGGCGGCGGTCTGGCTGGGGGATTTGAACGTCATCGCGCCGATCCTGACCATGTTCTTTCTTACCACCTACGGGGTGCTGAACATCGCCGCGGGGTTGGAGAAGGTCCTGGGCAGCCCCTCCTTCCGACCGCGCTTCCACGTACACTGGTCCATTTCCCTTCTGGGTGCCGCCGGCTGTCTGGCGGTGATGTTCCTGGTGAACGCTCCGGCCACCGTGGTGGCCCTGATCGTGGTCCTGGGGATCTTCCTGTGGCTCGAGCGCCGCGGACTCAAGGCCACCTGGGGTGACGTGCGCCGGGGAATCTGGCTGAACCTGACCCGGGCAGGGCTCCTGCGGCTGAGGCCCGAGGCGGACCCCAAGAACTGGCGCCCCCACCTGCTGGTACTCTCCGGGGCTCCCAAGCGTCGCTGGCATCTCATCGACCTCGCCTCGTCCATCAGCCACAACCGGGGGATCTTGAACGTGGCTACGGTGGTCCCGTCCAAGGCGGTGACGGCCCGGCGCCAGGCCAGGCTCGAGGGCAACATCCACGACTACCTGGGACGACGGGGGGTGGAAGCCCTGATCCGGGTGATCGCGGCGCCGCAGCGAGCAGATCTCGACCAGGGTGAAGTACGCGGCCATGGTGCGCCACTTCCACCTCAACTCCCGGAACGTCTTGATCGTTCACGCAGGCGACCCGGCTGGATACGGGGAGCGCCGGCGCATCGACGTCTGGTGGGGAGGGTTGAAGGGCAACGGAGCCCTCATGCTCATCCTGGCCTACCTCATACGCACCAGTCTGCGCTGGAGGGGCGCCGAGATCAGCCTCAAGATGGTCGTCCCCGACGAGGGCCCGGCTCGCGAGGTCCAGGAGAACCTGGAGGAGTTCCTCGATCGTACGCGCACGGGGGCCATTCCCGAGATCATCCCGGCACGTGGACGGTCGTTCGAGGAGATCCTCCACGAGTCCTCGCGGGACGCGGACCTGGTAATGATGGGGATGGCCCAGCCCGGATCAGACTTCTCCGACTACCTGACCGAGCAGCGGGGTCGGGCCAAGGGCCTCCCCACGACCCTCTTCGTCCTGGCCGCGGAGGACATCGCCTTCCGGGAGGTCCTGCTCGCGGACGAGGGGTAGGTCGGCAGGTCAGTCCCTGGGCGAGCCCTCCAGCAAACCTTCCAAGGGAAGGGTCTCGGCCCCGTTCTCGGTGCAAATCGCGAACTCGCTCTCACCGGTCCCGTACATGGCCACCCCGGCGAAGTCCCCCGCCTTGTTCAGGACGAAGAAGCGCACGTCGAATGCCGGCAGTCCGCGGGAGTTCAGGAGGCGAGCCTCCACCGTGTTGTCCCGAATCCGCTCCAGGGCCGCCATGCCCGCATCCAGGGGAGCCATGCCCCGCCGCATGTTCTCCACCACCAGGAACGACGACAGGTTGTAGAGATTGGCCTCGCCCCGGCCGGTGGAACCACACGCCCCGACCTCGTTGTCCACGTAGAGTCCGGCCCCGAGGATGGGCGAGTCACCGGCCCGACCGGGGATCTTCCAGGCCAGGCCGGAGGTCGTGGTCACACCACACACCTCGCCGTCGGCGGAGATCCCGTTGCAGTTGATCGTCCCCCAAAACGAGTGCTCGGGGATCAATCCGTCATCCACCATGGAGAGTCCCGCCTCCAACCCCCGCTGCTCCCGCCTGCGGATCAGGTCCGGATCCGTCTCCTCACCCAGTTTACCGCCCCTGAGCCTCTCCTCGGGGTCGAGCCAGTGTCCGGGGTCCACCCTTCGGCGCCACTCCAGCCAGAGGCGCCGGGAGGTCTCCGTATTCAGGTCGTCCTCGACCTCGAACCCCATGTTTCTGGCAAAATCCCTGGCGCCTTCCCCGACCAGGAGATGATGGTCGGTGTACATCATCACGGCCTGGGCGACCCGGGAAGGCGTGCGAATCCCTTCCAGTGCCGCCACGCCCCCGGCCTGGCGTCGAGGCCCATGCATGCAACAGGAGTCGAGCTGGACCACCCCCAGGCCGTTGGGGAGCCCCCCAAATCCGATCCCGGTCTCCTCCGGATCCAGTTCGGGGATGTTCACTCCCGCGATCAGGGCGTCCAGGACGTCCTCCCCTTCCACGATCCCCCGGTAGGCCCGCTCCAGGGCGTTCTCCGGCCCTCCGTTGCGGAATCGAAAGCCGCTAACGTCCGAGATGACCATGGGCCGGGCCCTCCTCGAGCGGAGGACGGCCGGTCCGGTGCCCTCGCCCAGCAGAGCGGATGGGGTGGTGGCGGCGAGGCCGGCCGCGACTGCGCCGGTGCGAAGGAAATCTCGGCGGTGCATGGGGTGGCTCATCTTGCGGTCTCTTCGTTGTGGTTCGGAAAGGGCTGCGCTTCGGCGTCCCCGGCGCCGGGATGGGAACCCGCGGGTCCCAGCCCCATGGGCGGGTGCGTTTCTACGGAACGGCCGGGAACGCCCACGACACGAGGAACATCCACGTGCGACTCTCGAGGTTCGCGTCTCCGGAGGTGAACAGATCGGTCAGGCCGTAGCTGTATCGGATATCCACCCCGATGAGCTGCCCGTTGGACAGTTCCCGGTCGTACTCGATCCCGAACGGCACGGCCCACTCCATCTTCTCGGGGTTCGTGTCGAAAACCTCCGTTTCACCACACGCCACCGTTTCATCGTCGCCCTTGACGTCGCAACCGAGTTGGAAGCCCGCGGACAGGCCCACGTAGATTCCCAGGTGGCCCGCCGTGGTCGCGGGCGCGGTGAGATTCACGAGAACGGGAATCTCCAGATAGGAGGTGGTGATGGTGAACGGGGCGTTCGCCAGGGTCGCACCCTCCCCACCCTTTCTCACCCAACTGATTCCGATGGGAAAGGAGACCAGATCGCTCCGCCGATACTCGACGAAGGCACCGGCGAATCCTCCGACGATGTAGCTGGGAGCCCTGACGCTGGGACCCGAGAATTTGGAGAGGCTCGGGCCGGCCTCGATCCCGACGGTGAGCCTCGGCCGCTCCTGAGCCGAGAGGTCCGCCCCTGCGACGATAATCCAACAGCCCACCAGACCTGCACGTGCCCAACGCGTCCATCCACCCATGACCGATCTCCAATGACGAGCGACCCTTTCCAAGGCGAACAGGCAATATGCCGAGGACCTCCCCGTGCGTCGAGAAACCCCATCGCCCCTGACCAGGAATCCGATGAACCCGGCTTCACATTGACGGGCGCCGAAAAACACCCGATTGTCCCTCTACCCGACCGCATGCCCCCATACCCGGCGATCCAGTCATGTATCGACCCCCGAGAGGTCCGACCACGCCGCAGGCGGGTCCATTCCTCATCCCACTGGTTCTCTTTTCGGCCGCACTCGGCCTTGCACCGGAACCCCTGGACGCCCAGTCACGAGGTTGGGGGTTCGACCTGAAGATGGGGTACAGCGTGCTGGGCGGTGAGTGGGGCGACGTGATGGATGACGGCGTCGATGCCGAGATGAACGTCTTCTACGGGATGGAGACGCTCCGGCTGGGCGGAGGATTGAATCTGGTGTCCTACGGGCTCTTGGACCCTAGCGAAGACGTAGAGAGCGCGAGCCAGGTGGGGGTGCACTTTTCCGTGGCCTACCCCTTTCCCCGTTGGCGGCGATTGCAGCCGTACGTGGAAGCCCGGCTCACCTGGGACCGCCTGAGGCCCGAGGGGCATGAGGAGGGCTTCCCTCCTCCCGAAGAAGAGGGTGAGAACACGGGTCCCCAGGCCTCCGGCTTCGGCGGCACCGGCGTGGCCGGCGTGTTCGTAGGGATCACCGAGGGTCTCTACGCCGATTTCTCCGGGCGTTTCGGGAGCTTCAAGACGTCCATCTCCCAGTTGGACTACCTGGACGCCCCAGAGGTGGCATCGGCCACCCGCTGGGGCCTCCGGGCCGGTCTCATCTGGTACTGGTAGGGGGTGACCGATGAGAAACGCGACTCGACCGTCCCGCACCATTCCATCGACGCTCCTACTGCTTCCGCTCGGACTCCTGATCACCGGTCTGCTACCGGGGGTCGGCGCCGGTCAGGATTCGAACACCGAGGGTGATCCAGAGCCCACTGTCCTGGTGCCCCAGGCCGAAGAACCTCGCACCGATGCCTGGGGCGCCGACCGCCGCTTCGGCCTGGCGGTATCCGAGATCTTCCTCACCAACTTCGCGGCGTGGGCATTCAACGAGTTCCCGCGCAACGCCGCGTTCAGCCAGGTGAACCCCCGGTCCTGGTGGTATAACATCGAGCAGGGGTTCCAGTGGGACGACAACCACTTCAGCACCAACCACTTCGCTCATCCGTACCAGGGAGCGATGTACTTCAACGCTTTCCGGTCCAACGGGTTCAACTTCTGGGAATCCTCACCAGCCGCGTTCGCGGGCAGCTTCTTGTGGGAGTGCTGCGGCGAAACCCACCTCATGTCCCTGAACGACCTCATCAACACGGGCATGGGAGGGATCGCCCTGGGAGAAATGCTGTATCGGACGTCGTCCATGGTCCTGGACAACACGTCCAGCGGCAGTTCCCGTGTGGGTAAGGAGATCGCGGGATTCTTCATCAACCCCGTTCGAGGAGCCACACGGCTGATCACCGGGCGCGCCGGGGAGGTGGCTCCAAATCCCGAACACCCCTCGGACCGAAGACCGGACATCCTGTTCACGACCCTCACCACGGGGTACCGGGCCATCAATCCGGAGGTCACCACCGACGACCCGCAACACGGGGCCTTTTTCGAGTTGGGCGTCCAGTTCGGAAGTCCGTTCGAACTCGACCGATCCCAGCCCTTCGACTTCTTCGAATTGCGCGCCGACATCAACACGGGTGACGTCAAGGCGCTGGGTCGATTGCAGGTCACCGGGAACCTCTACCACACGGTGCTGGGCGATCCCTACGAGTCGAAGCACCGCTTCCTGGTCTTCCAGAACTTCGACTACTTCAACAACCTGGCCTACGAGTTCGGAGGCCAGAGCGTGAGTGCGGCGATCCTCTCACTGTGGCCCGTGGGAGAATCCGGGCGCTGGAACCTATTCACGTCCCTGGACGGATACCTGATGCCCATGGGCGCGGTAAACGCAGACTTCTCGTTTCTGGCGGAAGTCCCCGGCGTCCGTGAGAACCTGAGGAGCTACGACTTCGGGGTCGGTGCGGGCGCCAGGGGCGGCCTCAAGGTCGTCCGCGAGGGTAGACGAATCTTCGAGTTGAGCTATCGCGGCACGTACCTGAACACCTTGAACGGTTCGGTGACCAACGGATCGGACGCTCAGCACTTCGTCCAGATGGGATTCGCCCGCGGCCAGGTGCCGATCGGACCGAACTGGGGCCTCGGAGCCGACCTGACCTTCTTCATTCGAGACAGCTTCTATTCTCTGGAAGAGCTCGAGGACACGCGACAGAGGAGCCCGCAGTTCCGGGCCTACGCCACATGGACAGCCGGAAGTCGCCAGGCCCCCAACTGATCGCCGTTACGGAGGGTGACGATCCCTCCGTGCAGTGTGCGTCGGAGGGAGGGTCATGGGTTGGACTCCATAGCCCCTCCGGCGGTTCCCTCGGATCGTCGCTACGGGCCGCGGTCCTGTTCGCGGTCGCGCTGATCCCCCTCACCAGTCAGCCCGCTCGATCCCAGGAGGGCTCGGCCTCGGCGGTGGTGGGCGGCGGAGCCCTTGGGGCCTATTCGGGAGCTGGCCTTGGTCTCATTGGGGGTCTGGTTCCCTGCAGCACGACCACCAAGGGAATCCTCTGCAGTCGAGTCGCGGCAGGAGTCGGAGGCGTGATCGGTGCCACCAGCGGGGCGATCATCGGGAACGCGGACCGGGACCTGGCGCGGAGGCACTTGAGGAACGCGGGGATCGGCGCCTTTATCGGCGCCGGCGCCGGGCTGGTCCTCCAGGAACTCGTCAGGCAATACGGGTGGCTGGACGCGGGAGCCGGTGCCCTCATCGGGGGCGCCATCGGTGCGGCGCCGCTGGGGGCCGGGATCGGCGCCGGGGTGGGGGCAGCCGTGGGGGTGTCGCTCTGGGCGGTCTTCCCGAGGGTGGAACCCGGGGACGCCGTGGCCATGACCCTACTCGGCTTGGCGGTGGGAGGATTGACCCAGTGGATCCTGGACGCCGCCGATGCCGGACAATCGCCCACCGGTCCCATCCCGGTCCCACTCTTCTCCATCGGACTGCCATGAGTCGGGGCGAGTTGCTCAGGAGGGACGGCGGTGGGGCCAGGACGGCCCGCACCGCCCTCGCCCTGACCCTGGCAGCCGCCTTTCTGACCGCGTGCGCCACCTCCGCCGACATGCGCCCCGAGATCGGAACCGGCTGGTGCTCCGATTCCGAGCCCCTGACCCTGGCGCCCGACGGCAGGAGGGCCGAGGAACCGGCGGAGATCACCTGGATCGCCTCGGACCACGAAGGCGCCCGGGAAGCGAGCGCGGCCTGGTGCTCCGTCGTGGGGCCTCCGGTGGTGATCCCCGAGCCACACCCCGTCCTCGCGGGTGCCCCCACCGCTGATGAGTTCGTGGCGGGCACCTGGAACATCTGGATCGGAGCCGCCGACTTGGAGGCGTTCCTCCTGGATCGACTCGCCCTTCGGTGTACAGGCGCTGCCCCGGTCCTCGAAGGAGGCTTCCGGCACTTCGCCCTGATGCTCCAAGAGGCCCACCATCAATCTCCCCTTGTTCCCGACGTGGAGCGGGGCGCACCGGTACCCTGGGGCATCCACCCGGAGGAGGGGCTGCACGAGGAGGCGGACATCGTCGATATCGCTCAGCGTTGCGGCCTGGCTCTGGCCTACGTGCCGTCAGCGCGGAACGGTTGGGAAGGCGCGGACGGCCGCGGGGAAGACAAGGGCAACGCCATCCTCAGCTCGCTTCCGCTGCAGCGGGTCACCGCCATCGACCTGCCCTTCGAGGGGGGGCGGAAGGTCGCCGTCGCCGCCAGCGTGTCGCTTCCCGGAACGACTGGGGAAACCCGGTTGGACCTCACCACGGTCCACCTGGACGTGGCGTCCACCCTGGTCCGCACCTTGATGACCGGGAACCAGACCCGGGTCCGTCAGGCCCGGGGAATGCTGGACGGCCTGGAGGTGGGCGGGTTCAGGGGGCACGCGGCGGTGGTGGGCGGAGACTTCAACACCTGGGTATCCCGGGACGCCAGCTTGAAGGCCGTGGCCGACCAGTACCCCGAATCACCCCCGGTGGGGCCCGAAGCCACCCGCGGCCCCTTCCCCGCCGACCACATCTTCTTCCGGTCCGGCCCCGACGGGCGACCCACACTGCTGGACGATTCGTACGTCCTCGTGGACGACTACTACGGATCGGACCATAAGGCCCGCCTCCTGGTCCTCCAGGGCTCTCAACCGGAGTAGGGCCGGGGGCGGCGGCCCCCTGCTCCGGCCCTACCCGGTCCCGTAGCCAGGCACGGGGCCGAGAGCTGGACGTCAGGCCCGGGTGACGTACGAGCGGTCCAATCGCGACAGGCTGCGAACCCCATGGAGCTGCATTGCGATCCGCAGTTCCTCGGTGAGCAACTCCAGGACCTTGGCCACGCCGGGCTCTCCGAAGGCCGACAGCCCCCAGATGTAAGGCCGTCCGATGCACACGGCGTTCGCCCCCAGGGCCATGGCCTTGAGAATGTCCGAGCCTCTTCGGATCCCTCCGTCCATGAGAACGGGGATCGCTCCATTCACCGCGGCGACAACTTCCTCGACGCTCTCGACGGTGCTCCGGCCGCTGGGCTCGGCTCGGCCCCCGTGATTGGACACGATGACTCCGTCCGCTCCGGAGAGGACCGCCTGCCGGGCATCGTCCCCTCGCACGATCCCCTTGATCAGGATGCGCATGTCGGTGATGCCCCGGAGCCGGTCAATAAAATCCCAGGTCATGAAAGGCGTGTCGAAGCTGACCTGACTCAGATCCAGGCCCTGGAACATGGGCTTGTGATCGAGATAGCCGCTGAGGAAGCCCATGGGATCGTCCGCAGCGGCCCCACTCCGATGGCATTCGGTGCAGTCGCGCGAGTCCTCCGCCGCCAGGCGCTGGGCCGTCTCACGATTGCTGCCCACGGGCAGATCTACGGTGAGGACGAGGGTATCGCATCCGGCATCCGAGGCCCTTCCCACGAGGGCCTGGGTCACCGCCCAATCGTCGGTGGGGTAGAGCTGATACCACACCGGGCGCTCCCTCGCTGCGTTCACCTCCTCCACCGAGGTCGTGGTCACCGTGGACAGGACCTGCAGGTGCCCCAGGGCGCCGGACGCCCGAGCGACGGCCAGCTCCCCCTCCTCGTGGAAGGCCCTCTGGCTTCCCACCGGAGAGAGGACGATCGGCGTGTCCCAATCCTGTTCGTAGAGCGTCACACCCATGCTCACCGTCGAGACATCCACAAGTCGCCGCGCCCGGAGTTGGAACCGGGCGTACCCCTCCCGGTTGGCATGCAGGGTTTCGTCGCCGTCCACACCCGTGGCCAGGTACCCGTAGTGAGCAGGCGGAAGCAGCGCCCGGGCCATCTCCTGGAAATCGAAGACATTGATGGCCTCGTCGGCTGAGGAGAGCAGATGGTTTCTCAGGGCCGCGTCGGCTCCGGCCGATCCGGACCCGCCGGCTACTCCTGTTCCCGTCCCGCTCCGGCCCGGCCCCGGGTCCAGACACCCGGAAAGCCCAACGGCGGAGAGCAGGGGGCTCCCGGCCAGGAATCGGAGGAAGGTGCGTCGGGAATGGAGGCGGTCTGCGGGCATGGTGAGGCTCCGTCGGGGACTGGGATCTAGGGGTTTAGCCCATGGTAGGGCCTCCGCACACCGGCGAGAAAGCTCTTTCGATCAAGCCCCCGACCCCCGCCAGGGGAGCGGGGCCATTTCAGCTCTCGTTCTGGACCAACTGCTCCGCCAGGTCCGGCCGCCCCATCTCTCGATAGAGCGCCGACAACTCGTCCACGATCCGGCGCGACGGAGGACTGCGGAGCGCGTCCTGTGCCAGGAGGTCGGCGTAGCTCTGCTCCAGGTGGAGCAAGGCCTCCTCGTTCCGCCCCAACCTACGGTACGTGATTCCCATATGGCCTCGAGCCCGGGCCGTCCAGGAGTGCTCGGGACCGAGAGCGGCTTCGTAGATCTCGAGCGCCTTGGAAACGTGCCCCTCGGCTCTCTCCGGTCGGCCGACCATCAGCAAGCCCTGTCCGAGGGCGTTGTGCGCGGCACCGACTCGCCAGTGCTCCGGAGGCCAATGGGACTCTGCATAATCCACAGCTTTTCGCAGCACGTCCTCCATCTCGTCGACCTTGCCTTGTTCCTGGAGGACCAAGGCCAGGTTGCTGTGAAGCAGCATCGTCTCTGCGGGTGCCCGGGTGTGCTCATACCCATCGAGGGACAGTCGATACCATGCCTCGGCCTCATCCATCCGATCCTGGACGCGCATGAGATAGCCGAGGTTGTTGAGTACGACTCCCACCTCTCGCTCTCCCTCTTCCCCCAAGGCCTCATAGCCCTCGATCAGCGAGCGATAGAGCAACTCGGCGGAGTCGGGCATTTCCAGTTGACGGAAGAGAGCGGCTTGAGCCCCTTTGATGCCGAGGAGATCGAGGTCGTTCGGCTCCAGGATCTCCGTGCCGATCTCGAGGGCGGTGCGTAGGTGCGTCACAGCCTCCTCCTCGCGCTCGAGCAGGATGAGGGTCCGGCCCAGACCCTCCTCCGCGTCGATCCGTTGCTGGAGGCCGTCCTCATTCCCATCGACTTGGGCCAGGACCTCGCGGTAGATCGACTCCGCGAGTGGAAGGGACTCTCTATTCCCCTGCTCGCGCCTGAGGTGCGCCAGGTACAGGGCGGCGTCGAGCGTCTCAGGATGGTCCGGCCCCAGTTGCTGGCGGCGGAGATCCAACTGGGCCCAAGCGAGGGAGTCCGCCTCGAGCGAATAGCCGAGTCCCCAGTAAACCTGCGCCAGGGTGCCGAACACCCGGGCCTGGATTCCCGGGACCTCAGCCAACTCTTCCCCGGCCCGTCCCCGCCCTCGCTCCAGGAGGACCCGGGCCCTCAGGGTGTCGGCCCCGCCCTGCCTCGGATCCGCCACGGCAAAGAGCCCCACCAGGAAGTCGGAGACCGCCTGGGTCGCCCGGGCCTCCTCGGCAAGGGCTCTGGACTGGGCCCGCGTGTCCACCACGTACCGGACCCCGAGGACCCCCAGGGCCAGTACGAGAATCGCCACCACGGCCGAAGCCGCCACAGGACCCCGGTGGCGCGCCATGAACCGCCGCGTACGGTAGGAGAAGGTCACGGGGCGGGCCTGAACCGGCCAACCCGATAAGTGTCGTCGAATGTCCTCCGCGAACTCGGCCACCGAGGCGTACCGGCGGCCGGGCTCCTTCTCCAGCGCCTTGAGGACGATCCAGTCCAAGTCCCCCTTCAAGGCACGGCCCCGTTCCCGGAGTCGGTCCAGATCCGGATCCGGGTCTGGATCCGCCGGTGGCGACGAGGCGTCGCCCGGCCCGCCGTTCACCCCGGTCGCTCTCCGAACCTCGCCTCCGCCATCCGGGTCCCGCAGGATCCGCTGGCTCGGCGTCGTCGGAATGGTCTCGCAGATTACCCTGCTGAGCTCTACGTATCCGCTTCCCTCGGGGAAGTCGTAGGGATGACGGCCCGTCAGAAGCCGGTACAGCAGAACGCCGAGCCCGTATACGTCACAACTCGTGGTGGGAGGCTCGCCGCGAATCTGCTCCGGGCTGGCGTAGGCCACGGTCATGGGGTGCGGCGCCTGCGTGGCCGTCAGATAGAGGGCGTCTTCGGATTGAAGCATCCGGGCGATCCCGAAGTCCAGGAGCTTCACGGTCCCGTCGTCGGTGACCAGGATGTTGCTCGGCTTGAGGTCCCGGTGGACCACGAGGTTGGTGTGGGCGTGGCCTACGCCTGCACACACCTGCAGGAACAACTCCAGCCGATCCTCCACCGACAGTCCCCGCTCCTCGCAGAACGCGTCGATGGAGCGCCCCTCCACCAGTTCCATGACGAAGAACGGCGTCCCGTCGTCCGACACGCCGCCGTCGAGGAGTTGGGCAATATTCGGGTGGTGGAGTCCGGCCAGGATCTGTCGCTCGGAAAGGAAGCGGGCCCGGGATTCCGCCCTCAGCGGCGCTCCGGCCAAGGCCTTGAGTGCCACCTCCATCTGGAACTGATCGTCGCTGCGCTCCGCGACGAAGACCGCCCCCATCCCACCGCGCCCGAGAAGACGGGTCGCACGGTAGGGGCCGAAGGGGTGTTTCGGGACCTCCACGCTGGGGGACGGAGGTCCGTGGACGGCGCCCAGCCCAGCCCGGCTGGCAATGTCGGAGAGGAAGGTATCGGCGGTCTCGGCCGAAGAGAGCAAGGACGCCACTTCGGCACGGAGTTCCGGATCGCCTTCACACGCGACGGATAGGAAGGCGTCCCGCGCCTCCCGCGGAAGAACAGCCGCCTCCTCGAAGACATCCTGGATCTGCCGCCACCGTTCGGCGTCCATTCGCTGTCGCTACTCCTTCCCTTCGCTCAACTCCCTGTGGAGCCAGGCGCTAGCCAACGCCCAGTCCCGCTTCACCGTCGCGAGGGAGATCCCCACCGCCTGAGCGGTCCCCTCCAGGTCCAATCCGGCGAAGAACCGCGCCTCCACGACCCTCGCCTGCCGCTCGTTCATTTCAGCGAGGCGCCCGAGCGCCTCGTGGAGAGCCAGCACTTCCGCTGCGGCTTCATGGGTGAGCGGATTGAACTCCCCCATCCGCTCGTCCAGTTCGACGTGGGCGGCACCTCCTCCTCTTCGTGCCGCCTGCCTCCGCTCCGCGTAGTTCACGAGAATCTGTCGCATCGCGCGAGCCGCGACGGCCAAGAAGTGGCTCCGATCCTCGAACCGCGCCGAGTTGGACCCAACCATCTTCACGTACGCCTCGTGTACCAGCGCCGTGGTGTTGAGGGTGTAGTCTCCCTCCCACCTGCGCCTCTGGGATCCGGCGACACGACGTAACTCCCCGTAGACCTGCTCGAAGGCCCGGTCCAGCGCGGCCCGGTCTCCGTCCGCGGCCTCACGGAGAAGGACGGTGATTTCGACGTTTGGATCCATCCGTTCAACGTCGAACCGCCTCTCGTGAGAAGCAACCGGATTTGGGTTAATCATGGCTCATGTCCGGGAGCTGAGTCCGGGAGCCGGAGCTTCCGGACCCCCGCCACGCCATCCCGGACTTGCTGAGCCGAAATCCCCGTCCTTCCGGTTCCCGGAGTGAGCGGTCGGACCCCAGCGGGCCGATCCAGCAGAGACCCCGGTGTCGGCGAATCGACCCAGCCCCGTTTCCCGCCGCGGCCAGCAATGGAGACCGACCCGGACCGGGGCCTTCACCAACACAACGGAGCATCCCTTCCAATAAGAAACTTCCTCCTCAGGCGGGCCGGGCATCACCTCGCCCGCTGGCCCCTTACACTGACTGCCACTCTGCTCGTCCTGTCGATGGCGGGGTGCGGAGAAGGCGGTCCAACTACACTCGCCGACGAGGCGCTGAATGCGGAGCTTCTCGTCTCCGCCAACATGGTCGACCTGGAGATCCAGACCCTGGTGGTGACCGTCACCGCACCCGACATCCTCACCCCGCTCGTGTTCAACCTCGAGGCGGATGCCAACGGAAACGCCTCGGGAACCCTCAAGGTACCTGCAGGCGATGCCCGGCTCTTTACCGTGGAGGCCTTCGACCTGGCCGGTGCGGTGACCCACGAGGGGTGGGCCGAGGTGAATGTCAGCAAGGGCCAGAACCCACCGGTACGAATCAACCTCAAACCGAAGGACGGGAAGGTGCCCATCGAAGTGACCCTGGCGGACAACATCGTCGAGGTCACCCCAGCCACGGTGGATCTGGAGTCCGCCGAGACCCACCAGATGCAGGCCGAGGTTCGGGACGGATCCCCTGGACGTCGATGCGGACAAGGATGGGATCTGGGACGGGGTGGAGATCAGCCAGGGAACGGATCCCCTGGACCCGAACAGCGTCATCAACTAGGGCTCTTTGAGCCCACCTACCATTGGGCCCCCGGCGCCACCGCGCCGGGGGCCCTCTTTCACGACCCGGTCTCGTGAAGGATGTCGAAAAGGCCACCGTCAGGTCGCAGGCAAACCTATCCCGGCCAGAAACTCGACGAATCCCGGATCCTCCCGGATCGGATCGAGGAGGGGGTCGTTCAGCTGGAAGACCCAACTGTCGTAGACGGATGCCGCCCGCCGGAGCCATTCCACCGCCTCGTCCGCTCTCCCCTGCCGGGCGTAGCCCATGGCGACGGACCCCGGCCGGGGGGGCTCCACGGCTTCCGTCAACTCGATCCATAGTCGCCACACCCCTTCGGCCCCGCCGTCCTCGTAGGCCTCTGGAAGGCGCGCCGCCCCGGACGCCGGGACGCGGTCCCCGATCAGGAGGGACTGCAGGCCGGGAATGGCCTCTTCGGTGCGCCCCATCACGGCCAGCGTGACCCCCGAATACTCGTCCCCGAGGGACTCCTCGGGATTCAAGCGCTCGGCACGCCGGAACAGGGCCAGTGCCTCCTCGTACCGCCTCGCCATGTGGAGCATTCGACCCGCGGCGAGCGTGCTGTTCGCCCCCACCGGATCCAGCTCGAGCATCCGGTTGGCGGCCGCGAGCGCTTCGTCGAATCTCCCCAGGGCTTGATATAGATACGCCCTCAAATAGAAGATCCCGTCCAGCCCGGGATCCAGTGCCTCGGCGATCTCCAAATCCCGCTCGGTCGCGGCCCAGTCCCGGTCGAACGCGAAGTGCACCCAGGCGAGGACGGTGTGGGCCTCGGCGAGAGTGGAGTCCAGGGCCAGGGCCCGGGTGGCGGACTCTCGTGCCCGCGGGAAGACCTCCGGGGGCGGGGCGAGGAAGAAATTCCCCAGGGCCACCTGCGACAGCCCCAGCGACGACCAGGCCTCCGCATAGTCCGGATCCAGCGCCACGGCCTGCTGGAAGAGCTCCGCCATGCGCGGGTAGTTCGCCCAGGCCCCGCTCATGTGTTGCCGGCCGCGGAGGTAGGCCTCGTACGCGGCGTCGCTATCGGTTCCGCGCCGCCGGATCCGCTCCGCTTCCCCGGGGAAGAGCGTGGCTTCCAGGGACTCGGCGACGTTCAGCGCGATGTCCGACTGCACGTCGAACAGCTCGGACACCATGGCCTCACGATCATACACCTCGCTCCACAGCGTACGGTCCGCGGAGGCGTCGACGAGCGTCACGGATACCCGAAGGCGATCCCCCGCCCTGCGGACCGCGCCCTCGACCAGGAAACGCGCACCGAGACTGTCCCCGACAACCTGGGCGGAAAGGTCCTCCCGCTCTCCGAAGCGGAGCGCGGAAGACCGGGCGACCACCTCCAGGGCCCCCACCTTCGACACCTGGGAAGTGATCTCGTCGTGGAGCCCCTCGACCAGGTAGGCGTCCTCCTCCGGATCGGGCATAACGTTCCGGAATGGGAGTACGGCGACCCGCGGCGCTCCACGGGACGAGCGGAAATCGAGTCCTGCGGCCGCGGCGAGCGCCGGAAGCCCGACCTCGCCGGACCCCGGCGGGCCGCCGGGCGATCCCGACGTCGAGGGCAGACTACGAATCCCCAGTGCCGCCCCCGTCGCGATCAGGACGAGAATCACGAGTTCCCCCCCGGAAACCCGCTGCCTGCCCCGCTCCCCGTGGTACCATGCCAGGGTCAGGACGGCGAGGAAGCCGAAGACGAGGACCAGAATCGCCGCCTGCACGAGCCACTCGGACCAGTGGAAGCGATCCGCCAACAGGTCCAGGACTTCCGCGGTGGCCCATGCGCCGGCCAGGTACGCGGCGCCCCACTGGAATAGCTTCCGTTCCTTCAATCTCGTCCAGAGATCGTTCATTCGTCGCGTGCCTCCGAGGAGAACGGTTCGCGACAACATGCGGCCCCGCTTGCCTTTCCGCGACCCCCGGGGCGATGGTTCGGGAGACCGGGCCACGACCCCCCGACGCCATCCTACTTCTCGAACGAGCCTACCTGATGACGCACGTCTCCCCCTGCCCGAACTGCGAGAGCAAGGACCTGTTCAAGACGGTGAAACCCGTGGGTTCCGGGGGAGGGTACGCCCCCAACTATCTCCCGGGGATCGGAGGTGCCTTCGCGTCGGCCAAGTTCGACGTGATCGTGTGCAACAGCTGCGGACTGACCCGTTGGTTCGCGGAGACCGACGCCAGGCGGAAGCTATCCACCTCGAAGAAGTGGGAGCGGATGTACTGAGGGCGCATACGGCGACCCCGGGCGGGCGCTACCCGATGAGCGCCGGCTCCAGCACCCGCTCCACCACCTCTCCGTCCAACACGCTGACGTAGTAGACCTTGGCATCGGCCCGGGTGGCCACGACCCGCGTGACCTGGTTGTCCTCAAAGTAGATCCCGGCGTCGTTGTCGCAGGCATAGCCGGGCTTCAGCTCTCCCGAGGCGATGAGCCTGTGGTAGGTGGGACGCCGCACCTCTTCAGCGTCGTAGTGCGGGGAGTGACTGCCCTTCAGGAACCCCAGGCACTCGATCTTCGTGACCTCTTTCGGCCTGGAATCGGTGGTTCCCTCCTCGAACCAGCAGAGGGAACCGGCGCTGGCCCCACCCAGGACAATGCCCCGGTCCCACGCCTTCCGGAGAACCTGGTCGATCCCCTGCACCCTCCAGATGGCCTGCTGATTCAGGGTGTTCCCCCCGGAAACCACGATCCCGTCCATGGAAAGGAGAACCTCTTCCCACGACTGGTCCATCCGGTAGCTGCTGATGAAGCTGTTCTGGACGAAGGGCACCACGTCCAACTCCGCGCAGTACTGGAACCATCGGATCGTGCCCGAGGCGCTGTCCGCGGAAGCAGTGGGGAGGTAGCAGAGGCGGGGCCGCTCCTTCCCCGTCAGCTCCGCCATGTACCCGATGAACTCCTCCCGGAATCCACCGCCCGCGATGAGAATCTTCCGTACGCCGTCTCCACCGCCCCGGTAACCGTCGGATTCGTCGTCCGGGCCGCGGTCCACCGCAGCAAGAGCGTCCAGGGGGACGGCCCCGAGGCTGACCGCCCCGGCTGCCGAGGATACGAGAAAGTCCCTTCGCTTCATGGTGCACCGTCCGATCAGGGGGTACCGACGCGGGGTCGGTGCATGATCGGGGTGGAAAGAGACCGGGGCAACCGGATGCGCTCGAGGGCGAACCGCGAAGGTCGGCGGCTGGAGGCGATCGACACGAAAAGGGGGAGGAGCCGCATCGGGCTCCTCCCCCTCCTGTCCATGCCCCGCCAGGGACTCGAACCCCGAACCTACTGATTAAGAGTCAGTTGCTCTACCAGTTGAGCTAGCGGGGCGGAAGGCCTTGTAGAAGGCCATCCGAGAGCAGTAAAAGCTACCCGGCCACCCCTACTCGTCAACCCCTTCCGAGTCGAATTCCTCCAGCTTGGCCCGGCGGTACTCGTCGGCCTCGAACGCCATCCCCAGGGACCCGACCAGAACCAGACCGGCCATGCCGAGCCCCAATAGGAGATTGGAGAGCGTCTGCAGCCCGATGACGTTGAGGAGGATCCATGCCATGCTCCAGGCGCCACCGGAGATGAAGATCCTGCGGATGGTCCGATCGGTACCACGAAGCGCGGTCCAGATTCGCTCGAGATCGTCGGCGGTCGAGGTGTGCTGATCTTCGGACATCTAGGCTCTCCAGGACAGGAACTGTGGCCTCACCCTCACGGCAAAATACCCCCGTAGTCGGCAACCCACCACGGAGACCTTCGCCCCGGACCCGGTTCGGAGCGCCCTGGCATCCCCGGACCCCCGGTGGATGGGTAGTCCCCTCCACCACGACCAACCGGGCCCTCAGTAGGCGGCGAGACCCGTGATGGTCTGACCCAGGATCAGCCCGTGGATGTCGTGGGTCCCCTCGTAGGTGTAGACCGACTCCAGGTTCGCCATGTGACGCATGGCCTGGTACTCCACCAGGATCCCGTTGGCCCCCAGGAGTCTCCGGGCCTCCCGGGCCACCTCGCAAGCCATGTCCACGTTGGTACGCTTGGCCATGGAGACCTGGAAGGGGGTCATGGTCCCCTTGTCCTTCAGCCGTCCGAGTTGGAGGACCATGAGCTGACCCTGGGTGATACCCACGAGCATCTCGGCCAACCGGACCTGTTGGATCTGCTTGCCGCCGATGGGGCCGTCGAACATGACCCGCTCCACGGCGTAACTCCGCGCCTCGTCATAGCAGGCCATGGCCGCACCCACCGCGCCCCAGGCGATCCCGTACCGGGCCTGGGTCAGGCACATGAGGGGCGCCTTCAGGCCCACGTCGCTTCCGGGCATGAGAGCGTCGTCCCCAACCTCCACGTTCTCCAGGACCAGTTCCGACGTGTCGGAGGCGAGCAGGGAGAGCTTGCCTTTCTGGTCCCGGGCCGAGAATCCGGGCGTATCGGTGGGAACCACGAATCCACGAATGGACTTGGTGTCGCCAAGCTCCCCGGTCTGGGCCCAGATGACGGCTACGTTCGCCATGGATCCATTGGTGATCCACATCTTCGCCCCGTTCAGGACCCAGCCGCCGTCCACCTTCTTTGCGGTGGTGATCATCCCCCCGGGGTTGGAGCCGTAGTCGGGCTCGGTCAGGCCGAAACACCCCACGGCCTCTCCAGAGGCCAGCCGGGGGAGCCACTCCCGGCGCTGCTCCTCGGTCCCGAAGGTGAAGATGGGGTACATGACCAGGGAACCCTGGACCGAGGCGAACGACCGCAGTCCCGAGTCGGCCCGCTCCATCTCCTGGTTGATCAGACCGTACGCCACGTTGTTCAGCCCGGCGCAGCCATATTCCTCGGGGAGATTGGGGCCCAGGAGACCCAATTCCCCCATCTGGGGGATGAGCTGCGTGGGGAAGGTCCGGTTGATATAGGCCTCCTGGATGACGGGCATGACGTTGTCGTCCACCCACTCCCGGACCATGTCCCGGACCATGCGCTCCTCTTCACTGAGGAGCGAATCGATATCGTAGAAATCGACGCCTTGGAACTTCCCAGCCATCAGTCGATCACCATGTCGTTTGGGCAGAGCGGCCGCGCCGGCTCCACACGTTCGTTGGGTTGGGCGTTCTCAGCCCTGTGGATGGGTCTAGAAGACCCGATCACCGCTGGGAAATCTAGCCCCGGCACGGGGTCGGGACGAGGTGGGGTCAGGCGGACCAACGGGCCCGATACACCGCGAACAGCACTTCCCGTCCTACCCGGGCACCCACCCAGAACCCGCCAAGGACGACCCCGATCCATCCGCCGACGATAACAGTCGGACGAAGGATCCCGAAAATCCAAGCCGCAAGGATGCCCGCTACCACCAGACCGATGACCAGGCTTCCCTTCCGGGCCTGGAGTCGAGCCCGGGCCAGGCAGTCCTCACACCAGAGAAGGCGGTCCAGGTCCGGTCGCTCGTGGACCGTCCCGCACGCCTGGCAGCGGAGATCCCCCAGCTCGGTCACGACGGAAGGGCCCGGACCACGGCGTCTGCGAACTCCCGGGTCGTGGCCCGACCGCCGAGATCCCCGGTGAGAACGTCGCCCTTTCGGATCACGGTGGTAAGGGCCTGTCGGACCCGCTCGGCCACCTCCGGCTGTCCGATGTGATCCAGGAGCATGGCGGCCGAGAGGGCGAGAGCGGTGGGATTGGCGATCCCCTTGCCGGCGATGTCCGGCGCGGATCCGTGCACGGCCTCGAACATGGCCGCATCCGTCCCGATGTTCCCGGCGGGAGCCATCCCCAGTCCTCCGACCAGGCCCGCTGTGAGGTCGGAGATGATGTCCCCGAACATGTTCTCCATCACGAGAACGTCGAACTGATAGGGGTCCATCACAAGGCGCATGGCCGTAGCATCGATGATGGCGTCCTCCCACTCGATCTCCGGGTAGTCCTGGGCCACTTCGTGGGCCACGTCCAGAAACAGGCCCTGGGTGTATTTCAGGATGTTGGCCTTGTGGGCCAGCGTCACCCGCTTCCGCCCGTTCTCCCGAGCATATTCGAAGGCGTAACGGGAAATGCGCTCGGCTCCGAAACGGGTGATGATCATGGCGGACTCGGCGGCCGCTCGAGGATCCCCGTGCATCCCGATATAGTGCTCGACCCCGACGTAGAGCCCCTCGGTGTTCTCCCGAATGATGACCAGATCGATGTCTTCGTACCTGCCGCCGGGACGGATGGTGAGCGTGGGCCGAACGTTGGCGTAGAGGTCGAATTCCTTTCGAATAGCCACGTTGATGGATCGGAACCCGGTCCCCACCGGCGTCGTGAGGGGTCCCTTGAGCACCACCCCATTCCGCCGGATGGACTCGAGCGTCTCCTCGGGAATGGGGTTCTTGACCCGCTCCAAGGCCGTGACGCCCGCCAGGGCCTCGTCCCACTCGATCTCCCCGCCGGCTTCACCGACGATGAGGAGCGTGGCCCGGGTGACCTCGGGCCCGATGCCGTCCCCAGGAATGACCGTCACTGTCCGACTCATTCGTCCCCCTCCGCGGAGGTAGCCCACCGGCGAACCGGACCCCGGTCGAGCCTAGTGGTGGAAGCGGGTGTCGTACTCGAACTCCGTATGCTCCTCGCCCCAATCCACCAGGTCCTCGAGGAGGGTCATCTGTGCCGTGCCGTCCTTGCGCGCCCTGCCGGCGATGTTGAGGGCCCTTTGCCACTGGACCTCCGTGAGGGCGCCCCGGCGAAGCAGCGCGGTGGCCACCATCCGGCCTGCGCTGTTCCGGGTGGTGACGCGGATCCCCTGAACGCCGGCATGGTCCCGGAAGAGTGCCTGGCTCTCTTCGGTGAACAGGAAGACGTAGGGTCCCACCTTGGCCCAGAGGGTTCCACCCCGGCGGAGCTGTCGATCGCTCTGGGTGACCTCGATCTCCACGGTCCGACCGTCGAGGGTCACCTCGAGGCCCGCGGGGGTCTTGTAGTAGTCCGCCACCACCTCGGCCGGCGGCGGAGGCGGGAGGTCAGGACCGTCGCACCCGGTCGCGGCCATGGTGACCAGCACCATCGTCCCCAACCCCCGCGGCCAAATCGAGAGGGGGGGCATCCTTTCCTTCATTCCGATCAATCTCCCACGGGAAAGCTCTGGCGGATCTGGCGGATCGGCCGCACGGCGCACCGAGGCGGCCGCCCCTGCCTCATGGTACCAGCACGTGGGCCACACGGTCC
>JBDHCV010000020.1:0-43216 GCA_039591855.1 Gemmatimonadota bacterium | reverse complement strand
GACTGGGGGGCGTCAAGCACGCCCCTCGGGGGTCGACGAGACGAGTCGGGGCTCAGGACAGGACGTCGCGGACCAGTCGCTCCTGCACCTGGAACATGGGGGAAGAGTAGCGGGCCTCATCCTCGGGATGATCGTGCCCCAGCACGTGGAGCGTACCGTGGATGGCGAGACGGACCAGTTCCTCCATCCAGGGGCCCGGCTGCCGGCGGGCCTGCTGGGCCCCGATGTAGATGTCTCCCACCACCTCACCCCCCGGACCCGGCAGAGAGAAGGAAATGACGTCGGTGGGCTGGTCCTTTCCGAGATACCGGTCATTCAGAGACTGGATCTCGGCATCGTCGAGGAGGGTGACCGAGAGTTCTGCCCCCGATACCCCGGCATCCTCCAGCGCAGCAAGCACAGCCCGTTCCAGAAGGGCCTCGAGACCGTCCGCAGTCCACTCACCGGATGAAGGATCCGACGGATCGGAAGGCGACGGCGCCAGGGGGATGGAGATCACGACGTCGTTCAACGGGCCTCCTCCCTCACGGGGTCTCGTCGCGCTCGGGCTCCAGAACCATCTGCGCCGATCCGGCCTCGTCCGTCGGAGCGCCCGCCACGGCATCGGACTGAACCGCATCGGACCCGGCGTCCGTCAGATGCTTCGTCTGAGGGTAGTCGATGCGGTGGTGGTACATCCCCGATACGACCTTCGCGAGCGTCTCCTTGACCACCTCCAGCTCCGCGAACGTGATGGGCGCCTGGGCGAACTGGTCTTGCTCCAGCTTGGATTCCACCAGGTTCTCCACCAGCGTCTTCACACGCTCCGGCGTGGGGTCCTGGAGCACCTTGGTCGCCGATTCCACCGAGTCGGCGATCATCAGGATCGCGGTCTCCCTGGATTGGGGAGGGGGGCCCGGATACGTGAAGGAATCCGGGTCCGGGGCGGCCGCCTCACCAGCATCCTCCAGCGCCTTCTGGTAGAAGAATCCGATCAGCTGAGTCCCATGGTGCTCCGAAATGAAGGGCTCTACGATCCTCGGCACCTTGGCTTCCCGGGCCAGGCGCAGGCCCTCCGTCACGTGCTCCCGCACGATCCCAGCCGAGGTGACCGGTTTCAGTTTGTCGTGGGGATTCCGTCCGCCGGGCTGATTCTCGATGAAGAACTGGGGCTTGAGGACCTTCCCCACGTCGTGGTAATAGGCGCCCACCCTGCACAGCAGTCCGTTGGCTCCCACCGCGTTGGCCGCGGCTTCGGCGAGATTCGCCACGTTGATGGAGTGTGCGTAGGTGCCTGGCGCCTCCAGGGACAGTCGTTTGAGCAGGGGCCGGTTCGGGTCCGCCCACTCCAGGAGGCTCTGACCGGTCGTGATCTGGGTGTACCACTCCCACAGGGGGAGGAACCCCATGGCGAGGATGGCGGAAGCGGTGGCGTTGATCGCGGCGTACCCGATGGCGGAGAGCACCTCGATGGCCGGGGCACGGACCACGAGTCCCAGGGAAAGAAGGGTGACCGCGTAGGCCACCGTGATCATTCCGATGACCACCCATGTCTGGGCCCGACGGGTGATGGCCCGGACCGAGAAGGCCGCGGCACTCCCCCCGAGGAGCGTGACCGCCAACACCGCGTGATCCCTGAACGGAGGCTGGAGGGCGGTCATGGCCGCGAGGATCGCGGTCAGCATCAGTGCCTGCCGGGAGTCCCACAGAACCGCGATGGTGAGCGCGACGAAGGTGATGGGGAGGAGCTCCGCCGGCAGCCCCAGGAGGTAGATCCGCTGGGCTACCATGAAATACGCCGCGACCAGGCCCCCGTGCAGCAGCATCCAGCGAAAATTCCGATAGACCTCAGGTCGGTAGAACCAGAGGACCAATCCGAAGATGACCAGAACCGCCAGGTTCAGAAGGAGGCTGCCCAGGAATGGGATGCGGTCGACGGCGCCCTCGTTCTCGAGCCTTCCCGCGATGCGCAGGGCCTCGGCGTAGGCCTGCAGGCGGGTGAGGTGGACGGGCTGCACCCTTTCCCCGCGCCTCAGGATGACCTCCCCCTCCAGTACCGAGGACCCGGTGGTGGCCACCGACCGCCGAGCCTGGTCCTTGTCCCGGAAGGTCTCCGCCGCGTCCAGAACGTAGTTCGTCTCGACGAAGCGGATGAGGATCAGTCTGAGGAGCTCCTCCACCTCCGGCGACGTCCCCGAAGGCAGGATTCCAACGGCCCGATCGAAGAACTCCCGGGTCGTGATGACCTGAGAGGAGGGAACCGAAGACTCTTCTCCCTCGGAGGACCTTACGGTGAAGCGTTCGGTCACCAGATAGCCGGACTGGGACGCATCGATCACCCCGTCGGGGTGGATCTCACGCGTCGCCCTCAGCGCGGCCCGGCGGAGACCGTCCCGGACCTGGGGGTCCGTCGCCAACTCCACCTGGCGCAGCGTCGCGCGGATGCCGGCCCCGGCCAACTCCTCCTCCACCGCTCCTGGCCCCCGTCCCACTGCGTCCGCAAGGCCCTGGAAGAAGCCGTCCAGATTCGAGACCATCCCGCCCGTGGCTCCCTCCCGCAACGTGAACGTGGGGGGAATGGCCGCGGCCGCGGCGGCCCGCTCCAACTCCAGTTCCTCCTCCGACTTTGGAACGGCGAAGGCCACGCTGGCGGTGATGTCCTCTTCCGCCACCATGCCCACCTGGTACGGAGCCACCACCGTCCGGGGCGTGGGCGGGAAGAGGAGGGCCACGAGCAGGCCCAGGACCAGGAGCAGAGCCACCCGGGCGCCGTGGTGGATGATTCCGTCGGGCCAGATCCGGGTCGGGCTCCTGGAGAGGAGCTCCTCCAGTCGGCTCACCCTCTCCCTCGTGGGGCCGCTCACGAGTCTTCGTCCTCGGAGGCGTAGGCCCGGATGATGTCCTTGACCAACCGGTGCCGGATCACGTCCATGGCATCGAGATAGAGCACTTCGATTCCGTCGATCCCGGTCAGGATCCGCTCCACCTGGAGGAGACCCGAGTCCGAGATCCGGGGGAGATCGATCTGGGTTTTGTCCCCGGTGATGACCACCTTGGAATTCAGGCCGAGGCGGGTCAGGAACATCTTCATTTGAGCGGTGGTGGCGTTCTGGGCCTCGTCCAGGATCACGAACGCGTCCGAGAGGGTCCGACCCCGCATGTACGCCAGCGGCGCGATCTCTATGGTCCGGGCCTCCAGCGCGCGGCGAACCCGGTCGGCCGGCATCATGTCCTCCAGTGCGTCGTAGAGGGGGCGCAGGTAGGGGTCGACCTTCTCTTGGAGGTCCCCGGGGAGGAATCCCAGGTTCTCGCCCGCTTCCACCGCGGGCCGGGCGAGGATGATCCGCTTGACCCGCTTCTTGTAGAGCGCCTCCACGGCCCGAGCGACCGCGAGATAGGTCTTTCCGGTACCCGCAGGGCCGATCCCGATCACCACGTCGTGTTCGCCGATGGCGGCGAGGTAGCGTCGCTGCCCATCGGACTTGGGGGTGATCACCTTCCGGGACCCGGGGATGGCGATCCGGATCTCGTCGGCCGGGTCCACCCGTCCCACCTCTCCCAGTTGAGCGGCCTCGTCGGCGAACCGGGCCACGTCCGTGGTGTCGAAGGGAGCCCGGAGCCTGGCCAGCTCGATGAGGTGATGGGTCACGGGCACCGCCCGCTCCACCGCCTCGAGCTCGCCTGAGAGGATCACGTGATCTCCGCGCAGGACGACCCGAACCCCGAAGAGGCGACCCACCTCCTTCATGTTCGCGTCGTTGACCCCTGCCAGGAGAAGCTGGTCCGCCCCCTCGGCGTCCAGCCGGTGCTCCACGATGGTACCGCGTCCGCTGGTCATTCAGCTCCCTCGTCGATGACTTCCAGGTGCAAATCGGCCAGGTCGTCGGGGCCGACCGGCGAGGGAGCGCCCTCGAAGAGCGCCCGGGCCGCCGTGGTCTTGGGGAACGCGATCACGTCCCGGAGGCTCTGGGCCCCGGCGAATTCCTTGACGATGCGGTCCATACCCAGGGCGATACCCCCGTGCGGGGGCGCCCCGGAACGGAGCGCCTCCAATAGGAAGCCGAACTTCCGGTCGATTTCCTCGTCCGACAGGCCGAGCCTGGCAAGCAGCTCTCTCTGGAGGTCCGCGTCGTGATTACGGATGCTGCCAGAGCCCAGCTCCGATCCATTGTACACCAGATCGTAGGCTTTTCCCCGAACCGCCAGGGGATCGGAGTCCAGGAGGTGAAAGTCGTCCATGTTGGGCATGACGAACGGGTGGTGGTTCGGCGCGAGCCCGCCGCGTTCGGGATCGTCCTCGAATACGGGAAAATCCACCACCCATAGCCAGGCCGTCTCCCGGTCCATGGGCAGGTCCAGGAGTCGAATGACCTCCAGCCGGGCCGCGCCCAGGGCCCACGAGATCTGCCGGTCGGTCCCTGCAGCCAGTAGGACCAGATCCCCGTCGGTAAGACCGATCCGGGCCTGGTGCTCGGGGGAGGTGAAGCGGGAGAGGGGCCCCGAGGCTCCGTCCGGGTTGCCCTTCATCCAGAGGAGGCCGGGAGCGCCCTGAGCCTTCGCCACGGCCTCCACCGCCTCGATCTGCTTGCGAGAGAGCGCACCCCCGCCCGGGAGGAGAATCCCTCGAAGGCGTCCACCCGCGTCGAGGGCCCCTCGAAGAATCCCGGACTCCGAGTCGGCCAGCGCCTCGGACCAGTCCGTGATCTCCAGGTCCCAGCGCATGTCGGGCCGGTCGGTCCCGAATCGGTCCATGGCCTCGGCGTGGGTCATGACCGGGAAGGGACGGGGGGCCGATACGCCGGCGACCTCGGCCAAGCCGGCCATGAGTTCCTCCATCCACCCCAAGATGTCCTCGGGCTCGACAAAGGACGCCTCCACGTCGATCTGGGTGAACTCGGGCTGCCGGTCCGCCCTCAGGTCCTCGTCACGGAAGCAGCGGGCGATCTGGAAGTATCGGTCGAAGCCCGCGGCCATGAGCAACTGCTTGTAGATCTGCGGGCTCTGCGGGAGAGCGTAGAACTCTCCCGGATGGACACGGCTGGGGACCAGGTAGTCCCGGGCTCCCTCGGGGGTCGGCTTGGTGAGCATGGGCGTCTCCACCTCCATGAAGCCCAGTGCGTCCAGCCGGTTCCGGGTCTCGAGCACGAGCCGGTGGCGAAGTAGGAGGTTGTCTCGCAACTCCGGTCGCCTCAGGTCGAGGACCCGGTGCCGAAGCCGCATCTCCTCGGAGGGCAGATCCTCCTCCGGCCCTCGGTACACGGGGATCGCAGGTGTGGTGGAATCGGTGAGGACCTCGAGGGATTCCGCACGCAACTCCACTTCACCGGAGGGCAGCTCGGGATTCGCCTCGGGCTTGAGGCAAACCTCGCCGGAGACCGCGATCACGTCCTCTGCGCCCAGGTCACCGGCCCGAGCCAGGACTTCGGGCGGGGACCATTCGGGACCGAAGGAGACCTGCAGGAGCCCGCCCCGATCCCGTAGATCCACGAAATACAGTCCTCCCAGGTCCCGGCGCCGATGGACCCAGCCGGCGAGCTTGAAGCGACGGCCCGCGTCGGCGGCGCGGAGGGAACCGGCGAACCGAGCCCTCTGGGAAGTCTGTTGGACGGGAAGGTCGATATCACTCATGGGGTCTTTCACGGTCATTGAGGTCGAAGCCGGCAACTGGACGGCGTGGGCGGCTCGGATCGGAAGATACGAGGGGCGGAGGGACGAGGGGCGACCGCGCGAACGTCGGAGGGATCCGGATTCCTCCTCCAATGGCGAATCGGGGTCGGGAACGAGAAGAACCCCCTGCCGAGCGGGCAGAAGGCTTCGGCAATGTCACCCGTTTTGGTACCGATTCTCAAGGACTCCCGGAATGCGAGTAACCTCCCACCCAGCGCGGTTTTGGGCTAACTTAACCGCGCCATTTTGCCGATTCAAGGAAGGTCCGGTCACACACCCATGAATACCGAAGCGCGCCCGGACCTTCTGTCCATGGTGCCCCAGGACCTGGAGTCGGCGCTGGAGCGCCATTTTCGGGAACGGGGCCAGCCGGCGTTCCGGGCGAAGCAGGCGCTCTCCTGGATCCTCGAGCGGGACGTGGCGAGCATCGCCCAGATGACCAACCTGCCCGCGTCCGAGCGGGAAGCTCTGGAGGCCGCCTTCGCCCTGGACGAGCCCGAGGCGGCGACCGTCGCGGTGTCGGATGACCGCACGGTAAAACACCTTTGGCGGCTTCCCGACGGGGAGTTGGTGGAGTCCGTGCTCATCCCCTCCGGAGAGCGCCTCACCCTCTGCATTTCGTCCCAGGCCGGGTGCGCCATGGGCTGCACGTTCTGCGCGACCGGCTGGGCGGGGTTCCGCCGTCAACTCACGGCCGGAGAGATCGTGTCTCAGTTCCGCGCCTCCCGGCGATGGGCCCGGGAGCACGGGTACCCTGAGATCAGCAACGTCGTGTACATGGGGATGGGAGAGCCCCTGGCCAATCGGGTGGCGGTCATGGACTCCCTTACCCTCCTGAATCACGGATACGGGGTGGGAGCGCGGCGAATCACGGTGAGTACGGTGGGTCAGGTGCCGGGGATCCGGGAACTCGCCCGGCGGCCCGAACAGTTCCGGCTGGCCCTCTCCCTCCACGCGCCCACCTCCGAGCTGCGGGCCGAGCTGATTCCCCTGGAGAAGCGCTTCCCCCTTTCCCAGGTGATGGAGGCCCTGCAGGAGTTCCAGGACGCCGGGGGAAAGCGGGTCACCTTCGAGTACACGATGATCCGAGGGGTGAACGATGCTCTGGATCTGGCCGTGCCCCTTGCCGAACTCGCCCGGGGCGTGAGGGCATTCGTCAACCTGATCCCCTTCAACCCGATCCCCTACCAGAACTGGGAGCCCAGCACGCCCCAGACCATCCGGCACTTCGAGGAGGTACTTACTGCCAGGGGTGTGGAGGTGGCGGTAAGGACGCCGAGGGGCAGAGACATCGACGCCGCCTGCGGGCAGCTCCGGGCCAACGCCCTGGTACAGTTGGAAGGGACCACGGGTCGGGACTAGCGGATACCCCGGCCGATCTGGCTCCAGCGAATCTCCCGTATCCAGGCGAACGGGTAGGTCGACTCCTTGTTGTAGCTGAAGTACTTGAACATGACCCGGGCCTCGAGCCTCCAGTCGTCGAGGGGGCCCCAGTAGCGGGAGTCGAGGGACGAATCCCGGTTGTCGCCCAGCATGAAATACGTCCCCTCGGGCACAACCAGGGGACCCCAATTGTCCCGGGTGGGTCGGTACGAGGACCCGTCGACGCCCGCCGCCAGTTGGTCCCGCTGCCACTCCATCCAGGGGTGGTAGTCGTCCCCCTCCCCGGGCGGGTCCTGCAACCTCAAGTACGGCTCCTCCTGGGCTTCCCCGTTCAGGTAGAGGACCTTGTCGCGCATTTCCACCCTGTCGCCCGGAAACCCGATCAGGCGCTTCACGAGCTTCAGGTCCTCCTCGTGGGGGGGATCGAACACGATCACGTCGCCCCGCCGTGGCGACGAATAGCCGGGGATCCGGGCGTCCGTACCCGGAACCCTCGAACCGATGGCCATTCGGTTCACCACCAGGAAGTCGCCCACGAGCAGGGTGTCTTCCATGGAACCTGACGTGATCACGAACGTCCCGACGATGAACGTCCGCAGGATCAAGAACAGGACCACGGCAACGCCCAGGGATTTGATCCACTCCCGGAGCTCGCTGGAGACCTCAGGGGACTTTCCCTCGCTCCCCCGACCGGCCCGGCCGGACCCCTTCCCGGACCCACGCTCCGGTGCGGCGCTCTTCGGTTCACCGGCTTCCGAGCCGCCCGCCCGCCCGTAGCTTCGATTCCGCTTCTTTGCCATCGAGTCCCTCAATCAAGGATGTCGCGGCCGGCTACCGGGCCCACCCGGTCTCCGACTCAATTCCAGAGGCGGCGGAGATCCCACCAACTGTACTCCACCTCTGCCTCACCTGACGTAAGATCGGCCGTCGGAGGTTCCCACTCCGCACCGAGAATGACGGTAACGTCCACGTAGTGGCTGGAGTCCGGCTCGGTGGTGATGCGCCCGATCCCCATGGCTCGCGCCACTTCGGCGGCCCAGTCCGACCGCCCGACGCGATCCAGCACCACCGACGAATCCTGGTCGAACGCGTCGGCATTCCCCAGGGTCACCACGTCGAACCCCCGATCCCGAAGGTAGTCCGTGCCCTCCCGAGCCATCCCGGCGCGCCCTCCCCCATTGAGCACCTCGACCCGGATGCGCTCCTCCGGGAGCTCCTCCTCTACCGGCGGCGCCCGGTCCTCCACCCGCTCCGCCCACCGCACCATGCCCAAACCGACTGCGCCCGCGGCGGCGGCGAGGAACAGGACCCTCAAGAGCGGAGGACGGGCGGAGGGTCGTCCCGACCCCGAGCCACCTCTACGGCTTCTTCTTCTTCGAGCCATCGACCAGCACGTTCCAGAAGTTCACGGTCTCGGGCCGGATACTGGTGTCGCGGTCCACCAGGACCTGAATCCGGGCCCCAAGGATCTCCTGGACCACCGCGTCCAGGTCCCCTGGCATCCGCTCCCGAAGCCTCGCCCGGAATCGGGGCCGCAGCTTCCGCCCGGGTTCGAGAAAGTCCGCCGCGAAGAGCACGCGGCCAAGCCGGCCCATAGCGGGATGCCCGACCGTATGGTAGCGGATCGCGTCCAGGAATTCGTAGTCCCTGACCCCTTCCCTCTCCAGATAGTATGCGGCCGCGGGGCCATGAAGGAGGTTCTTGGGCGCGTCTCGGAAGGCGGGAGGGAGAAGCGGTCTGAGGTCGGAGGGTCGGGCCTCTCGGAGGACGTCGTGGAGCATCCCCGCCGCGCTCCAACGGGCCACCTCCACACCTCGCTCGCCGGCGGCCTTCGCCCACTCCACCATGAGGGCGGAGACCCGCTCCATGTGCTCGATCCGCGCGGTCCCGACCCTGGCCCATTCCGGGAGCTTGCCCTTGACCGCGTCCCGGACCGCGGAGTGGAGCTCCTTCTTCTTCTTGGGGCGGCCGGGGCCCGTCCCCCCGGGAACCGGCGAGGGGTGCCGGCTCATCGCCCCCCCAGGACCAGGTTGTCGATGAGTCGCACCGGACCCACCTGTGCAGCCACGACCGCGACGGACCCGGGGACGATCCGAGGCACAGCCTCGAGGGTTCGGGGGTCCACGATCTGGACGTAATCCACCTCCACACCCGGCTCCTCGGCGAGGAGATCCCGCATTCGGGACAGGATGGCGGCGGCGTCCCTTTCGGCTTCGCCCGCGGCCGCTCCGACCCGAAGCGCCCGGGAGAGTGCGGTGGCGGCCAGTCGCTGATCGGGGTCGAGGCGCAGGTTCCTGGAACTCAACGCAACGCCGTCCGCCTCTCGGATCGTCTCGCCCACCAGGATCTCCACCGGGAAATCCAGGTCATCGACCATCCGGCGCACCAGCGCGACCTGTTGGAAGTCCTTGGCGCCGAAGACCGCCACCTGCGGGCGGACAAGGTGGAAGAGCTTTGCGACGACTGTGAGTACGCCGCGGAAGTGCCCGGGCCGGAACGCACCTTCCAGCACGTCGCCAAGGGGCCCGGGGTCGACGCTCACCTGGGGCTCTCCCTCGGGATATACCTCCTCCGGCTCCGGGGCGAATACCACATCCACGCCGCGGGATTCCGCCACCTCCAAATCCCGTTTCAGGGTCCGGGGGTACGCTGCCAGATCGGAACTTCGGTCGAATTGGAGGGGGTTCACGAAGATCGAGACCACCACCTGGGAAGCCCGGGCCAGAGCGAGGTCGAACAGGCTGAGATGGCCCTCGTGGAGAGCACCCATGGTGGGAACCAGGGCCCGCCGGCCCCCCTCACCCGCACCGCTCTCGAGGGCGGATGCGAGCTGGCCCCGCGTTCGGGCGAGGATCACGCCTCGTCCTCGAACGAGTGCTCGGCGGAGGGATAGGCGCCGCTTCGGACCTCAGCCACGTAGGTGCTCACGCCCGCGCGAACCTCCTCGGCGAGCTGGGCGAACCGCTTGAGGAAGCGAGGGGCGAACCGCTCGTTGAGTCCAAGTGCGTCATACGCCACCAGAACCTGCCCGTCACAGTCCGGGCCCGCCCCGATGCCGATGGTCGGGATGGACAGCGCGTCCGTGACGGTCCGGGAGAGGGACGCGGGGAGCAACTCCAGCACCACCGAGAAACAACCCGCCGCCTCGAGGGCAAGGGCTTCCTTCAGAACCCGCTCGGCAGCCTCGGGTCCCCTGCCCTGGACCTTGTATCCCCCCAGGGCATGAACCGATTGGGGGGTCAGGCCCACATGGCCCATAACGGGAATTCCGGCATCGACGATCCGACCGACGGCCTCCACCACCCGTGCTCCACCGCCCTCCACCTTCACCGCGTCCACCCCCGTCTCCTGCATGGCGCGTCCCGCGTTCCGGAGAGCCTCGGCCGGGGACACCTGGTAGGTGAGGAATGGCATGTCCAGGACCACGAACGCGTCAGGGGCCCCCCGACGCACCGCCGCCGCGTGATGGATCATCTGATCCAGGGTGACGGGCAGGGTGGAGGGCAGGCCCAGCACCACCTGCCCGAGGGAGTCACCCACGAGCAGGAGGTCCACCCCCGACTCGTGAAGCAAGCGGGCGAAGAGGTGGTCGTACGCCGTCATGGCCACGATGGGGCGGCCCTCCCGCTTCATTTCGCGGAACGTGAGGACGGTGTTCTTTCCCCTCGGCCGGGAGTCTGGGCTAGACACGAGGTCCTTCCTGGAGGTGGTCGACGGGAACCCGTGGGACCCAGCGAAGTCGCAGCGTACCAACCGCTTTCGCCGTGGCGGGAAGCTAGAAACCGCCCCGGAAGGTGTCAATCTGCCCCCTGGGCCGGTAGACTCTCCCGTCATGCGATGGGATGCCGTGATGGTTCGAGAGGTCGCGACGGAGTTGAGGGCCTCACTCGTGGGAGGGAGGGCCCGGGCGGTCCTGCTGGATCGGGAGGCCTCGACGGTCCTCCTGTGCCTGCGTGAGTCCACCGTGCTCTTCGATCTGCGCCCCCAGGCACCCGGCGTCTCCCTGGCTCCGCCCCAAGAGCCCCCACCCGGTGCGCGACCCCTGCCCGCCAAGGTCGATGAGATCGACTCCATTCCGGACGAGCGCATCCTCCGTATCCACTTCCGGCGGGTCCGGGGAAGGTCCGAGGACCTGGTCCTCATCGTGGAGTTCGGGCCCAGAAGACCGAACGCCGTGATCGCCGACCGGTCTACGGGCCGCATCCGCTCGGTGTTGAGCCCCTCCACCGGAGAGCGCCCGCTATCGTCTGGCCTGCTCTACGCGCTCCCTGGCGGAGATCCGCGCCGGGGCGCCGATGGGACGATGGAGGCCGAGGCCTGGGATCGCCTCGTGGACCCCACACAGACCGGCGGCCCGCGCCGAGCACTCCTGGCAGGAGTGGCATGGACCTCGTCCATCAACGCCGAGTTCCTTCTCGACTCGCCCGGGGGCCACGCCCGATGGCGAAGGCTGGCCCTCGGCAGCGACTCCGCTCCCGGATGGTACACGGGGGAAAAGGGACCACAGGCCTATCCCGTTCCGGTTGGAGAGACCGACGCATGGCACCCGGCCGAGTCCTTCCTCGGGGCCGTGGCCGCAGCGAGAGCCGCGGTCGAAGGGACAGCGGCGGCCGGCGCATCGGACCCCGGTGGGGAGGGAACCGCCGTGGCCCCAGGCGGGACCTATGTGCCAGGCGCCGCGATCCAGGCCCTGGAGGCGGACCTCGACCGAGCGGAACGGGCCCTGGCCAGGCTCAGAGGGGAACTGGCCGGCCTCCCCGCCCCGGAAGAGCTCCGGGCCAGGGCCGATCTGATCCTGGCGCGAATCGGTGAGATCCCCAGAGGTGGCTCGGAGGTGGTGCTGGAGGGGTTCGACGGCTCCCCGGTGGCGGTGTCCCTGGACCCGGCCCTGGACCCGGCTGCCAACGCACGCAAGCTGTACGACAGGGCCGCTCGGGCGGAGCGGGCTGGGGAGCGGCTCCCCGGGAGGATCGGGAAGGCGGAGGAACGGCTGGCCCTCGCCTCCCGAAGACTCGAAGAGGCCAGGAGCGGATCCCTGTCGGCGGAGCGGATCCGGGCCCTCATGGGCCCGTCGGACGAGAGAGGATCCGGAGGTGGGAGCGGTGCGCCCTCCTCCCTTCCCTATCGTCGCTTTGTCAGCTCAGGAGGCCTGGAGATCCGGGTCGGCCGAGGGGCGAAGCACAACGACGAACTCACCTTTGGACACAGCCGCCCCATGGATGTCTGGCTCCACGCCCGTTCGGTGGGTGGCGCGCACGTGGTGCTTCGCTGGGACTCCGAGGACCGGCCCCCGGCGCGGGATCTCGAAGAAGCGGCGGTGTTGGCGGCCCTGCACTCCAAGGCCCGGACGTCCGGGAGCGTACCGGTGGACTGGACCCGTCGGAAGTGGGTACGCAAGCCCAGGGGAGCCAAGGCGGGGAGTGTCACCATGGGACGGGCCGAAACGGTGTTCGTCGAGCCGGACCCCACCGTCATGGAACGACTGGACCCGGGGGACTGAGGGGCGTCAGTGGACGCCCTAGGCGTCCACGCCCGCGCGCAGAGCCGCCGTGAGGGACCGGAGCCCCGCAATGCCGTCTTCGTCCAAGGCCCGGACCAGGGCGCTTCCCACCACGACTCCGTCGGCCACACCGGCCACGGACCGGGCCTGGTCGGCGGTCGAGATGCCGAACCCCACCGCGATGGGAAGGGAGACGGCCGCCCGTAGCCGCGAGACCTCGTCAAGAAGGCCTTCCCGAAGGGCCTCACGGGTCCCGGTCACCCCCGTCCGGGAGATGTAGTAGACGAAGCCTCCGCCGCCGGTCGCCACCCTACCCACCCGCTCTGCGGGCGTGGTCGGGGCCAGCAGGCGCACGACGTCGAGTCCCGCCCCCGAGAGGGTGGCCTCCATCTCGGGATCCGCTCCGGCGGGAAGGTCGGTCAGGAGGATGCCCTGGGCCCCGGCGTCCCGGGCGTCGGAGGCGAACCTCTCCAGCCCGTAGCGGAGGACCGGGTTCAGATACGTGAAGATGACTACGGGCGTCGGGTGACGGCGGCGGAAGTCGCGGAGGACCTCCAGGGTCCCGGCCACCGTCATGCCTCCCTCCAGGGCCCTGAAGGAAGAAGCCTGGATCACCGGTCCGTCCGCCAGGGGGTCGCTGAAGGGAATGCCCAATTCGATCACGTCGGCCCCCTCTTCGGCGAGGGCGTCCAGGGCTCCCGGCGTAACGCTCGCGTCCGGGAATCCGCACGTGAGGTAGGCGATCAGCGCCGTCCGTCCTTCGTGAGCGAGTCGGTCGAAGGTCTCTTGGAGGGTCGGCGCCCCCAGGGAAGTGGCGTCGCTCACGGGAATCCTCAGGTGATGTAGTCGCTGACGGTGATGCCGTACTTCTCCGGGCTGGCGGTCTTGATGACCTTCCGGATCGTCTTGCCGGTGGCCGGATCTACCTGGGACAGGTCCAGCGTCCTGGGTTCGGCCAGCGGGACGCCCATGGCGTCGGAGATGACCTTCACCACCGGCTGGTTCATCTTCTCCGGGTCGGGATTGGTCGCGGCTACGATGCCCAACTCGAGGGTGTCGAGGACCACGATGGTGCCGGGCGGATAGACCCCGGTCGCGCTGATGAGCAGCTTCACCAGCAGGGGATCGAACCCCCGCCGGTCATTGTCCCTCATCTCCCGGAGAACCCGGTCCGGGGGCCAGGGGCGGAACTGGTAGCTGCGGATGGAGGTGCCGGCGTCGAACCCGTCCGCCACCGCCACGATACGGGAGAAGAGGCCCACCTGCCTGGGGCGCCGGTTCTGGGGATAGCCCGTCAGATCCACCCTCATGTGGTGCTCGTAGGCGGCGAGCATCTGGCGATAGGGGACGTCCGGGAATCCGAGAAGCTGGAATAGGAGGAGCAGCCCCTCGGTGGGGTGCTCCTTCAGGTCCTTCCACTCACTCTCGGATAGCCCCGTGGGCTTGTTGATGACGTCGGGGCTGACCCTCATCTTGCCCACGTCGTGGAACAGCGCGCACATCCCCAACTCATACAGCTGCAGTTTGTTCATCCCGACGCGCTGACCGATGATGACGCTGAAGATGCAGACGTTCACGCAGTGGGTGAACGTGTACTCGTCGAAGTCCCGTAGCGTGGTCATGGCCACCATGGAAGGCTCGTTGGCCAGGACCTGATCCACGATTCCCTGAACCGCCCGCTTCACCTTCCGGATGTTGACGGCCTTCCCGAGCCTGACATCCCCCAGGACGTTGGAGGCCGTCCTGACCGAGTGGACGTAGGTCCGCTTGGCCGCCTCCAGCGCCGCCTCCTGCTCCAGTTCCGGCTGGTGCACGTCGTGTTGCGGCCGGACGTCGATGTGCTCGACGGGAGCCCCGGAGAGACGCGCCAGGAAGTTGGAGTAGGGGTCTTCCCCCTGGGGCTGGCTGAGGAGCACGGTCAGGAAAGGGGCCCACTCGGCCCTGGCCACGCCCGGGAGCATCTCCATGGCACCCAGTCCGTGGTCGCCCATGGCCGCGGCGAAGGACCCAAAGGTGGCATAGTTGGTGAGGTCCAGCCGTAGCCGGATCTCGTTCAGCCAGAAGAAATCCCCCACGACCCTGAGCTCCGCGCCACCCTCCTCGGCGACCAGGGAGGTGACCAGAGCGTGGAGTTCATCGATGGCCTGCTGGACGGTCACGTTCTCCACCGGGTAGAACTTGAGCGCCCTCAGGGCGGCGTAAAGGGCCGCCAGGATGCGCCGACCCTTGTCCTGGACCTCCCGGGCCTGATCGCGGGTCAGGTCGGACCGACGTCCGGGCTGCTCGTTCAAGCCGTCTGTCATGCCGTCTGTCCTCCCTTCAGCGCCCGGCTGACCGCACTCCGGATGACCGGATCGGTCTCACCCACCGCCCGCTGGAGGCATACGGTGGCGGCCTGGGTCCCGACCTGGCCGAGGCCCAGTGCGGCGCACGCCCGGATCTCCGCCGGCTCGGTCCGACCCAGGAATCCTCGGCCGTTCAGGAGCTTGTCCAGGATCGGGACCGCCTCCTCCCCTGCCAACATCCCAAAAGCCTCGAAGAAGGCGATCTTTTCCGACGTTTCGGCAGACCGGATCCTGCGACCGGTCACGATGGACTTGAGATGGTCCCCCGCCGGGTGGTAGCGCATCTCCCCGAGGACCCGGGCAGCGGCCTGCCTGATGTCCGACTCGGGATCATCCAGGGCTTCGACGAGCCCACCCGCGACGGTGGAGGCCCCGACCCGGCCGGATGCGGAGACCGCCGTCCGACGCACCTGGGGATCCGGGTGTGTCATGAGCTTGGCCAGGGCCGGGCCCGCCGGGGCGTACTCCATCTCGCCTGCCAACCGGGCCGCGCCCGCCGCCAGGACCGGGTCGTCGGAGGCCATGAGGTCCAGGAGGGCGGACTCGTGCCGCTCCACGATTCCAGCAGCGGCCAGACGCAGAAGCGGACCTGCACCCCGATCCCCCGGCCGCTCAGCGGCTCTCAGGATCGGCCCCAGGGCACGGACCTTGAGCTCGGCCAGGAAGGAGCGGAGCGCCCGGGGATCGGGGCGGATGCTCCCGTCCTCCACCGCTTTCACCAACTCTCCGATGGCGGCCGGCGTGCTCAGCTCCTCCAGCAGCCCCTCGATCTCCTGGCGCCGCTGCTCGTCCATGAGCTCGAGTTCGGACCGGAATCGCACGAGCTCCTGGATGACCTCGGATGCCGGAGCGAGGGCGCCCCGACTGAGAAAGTTCGGAAGGAGCGTCCTGAGGATACCCAGGATCTCGGACTGTCGGTGGGGCCGCTGGGGCTCCTCGAGCCGATCGAAGAGGGCAGACAGGACCCCAACCCTGAGGTCGCTGTTCATCTCCGCGTCGAGATCCCGCTGGAGCGCGTCCATCTCGGCGGGGTCCAGGGCGTAGAGCGTGGGGTTGAAATCCTCGGGGCTCACGGTGGCAACCGCCGGCCCCTCTTCACCAGCCTCCTCCCCTGCCGGCTCCCCGCTTTGGTCGGCCTCCTCGGCCGCCTCGGCATCCGCCAGCAACGCCCCGAGCCCTTCCAGCCCACCATCCGAGGCCTCGGGGAGGTCGATGCCCTCGGCCAGGAGATCCACGTACTTGTACTCGAAGTAACTGAGATCCGCTTCCCAGAGGATGGTCAGCAGGTCGTCCCCCTCGGTCCGGGCGAGGCGGGCCCGCTGGACCACCGACATGAGCTCGACCAGCTCCTCCTTCTCCACGCCGGGGAGGAAGGTCGCGACCCGGACCCCGTCCTTGAAGAACAGAAAGGCGAGGGAGTCATTCCGGTTCTGGACCCGGTAGACCTCCTCGCCCATCCACGTGAGACGCTCCTCCTCCACGCCCACCTGCAGGCGATCGACCCGACCCCAAAGTTCGGCGAACGCCTGCCTCAGCGCGGATACGAAGCGCTGGTATACGGGGTTGTTCTCGTCGTAGAGCTGATGGGCCCGAAGGGCCTTGGTAAACGTGACGAAGAGGTCCCGAACCTCGGCCATCGGGAGTTCGGAGACATCGGCCCAGTCGGCCGCGAGCCCTCCGGCTCCAGCCTCGTTACCCGGGGCTCCTTGATTCGCCATCGCCTCAGTGGTTGACGGTCACGACGGGGCGCCGCAGCGCAACCCTACACGGTAAGGGCACGGCCTTCCAATCGAGCGACGTGGGCCACGTCCTTGTCCCCTCTTCCGCTTATGCATACGAGGATTGGACCCCGCTCCGCCAGTGTCGCGGCGTGCGCCCGAACGTACCCCAGCGCGTGGGCGGTCTCCAGAGCCGGGATGATCCCCTCGATCCGGGACACGTGGTGGAAGGCATCCAGGGCCGCTTCGTCCGTCACGGAGACGTAAGAAGCCCGGCCCGCTTCCTTCAAATGGCTGTGCTCCGGTCCTACCCCAGGATAGTCCAGACCCGCAGAGACCGAGTGGGCCGGGGCCACCTGGCCGTCCTCATCCTGCAGAAGGTAGCTCAGGGAACCATGCAGGACACCGGGGCGGCCCTCGGACAGCGAGGCCGAGTGGCGGCCCGTCCCGATCCCCTCCCCGGCGGCCTCCACACCCACCAGATCCACCTCTGGGTCCTCCACGAACGCGTGGAAGATCCCCATGGCATTCGAGCCTCCGCCCACACAGGCCACGACCGAGCCCGGGAGTCCGCCTGCCTGATCCAGCATCTGCGCCCGGGCCTCCCGTCCGATCACGGCCTGGAAATCCCGCACGATTCGGGGGAACGGCGCCGGGCCCACCACGGACCCGATGATGTAGTGGGTGTCCTCCACGTTCGTGACCCAGTCCCGGATCGCCTCGTTGGTGGCGTCCTTGAGCGTCCGGGTGCCGGACCCCACCGGTCGGACCTCGGCGCCCATGAGCTCCATGCGATAGACGTTCAGCGCCTGACGCTCGACGTCCTCCTCGCCCATGTAGACCACGCAGTCCAGATCGAAGAGGGCGCAGGCCGTCGCGGTGGCTACCCCGTGCTGGCCGGCCCCGGTCTCGGCGATGACCCTCCGTTTTCCCATACGCCGAGTGAGGAGGGCCTGGCCGATGGTGTTGTTGATCTTGTGCGCCCCGGTATGGTTCAGATCCTCACGCTTGAAGTAGATGGGCCCCGCCCCCACGTCGGCCTCCAGGCGGCGAGCCCGGTACAAGGGCGACGGGCGTCCCACGTAGTCCCGCAGGAGGTCATCCAACTCCTCGATGAACGCCGTGTCGACCAGCGCCCGGGCGTACGCCTGCTCGAGCTCGTCCAGGGCGGCGACGAGGGTCTCGGGAACGTACCGTCCGCCGAAGCGACCGAAGCGGGCCGAGGGGTTGGCGGTGAATTGGCTCATGGGTCGGAAGGTCCGGACGCTGACCGGACAGCTTGGATGAACGCTCTGACGGCCTGGGGATCCTTGATTCCGGGGGCCGCCTCGACACCGGAACTCACATCTACCACATCGGGCCGTAGGACGGGAAGAACCTCGGCCACATTCTCGGGGGTCAGGCCACCCGCGGCAACGAAGAGCAGGTCCTCCGGGAGGCCCTTCCTAAACTCGGCCACCCCGTTCCAGTCGAAGCGAACCCCAGCGCCCCCCGGAAGATCCGGATGCCATCCATCCAGGAGCAACCCGTCCACCAAACCGACCCAGGGCGCCACCGCTTCCGCCAGCGCACCCGGGTCCCGGACCCGGATCGCCTTCCAGATCTTCCACTTGCCCATCCCCCGGAGGACCGCCACCGACTCCGGGGTCTCGGAGCCGTGGAGTTGGAGTACGTCCGCATTGGCGACCCGGGCCTGCTCCCCCGTCCGGAGTGGATCCTCTGCATCGACCACAGCGACCAGGGGAAGCCCTCCGGCGGCCCGGACCGCCCGTGCGCCGGCCGGCTCCACGTACCGCGACGAGCCGGGGATGAGCACCGTCCCGAGGAGGTCGGCCCCGGCTTCCCCGGCGTCCCGTGCGTCCTCGGGCCGGGTGAGTCCGCAGATCTTCACCCGCACCACGGGGGAGGGATTCTCCTCCCCAGGTCCGTTCCGCTGGGAGTGATCGTGATTCACCGGGACAACCTGGCCCGACCCGCGAGCGCCCCCGCCATGGCCCCGGGGTCCTCCGCTCGAAGCAAGGTCTCGCCCACGAGGATGGCGTCCACGCCCCCGGCACCGAGGCGGTCCACGTCTGCCGTGGTCCGGATCCCGCTCTCGGAAACCAGGACCACGTCAGGCGGAACCAGGCTCAGCAGCCCCAGGGTCACGTCCAGGTCGGTGGTGAACGTGGAGAGGTCCCGGTTGTTCACCCCGACGATCCGAGCCCCTGCGGCCAGCGCCCGCTCCAGCTCCGACACCGTGTGGGTCTCCACGAGCGCCGCCATGCCCAGTTCCCATGCCAGATCCTGGAGGTCCCGGAGGCGTGGGTCGTCGAGAACCCGGACGATGAGCAGGATGGCATCGGCCCCGCCCGCCCTGGCCTCCCAGACCTGGATGGGGTCGATGGTGAAGTCCTTCCGGAGCGCCGGCAGGCCCGAGCGCTCACCGGCCTCCCTCAGATCCGAGAGAGAGCCGCCGAAGTACTGGTGGTCCGTGAGAACCGACAGGGCCGCCGCACCGGCGTCGGCGTAGGATGCGGCCAGGGCTCCCGGCTCCAGGCCGGTCCGGATGGGTCCGGCCCCCGGCGACCGACGCTTCACCTCGGCGATCAATGAGACGCTCGCGGGCTCGGCGAGAGCTCGGTGGAACGGACGCGGTGCGGCGGCCTCCTCGGCCGCGACCCTGATCTCGGGCATCCGAGGGCAGAGGGCTGCCACCTCCTCCCTCTTGGTGTCGACGATCCGATCGAGGATGTTCACCGGGTGCCCGCCCCGAGTCCCAGGACCCCTCGACCCCCTGCCGGCCTTGCGTTTCGGGTGGCCTTCGGGTATCGTGGATTCGGGTCCTGTTCGGGTAAGAGGAATGGAGCGACCAAATGGCCCTCACGAAGCGGCAAAAGCAGATCCTCGACTATGTGGACGATTTCCTTGGCGACAACGGCTATGCGCCGAGCTTCGAGGAAATCGCAGAGGAATTCGGATACTCCTCCCTGGCCACCGTTCATGAGCATCTGAGCAATCTGGAGCGCAAGGGATACATCCGGAAGTCCTACAACGAGAGCCGCTCCATCGAATTGGTGCCCCCGGAGGCCCCCGCCCTGGCGGCGGAACTTCCCCTCCTGGGTATGGTCGCCGCAGGACTCCCCATCGAGGCGGTCACCGGGAACGAGACGTTGGCGGTCCCTTCGGACATGCCTCGACGTGGACGTGAGAACTTCGTTCTGCAGGTCCAGGGTAACTCCATGATCGAGGAGCACATACGGGACGGCGACTACATCGTGGTCAGCAGCCAGTCCACCGCCGAGGACGGGGAGATGGTGGTCGCGCTGGTGGGCGGCGACTCCGCCACCGTGAAGAAGCTCTATCGTGAGCCGGGGAATCGCATTCGCCTCCAGCCTGCCAACCAGGCCATGGACCCCATCGTGGTGGACGCCCGAGACGTGGTGATCCAGGGGGTGGTGGTCGGCGTGATACGGAAGTACTGACCGCCATGCCCAAACGCCCAAGGGCCGGGGAGGACCAGTTGGAGATCCCCGGCCTGGAGGAGGTGTCTCCCTCGGATCCGGCCTCCGACCCGGACCCGCTTTCGGCTGAGCCCGAGGCGGGGGAGCGGGACCCCGATCGCAGGGCTCCCTTCGCCATGGGCCGGCTCTCCAGCCGGACCCGCGAGGTACATATGGCCGGTGGTGACGCGAACGGCCCCATTCCCGGGCCCTGGACGGTGAGGGCCGTGGTTCGACCGGGCCCGGGTGCGTCGACGGCGTCGTCGCCCGAGGGAGACGCGCCGTCCCCCGCCCCGTCCCCCTCCCGGGAGCCGGCGGCCGGTCAGGACTGAGTCGGGCCTGGTTCCGCTGCGGTGCTCTCGGCTGCCGAGACGGACGCATCCCTGAGCCGTTCCAGGGTCTGGAGCGCAGCCCCGCTGTCCACGGCCTCCGCCGCGACCCGGACCCCCTGGCGCAGGGACTCGGCGCGTCCGCCCACGTAGATGGCCGCACCCGCGTTGAGCATTACCGCGGAACGGGCGCCGTCAATCCGCTCCCCCGACAGCACGGCCCGAACCAGCGCCGCGTTCTCCTCCGGCTCCCCTCCAGCCAGTTCGTCAGCCGTGGCCAGGGCAAACCCGAACTCCTCCGGGGAGATGTCGTACTCGTGGATCCCCCCGTCCCGGAGCTCCGCCACCCGGGTCCGCCCCATGGGGCTCACCTCGTCCATCCCCGGCTCTCCGTGGACCACCAGAGCCCTGAAGTGACCCAGTTCCTTGAGGGCATGGACGATGAGGTGGAGGAATTCGGGGTCCGACACCCCCACCACCTGCCGCTGCGCCCCGGCGGGGTTCGCCAGCGGACCGAGAAGGTTCATGAGGGTCCGGAACCCAAGGGATCGGCGCACAGGACCCACGTGGCGCATGGCGGGGTGGAGGATGGGGGCGAACATGAATACGATCCCCACGTCTTCCAGAACCCTGGCCATGGCGTCCGGTGTCAGATCGATCCTCACGCCCAGGGCCTCGAGCACGTCGGCGCTTCCACTCCGGGATGAGAAGGAGCGGTTGCCGTGCTTTGCCATGGGAACGCCGGCCCCGGCCGCCACGATGGCGGCGGCCGTACTGATGTTGAAGGTCGTTACCAGACCCCCGCCGGTGCCCGCCGTGTCCACCAGGTACTCCGCGTCCGCGGACTCCACCGGGATCATGGCCCGCCGCATGGCCTCCACGCCTCCGGCGATCTCGTGGGGTGTGGCGCCCCGGATTCGGATCGCCGTGAGGAACGAACTCGTCTGGATGGGATCCACCGCCCCCGCCATGATCTGGTCGAACGCCGCCCCGGCGTCGGCAGCGGATAGGGTCTCTCCGTCGGCCAGACGGTTCAGGATCTCGGAAAACGGACTTCCGGTCGGGGCGTGGTCTGTCATGGCGGCTCGCTCGTCACTCGTGGTGGGCCCCGACGTTAGGCCGAACCCGGAACCCGGTCAATGCGCTACCCCACGTGCGCCTCGGCTTCTACCTTCAGCCTGTGCCCGACCAGACCGACCGCCGATTCTCCATGGTCCTGCACTACGACGGCTCCGACTTCTTCGGCTGGCAGAGGCAGAAGTCCGAGCGGACCGTGCAGGGGGAGGTGGAGTCCGTCCTCGAGCGGCTCACCGGGGCTCATCGCCCCGTCATGGGCTCGGGCCGGACCGACCGGGGGGTCCATGCGGTGGGCCAGGTGGCTTCGGTGGTCCTTCCCTCCCGGTGGGAGGCGGCATCCCTTCGAAGCGCCCTCAACGCCTTGCTCCCGTCCACCGTCTGGGTCCAGGAGGTGCGTCGTGTGGCTCCGGCGTTTCATCCTCGATACGACGCGGTCGCGCGGAGCTACGCCTACCTACTGGGCACCGACGAGCTCGCCCATTCGCCCCTCCTGGCCGGACGGTGTTGGGGGCTGGGCAAGCCCCTGGACGCCGGGGCGCTGCGGGAGGCGGCCGGAGTCCTGCCGGGAGAGCATTCCTTCAAGGCCTTCGCGAAGGTGGGCCAGGAAGAGCGGGGGGACCGGTGCCGGGTCGAGAGTGCGGACTGGCTCCCCTGGGACGGGCTCGGCCACATCTTCACCATCACCGCAAATCGTTATCTTCATCACATGGTCCGATACCTGGTCGGAACCATGGTTGAGATCGCCCTGGGAAAACGTCCCCGGGACGATCTCTCCATGCTTTTGTCCCCGGACCGCGGAGACCTGGAGACATCGCCTCCGGCTCCGCCCGAAGGCCTGTACCTGAGCCGGGTCGAGTACCCGGCGGAGGGGGTTCGGGCGTTGGAGGGAGACCGAGACGGATCCCCGGAACCTGCGGGGCCCATGTTGCTGCAAACAAAAGAGTTGATACATCACACCGGAGAGACTGAATGAAGATCTTCCTCGACACGGCCGACCTCAAGGAAATCCGTCGTGCCGCCGACGCCGGACTCATCGACGGTGTCACCACGAACCCCTCCCTCCTGGCCAAGGCTGCGGGAGACCGGGACCCGAAAGAACTGTTCGTGGACATCTGCGAGACCGTCCAGGGACCGGTGAGCGCAGAGGTGATCGCCACCGACGCGGACACCATGATCGAGGAAGGCCGTCGGCTAGCCAGCCTGCACGAGCACATCGTCGTCAAAGTGCCCCTCACCGAGGACGGGCTCCGGGCCACGCGCACCCTGACCCGAGAGGGGATCAAGGTGAACGTGACACTGTGCTTCTCCCCCTCCCAGGCGCTCCTGGCGGCGAAGGCGGGGGCCACCTACGTCTCTCCCTTCGTGGGCCGTCTGGACGACATCAGCCACGACGGAATGGAGCTGATCCAGCAGATCCGTGACGTCTACGACCAATACGGCCTGACGACACAGATCCTGGCCGCCAGCATCCGTCATCCCCGGCACGTGGTGGAGAGCATGATGATCGGCGCGGACTGCGCCACCATCCCGTCCAGCGTGCTCTATCAACTCCTGAAGCACCCGCTGACGGACAACGGGCTGGCTCGGTTCCTGGAGGATTGGAAGAGCCTGGGCAAGGACATCTGAGCAAGGGATCCGAAATGCGGACGCTCATCCGTTCCTTCGTGCTTGCCGGGGCCGGAACCCTGGCTCTGACCGCCGCCTGCGGTGAGCCGGAGCGCGCAGGGGCGCCGGCCGCCGAGGTGGCGGCCAAGGTCCCCTCCCCCACCCATGACGCGGACCGGGGGACCGTTCCCGCGGCACGGGCGGGAACGGACGAGGTCCCCGGGGTCGAGGCGACCGAGCCCCGACGGCTGACGGGTTCCCTTCCGGCGCAGGACGCGGGCCAGCAGGTGGCCGCGTCCCGCTCCAACGCCATCGTCCAGGCTTCACGGCGCATCTCGCCATCGGTGGTGACCGTCCAGACCCTCTCCCGCCAACGCGTCCAGCCCCGGAGCGTGTTCGAGAGCTTCTTCCTGCCCCCCGACGCCCAGCGCCAGGCCAGAGGGCTGGGCTCGGGATTCGTGATCGACCCCTCCGGGGTGCTCCTCACCAACGAGCACGTGGTGCGGGGGGCGGAGAGAATCCTCGTGACTTTCCCGGACGGGAGGGATTTCGAGGCGGAGCTGGTCGGGGCCGATCCCCTCACCGATGTGGCGGTCCTCCGGATCGAGACCCAGGGGGCCGACCTGCCCGCCGCGCCCATGGGAACCTCCCAGGGGCTCATGATCGGGGAGTGGGTGGTGGCCGTGGGGAATCCCACCGGGAGCCTGGTCTCCAACCCGGAGCCGACGGTGACCGCGGGAGTGGTGAGCGCGGTGGACCGGCACATCTTCCCCTCGGGCCAGGAACGGCAGATGGACCGGGGATTCTACCTGGGCATGATCCAGACGGACGCGGCCATCAACCCGGGCAACTCCGGAGGCCCCCTGGTGAACGCCCTGGGCGAAGTGGTGGGAATGAACTCCTCCATCTTCTCCCGGAGCGGAGGCAGCGAGGGGCTGGGCTTCGCGATTCCCATCGACCGGGCGCTCAAGATCGCCGACGACCTCGTCCGCTACGGTGAGGTCCGTCGGGCCTGGGTGGGGATCGAGGTCCAGGCCGTGGAGTCCGAGGATCCGTTCGGCCGCACCGAAGGTGTGCAGATCGCCCAGGTATCCCCCGACTCCCCGGCGTCCGACGCGGGTCTCCGGGCAGGCGTTCCGGTCCTGGCGGCCGGTGGCCGGCGGGTGATGTCCCCCCTGGATTTCGAGGCGGCCCTGCTGGACCTGCGAGCCGGGGAGTCCCTGGAGCTTCGGCTCGGAGGGAGGGAGCCCCGAACCCTTCAACTCCAGGCTCGGCAACTGCCCTCCATGACCGCCGAGCGCGTGACGGTCCTCCAGGGCCTGGAGTTGATCACGGTTACCGACGCCATCCGGGCGGAACGGGACATCCGAAGCGATCAGGGCGCCCTCATCAGCCAGATCCCCGTGCCCATCGCGGAGGCCCTCCGACTCCAGCCCGGGGATGTGCTGGTGCAGATCAACAACAGTCCGATCCGTGAGGCGGAGGACGTGGAGCGTATCCTCGACGCGCTCCCCGACGGATCGATGTTCCGCATCTACTTCGAACGAGGTGGCCGAATCGGCTACCGAGACCGTAGGTGGCGCAGATGACGCGAGACCTGGACCGCTACGCCCATCCCCTCTCGGAACGCTACTCCAGCCGGGAAATGCAACGGGTCTTCGCCCCGCTCAACCGCTTCGGGACGTGGCGCAGGATCTGGATCGCCCTCGCCGAGGCCCAGATGGAGCTGGGTCTGGATATCCCGGCGGAGGCCGTCGCCCAAATGAAGGAAAACGTGGACCGCCTCGACCTGGACCGGGCGTCCGAGTTGGAACGACGATTCCGCCACGACGTCATGGCCCACGTCCACCTCTTCGGCGAGGCCGCCCCCGCGGCGAAGGGGATCATCCACCTGGGAGCCACGTCGGCGTTCGTCGGGGACAACACGGATGTCATCCTCCACCGCCAGGCCCTGGAGCTGATCCGGGATCGGATCGTGCGCAGCTTGGCCCGCCTGACCACCTTCGCGGCCGAGTACCGGGCCCTGCCCACCCTGGGCTTCACCCACTTCCAGCCCGCCCAGCCCACCACCGTGGGCAAGCGTGCGACCCTGTGGATCCAGGACCTGATGCTGGACCTGGAGGAGATCGACTTCCGCCTGGAAACCCTGCGGCTCCGCGGGGTTCGCGGCACCACGGGAACCCAGGCCTCGTTCCTGGAGCTCTTCCACGGCGATCACGGGAAGGTGGACGCCCTGGACCGGAGCGTAGGGGAGAAGCTCGGTTTCCCCGGGACCTATCCGGTGAGCGGCCAGACCTACCCCCGGAAGGTGGACCAGGCACTCCTGGCCACCCTTGCCGGCGTGGCCAGTTCGGTATCCCGGTTCGGGCACGACATGAGACTGCTGGCCCACCTGAAGGAGGTGGAGGAACCCTGGGAATCGGAGCAGATCGGATCCTCCGCCATGCCGTACAAGCGGAATCCCATGCGTGCCGAGCGGATCTGCGCCCTGGCCCGCCACGTCATCACGCTCTCCTTGGACCCGGCCTTCACGGCTGCGACCCAGTGGATGGAGCGGACCCTGGACGACTCGGCGAACCGACGCCTTTCCATCCCCGACTCCTACCTGACCCTGGACGGAGCCCTCGTCCTGGTGGAGAACGTGGCCGGCGGCCTGATCGTGAACGAGAGGGTCGTCCTCCAGCACCTCATGGAGCAGCTCCCCTTCATGGCCACCGAGACCATCCTCATGCACGCGGTGGAGGGTGGTGGGGACCGCCAGCACCTCCACGAGAAGATCCGCCAGCATTCCTTCGCCGCCGCACGCCGGATGAAGGAAGAGGGCCGTGATCCCGACCTGCTGGATCGGATCGCCGCGGACCCGGACTTCGGGATGGAGCGGTCCGAGCTGGACCAACTCATGGCCCCGGGCCGATTCGTGGGCAGGGCACCCGAGCAGGTGGATCGGATCCTGTCGGACTGGGTCCAGCCCATGCTCGACCAACGCCTGGCCGGCGCCCTGGAACGCCTGGGAGATCCCGATGTCCGTGTCTGAGTCGTCCGCCCGCGGCCCCGGGACGGTCCACACCTCGGACCTTCCCCTCCCCCTCCTGCACCGGGGGAAAGTACGCGACGTCTACGAGGCCGGACCCGACGCGCTGCTCATGGTGGCCAGCGACCGTGTGAGTGCCTTCGACGTGGTCATGCCCCAGCCCATCCCCAGGAAGGGAGAGGTGCTGACCCAGATCACCGCCTGGTGGCTGTCCCGGCTGGAGGGAATCCTGGATCACCACCTCCTCTCGGTGGACACCGACACCATCGTGGGTCGACTGCCCATGCTGGGTGGCATCCGGGCGAACTGGGCGGGACGGTCCATGCTCGTCCAACGGACGGAACCGGTGCTCGTGGAGTGCGTGGTCCGGGGATACCTGTCCGGGTCGGCGTGGCGAGAGTACCGAGACGCAGGGACCCTGGCCGGTGAGCCACTCCCCGAAGGCCTGCGGGAGAGCGATCGGCTCGATCCGCCCATCTTCTCCCCGGCCACGAAGGCACAAGAGGGCCACGACGAGAACATCCCCTTCGGCCAGGTCAGGACCCTCCTGGGCCCCGAATTGGCCGATCGCCTCCAAGACCTGTCGTTCCAGGTGTACGGGTACGGGGCCGGGGTGGCCGCCGATCGAGGAATCATCCTGGCCGACACGAAGTTCGAGTTCGGACTGGACTCCGACGGACGGCTCCTGCTCATCGACGAGGTCATGACCCCGGACTCGTCCCGGTTCTGGCCCCGCGAGCACTACGCGCCCGGTCGCGGTCAGCCGTCCCTGGACAAGCAGCCCATCCGGGACTGGCTGGACGCCCTGCCCGACTGGAACAAGCAGCCCCCCGCTCCAGACCTCACCCCCGAGGTGGTGGAGCGGACCACGGCCCGCTACCTGGAGATATTCCGCCGACTTACCGGGACCGAGTTGGAGGACTTCCAGGCTCCCACTTTTGCCGGGGACCGCTGATGCGCTTCGCCCGAGAGGGGCTCCCATTCCTCATTATGGGCGCGGCGGCGGCCGCGGTGTTCTGGGCTGCGTTGGAGTTTGGACCCTGGCAGAGCCGGGCGCCGCGCCTGGCCCTTGGTGGGCTCGCCCTTCTGGCCATCGGCTTCACCCTGTTCTCGGCTTATTTCTTCCGGGATCCAGACCGGGCCGTACCCACGGATCGGAGCCTCGTGGTGTCTCCCGCCGACGGGAAGGTCCTTTCGGTGGAGGAGGTGACCGAGACATCCTTCATGGATGGTCCATGCCTGCGGGTGACGATCTTCCTGAATGTCTTCAACGTGCATGTTCAACGAGTCCCCGTCTCGGGGACGGTCCGGCACTACGAGTACCGGCCGGGCAAGTACCTGGTGGCGTGGGAGCCCAAGGCCAGCGAGTTGAATGAACAGGCGTCCATCGGGATCGAGACGCCGGCGGGACCGGTGCTGGTTCGCCAGATCGCGGGCCTGGTGGCCAGGCGCATCGTCACCCGACCCAGAGAGGGGGACCCGGTGGAACGGGGCGAACGGTACGGCCTGATCCGGTTCGGATCCCGGGTGGACCTGTTTCTCCCCCTCGATTGGGAGATCACGGTGGAGCCGGGGGACAAGGTCGCGGCGGGCTCGTCGGTCGTCGGCCGGGTTCCACCCCAAGCCACGCCGGACAACGCAGCAGAAAGGGACTAGCCGATCGTGACTCCGTCGATGCGGGGACCGGAGGGAAGACCAAAACTCCGGCGCGGGGTGATCATCCTCCCCTCGGCCTTCACCATGGCCAACCTCTTCTTCGGGATCTGGGCCATCGTGTCCGCCGCGGAAGGGCAACTGATCTGGGCCGGATGGTTCATCATCTTCTCCGGCATCCTGGACATGCTGGACGGGCGGATCGCCCGCTTCACCCGCACCGGGTCGGGGTTCGGCGCCGAGCTGGATTCCCTGGTGGACGCGATCTCCTTCGGCGTGGCTCCGGGGCTGATCCTCTACTACCAGTTCTACGCGGTGGGAACGTGGAGCTGGCTCATCTCCTTCATCTACGTGTCGGCGGTCGTCGTCCGCCTGGCCCGTTTCAACGTGGAGCAAGGTGGGGGCGCCAAGCGCTATTTCCTGGGACTCCCGTCCACCACCGCGGGAATGACCCTGGCGGCCTTCTATCCCTTCAGCCAGACGCCTCTCTTCCAGGAACAACTCTCCACGCTGCCCTGGGCCCAGGTGATGGGGGTGATGACCATCCTCCTGTGCGCCCTGCTCCTCAGCCACATCCCCTACGCCAAGGTCCCCCGGGTCACGTTCCGCTCCCCGAAGGGGATCCTCACCAGCGCACTGATGTTCGGGGGGATGATCGCCGCCATCACGGTGCCCCGGTACTACTTCTTCCCGGCCCTGGTACTATACATCCTCTGGGGCCTGGTGAAGGCGTTCCTGCTGGGCCTGCAGGAAGGGGTTCCCGACACGGACCCCCTCCTGGAAGAGGACGACGATCCCGGCGACCAGCGTCCCATCGACTACGGGCAGCTCTCGCCGGACCGCTCCAACAGAACCTCGTCCGGATGACGGACACCCATCATCCCGCCCCCGTGGCGGTCATGGAGACCTGAGTTGGCTACCGACATCCTCCTTTCCAGCTTGGACGAGCACCCCCAGGAAGAGTGCGGCGTCTTCGCCGTCAGCGGCCTGGACCACGCCGCCGAGCTCACCTTTCTGGGCCTCTACGCCCTTCAGCACCGCGGACAGGAGGCGGCGGGGATCTGCGCCATCGACGGGGAGGAGGTCTGGTATCACAAGGGGTCCGGCCTGGTTTCCGAGATTTTCGACGCGGAGCTCCTGAATACGCTGCCGGGCTCCACGGCGGTGGGGCACGTCCGATACTCTACCGCGGGCGGCAGCCGTGCCGAGAACGCCCAGCCCATCGTCGTACAGTACGCCGAGGGTCCTCTCTCGGTGGCCCACAACGGCAACCTGACCAACGCCTTGGATTTGCGGAACTGGCTGGTCAGGGAGGGTTCCATCTTCCGGACCCGGGGGGACACGGAGGTGGTGGTCCACCTCATGGCCCGGTCCCGGCACGAGACTCCCGAGGCCCAGGTGGACGACGCCCTGACCCACCTGGAAGGAGCCTTCTCCATGGTGATCGCCGTGGGGGAGACCCTGTTCGCCGCCCGGGATCCCTTCGGATTCCGGCCTCTGGTCCTCGGCAAGAAGGACCGGGGGGTCGTCGTGGCCAGCGAGACCTGCGCACTGGACATCATCGGGGCCACCTACCTGAGGGACGTGGCGCCGGGCGAGGTGGTGAAGATCACCGACGGCAAGATCGAGTCCCTGCGGAGCCTTCCGTCCCGCTCCGAGCCCTCCCCCTGCATCTTCGAGTTGGTCTATTTCGCCCGGCCCGACTCCAAGCTCTGGGGTTGTTCCGTGGACGGGGCCCGTCGGGCGTTCGGAAGACAATTGGCGCGGGAGCACCCGGCCGAGGCGGATTGCGTCATGGCCGTGCCCGACAGCGCGAATTCGGCCGCCCTGGGCTTCGCCGAAGAGAGTGGGATCCCCTACGAGCTGGGACTCCTGCGGAACCACTACGTGGGCCGCACCTTCATCAAACCCTCCCAGGCCGATCGTGACTTCGGAGCCCGGATCAAATACAACCCCGTCAGAGAGGTGCTCGAGGGACGCCGGGTCGTGGTCGTGGACGACTCCCTGGTCCGAGGCACCACCTCCAAGTCCCTGGTGAAGTTCATCCGGGAGGCCGGCGCCAAGGAGGTCCATCTGAGGATCGCCAGCCCGCCCGTCGTGTCCCCCTGCTTCTACGGGATCGACATGCCCACGAAGGAGGAGCTCATCGGGGCGAACCACACCGTGGAGGAAATCGGTGAGATCCTGGGCGTGGACTCCCTCGGGTACATCTCCCTGGAGGGTATGGTGGGCGCGGTAGAGAGCCACGGACCCTTCTGCAACGCATGCTTTTCCGGCGAATACCCCGCTCCCCTCGTGGACGTGAAGCGGGGACTGATTTCCTTCGAGGAGAATCCGGGCTGCTGACCGAAGCCCTCCTCCGGAGCCTCCCCAAGGCGGAGCTCCACGTCCACCTGGACGGGAGCCTCCGCCCGGCCACCATGGTCGCCCTGGCCCGGGACCAGGGCGTGGAGCTGCCCTCCCAGGATCCCGGCGTGTTGGGCCGGATGATGGTCGCCGATGACGCCGCCGACCTGGAGAGCTACCTCGACCGCTTCCGCCTCACCATTTCAGTCCTCCAGACCCCCGAGGCGCTGGAGCGGGTCGCATACGAATTGGCGGAGGACCTCGCCCTGGAAGGGACCCTCTACGTCGAGGTTCGCTTCTGCCCCCTCCTGAACACCCGAGGTAGGCTCACGTCGGTCCAGGCCGTCGAAGCAGCTTCCAGGGGCCTGGAGCGGGCGCAGAAGGCCCATGGGATCCGGTGGGGATTGATCGTGTGTGCCCTTCGGAGCCTGCCCCACGCCCAGGCGCTGGAGATGGCGGAGGTGGCCCTTGCGACCCGATCCCGGGGCGTGGTGGGCTTCGACCTGGCGGGAGCGGAGGCGGGCTTCCCCCCCGCCGAGTTCCTGGAGGCCTTCAGGCTGGTCGCCGAAGGGAATCTCCCGGTCACCATCCATGCCGGGGAAGGTTGGGGCCCCGACTCCATCCGCCAGGCCATCCACCGGTGCGGAGCCCGTCGTATCGGACATGGGACCCGTCTTCGAGAGGATCCGGGACTTCAGGCCTACGTCCGGGATTTCGGGATCCATCTGGAGGTCTGCCCGACCTCGAACGTCCAGACCCGTGTGGTGGCAGGCTTGGCCGAGCACCCCGTCGGAGAATATCTGACCGCCGGGCTGTCCCTCTCCATCAACACCGACAACCGCCTCGTCTCGGGAGTCACCCTGGTGGAGGAATACGCGGCCATCGCAGCCGCTCAGGGCTGGGGACGCAGCGAGATCCGCCGCGTGGCCCGGAACGCGTTCCAGGCGGCGTTCCTGCCCCTGCCCGAGAAGACCGCCCTGCTGGCGAGGGTGGATCAGCAGCTGGACGAAGCCCTGGGATAGCCCGCCAATCCGTACCCACCGATACCGAACGAAGGCCCCAGGAACCAATGAGGGCTCAGGGCACGAACGAGGGCATGGACTGCGTGCCCGGCAGCGACGCCACCCCATGGGGAGCCCCGGCGGAGGATCAGGCCTGCTGGGGGGCCTCCGCAGGCTCCGGGGCCGACAGGACTTCCTCGGCCAGGTCCACGAACTCCTTGGAACCCAGGTAGAGGGGAGTCCGCTGGTGGAGGTGTTCGGGCTGGATCGACAGGATGTCCCGATGTCCGTCGGACGCCCGCCCGCCTGCGGCCTCGCAGAGCATCGCCAGGGGTGCGGCCTCGTAGATCAACCTCAACTTCCCCTGGGGGCTGTACCGGTCCGCCGGATACATGAAGATCCCGCCCCGGAGCAGCGTCCGATGGAAATCGGCCACGAGCGATCCGATGTAGCGGGAGGTGAAGCCGCCGCCACCGGCCTCGGGGCCCTTCATCTTCGCGATCAGCTGCCGCTGCCGTAGCCCCCATCGATCGAAATACGCTTCGTTGATGGAGTACATCCTCACCGGCGGATCGGGCATTTTGATGAGGGGATGGCTCAGAAGGAACTCCCCGATGGAGGGGTCGAGGGTGAATCCGTGAACCCCCTGCCCCGACGTGTACACCAGCATGGTCGAGGACCCGTACAGGACGTAGCCCGCGGCCACCTGCCGCACGCCGGGCTGCAGGCAGTCCTCGAGGGTTCCCCGAGGCCCGGAAGACACCTTGTGGTAGATGGCGAAGATGGTCCCGATGGACACGTTGACGTCGATGTTCGAGGACCCGTCCAGGGGGTCGAAGACCAGGACGTAGTCTCCGGCCGGGAACCGATCCGGAATGGGGAGGATCTCCTCCGACTCCTCGGAGACCATGCAGCAGAGGTGTCCCGTGTGGTCGAAGGCGTTGTAGATCACGTCCTGGGCGAACACGTCCAGCTTCTGGACCTCTTCTCCGTGGACGTTGCCGTCCCCGGTCCTTCCCAGGATGTCCACGAGCCCCGCCTTGTTCACCTCCCGGCTGATCATCTTAGCGGCCAGGGCCATGTCGTAGAGGAGGTTCGTCAGTGCCCCCGTGGCTTCCGGGTACCGACGCTCCTGGTCCATGATGTGCCGCTCCAGGGTGATGACGCTGCTCTCCGGCATGGGAATCTCGTCCTGTTCGGGGACCCGGCGGGTCCGAGTCGGCGGGGGTTTCAGCCCGACCGCGGGAAGGGTCGACGGCGGAAGGCCTCGACCGGAGCCATGGATTAAAGGTTGTTACAGGATTCGGGCCAGAAAACCCCCGAGTCGTGGGGGCCTCGATGCTCCAACCCCTGCGGGGCCGGGGGCGGCACCCCATTCCGTCAGCGAACGGGCAGGGATTCGAACTCGCCGTCGGGCCGGGCCACGATGCGGATTCCACCGTCTCGCGCGGTATTCCACCAGGGAATGCCTCGGGCCCTCAGCCGGCCAAGGACCCCGGGGTGTGGGTGTCCGAAGCGGTTCCCGCGCCCCGCCGACACCAACGCCAGCCGGGGGTGGGTGGCGTCCAAAAGCAGCGATGAGGTAGACGTGCGACTTCCGTGGTGTCCGAGCTTCAGTACCGTGATGCCACCGGCCGGCAAATCCCCGGAAGCCACGAGACGTTCCTCGACCTCCGAGGGGGCGTCTCCCGTCAGGAGGGCCGTGAATTCCCCGAAGCGGACCAACATCGCCACGGATCGGTCGTTGGCGTCCTCGGGCGGGGATGGGCCGGTTCCGGTGGACCCGGTTCCCAGGGATCCGGTCCCGAGGGGCACCGGCCCGGGATGGAGAATCGAGAGCTCCATGCCATCCAGCGAGACGACCTCCCCGGCCTGGGCACGGACCCACGGGACCTCTTCACGCCGGGCCGTCTCCAACGCCTTGATGAGAGCCTCCTTGCCGGCCGCGGTTCCCCCGCCCAGCACTCTCCCCACGTCGATTCCCGCCAGGACCGAGGACAGGCCCCCCAGGTGGTCCAGGTCCGGATGGGTCAGGACCACGGCCTCCAGCTCCCGTACGCCCCGACCGGCGAGGTAGGGCAGGATCAGGGCCGAGCCGGCGTCCCAGCCGTCCCGGGCGGGGCCGGTGTCCACCAGGATCCACCGTCCGGCGGGCGTCCGAATGGGAATCGCGTCCCCCTGCCCCACATCGAGCATCACGATCTCCAGCACGCCAGCCCCTCGAAGGGTCCCGACCACGGGCCAGATCCCCAGGAGGGAGATCAATAGCGCGGTCCGGGCGGTCCAACGCGCTCCCGGTCCGGGGGCCGACAGGACGCGGGGGAGGACGGTGCCGAGCACGAGGGCGGTAGCGACGAGAATCCCCAACCCACGGGGCGCCCAGAACCAGGCCCCGGGGATGCCCGCTACGGCGCGAACCATCGCGTCGAAACCACCCAGCACGAGCCCCGTAGGCAGGGCCGCCACGGCCGCGAGGGGCGGAAGGACCAGGTCCGCAGCCAGCGTCGCAAGCACCAACGGCACAGCCAGGGCGGCCAGGGGCGACAGGGCGAGGGTGGCCGGGATTCCCAGGAGAGGAAGCCGACCGAAATGCCAGACCGCCATGGGTAGCGTGGCCAAGGTGGCGGCGACGCCGGCCAGGATCCCGTCGTGGAGCCAGCGCCCCACCCTCGTCCCTCGGAGGCGGCGGGGGAACCATCGTGGCGTCGGGTGGGGCGCCGATGCCGGGCGGGTCACCACGGCGAGACCCAAAGCCCCGGCGAAGGACAGCTGGAATCCCACCTCACCCAGCAGCCGGGGTTGAATCGCGAGCATGAGGAGGAACGCGGTGGAGAGGAGGGCCACCCTGTGGGGCTCCCGCCCGAGACCGCGAGCGAAGGCCAGGAGTGCGATGAGGAGCGTGGCGCGCACCGCCGCGGCCGGCAGACCGAGAAAGACCACGTACCCGGCCAGCGCACAGGACACCGCCCGAGTCCGGAAGCGTGGGCCCGCCCCGGCCCATCCGGTCAAGGCCAGGATCAGCCCGGCCAGGACCCCCACGTGGAAACCGGAGATGGCCAGCAGGTGGGCCACGCCGGCCCCGGCAAAGGCGTCACGGCTCTCCCTGGGGATTCCCCCCCGCTCGGCGAGGACCAGGGCCTCGGCCAGTCCGCTCCGGTCACCGAGGCGCCGTCGAAGGCGCTCCTGGAGCCCACCCCGGAGCCGAGCCATGCGTCGCCTCCCCTCCAGGACCGGGCCCAACCCCGAGGGGTCCGCTCGATTCGGGGACCGGAGCCGCAGGACCGGCGTCCTGCCCGCACCCCCCGGAGAGAGCCAGTCCGCCGATGCTTGGATCCAATCTCCGGCACGAAGCCCCGGATCACCCTCCCCAGGGGTGTGGACGGCCTTGATTCCCGACCCGCACCCGGCGGGAAGCCCCTCTCCAGCCCACACCGGAAATGCCCCGCCCGCGGGGGTGGCGAGGACGAGACCCGTCACCACGGTCTCCGGGTCTCCGACGCCCGGCGGACGGCAGGTCCCGTCGGGCTCGCCGGACAGCAGACCGGCCACAAAAGCAGCGGCCGAGGCGGCCACGAGGTGATTCCCGCGCCGTTGAAGACCCAACCCCGGGCGAAGCCAGGGCCAGACGGGCACCAGAAGCGCGACGACGAGGATGGCGACAGGTGGGATCCCCCATCCGCCCAGCCCCGTCGCGACCCCGATACCGAAGCTCGCCGAGAGGGCTACGACCGGAGGAAGACGCCCTCCGACGGCCCCCCCTAGGGTTCCTCACCGGGAAAGAGGTCTCCCTGGTTCCGATCTCGGCGCCCCCTGCCGTCCAACTCGTCGTCCATGAAGCGCTCACGAAGGATTCGGCGGACCTTGAGGTCGGAACGGATTCCCACCGCGAACATGATCACCATGCCCGTCAGGAGGGAACCGAATGCCACCAGGGTCAGCGGCACGTAGTACAGGGTCGTGATCCCCAGGCGCAGGGTGACCCGTTCACCGCCGTTCAGGGAGGCGAACCAGGCCGCCGCCGCCACGACGGCGACCGAAGCGAGGAAGCCCGGGAGACGGCTCATGACGACTCCGCCCCCACCAGCGCGTCCACCTCGGCGCCAGCGAACGTGGCCCCGGTGGTGGAGCGGAGGATTACCGTGGCGAGGCCCCCGATGCGAGCGGGGTCGCCCGGGAAGGCCACGACCTTGTTCCTTCGGGTCCTGCCCAGGAGGGCTCCGGGGTCCCGGGCCTCCTTCTCGATGAGGACTTCTTCCACCCGCCCCACCTCGCCGCGGTTGATTCCGGCCTGGATCTCCCGATGCACGTCGATGAGGCGAGCGAGACGATCCTGGGCTTCATCCGGGTCGATGAACTGCTCGGTTGGCAGCCGGGTTGCCGGAGTCCCATCCCGGGGGGAGTACTTGTAGGTGAATGCGTCGTCGAACCGCACCTCTCGCATCACCGCCAAGGTGTCCTGAAACTCCTCTTCGGTCTCCCCGGGGAAGCCCACGATCACGTCGGTACTGAGCGAGATGTCCGGCACCCCGTCCCGTACCATGCGGACCTTCTCGAGGAACGAGTTTACCGTGTATCGGCGCAACATCCTCCTCAACGTCCGGTCGTTCCCGGCCTGGAGGGGCAGGTGCAGGTTCTCGCACACGGCGGGCTCGTCGGCCATGACCTCCACGAGTGCGGGGGTCACGTCGTTGGGGTGGGGAGATTGGAAACGAACTCTCTGGATTCCTGGCACCCGGGCAACCGCCCGAAGGAGTCGAGGGAAGCTCCACCCATCGCTCTCATAGGAGTTCACGGTCTGCCCCAGGAGCGTCACCTCGGACACCCCGGAGGCCCCGATCCGGGCCACTTCATCCAGGATCTCGCCCGGCAGCCGGTTCTTCTCGGGGCCCCGCACGTAGGGGACGATGCAGAAGGTGCATCGGTGGTCGCACCCCCGCTGGATCGGGACCCAAGCCGCCACTGGAGAGGTCCGGCGCTGCTCCAGACCCTCGTAGTTCTCGTCCAGGTCCAGCTCGAGGACCGACAGTTGGGTCCGACGCTTGGCCGAATCGGACAAGCCGGAGGCCGGGTCCCTGTCCCGGGTCCCACCCCCTACGTCACCGATCCGCTTCGGGAGTTCCCGATATCCGTCCGGCCCCATGACCAGATCCACGTACGGGGCCTGCTTCAGGAGCGTGTCTCCCATGCGCTGGGCCATGCACCCGGTCACGCCCAACACCAGGCCGGGGTTCTCCTCCTTGAGGCCCTTGAGCTGGGCCACCCTCCCGAGCACCCGCCGCTCCGCATGCTCCCGGATCGCACAGGTGTTCACGAGGACCACGTCGGCTCCCTCGGGTCGGGACACGATCTCGTAGCCCTGGGCGACGAGAACCCCCTCCATCAGCTCGCCGTCGCTGATGTTCATCTGGCAGCCGTACGTCTCGACGTAGGCCCGCTTCTTCTTGGTCCCTTTGTTCATGGTGGCTAAAGGCTAAGGCCACGCCGGGGACAGTTCAATGAGGAAACGGGCGGCCCGGGGAGCACGCTGGCTCCCCGGGCCCCTGGATCAATTCCCGCCGCCGCTCCTGCTCCCCCCAGTGCGCACCGGGCCCGCAGGCCAGGGCGGACGCTGGTACTGGGGCTTTTCCAGTTCCTCCAGCAGGTGCCGGATCGCTGCCTCGATGATGGGCTCACGACCGGCGGCGATCTCCTCGGGGCGGTCCAGGACGGGGATGTCCGGAGATACGCCCTCACCCTCCACGGCCCAGTTGCCCTCGTTGTCGATGAAGGCGAAGCGGGGCACCGACATTCCCCCGCCGTCCACGAATCCCGGGTTGCCACTGATTCCCACCAGGCCGCCCCAGGTCCGCTCACCCACCAGGGCTCCGAGGCCCAGCGTCTTGAAGTAGTAGGGGAAGGCGTCTCCGCCGGACGACGACTGGCCGTTGATCAGGACCGCCTTGGGCCCCCGGTGCACCACAACCGGCTGTGTGTAAAGGTCCAGGTTCCGGCGCGCCCACAGGTTCAACTGCGGCGCTCCCACCATGAAGGCCATGCCTTCGGGGATGAACCCGCCCCCGTTGTAGCGGTCGTCGAAGATCAGCGCTTCCTTGCGATGCTGGGGACGGAATCCCTCGTAGAGCTCGCGGTGCCCGGGAACTCCCGTGTTGGGCAGGTGGATGTAGCCGATCCGTCCGTTGGACAGGGAGTCGACCAGCGCCGCGTTCCGCGCCACCCAGGTCTGATAGCGCAGCCCCAGCTCACTTTCCACCGGGCGAACCTGGTACGTCCGAGCCCCGTCGGACGACGGACTGGAGTTCACGGTCACCTCGACGACCCGGTCCGCCTTCCCCACCAGGTAGGCGTAGGGGTTGTCATTCGCGGTGACCGGCTCGCCGTCGATGGCGATGAGGTAGTCTCCCTCGTTCACCTCCACGCCCGGCTGGGTGAGGGGGGAGCGGTATTCCTCGTGCCAGTTCTCGCCCTTGAAGATCGTGGAGATCCGATAACGGTCCCCGTCTGCCTCGAACTCGGCTCCCAGCAGCCCGATGGCCACCCGCTCCGGTCCGGGCATCTCCGGCGAAGAGTTCACGTAGGCATGCCCGACGTTCATCTCCGCCACAAGTTCGGCGAGGAGGAAGTCCAGGTCCGCGCGGTGCGCCACGTGCTCCACCAGGGGCTCATAGAGGTCGCGAATGGCCTCCCAGTCCACGCCGTGCAGATCCGGGTCGTAGAACCAGTCGCGCATGATCACCCAGGCGTCGTGATAGATCTGCGCCCACTCCACCGAGGGATCGACCATGATCGTCATCCCGTCCAGGTCCAGCCGGCCCGCGTCGTTCTGCTGGCCCGGGCGCACCGGGATGATGCCGAAGTTGCCGCCCCCCTGCCGGTAAAGCATCCGGGATCGGTCCGGGGTGATGGCGAAGCCGTTCACGCCGCGCACGACCTCGGACGCCTCCCGGGACTCCAGGGAGTAGGAATGGACCGCGCCGCCGGAGAAGAAGAGCACCCCGTCGTCGGTCCCAATGAGCCCGAAGTAGTTGCCCGGATCCAACTCCGGCAGGGCCACGATCCGCTCCCGGATCCCGTCCAGATCGATCCGAACCGGGGCCGGGCCCTCGGCCTGCTCGCCGTTGGCCGGGCCTCCGCCGTTTCCACTTTCAGGCGCCGCCGACCCGTCGTCCCCGCTCGCTCCCGGCTCCTCGTCGCTGCGGAAGGGGAACGGATGGGGCTCGTCGGCAGTCAGCGTCGTGAGGTAGATGCGCGCATTGAAGCCGCTCCCGCCCCCGAACTGGAAGTTGAAGTCCCGGGCCGACACGAAGTAGAGATAGCGCCCCGACGGGTCGAAGGCCGGATTCCCCTCGTCGGTCATGTCGCTCGTGACCTGGGCCCGTTCCCGGGACTCGGTGTTGAACACCCAGATGGAGCTGATGGTGTTCTTGGCGGTCCGGCTGTACGCCACCCACCGGGAATCGGGCGACCAGGTGAAGTCGTCCAGGCCTCCCGTCGTGGTGCTGTCCACCATGACAGTCCGCCCGCTCTCCACGTCCACGATCTGGAGGGCGTTGCTGTTGTCGCTGAAGGCGATGGTGCGGGAATCCGGAGACCACGCCATGGACTGAATCCACCTATTCGGGCTGGACACCAGCCGCCGCGGGGCCGCGGAGCGATCCGCAGGCATGACGTAGAGGTCGTAATCCCCGGACGCGTCCGACAGGAACGCGATGGTGGCCCCGTCCGGGGACCATGCCACGGCCCGCTCCCGCTGGCTGGGAGTGCCCGAGAGGTTCCGGGTGTTTCCGAATTCCGCCGGAACCGTGAAGATCTCGCCCCGGGCGCCGAAGACGGCTCGCTTGCCGCTGGGAGAGATGTCGAAGGACTCGATGCGCTCGGAGGCGTTCATCATCCGCGGCATCGTGTAGGGTCGGTCACCTGGGACGGAAACGGCGAGCCGGCGAGACCGGTTGGTCTCAGGATCCAGGTGGTAGATGTAGCCACCGTTCTGATAGACGATCCCACCCACCCCCCGGGTGGGCCAGAGCACGTCGAAGTCCTCGTGCTCGGTGACCTGGGTCCGCTCTCCCGTCTGCAGGTCGTGGACCCAGAGGTTCAGCCGCCGGTTCTCGTCCCGGTCCGATACGAAGTAGATCCGCTCCCCGACCCAGAGGGGGAAGTTGTCGGTCCCGGTGAACTCGGTGAGGCGCTCGCTGGTGTGGTTGGCCAGGTCGTAGGTCCAAACATCCTGCTGCCGTCCACCCTCGTAGCGTTTCCAGTGGCGCCACTCCCGGCTTTTCACATTGTACGCGAGCCTTGTGCCGGAGGCGTCGTAGGTGGCTCCCGAGGCGCCCTCCGGGATCTCCAGGGGTGTCTCGAGACCACCGTTCCAGGGATCCACGAGGTGGTACCGGCCGACCCGCTGCCCGAAGGGAGTGCGGTTGGCCCGGATCAGGATCTTCTCGCCGTCGGGCGTCCAGTCCAGGACCAGATGGTCGTAGCCTCCCCGGGGAGGCATGGCGCCCACGTCGGGATAGAAGGTCAGCTGCCGGGGCTCACCCCCGCTGGAGGGGATCAGATAGACCTGGCGCGTCCCGGCGTACTCCCCGGAAAATGCGATCCACTCCCCGTTCGGGCTGAAGCGCGCGAAGATCTCGAGCCCCTCGTGTGAGGTCAGGCGTGTGGCCTGCCCGCCGTCCAGCGAGGCGGTGTAGAGGTCTCCCGCATAGGTGAAGACCACCCTGTCCCCGTTGATGTGGGGGAAGCGAAGGAGGCGGGTCTCCTCCTGCGCGGACGCCTGGAGCGCCCCGAGTGCGGTGATTGCGAGGGCCAGGAGCCCGGTGAGCCATCTGCCAGTCACGAGGTGCCTCCAACGGTCTGTATGATCATCGATGCTGGGCGGATTCAGGTCCGCCTCGCCACGCTGCGAGATCCGGGCCATGGGATCCGCGGGCCCGAGAACCAAGATACCGAACCACTCCCGGACGGGAATCAGGGCACGAGCCGGATCCCCAGATCCGAGGCTTCTCCCTCCAGAATCCCCTTCTGAAGGACGCCGGGACCGGGGGGGTCCCCGCCCTGGCAGGACACCCTCACCCGCAGGTAGTCTCCGGTCAGAGCGGAAGTCCCCTCACCCTCGAGGGTCACTGTCGCCGTCTCGCCCACCCGCGTCCTCCGATACTCGAGTCCCTTCTCCATTCCCAAATCCCTGAGGTCCCGGGCCCGGTCCCCCGCGATCCGCTGGGGCACGGGATCGGGCAGGCTCTCGGCCGGGGTGCCGTCCCGTGGGGAGAAGGGGAAGACGTGAAGGTAGGTGAACGGCAACTCGGCGACGAGCGCCCGGGTTTCGTCGTGATCGTGCGGTGTCTCGCCGGGGAACCCAGTGATGATGTCGGCACCCAGACCCAGGCGGGGCACCCGCTCCGCGATCTCCAGGGCCCGAGCCCGGTACATCTCCCTGGTGTGCCAGCGACGCATGCGCCGCAGCACGGAATCCGCCCCGCTCTGGAGCGGCATGTGCAGATGGGGAGCCAGGCCGTCCCCGCCCCCGACCAGGAGGTCCACCAGGAGGTCGTCCACCTCCGTGGCCTCGACGCTCCCCAGCCGGAACCGGACGCCGGGAACCTCCTCCAGGAGCCGGGCGGTCAGCCGGGACAGGGAGGTGGGAGCGTCCAGGTCCAATCCGTAGTGACCAATGTGGATCCCCGTCAGAACCAGCTCCGGGTGGCGTTGGGAGAGGAGCCGAGCCTCGCCCACGATCTCGTCGGGGAGTCGGGACCGGCTCCCACCCCTGGCCAGGCGCGTGGCGCAAAAGGAGCATTTGCGGTCGCACCCGTCCTGGATCTTGAGCCAACCCCGAGTTCCGCCCCGGCGCTCCCGGAGCAGCGTCGCGCCCACCGGTTCGGTGTGCACCTGGTGGAGGTCTCCGGTGAGTTGGAGCTGCACCAGCGGAACGTCGGGCACGACCGTGACGGTCCGGGCCACATGGACCGGATCGTGGCCCTCCACCACCCCGGCCACCTCCTCCATGGCCCGGTAGTCGGGGCCCCGAAGGACCGCGGAGCACCCGGCCACCACGATGCGGGCGTCGGGGTTCTCTCGGCGAGCCCTGCGGATGAACCGTCGCGCATCGGCGTCGGCCTGGTTGGTCACGGTACAGGTGTTGACCACCACCACGTCGGAATCGGACCAGTCCGCCACCGTCTCCCCACCGGAGGCCTCGACCTCCTGACGCATTCGTTCTGTGTCGTACTGATTGGCCTTGCAGCCGAAGGTACGGTAGGCGACCCGCATGGGGACCGGATCAACCGCCCGAGAGCCGGAGGGAGAGCGTCGCCCGCCAGAACTCCTCCTCCTCGGGGGTCCCCGCCGTGCGTCCGCCCCGCTCCACACCAACCTCGATGAGGGCCGTGGGGTAATCGTCGTTCGCCGCGAAGGCGTAGCCGAAGCCACCGGAGATGACCGTTTCCTTCACCGAGGCGCCGTCGAACTGGAAGGGATAGTCCACGGCCCGGTACCCCAGGCGAAGGGGCAAGCCCCGACCGAGAACGCGCAGTGCCGTGAATTCGAGCCCGGTCCCCCAGGAAATCTCGGCCCCCTCACTGGACTGGGCGCCCAGTCCCGACGACCCGCCGTCGAAGTCCGCGTAGGAGAAGCTCGCCACGAGGGAGAGGGCCGAAGTGAGATTCGCGGCCCCCCCCAGCCGGTAGACGATGGGCAGATCCACCGTCTGGGCTCCGCGCTCGGTACCTTCCGCCGGCTTCACGTCCAGGTCACCGGACCACTCCACGCTGGCCGCCACCCGGATGATGGGACGGGGGTCCCACCGGAGGCCCACGATGGCCCGTGGCCCCGTGGTGGTCCACTCGCCTCCCGTCACATAGGGCGGAATCTCCACTCCCAGGTCCTCGGCGGCGAAAGTCCGTGAGAGGGTCCTGCGCAGACGCCCGGTGTAGATGCCCGCCGCCGCACCGATGGCCATGGTCTCTCCCAACTCCTGGGCCCAGCCCACCGAGAGCTGAGAGATCCCCCCGTCCGACTCGAACTCGTCCGTGATGAGCACCTGCTCACCGCCAAAGTTGGCGGTGTCCGCCTCGGCCAGGCGCCAGCGCTGGTCGAGGAACGCACTGTATGTGAAGAAGGCGGTGCCGGTCTCGCCCACGGGGTAGGCGAAGGAAAGCTGGGGGAATCGGGTGGCTCTGAACTCCTGATCCTCCTCCCCTCCCGTCACCACGCCCCAGGTGGGTTGCATCGAGGCCTGCAGGAGGGGTGCGGGGACGCCAGCGGCCCCCGTGGGATCGTAAGCATAGAAGCTGTAGCCCGGGAGGCCGATCCCCACGCTCCCCAGGGCCCGCGCCCGTGCGTCCAGCCCCTCCACCGGTGATCCCAACCCACCCACGGAGAACAGGGATTGGGCGGAGAGTTCGGAGGCCGTGCCCAGGCCGGAAGCCAGGGCCGTACAGGCCAGGAGAACCGCTGTGCCGGTCCTCCCGGAACGCCTCTCCGCCTCGCGGCGGACCACGGGTTCTCGGCTCATTTCAGGTCCACCTCTCCACCGGCAGTGAGAAGAAGGCGGATGTAAGGCTCACCCTCGAGTCCCGCGCCCCTGAAGCGCATCACCTCGAAAGCAAACGGTTCGAAGGGGGTGAGCAGGGCCAGGGTGGGGAAGACGGGATCACCTCCAGGCGTGGATCCGCGGATCAGGTCCTGAACATAGAGGGTGACCGGGATTTCCACCGCCAGATCCCCACCGGACTGGAACAGTTCGGGACCAGCTCGGGCCGAGAAGGGAATCACCGGGTTGCCCAGAGGCGAGCGTGGAAGCGCGTCCGGATCCGCCACGCCTCGGGCGTCCACGAGAAGCGTGTCCAGGGGCAAGAACTGGGGCTCCACCGGAGCGCCCGTCAGCACGAGGCCGGCGAACAGCACCAGCTCCGGGGTGAGTTGGATGGGACAGGTGATCTGGGCGCAGATCTCGGGGTCCGCCGTCACCTCATCGGGAATCGACACGTCCAGGACCGGGCGGAAGGCCGGTGCCCCTCCCACGATCCACTCCCCGGGGTTGGGCTGAGGACCCTGGTCGAAGATGAAACTCGTCTCGGGAACCAGTGCCGAGATGTCCACC
>JBDHCV010000019.1:0-44172 GCA_039591855.1 Gemmatimonadota bacterium | reverse complement strand
GTCCGATCTCGGGGTCCAGATAACGGCCGACGTCTTCGGGGTCACCACCACGTTCCGGCGGGACGTGGGGATCGGCCAGTTGTGGGAGTCCTTCATCGACCAGGTGGACGTGGCCCTCCCCATGGTCTACCCCTCCCACTACTGGGAAGGGAGCTTCGGCATCGAGGATCCCAACGCCTATCCGTACGAGATCGTGCGATGGGCCCTGGAAGACGCCCTGGAGCGGTCCGCCCGGGTGGAGGGCGCCGGATTGACCCGTCCCTGGCTTCAGGACTTCACCCTCGGGAAGCCGGCCTACGGCGTCCCGGAGGTTCGGGCGCAGATCCAGGCGACCTATGACGCCGGAGTCCAGGAATGGATCCTCTGGAATCCCGGGAGCCGTTACACCGTTGGGGCGCTGGCACCCGCAGCTGGCTGGGAGGACCGCTCGGAGCCGCTCATTCGGGTTGCTGGCGAGCTCGTTCTCATTGAAGAGAGGGAGGCGGCCCTCGCCCGGGCCTGGGACGATCCCGTCGAGGTCGTTCCGGTTTCGGACTCCGTGGTCGACGAGGAGCCCACCTCGCTAGCGGACTCGATTCTCCGGGCCGACTCGATTCAGGGCCCGGACTCGCTCCCGCGGCCCGACACGCTCCTCCCACCGGGCCCCCGCCTTCCCCGCGGCGGGCTCTCGGGCGGCCGCTAGACCCGAGCGAACTGGAGTTCGTGGAGGCGGGCGTACAAGCCCCCTTCGTCCAGCAACTCGGCGTGGGTCCCCTCCTCCACCAGATGTCCGTGGTGCAGGACCAGGATTCTGTCCGCGTGCTGCACGGTGGAGAGCCGGTGTGCGATCACCAGCGACGTGCGCCCTTCCATCAGGCGGTTCGTGGCCTCCTCGATTCTGGCCTCGATCTCCGAGTCCACCGAGCTGGTCGCCTCGTCCAGGATCAGAATCTCCGGATCGAAGGCCAGTGCCCGGGCGAACGAGATCAACTGACGCTCTCCCACGGAGAGGCTCTGCCCCCGCTCCCCGAGGGCCTGTTCGTACGTGTCGGGTAGGCGGTCGATGAACGGGGCGGCCCCGACTTCCCGAGCCGCCGCCCGGACCTCTTCGTCCGTGATGCTCTTCTCGCCTAGGCGGATGTTGCTCTCCACGCTCCGACTGAAGAGAAAGACGTCCTGGAGCACCAGCCCGATTCGATCCCGGAGGTCCTTGAGGGCAAGTCGGTCCACCGGGGCGCCGTCCACCAGGATTTGTCCCTTCTGCACGTCGTAGAAGCGCATCAGGAGGTTGATGATCGTGGTCTTGCCGGCTCCGGTATGACCCACGATCGCCACCTTCTCACCCTGCGAGACGCGGAAGGACACGCCCTTGAGGACCCAATCCTCCTCACCGTCGTCGTTCTCGCCGTAGGCGAACCAGACGTCCCGGAACTCGATCTCACCCCGGGTCTCCGGGGGGAGGGTCATGGGCTCCTTCGGATCCACGACCGTCGGGGCCGTGTCCAGGAGCTTGAAGATCCGCTCGCTGGAGGCCATGGCGCCCTGGAGCAGGTTGTACTTCTCCGAGAGGTCCTGGATGGGCCGGAAGAAGCGCTGTGCGTACTGCAGGAACGCCACGACCACACCGACCGTGGTCATGCCCTGGATGATGGATCCTCCGCCGTACCAGATGATCAGCGCCAGGGCCAGTGCAGTGAAGAACTGGATGACCGGGAAGAAGAGGGCGTAGTAGGTGATGGAGCGGAGGTGTGCTTCCAGGTAGTCCTGATTGATGGCCTTGAACCGCGCCAGATCGGCCCCCTCGCGATTGAACAGCTGGACCACGCGGATCCCGGTGATCCTCTCCTGGAGGTAGGCGTTGATCCGTGCCAGCCGGACCCGAATTTCGCGATAGGCTCTCCGGATTCGACCCCGGAACAGGAACGCGGCCCAGGCCACCAGAGGAAGCACGGAGAACGTCACCAGAGCCAACTGCCAGTCCAGACTCAGCATGGCAGCGACGATGAAGACCAGGGTGAAGATGTCCCCGAAGACCGTGACCACCCCCGAACTGAAGAGCTCGTTCAGCGTCTCCACGTCCGACGTGATTCGCGTCATGAGCCTGCCCACGGGATTCCGGTCGTGGTAGCGAAGGTCCTGGCGTTGGAGGTGGGAGAAGATCTCGGTCCGCAGATCCCGCATCACCTGCTGGCCCAACCATGTGGTCAGGATGCTCTGGGCGTACTGGAAGACCATGGTCAGCAGGAGCACCCCCAGATACGCCAGGCCCAGCATGCCCAGGTAATGGGTGTCGCCCCGAGGAATCGCCTCGTCCAGAGCGAGTTTGGTCAGCCAGGGACCGACGACCTGGAGTGCCGAGGCGGCAGCCAGGATTCCGATGGCCAACAGCACGAGCCACCAGTAGGGACGAAGATAGCCGAGCAGCCGTTTCATCAGGCGGCCGTCATAGGCCTTCCCGAGGATCTCTTCGTCGTGGTGGGAGTGGTCGGTCATGGAGATGGGGACGGCGCGAGGCGCTGAATCGGACCTGGAACGAGCCAGGGCCTCGAAGCTATTCCTGTGGTCTCCGCGACGAAAGCCGAACGGGTTTACCGGCCCCTTTGTTGCATCTGGCTCCTGTGTTCCTTTTCAGGAGTTCGAGGAAGGTGGGGATGGCGGTCACGTCGCAGGAGGTCCCTTGGTGAAGAAAGTCTCGTTGATGGCGGGAATCGGGCTCGGGCTGGCCCTTTCGGTGGGGGCCGGGGCGGCCCAGGAGGCTCATGCCGGATCCCAGGGGGAGGAAGCCCATTCCCAGGAGGAGGGAGGACACGGCGCCTTCAAGAACGAGGTCGGACTCTTCTTGGGGAACACCCGCAAGTCCAACCATGACGCCTTCACCGTAGGGCTGGACTACCTCCGGGTGCTCGGAGGCCGATTCAACCTGGGCGCCTTCGTGGATTACGCATCTTCGGGCCACGAGCGGGAGTACATCGTGGGTGGTGGCCTCTGGGTGGAAGTCGTCGAGCACGGAGCCGTGCTCCTTGGGGGAGGCATCGAGCGGGAGGTCTTCGGGTCGGAGGGGGCCCACGGCACCGAGGAAGCCGAGCCCCACGGCGACAAGACCCTGGGGCTGATCCGGGTGGGTGCGTCGTACGTGTTTCACTTCGGCTCCGATGGCCGTTGGGGCGTGGCGCCCCAGGCGTTCCTGGACATCACCGGTGGGAACGACGCCTGGGTCCTTGGAGCGGCCCTCGGCTATGTCTTCTGAGGCGGCCGGTCCCCGCTGTTCAGCTTCGCCGCTCCAACTCGGCCAGGACGTCTTCCAGTGTGACGCCGCCCGCCAGGAGGGCGGCGAGGACGTGGTAGATCAGATCGGCGGCCTCTTCCGCGGCACGACCCTGAGCCGCCTCCCGGGCTGACGGGCCCGGCCCGTCCATGCCCGGGGTCTCGCCGCTCCGCTCCCCTCCGGCCCCGATCCGCATGAGGGCGACGATCAGTTCGGCCGTCTCCTCCCCCAGCTTCTTCGTCCGCAGATTCTCGTCGTCCAGGAGTCGCACGGTGTAGCTCCCCTCCGGCCGCTCCCGGGAACGGGCCACCAGGGTGTCCCACAGGTCCGAGAGGGTGGAACTCCCGCCGGCCTTCCCAGCGTGCCCTGCTCCCCGCCCGAAGCAGGTGGTCTCGCCGGTGTGGCAGGCCGGACCGGCAGGCCGGACCCTGGCGAGCACCGTGTCACCGTCGCAGTCGGCGTGGAGTGAGACGACCGCCTGGACGTTGCCGGACGTCGCGCCCTTCTCCCAGAGCTCCCCCCTGGACCGGGACCAGAAAGTCATGGATCCGGTGCGGAGCGTGGCTTCCAGGGCCTCACGGTTGGCCCAGGCGAGCATCAGCACGTCACCGGTCGTGGCATCCTGGGCGACGACCGGCAGGAGGCCGGAGTCCCGGTCGAAGTTAAGGTCGTCCAGATCGGTCGGGGTCTTGAGGGATCGGTCGGTCATGAGGCTGATGGCTGGGTCGGGGGATTCTCGGTCCGGCGCTTCCAGCGGTCGCGTGGACTCATGCGGGTATGCGGACGGGCACGCCCCACCCGGACAGCTCCGTCTTGAGGGCCGAGACGGTGGTGAGACCGTCGTGGAGGATGCCGGCGAGGAGGACCGCGTCCGCGCGGCCCTTGGTGAACCCGTCCCGCATGTGTTCGGCCGTACCGGCCCCTCCCGAGGCGATCACGGGGACCGTCACCCGCTCCGAGACCGATCGACACAGGGCGAGGTCGTAGCCGCTGCGCGCCCCGTCCTGGTCGATGCTCGTGAGCAGGATCTCACCGGCGCCCCGATCGGCACATTCGGCAGCCCAGTCCACGGCATCCAGCTTGGTCGGGGTCCGGCCGCCGTGGGTATAGGCCCGCCACCCCCGCCCTTCTCGTGCCGCGTCCACGCTGGCCACCACGGCTTGGGACCCGAAGAGCTCAGCCCCTCGGCGGAGAAGGTCGGGATCCCGGACGGCGGAGGAATTCACGCTCACCTTGTCCGCCCCGGCCCGGAGGAGGGCGCCCATGTCGGCCTCGGAACGGACTCCGCCGCCCACCGTGAGGGGGATGAAGAGGACTTCGGCGGTTCTTCGCACCGTGTCCAGGAGCGTCCCCCGCCTCTCCGCCGAGGCCGAGATGTCCAGGAAGACGATCTCGTCCGCCCCCTCGGTCTCGTACCGGGCCGCCAGTTCAACGGGATCGCCCACGTCCCGGAGCTCCTTGAAGGCGGTTCCCTTCACGACCCGGCCGTTCTCCACGTCCAGGCAGACGATGATTCGCGGTCGGAGCATCAGCCTTCGATCCATTCGACGGAGACACTCCCCTTGGTGCTGAACACCGAATCCCCCTGGACCAGCGCCTGCCTGAGGGCCATCCCGGTGGCCTTGATCGCGGCCTCGACCACGTGGTGACGGTCCTTTCCGCGGATCACGTTCACGTGGAGGGTAGCGCCCAGGTTCACCGCCAGGCTCTGGAGGAAGTGCTCATACAGTGGGGCGGGTAAGGGCCCTTCGTAGAAGGGACGTCCGCCCACGTCGATGGCGGCCTGGACCAGTGCGTCGTCCATGGGGATCAACGCGTGGCCGTAGCGGGCGGCCTTCTCGGGGATGGACTCCCGTAGGGCCAATCCCAGCGTGATCCCCACGTCCTCGATGAGGTGGTGGCGCAGGTCCCCCGCGGCCTGGATATCGAGCCCGATCCCAGCGTATCGCCCCAGGGTGACGAGCATGTGGTCCAGGAATCCATCTCCCGTATTGGCAACCACCTCACCGCCCGATAGGACTACGCCGAGGGTGATCTGGGTTTCCCGGGTCTCCCGCTTGAGCTTCTTCATGATCCCCACGCTTTCGCCGCGGCGTCCGGGTCCAGGACGCCGGTGTATATGGACATGCCCAGGACGGCGCCCGCAGCGCCCTCAGAGGCGAGGAATTCGAGGTCCTGCATGGTGGTGATTCCCCCCGAGATCCAGACGGGGACGGGAGAAGCCCGGATGAGGGAGCGCACCGACTCGTCGTCGATCCCGCCCAGGCGCCCCTCCCGGCCCACGTCGGTACAGAGGGCGCCGGCCAGGGGAAGAGCCGCGAGGGTGGAGAGGAAGGCGTCCGCCCGGATCGGCGTGTCCTCCGTCCAACCCTTGCGCACGATCCTACCGTGTCGGACGTCGGCCGCCACCATGACCCGGTTGGGCCACAGCCGGGCCAGCCGGGTGAGCCACGGACGGTCCGTGATGGCTCGCGTGCCCACGATGACGCGGTCGACGCCGCCCTCCAGGAGCGTGCCCGCGCTCTCGTCCGATCGCACGCCTCCCCCGGCCTGGGTCGCGGCGGGTGTGGCATGGGCCGCCTCGAGGAGAAGGGCCCGGTTCTCTCCACTCCCCAGTGCCGCGTCCAGGTCCACCAGGTGGAGGGTCCCGAACCCACGGTCCGCCCATGACCGGGCCACGGACACCGGGTCCGGCAGGGAGACCTGTTCGGTGCCGGGCTTTCCCCCCACCAACTGCACGCACCGGCCCCCTTTGAGGTCCACGGCAGGAGCGACGATCATCGAGACCCCTTCAGGGACCTGGCCCCGTCGAGAAACCTTCCGATGAGTGCGAGCCCCGGGGACGAGCTCTTCTCCGGGTGGAACTGCACGCCCCAGGTGTTCCCGAGCCGGACCGCAGCCGGGAACGAGAACCCCTCCACCTCGCTCCACGCCGTGACCACCCGGGGATCCTCCGGGTCGCATACGAAGGAGTTCGCGTAGTACGCCGACATGACAGGGGCGTCTCCCATGAGGGCGTCGGGGCCCTCATGGGTCACGTCGTTCCATCCCATTTGAGGAACCGTCGACACCTCCAGCCGGCGAACGTGTCCGGGAATCAGGCCGATTCCGGCCCCCTCCGCTTCATCGCTCTGGGGAAAGAGCAACTGCATCCCCAGGCAGATCCCCAGGCAAGGCAGCCCGGCTGCCAGGGTGTTCCTGACCCGTTCCTCGGATCCCTCCAGGGACCGGACGGCCGCCCCGAACGAGCCCACCCCGGGCAGGATCAGGGCGTCGCCGGACAGGGCGGCGTCCCATTCGGCGGTGATCGTGACCGAGGCGCCGCCCTTCTCCAGAGCCTTGGCCAGGGAGTGGAGGTTTCCGGCGCCGTAGTCGAAGAGGCTCACGTTCATGGGCCGTCCTCCGCCAGGTTCTCCAGGGCCTCCAGGAACCGCTCCATGTAATCCCATCGACCCACGGATACACGCACGGCGTCGCCCAGCCCGGGGATGCCGGGGAAGGGGCGAACCGCGACGCCTCGCTCCCGAAGGGCCGCGGTGGTCAGCTCGGCATCCCTCACGGGGACCAGGACGAAGTTGGCTTGGCTCTCCAGTGCGCTGTAACCCAGCCCCGCCAGGGCCTCGGAGACTCTGCTCCGGGATTCCAGGACCTCCTCCACCGTGGCTCGGACCCATCCCGACGGGTCGTCCAGGGCCGCGACGGCGGCCCGCTCCCCGACCCGGCTGACCTTGTAGGGTCCCCGGGACTTCTCCAACTCCGCGATCACTCGGGGGTCTCCTACGGCGAACCCAGCCCGGATGCCCGCGAGGCCGTAGGCCTTTGACAGGGTTCGGGCCACCACGAGCCCGGGGATCTCCGGAGCCCGGTCCAGCCAGCTCTCGGAGGCGTACTCGGCATAGGCTTCGTCCAGGACGACGACGGGTCCGCCGCCCCTCCGCGTCCGACTGGCGGCGAGCAGCTGCTCGACCCAATCGGTGGGCAGCGCCGCTCCGGTGGGGTTGTTTGGGCTGCACAGATACACGACGGCCGGATCTCCCCGAAGGAGGGCCTCGGGGTCGGGTAGGGGGATCCCCGGGATCGCCATGGGCTCGGCCCCGTTCATCCGGGCGAATATGGACGCCATGGAGAAGGTCGGGTCCAGGAAGGCGACGCCCTCCCCCGGTTCGGCCACGGCGCGAAAGAGGGAGTCCAGGATGTCGTCGGAGCCGCACCCGGTGGTCACCGCCTCTCGGGGTACGCCGAAGCCACGCACCACGGCGTCCAGGAGTGGGTCTGCATAGACCGATGGATAGCGGGCCAGGTCCTCGGCCGGGCTGTTCCGTACCGCCTCGAGGGCGGCCGGGTTCGGCCCCCGGAGATTGGTGTTGTCGCTGAGGTCCACGGCGACCGGCCGACGGTCGGGCCGATAGGGCTTCAGGGCCCGATAGGCCGGGCGAGGGAATGGCGTCATGATGCGTCCTCTTCTTCTGCGATCCGGGCCGCACCCCGGGCTTCCGGCCCCTGGGTGAGACGGGCCAGTGCCGCTGCGGCGTGTCCCGGCAACCCCTCCTCCATGGCCAGCGTCGCCACGTCACGGGCCATGGCGCTTGCGGCCTCGGCAGTCAGCGCCTGTACCGTGTAGGAACGCAGGAAGTTCATTGTGGAGAGCCCGGAGTAGCTGGCGGACAGCCCCGCCGTGGGCAGGACGTGGTTCGCCCCGGTCAGGTAGTCGCCAAAGGCGACCGCGCTGGGCTCTCCAATAAAGACCGTGCCGGCGGTGACCACGTTGCGGGCGTCCTCCCAGGGGTCGTCCGTGTAGATGGCCAGGTGCTCCGCGCCGTAGGCCGAGGCGAAGTCCAACGCCTCCTCCAGGGAATCGGCTGTGACCAACCCTCCTCGGGCCGCGAGAGCCGGACCCACGACGTCCAGACGAGGCGTCCCGGGGAGGAGCGTCTCAAGAGACCGACGAACCGCGATGGTGAGGCGCTCGGAGGGCGTCACCAGGGCTACGGCGGCCTCCGGGTCGTGCTCGGCCTGGGCGATGAGTTCCAACGCGATCCGCTCCGGGTCGGCCCCCTCCGTCGCGACGACCAGCAGCTCGGACGGGCCGGCTGGAGAGTCGATCTGTACGCCCCCCGCCACCTGGCGCTTGGCTTCGGTGACCCACTGGTTTCCCGGGCCCACGATGGCTGCGACCCCGGGGACGGACTCCGTGCCGAACGCCATGGCGGCTACGGCGCCCGCACCGCCCAGGGCGAAGACTCGGGTAGCACCGCCCAGAGCTGCCGCGGCCAGGACCGTCTTCGGAGGCAGCCCGTCCTCCGCCGGAGGGGAGCACACCACGACCTCCCCCACACCCGCCACCTTGGCGGGGATCACTCCCATGAGCACGGACGACGGGTAGGCTGCCCGACCTCCGGGAGCGTATACGCCCACGGCCTCCAGGGCCGACCAGCGCCGCTCCAGAACCACACCGGGCTCCACCTCCAGACGAACTCGGTCCGGACGTTGGGCCTGGTGGAAGGCCCGGATGTTGGCCGCGGCCCGCTCCAGGGCGGCCCTGACCTCCGGGGCCAGGGCCTCGAGGGCCTCGGCGCATCGTGCCATGGGGACCTCCACGGACTCCATGTCCACGCCGTCGAAGCGAGCCGCCATGTCCAGGAGTGCCCGGTCGCCCCGGTCCCGCACGTCGGCCAGGATCGCGGCCACTGCGGGGGTCAGGGTCGAGGCCTCGGCCGGCGACCGGTCCAGGAGAATCCCACGCTCCGCATGGGACAACTCCGAGAGACGACCCTGGACGGCGATGCTGATACCGCTCATGGGGTCAGCCTCTCGATGGGAGTCACCAGGATTCCCTCCGCTCCCACTGCCTTCAGGTCCGCGATGGTCTCGTATACGTCGTCGGCGTCCACCACGGCATGGGCGGCTACCCAGCCATTCCCGTCCAGGACGTCCACGATGGTGGGGCCGGAGAGCCCCGGGATGATCCGCTTCACTTCGTCCAGGCGATCCCGGGGGACATTGGCCATGAGGTAGCGCTTTTCCTGGGCCCGCAACACCGACTCCAGGGCCAGGACCAGCCCTTCCACCTGGCGGCGGGACGCTTCGTCGCTCATCGCTTCTGGCCTGGCCACGAGTTGGGCCGTGGACTCCATGATCGTGCCGACGTCCTTCAGGCCATTCACCCGCAGGGTCGAGCCCGTGGAGGTCAGGTCCACGATCACGTCCGCGACCCCCAGGTGGGGCATGATCTCCACCGCGCCCGAAATGGACGCGGTTTGGATCCCGATGCCCAATCCGTCGAAGTACCGGCGGGCGGTGGAGGGGAAGGAGGTGGCGACCCTGGAGTCGGGAGGCACGTCCTCCGGCCTCTCGATCCCGCTGTCCTCTCGCACTGCCACGACCAGGCGGCACCGTCCGAATCCCAGGTCCAGTATCTGGTCCAGGGTCTGCTCGGACTCGGCGAGGATGTCCGCTCCGGTGATCCCCAGCTCAGCCGCACCGTCGGCGAGGAACTCGGGAATATCGCCGGCCCGCACGAAGACGGCCTGGAACTCCCGACCCAGGGGTGCGACGAGGGCTCGGTCGGAGCGGGGCTGAGCCCGGAGGCCGGCCCGTCGAAGAAGGTCCGTAGCCGCCTCGGAGAGGCGTCCTTTGTTCGGTATGGCGATGCGTAGCACGATTCGGTTCCTGTTCTCTGTCGGTCCCGGCCTTGGGCCCCCGTCTCCGGCTCGGGTGCGCCGCAACAAAAAACGCCGCCGCCCATCCGGTGTCCGGAGGGCCGCGGCGCGGGTAAGTGATCGAGCTGTGGTCTAGCGGACGCGCAGCACCTCACCCACGGCACCCCTCCGGGGTCCGTGATGAACGTGATGGTGATGGTGCCCGCGCATGGTGCTCATGAGAATGAAGGTAGCCCTCGCGGACCCCGTGTCAACGCGTTTCGGCGCCGAAGTCCCGTGGGCGCAGGGGTCCGGAACCCCGTCTCCGGCCGGGGGTCTAAACCGGGTTATGGACGATCACATTCGCATTCGCGGCGCCCGACAGCACAACCTCAAGGGTTTCGACCTGGATCTCCCCCGGGGCGCCATGACGGTGATCACGGGGCCCTCAGGTTCGGGGAAATCGTCCCTGGCCCTGGACACCCTCTTCGCAGAGGGCCAACGGCGCTATGTGGAGTCACTCTCCACCTACGCCAAGCAGTTCCTGGATCGGATGGAGAAGCCCGACGTGGAGTCCATCGAGGGCATCGCGCCGGCTGTGGCCATCGAACAGAAGAACCCCACCAAGAGCAGCAGGTCCACGGTGGGGACCGCTACGGAAATCCACGACTACCTGCGCCTCCTCTTTGCCCGGGCTGGGCGGACCCACTGCCCCGAGTGCGGGAGGCACGTGCAGCCCGACACGGTCACGGCGGCGGTGGACCGGATTCTGGCCCTGGAGGATGGGACTCGGGTCCAGGTGGCCTTTCCACTGATCTTCAGCGAGGCCGTGGTTCACCGCGCCGTGGTCGAGAACCTCCGGGCTCTGGGATTCGTCCGTCTCCTCGTGGACGGCCAAGCCGTTGACATCTCGGAAGGCGGTGCCGAGGACCCGGGTCGGATGGGCGTGGATCTTGCCGACGTGTCGGATCTGGTGGTGATCGTGGACCGACTGGTCGTGAAGGACGAGGCCCGGGAGCGACTGGCCGATTCCCTGGGAACCGCCTTCATAGAGGGCGAGGGCGAGGCGGTGGTGCTGGTGGGCTCCGGGTCGGACGGCACAACCCCCCGGATTCGATTCACCGAGCGGTTCCGGTGCCCCGATCACCCAGACGTGAAGTTCGCCGACCCCAGTCCCCAACTCTTCTCGTTCAACAACCCTCTGGGTAGCTGCTCCAGGTGCACGGGGTTCGGGGCGACCCTCGAGTACGACCCGTCGCTCATCGTGCCCAATCCACTGCGATCCCTTCGGGAAGGCGCCGTCGACCCCTGGGATAAGCCGAGATACCAGAAGGAGCGCCAGATCCTTGCCCGGTTCTCCGAGGACCAGGGTGTGTCCCGCGACGCGCCATGGGAGGAGCTGCCCCTCGGTTTCCGGGAGGTCGTCATGCACGGGTCCCGGGAATTCAAGGGGATCATCCCGTTCCTTCGCTCCAAGGAGCGGAAGCGCTACAAGCAGTACATCCGGGTCTTCCTTCGTCAGTACCAGAGCGCCGTGCCCTGTCAGGACTGCGGGGGCGCCCGGATCCGGCCCGAGGCCCTTTGGATCACGGTGGCGGGTCGGACCATCGCGGACCTTTCCGAGCTTCCCCTGGATCGCATGGCGGAGTGGGTGGGCGGACTCGAACTGAGCGGGATGGAGGCCCAGATCGCCGAACCGATTCTCCGGGAGCTCAAGGCCCGCCTGACGTTCGTCGTTGACGTTGGACTCGGGTACCTGGCTCTTTCTCGACAGACCCGTACGCTTTCCGGAGGCGAGGCCCAGCGGATTAGCCTGGCCAACTCCCTGGGCAGTCGGCTCGTCGACACCCTCTATGTGCTGGACGAGCCCACGGTTGGGCTCCACCCGCGGGACACCTCGGCTCTGCTGGATCTTCTGCAGCGACTCCGCGACGCCGGAAACACGGTGGTGGTCGTGGAACACGATAACCTGGCCATCGAGGCGGCCGACCACGTGGTCGAGCTTGGGCCGGGGTCTGGAGAGAAGGGTGGGGAGTTGGTCTTCGAGGGCACACCGGCCGAATTGGTCCACGCCGCCACCGCCACGGGGCTCTTTCTGGGGGGTGCGGAAGGCATCGAGCTCCCGGAGCGCCGTCGTCGTGTAGACCGGGCCAGGCTCAGGCTCGAGGGCGCCGCCCTGCATAACGTGCGCGAGGTGGATTTCGAAGTTCCCCTCGAGGCTCTGACCGTGGTCACCGGTGTTTCGGGCTCAGGGAAGAGCACCCTCGTGCACGACGTGTTCTACCGGGCCCTCGAGCAGAAGCTCTCCGGCGGAGACACCTCGGCCAAACAACACCTGGGGGAGTCGGTGGGCGGATTCACGGTGTTGGATGGCGCCGAACTGCTGGAGGGTGTCGTGCTGGTAGACCAATCGCCCATCGGCCGGACGCCTCGTTCGAACCCGGTCACCTACATCAAGGCCTACGACGAGATCCGGAAGGTCTTCGCCTCCCAGCCTCCTGCACGCCAGAACGGGCTGACCGCTCGGAGCTTCTCCTTCAACGTGGACGGCGGGCGCTGCCCCGCCTGCAAGGGAGCGGGACGGGTCCAGGTCGAAATGGTCTTCATGGCCGACGTCTACGTGCCTTGCGATGTCTGCCGTGGAACCCGGTTCAGCCCTGCGGTCCTGGAGGTGGAGTTCCGCGGAAAGAACATCGCGCAGGTCCTGGAGCTCACCGTGGACGAGGCGATCCGCTTCTTCCAGCGGCACGATCGACTGGGCAAGATCCTCTGGCAGCTGCAACAGGTGGGACTTGGATATCTGCGCCTGGGACAGCCGGCCCCGAGCTTGTCGGGTGGAGAGGCACAGCGGCTCAAGATCGCTCGGGAATTGGTGGGATCGGGAAAGAAGAAGGGGAGGAAGCTGTACCTCCTCGACGAGCCCACCACCGGACTCTCGGGCGGGGACGTGAAGAAGCTCCTCCGGGTTCTGGGGCGTCTCCTGGACCAGGGGAACACGGTGGTGGTGATCGAGCACAACCTGGACGTGATCAAGACCGCCGATTGGGTCGTGGATCTGGGCCCGGGGGCAGGCGTCCACGGTGGTCGGTTGGTGGCCATGGGCCGACCCGAGGACGTGGCTTCGGTACCTGAGAGTGTCACCGGGCATTTCCTCCGCCCTCTTCTGGCTCCAGCCGGGGTGGGAGGTGAGAGTCCGTGAGATGGTCCTCCAGCGGGTGCGTGACCCCGGCCCTGGGCCTGGCCCTGGCCCTCGCCGCGGGCGCCGCCGGGCAGGAGACACCTCGCCTGATCGTTTTGGACGGCGAGGTCGAAGACCAGGCGGTGGCGGAGCTGGTTCTCCGGGCCGGATCGGCGTTGGAGCCGGCGAGCCATGCAGGCCTGGCGTCGGTCCTCGCCGGGGTGCTGGCTGCCGAGGTGGAAGTGGGGGCCGGGGCCGTCGTACTGGGCTGGGCGGAGCCGGATCGAATCGCTCTCCGGGTCCTGGCCCCTCCCGACTCCATCGTCCCCATCACCGAGGGGCTGCTCCGGGTTCTGTCTGAACCCGCCCTGGCTCAGGACGCCCTGGAGATGGAGCGCACCCGGGTGCGGGCCGCCCTCCAGAGTCGCCTCCTCTCCCCGGAGGCGGTGTCCGCGAGAAGCCTTACGCAGCGGGTATTCCCCGACCACCCCTACGGGGTACTCGAGACGCCGGCCACCATCGCGAATGTGGATCGGGAGGCCATGGTGTCGTTCCAGCGCAGGTACGTAGCGCCCGCTGGGGCACTTCTGGTGGTAGGGGGAGTCGGAGGCTCGGAGGCCACGAGGACCGAGTTGGAGGCCGTGCTGTCCCGATGGCGGGGTCGGGCTCCGTCGCCGTCCGAGGGTCACGAAGGTGCCGAGGGTGCCGAGTCCGGCCCGGGGGAGGCCGGTATGGCGGATGGACCCACCGACTCGGCTGACTCGACCCTTCCTTCGGGGGGCGTTCCGGTGCACATCGTGGACGTTCCGGGGGCGGCCCGTGCCTCCATCCACGTAGGACAGGCTTTGCCCTCCATCCCTCCCCGAGAGTGGGCGGCGCTCACTACGGGCGTGGAGTTGGCTGCCCTGGAAAACGCTCGCACGTTCAGGCGCTGGGAGTCGTTTCAGGGTAGCCTGGGCCCGGTCCCGTCGGTGGGCGGAGTGACCCGCCAGCGCCTGGCCGGGTTTCTCCGGTTTCAGGTGCAGGTTCCCATCGCCGAGGCGGATCGGGCCCTGCAGACCGTCCTGGAGACCGCGGCGCGCGCTGGACGCGCCCTCTACCCTTCCGATCGCATCGACGCCGTTCGGACCCGGCTCCTGGAGACCTTGCGGGAGGATCGGTCGACCATCGAGAGGGTCGCTCGGCTGGGTGCCTACTATTCGGTCGGACTGGGAACCGATCCCGACGGGGCGTTTGGGGATTGGCTCGGTACCCTCGACGCCTACGACGTGCGCGACGCCATGGCCAACTGGGTCCATGGGGACTCCGTCCAGGTGGTCGTCGCCGGTGATGCGACGGTCCTGACGCCCCTGCTCCAGTCCTTCGGTCCGGTGACCGTTTCGGACGTGGAGGCCGGCACCGTGGCCAACGGGGATCGCCCCCTGCCGACCGGCTTCGGGATGGGAATCGGTCCGAGTCCGGCGGCGGCAGTGGACCTCGCGCCCGGACGGTGGCGCTACCGAGTCCTGATCCAGGGGCGTGACCAGGGCGAGATGCTCCGTGTGCTCCACAGGGAGGAGGACGGGGCGGCTATGACCGTTCGGACCGTGCTGGAGGCGGCTGGGCTGGTCCAGGATGCATCGGTCCGCTTCGACCCGGTCACCATGGAGATGGTGGAGGCCAGCCTCAAGCTCCGGGGAGGGACGGACGACGTGGAGACCGAGCTGGTGAGGGACGGGAGCCTGGTACGGGGGCGGTGGGAGAGCCGGCAGGAGGGAGTCAGCCGGGTCATCGAGGGTGACGCTCCTCCTGGCGTTCTGGTCGGGGAGCTGCTGGAACTTGCCCTCTGGAGGATGGAGTTGAACGTGGGCGACCACATTCGCCTCCCGTTCCTGGATCCCGGGACGGGACAGGGACAGATCGCCGACGTGGTGGTACTGGGAACGGGCACCGAGTTCGGGCCCCGTGGTGAGGAGGCCACGGTGGTGGTCGAGGTGGTCACCGGGGGGCTTCGGCAGCGGCTGCACATGAGGGCCCATGGCCTCCACGTCCCCCTGTCCTCGGAGATCGTCGGCCAGTCCCTTCGGCTGGAGTTGGTGGAGGAAGGGGTCGGGTCGGGGGGACCGGACTGAACGTGACTGGCGGCGCGGAAGAGGGATTCCCCCGGGTTTCGGTCCTCCTCCCGGTTCGGGACGGCGAGGCCCATCTGGAGCAGGCAGTTCGGTCGATCCTTGCTCAGACCTACCGGCCCCTGGAGCTCATCGCCGTCGACGACGGGTCCCGGGACCGAACCGGGGAGATCCTGCGTGCTCTGGGCGAGGCCGACCCCCGGGTGACGACGATCTCCACCGAACCGCGAGGGATCGTCCCGGCCCTCGAGACGGCCCGGAGCAGGGCCAGGGGGGAGCTCCTGGCCCGCATGGACGCGGACGATGTTTCCCACCCGGAGCGCCTGGCCAAGCAGGTCAGGCTGATGGATGCCGCTCCCGACGTGGTCCTTTGTGGCACTCAGGTGGAGTACTTCCCCCGGCGGGGAGTCAAGGACGGCGCTCGTCGGTACGAGTCCTGGCTCAATTCGACCCACGACCACCGGGACATCGAAAGGGAGCTGTTCGTCGAGTGTCCCCTGGCTCATCCCACCTTCCTGCTCAGGGCGGAGGCCTTGGAGAACGCTGGAGGCTATCGGGATCGGGGATGGCCCGAGGACTACGACCTCGTCCTCCGTCTCTGGAGGGCAGGAGGCCGGTTCGGGCGGGTCCCCGAGGTTCTGCTCCGCTGGCGGGACGGACCGCGGCGGCTGTCCCGGACGGACGAGCGATACGCCCCCGACGCATTCCGGGCGTGCAAGATCCACCACCTCCGAAAGGGCCCCCTGCTCCTGGAGGGTGGCGCCTCTCGGGAGGTGGTGCTCTGCGGGGCGGGGCCGGTTGGAAAGGCCATGGCCCGGGCCCTGATGGACGCCGGGACGTCGGTGGCGGCGTTCGTGGACCTGAGCCCCCGCAAGATCGGCCAGACCATCCACGGCGCCCCGGTCCTGGGCCCGGAGCAGGCGCCGCCCCCCCGTTCGGATGGCTCCGGTCCCGTGGTCCTGGGAGCCGTGGGACAGGTCGGTGCCAGGGCTGAAATCCGGGCCCTGTTCGGGGCCGCCGGATGGGTGGAGGGGCGGGACCTCTGGATGGTGGCTTGAAGCCCCGTTTCTCGTTAGTTTTCAACGGCTTTCGAGCGCCGGACCGCCTTTCGGGGAGTGTCCCTTGCACAGTCTGATCGGATGACCTTTCTCCGGGCTCGTCTACCCCTCAACCCGGTACCCGCCGTCGCCCTCCGGCTCCGAACGAGCGCCGGTGTGGAAACGTGTTGTCGAGGGCCGGGATCATAGGGGTGCGAACCGGCGGATTTTCTGGACCCGCCTTCGTCGTCGGAACCTCCCGGCGGCGCAACCTTGGATGGGAAGCGTAGATGGAGTCGCAGAACGGAGAGCAGGGTCGGGAGAGGGTTCTTCCCAGACTTCTCGAGGACGAGATGCGGGAGTCGTTCATCGACTATTCGATGAGCGTGATCGTCCAGCGGGCGCTGCCCGATGTTCGGGACGGTCTCAAGCCCGTCCACCGCCGGATCCTGTACGCCATGAGCGATCTGGGGCTCAGCCCGGGCCGCCCGTACAAGAAGAGTGCGACGGTGGTCGGTGAGGTGCTGGGTAAGTACCACCCCCACGGCGACTCGGCTGTCTACGACTCCATGGTCCGGATGGTTCAGGACTTCTCCCTCCGTTTCCCGTTGGTGGACGGACAGGGGAACTTTGGGTCCATCGACGGGGACTCGGCGGCGGCCTACCGGTACACCGAAGCTCGGCTAACCCGGCTGGCCATGGAGATGCTGGAGGACATCGACAAGGAGACCGTCGATTTCATCCCCAACTTCGACGGACGGCTTGAGGAGCCCACCGTCCTTCCCGCCCGGATTCCGAATCTCCTGATCAACGGAAGCTCCGGGATCGCCGTCGGAATGGCGACGAACATCCCGCCCCACAACCTGGAAGAGGTCACGCAGGCACTGATCCAGCTCATCCGGGATCCGGACCTCAGCCAGGAAGCCCTCGAGCAGATCGTGGTGGGTCCGGACTTCCCCACGGGCGGATACATCTGCGGCAAGGACGGAATCCGGGACGCCTACCGTACCGGTCGTGGACGGGTGGTCATGCGGGCGAAGGCGGAGTTCGAGGAGACGGAGACCGGCGGCGAGCGGATCATCATCACCGAGATCCCGTTCATGGTGAACAAGGCCCGGACCATCGAGCAGATCGCACAGCTCGTCCGGGACAAGAAGATCACCGACATCCGAGACCTCCGGGACGAGTCCGACCGGGACGGCATGCGGGTCGTGGTGGAGCTGAAGCGGGACGCCATCCCCCAGGTGGTGCTCAACCAGCTCTACAAGCACACCCAGCTCCAGTCGACGTTCGGAACGATCCTCCTGGCCCTCGTGGACGGCGAGCCGAAGGTCATGTCCCTTCGGCAGATGCTCCTCCACTTCATCGACCATCGCCACGAGGTGGTGGTGCGCAGGAGCGAGTACGATCTGGCTCAGGCCCAGGCGAGGGAGCACATCCTGGAGGGCCTCAAGATCGCCGTCGACAACATCGACGAGGTGATCAAGGTGATCCGTGGGTCCAGGGACACCGTGATGGCGTCTGAGCGCCTCCGGGAACAGTTCGATCTCTCCGAGCTCCAGGCGAAGGCGATCCTGGACATGCGGCTCGCCCGGCTCACGGGGCTGGAGATGGAGAAGCTGGAGTCCGAGCTGGCCGAGGTCAGGGGAAAGATCTCCGAGTTGCAGCGGATCCTCGGCAGTCGGGAAGTCCGGATGGAGATCGTGATCGACGAGCTCGCCGCGGTGGCGGAGAAGTACGGGAACCCCCGGCGCACCGAGATTCTGGATATCGACTCCACCCACTTCTCCATCGAGGATCTGATCCCCGACGAGGAGATGGTGATCACCTTGACCCACCAGGGATACGTGAAGCGCATTCCGGTGGACACGTACCGGGCTCAGCGTCGCGGGGGGCGTGGACTCCAGGGGATGGGAACCAAGGACGAGGATTGGCTGGAAGGTCTTTGGCTCGCCTCGACCCACGACTACCTGATGGTTTTCACCCGGATGGGGCAGTGTCACTGGATCAAGGTGTGGGAGGTCCCTCAGGGCGGCCGGCACTCCAGGGGCAAGCCCATCGTGAACCTCCGGGAGTTGGACCCTGGGGACGAGATCGCCGCCGTCGTCCCCATCCGCGAATTCGCCGAAGACCAGTACCTGATGTTCGCCACCAAGCGCGGCGTGGTGAAGAAGACCGTCCTGGCCGCCTATTCCAACGTCCGCAGCGTCGGTCTCAACGCCATCAACATCCGGGAGGGCGACGAACTGATCGACGTCCAACTCACCCGGGAGGGCGACGAGGTTATTCTCGCGACCCGGAACGGAATGGCGATCCGGTTCCGGGAGTCCGACGCTCGGGCCATCGGGCGGGCCACTGAAGGCGTTCGCGGTATCGCCTTGAAGAAGGACGACGTGGTGGTGGCCATGGTGGTCCCGAGCAGGGACAACACCCGGTTGCTGGTGGTGACCGAGGGCGGGATGGGCAAGCGTACCGAGTTCGATGCCTACCGCCTCCAGGGCCGGGGTGGCCAGGGCGTGATCAACATCAAGACCACACCCAAGACGGGGAAGGTGGTCGGGGTCAAGTCCGTGAGTGACCGGGACGAGATCGTCCTGATCACCCGCAAGGGGGTGGTGAACCGGCAGCCAGCCAACCAGATCCGTGTGATCGGGCGGGCAACCCAGGGCGTGCGACTCGTCAACCTGGACAAGGGAGACTCCGTCGTGGACGTGGCCCGGATCATCCCCGAGGATCCCGAGGAGGAGACGGGCGAAGCGTTCGACGCCGAGGATGCGGCCCCGGGTGCGGACGAGGCCGGGGTGGTGGAGACCCGAAGCGAGGACGCCGAAGGGGAATTCGATGAGCACAGTGAAGACGAAGGCTGACCTGGTATCTCTGGACGCCGTCCGCGAGGCGGCTGAGCGTGTGGCCGGGGTCGCCATTCGAACGCCCCTTCTTCCGTCCGCACATCTGACCCGGGAGTTGGAGGCCGACGTCCGACTCAAGTGTGAGAATTTCCAGCCGCCGGGGTCTTTCAAGATCCGGGGCGCCTACAACTACATCTCCCGTCTCGATCCGTCTGAGCGGGACCGGGGGATCATCACGTACTCGTCGGGCAACCACGCCCAGGCGGTGGCCTATTGTGCCGCTGAGTTCGGCGTTCGGGCCGTGGTCGTCATGCCCACGACCGCGCCGGCGGTGAAGCGTGAGGGCACCGCACGATGGGGAGCCGAGGTGATTCTCGAGGGCACCACCTCCCTGCACCGGAAGGCCAGGGCCGAGGCCATCGCCGAAGCCCAAGGCCTCTCCATGATCCCCCCCTTCGACGACACGGTCATCATCGCGGGGCAGGGCACCGCGGGGCTCGAGGTCCACGAGGACTTCCCGCAGATGGACACCTGGGTGTGCTGCATCGGGGGCGGGGGCCTGGCCTCGGGAACCGCCGTGGCCCTGCGGGCTTTGAACCCCGATTGTCGACTCATCGGGGTGGAGCCGGAGGGGGCCGCGTCCATGAGAGCCGCCCTGGACGCCGGTCATCCTGTTCCACTTCCGGGTATCGACACCATCGCCGACGGGCTGGCGCCGATCCAAGCGGGGCATCTCACGTTCCTGCACATCCGAGACCTCATGGACGACGTGGTGACCGTGGGGGACGAGGCCATCCGCGACGCGACGTCCTTCCTGCTGAGGGAGCAGAAGCTGGTGGTCGAGTTCTCCGGCGCGGCCACGGTGGCGGCTCTCCGGTCCGGCGCTGTGGATGTGGCGGGCGGGAGGGTGGGGGCCATGATTTCCGGAGGGAATCTGGATCCCTCGCTCCTCCCCCAGCTCTGAGGTTCCCGGCGTCGCCTGGTATTCCGGGCGCTTCTGGAGCGACCCACTGGTCATGAACCCTTCATCCAACCAAACCCTGAGCGCCGTCCCCGGTGTGACGGTGGGCCATGCCGAAGTTGCCGGCGGCGAGAGCGGCTGCACCGTCATTCTCGGGCCATTCCGGGGGGTGGTGGAAGTGCGCGGCCTTGCCACTGGAACCCGGGAGTTGGGTACCCTGGAATCGACCCACCTGGTGAGCGTCGTGGATGCAATCCTCCTCTCCGGGGGCTCGGCGTTCGGGCTCGCGGCGGCGGAGGGAGTCGTCGAGTGGCTGGAGACTCGGGGGCAAGGGTTCGACGCCGGGGTCGCCCGTGTGCCCATCGTTCCCGCTGCGGTGATCTTCGACCTGGGTGAGGACCGGGCGCGGCCCGGCCGTCGGGAGGGCCGCGCCGCCTGCGAGGCCGCCATGAGCGCGGGGCCGAGTGAGCCCGTCGCCACGGGCCGGGTCGGCGCCGGTGCCGGGGCCACGGTGGGCAAGATGGGCGGTCCTGCCCTCGCCGTTCCGGGTGGGTTGGGAACCGCCACCGTCGCCGCCGGGCGGTGGACCGTGGGGGCCATGGCCGTCGTCAACTGCGTTGGTGCTGTGCTTGGGCCCGACGGGGCAGTGGTCGCAGGCCCCCGGGGCGAGGACGGAGCGTGGATGGACTCTGAGACCCTCCTCCTCGACGGGCTGAAAGACGGCCCAACACCCGGGGGTGGAGGCGGCCCGCTTCCGGGCGCGAACACCACGCTGGCCGTGGTGGCCACCGACGCTCCACTGGGGAAGGCAGACCTGGCCCGACTGGCCCGGTTGGCCTCCACCGCGTTCGCCCGGACCATCGTCCCGGTACACACCCCCTTTGACGGAGATGTCCTCTTCGCCCTGTCCACCGGGAACCTGGAAGGGGAACCGGGGCCGGTCGATTCCCGTATTGTGATGGCGCTGGGCATCGCGGCAAGAGATGCCCTGGAACATTCGATTCTCGGAGCTGTCTCGGCGTGAATACCCTGGTCCTGTTCGACATCGATGGTACCCTGGTCCAGGGTGGGCCCGCCAAGGACGCCTTCCATTCGGCAATGGAGGCCACCTACGGGACCCGGGGGGCCGTGGATCAGGTCTCCTTCTCGGGCAAGACAGATCCCCAGATCGCCCGGGAACTCCTGCTGGGCGTAGGCAGATCCCATGCGGAGGTGAACGCCGGGCTCCCTCAGCTCTGGGACCTCTACCTGGCTGGTCTGGGACGTAGGCTGCCCGATCTCCCCGTGGAGATTCTGCCCGGAGTGGTGGAGCTTCTGGACGTCCTGGACGGGCTCGTGGAGATCGGCCGGGGCCTGGTGACCGGTAACATCCTGGACGGGGCCAGGCTGAAGCTGGGATCCGCGGACCTCCATCGCCGCTTCCCCATCAACGGGGAGTTGGTGGGGGCGTTCGGTTGCGATTCGGAGCATCGGGACGACCTTCCCGGCATCGCGATGATGCGTGCTGAAAAGGTCTGGGGGCGTCGGTTCGCTCCGGAACGGGTCGTCATCGTCGGAGACACGCCTCGAGACGTGGCCTGCGGTCAGTTCGCGGGTACCCGAACCCTAGCAGTCGCCACAGGGCGGTTCGAGGTCGACGCTCTCCAGTCTGCCGGCGCGGACCTGGTTCTGGAGGATCTGTCGGACACGGATCGGGTCGTGGAGTGGATCCTGGAGTAAGGCCGCCGGGCCGGCTACGGGGCCGGCAGCGGACCTGGATGGACGCGAGGTACCGCGGGATGCGCTGGACCCCATCGGGGAATCTGGCCAAGTTTGGAGTTCTCTGGTGGGGCGCCGCCGATCGAGGGGTTCGGCGGTGGGAGTCACGTTGAGCCGGTCCTTGGATCGGCAGGGCTGAAAGGGACGCACTGCATGTCGAAGTTCTATTGGATCCTCGGAGCGGTCGCGGTATTGGGCCTCGGGATCGTGGGGTACCAAGTGGGGAGTGGCGTGGCCAGTCAGGCCGCGACCGAGCCGGTCGACCTGGGAGAGCTCATGGACGATCCCAGCGAATTGATGGCCCTGGCTCGCCCGGTCATGAAGGGGAACCCGGATGCCGCCATCACCCTCTTCGAGTTCGCCGATTTCCAGTGCCCCGCCTGTGCCGTCTATGCCCGTCAGCACGGGAACCTGGTGGAGCAGGGGTACATCGATAACGGCAAGGTCAAGCTGGCGTTCTACGACTTTCCCCTCATCTCAATCCACCCCCACGCCTTCCTGGCTGCCAGGGCGGCGCGGTGCGCCGAGGATCAGGGGCGCTTCTGGGAATACCACGACAGGCTGTTCGAAACCCAGGGTCGCTGGTCCCCGGCCGGCGATCCCACGGGCGACTTCGTCCGAATGGCCAGTGACGTGGGCCTGGAGGAGGGGGAGTTCGAGACCTGCCTCAACAGCGACCGCCATGCTAAGCTGATCACCGCCCAGATGAAGCTCGCCGAGCAACTCCGGGTCGGCGGCACTCCCACCCTCATGGTGAGCCAGGGCGGGATGGGGACGCGCATCCGTACGTTCGACTTTGGGACGGTTTCCGAGGCGCTGGAGGAGGCGTTGGCCCAGGTGGGATCCGACGCCAACTGACGAGCCGACGCCAACTGCTGAACCGGCGCGTCCGCATCACTCGCTCGTGACGATGCCAACCGGAGGGTCCCATGTCGTCTGAGGAGTTCCAGCCGAGCAAGAGTCGAATGTGGGTCTCGGTCCTGTCCCTGATCGGCCTCTTCATCGCGCTCTACATGTTGGCCCACAGCGTGGGGCTCATGGGGCCGGTTATCTGCGGACTCGGCGACTGTGCTGCGGTGGAGGCGAGCGCCTACTCTCGCATGGGAGGGATCCCGGTGTCCGCCTTCGGCCTGGTGGGGTACGTCCTTCTATTCACGCTGAGTCTGGCAGGGCTCCAGCTCCGGTGGGCCGAGGCACCCTCCATCGCCTGGGGGATCATCGTCCTGGCCTTCGTGGGCTTCGGGTTCAGCGTCTACCTCACGTACCTCGAGGCCTTCGTCATCCATGCCTGGTGCCAGTGGTGCGTTTCGTCGGCGATCCTGATGACCATCATCTTCTTCCTATCCTTCGCCGAAATCGGTCGGCTTCGGAGAGCAAAATGAGCGACGGCAAGAAGGGGCGGGTCGAGATCCAGCTCCTGTTCGTGGACGAAGGGCGGTACCACAGCGAGGACGTGGAGCTTCCGGCGGGGATTCTGGAGGGATACGACCGCCTCATCGATTGCCTCCTGGAAGAGCCCGAGGTTCTGAAGCGTCTCCACGTGGACGGCGGACGGCTCTGTGCCGCCTATCGTAAGGGCTGATCGGTGACCAGGGTTCTCGCCGCATTGGGAGTCCTTCTCCTCACCGCGTGCATCTCGGACGGTCCGTCCCTGGAGGTGGATCCCGAGGTGGTGGCGGCTCGCGCCGCGATTACGGAGATCCCGGCCGAGCACGCCGAGGGCGACGCCGCATATCAGCGCGACTGCGCCCGCTGCCACGGGGAGGACGGCCTGGGTACAGAGAGTGGGCCACCCCTGCTCCATCCCATCTACCAGCCGACTCAACATCCCGACGCGGCCTTCCTGCTGGCCGTGCGGACCGGGGTTGACGCCCACCACTGGGACTTCGGTGACAAGGAGGCCCTTCCCGGCGTAAGCCCGGCAGATGTGGGACGGATCGTGTCCTACATCCGGTGGTTGCAGAGGGAGGTCGGGATCTACTGAAGCGTCCCGGGCGCACCGCCCGCGAGCAGGCGACGCTCCTCCTCCAACGCCCGCTCCAGGCTCCAACGTGCGACCATGGGCGGAGGCCATGTGCCGTTCACGGCTCCGTGGAGGAGCCGCTCCCCCTCTTCGGTGGCCCGGGCGGCCAGCTCCGGTTCGACGGCCGTGGCGGCCACGGCCTGGTCCAACTCGTCCTGGTCCAGCAGGAAGGGACGTCCCCCCGACGGGATCCATAGGTCCAGGTAGAGATCGGTGGTGTCCCACCGTCCGTCCTGGTGGATAACCGGTGGGGTGAGGACGTTCCCGTAGATCCCGGTCCTGGATCCGTCGGCACGGTGGAAGAGCCCCACGTCGTACCAGCGTCCGGGGAACGTGAACCAGATGGCCACGGAGCCCTCTTCCAGGGCCACCGTCCCTCCGATCTCCAGGGGTGGGTCGAAGGACAGATCCCTGGCTAGGGTCACCAGGGCGCCCTGGTCTCGGGCGATGAGTCGTTGGGTGAAGACGGTCTTCCGGTCCGGCGGCCTCAGGTAGTGGATCCGTACGAAGGATCCGAGGGCCATCATGAGCCCAGCGGCTCGATGAGGACCTCCATGACGCCGCCGCAGACCGCCGGACTCCAGGTCGTGATGTCTTCCGTGAGGTCCACCTCCAGGAGAAGTGGAAGCCCGCGCTCCACTACCTCGGAGGCGGCGGTGATGACCTCGGCTTCCCCGCACCCGCCGCCTACCGTTCCGACCAACCTCTCCTCTTCCGTGAGGATCAACATCCTCGTGCCGGCCTTCCGAGGAGTGGAGCCGGTGGTCCTGACGACCGTGGCCAGCGCGCCGACGACTCCTTCCGGCAGGCCGGCCAAGGCCTTCAGGACGTCGCGCGCACCCATGTCCCGGGTCGTCATGAGCCCTCCCCATCCCCGGAGCCGACTCTCTCCGCGTCGGAGGCCATGAACCGATCCGCGACCCGCTCTCGATCTCGGAGGGGCGTCCCGGTTCCCCCGCGGCGGGCCAGAATGATCTCCCCGGCCACGGCGACGGCGATCTCGGTGGGGGTCTGGGCCCCAATGTCCAGGCCGATCGGCGCCCAGACCCGGGCCGCCACGTCGGGGCCGAATCCGTCCGCGCCGAGTTGAGCGAAGGTGGCTCTCACCCTCCTCCGGCTCCCGATCATGCCGATGTAGGCCGGTGGCGGGTCCATACGCAGCAGGCGAACGAGGCACTCGTAGTCGTACCGGTGGCCCCGGGTCACGAGAACGACGTGGGATCGCGGGTGGATCGTGGTGTCCCGAAACGGATCGTCGAAGTCCACCTGCAGGACCTTGGAAGCGTCGGGAAACCGGTCCCGCCGCGCCCACTCGGGCCGGTCGTCCAGGATCGTGACCTCCATCCCCAGCAGTGCGCCCATCCGGGCGAGGGGTTGAGCGATGTGCCCTGCACCCACGACGACCATGCCGTCGGCGGGATGGTGGATCTCGATGAACACCCGGATCTCCTTGCCCCCCGGGCCGGGCAGCCCGATGGATCCCGGGGAGGGGGCAGGCTCTCGGACCGCAACCTGTGCGGCGGCGATGCCCTCCTCATCCAGGGCCGATGATCCCAAGGAGCCCAGGACCGCCCCTTCGGCTCCGGGGCCGTAAACGAGCATCCTGCCGGCCCCGGCCCCGGCCCCGGCCCCGGCCCCAGCCCCAGCCGCCGTGGCCTCGCCGGGAGCCAAGGTCTGGAGAAGGGCCACGGTGTCGCCCGCAGCGGTCCGCTCCAGGATCGCCGCCGCCGCCCTCTTGGCGGTGAGGGGCGGCGCTCCGGCGTGACGGGTCACGTCCTCCGGTGTGTCCAGATTGGCCAGGATTCCAGGATCCCCGACCTCGATCCTCCTTACCCGCTCCGGGTCCCGGCGGACCACCGTCCGGGCGCCTTCCTCCAGATCCTCCTCCATGAGTTCGGGGAAGACCTCCGCGCGGAACAACACGGGGTGTCCGGAGCGTCCACCGCAGGTCGGCTGGAGAATGAGGGACTCGGGCGCCGCCCGCCCGGCCTCCAGCAGGGCGCTCACGGTCTCGGCCCGGACCAGGGGATGGTCGACTGGCAGCACCACCATGCCCGCTCGGTCCGGACCGAGGTGGGGCAGCGCGGCCTGCAGTCCTGCGATGGGACCGCGTTCCGGGTCCGATGGCACGACCACTCGATCCGCTTCGGACAGCGCCAGCAGTCCGATTTCGTCTCCCGGGTCCCGTACGGAGACGATGACCGGGCTGCACCCACCCCTACGGAGAGCGCGAACGGTCCGGACCAGGAACGGGACGCCGTCCAGTGGGAGGAGCGCCTTCGGTGAGCCCATACGGGACGACAGCCCGGCTGCCGGAACGAAACCGGCCGCAGGGAGTGGTGGACCGGTCTCAGTCATGGGACGCCTGGTAGAAGGTCCCTCCGTTCTCGGCCAGATGGGCCAACAGCGGCGCCGGCTCGAAACGGGGTCCGAGTTGGGCACGGTAGGCTCTGAGACGCTCCACCAGGACTCGTGGGTGGACGTGGTCCGCATAGCGGAGCAGCCCGCCCCGGAATGGGGGGAATCCGGTGCCCATGATCATGGCCAGGTCCACGTCCTCGGCCCGGGGCACGATCCCGTCTGCCAGGACCAGGGCCGCCTCGTTGACCATGCTGAGGACCAGCCGGGCCCGGATCTCCTTGCGGTCCACGCTTACCCGGGAGGCCGGCACCGTCGGTGCGAGGAGGCTGTAGATGGAGGTGTCCGGCCCCCGAGCCCGGTCCTTCTCGTAGACGTAGAAACCGCTTCCCCCCTTCCGGCCGAGCCGGCCCGTCTCCCCCAGCTTCACCAGGGGCGCCGCCGGCGCCATCCGATCGCCGAATGCCTCCTGCAGCACGGCACCAGCGTGTCCGGCCACGTCGATGCCGATCTCGTCGATGAGTCGGAGCGGCCCCATGGGCATCCCGAAGTCCAACGCCGCCCCGTCGATCTCCTCGATGGCTGCACCCTCGCCCAACAGGTACGCGGCTTCGTTCAGATAGGGGCCGAGGATCCTGTTCACGAGGAACCCCGGGCCGTCGCCCACCACGACCGGCACCTTGCCCATCTTCAGGGCCAGGGCGTAGACCGTCGCCACGGTGCGATCGTTGGTCCGCTTCCCACGGATCACCTCCACCAGGGGCATCTTGTGGACCGGATTGAAGAAGTGCATGCCGCAGAAGCGGTCCCGGCGGGCCAGGGCTTCGGACATGGCGTCTATGGAGAGGGTCGACGTGTTGCTGGCGAGGACGGCGTCCTCCCGGGTCACGCCCTCCATTTCCGCCAGGACTGCCCGCTTGACCTCCAGTCGCTCCACCACGGCTTCCACCACCAGGTCTGCGGCCTGGAAGCCAGCCCAGTCCAGACCGCCCGAGATCCGCTCCATCCTCTGCTCGGCCTTCCGGGGGGTCAGTCGCCTCCGGCGCACGAGGCCGTCGAACAGCCCCTTGGCGTGCTGAAGGGCTCCGGTCACCGCCTCGTGCCGGATGTCCTTCAAGCGGACCTCGATCCCCCTGTGGGCCGCCAGTTGGGCGATCCCGCCGCCCATTACCCCGGCGCCCACCACGCCCATCCGGTTCACCGGGGCCGGCTCGGCGTCCGACTCCACTCCGGATCCCTTCCGGGCGGCCTCCCGAAGATGAAACACGTGGATGAGGTTCTTGGATACCGAGCCAGCGATCAGTTCCCCGGCGGCGCGGGCCTCGAGTTCGAACCCGTGGGAGAGAGGCTTCCCCAGCGAAGCGGACACCACCTCGAGGACCTTGAGCGGGGCGGGGTAGTGTCCCCCGGTCTTCCGGGTCACCTGCTTCCGGGCCTGACGGAGTACCAGGCGCCGACCCGGCCTCGTTCCGTCCAGGACACGGTCCCGGACCCCACGCTTGGGCCGTGGGAGGGGCTGGGCCTCCGCCCGGGCCCGGGCGAAGTCGGCCACCTTCTCCCGGAAGAGCGCCCAGGGCAGGACCGCGTCCGCCAACCCGGATTTCAGAGCCGCCCGGGCCTCCAGGTTCCTCCCCGTGAGGATCATGTCCAAGGCCTTCTGGAGGCCGACTACCCCCGGAAGACGGGTGGTTCCGCCCCAAGCGGGGAGGATGCCCAGCAAGACCTCGGGCAGGCCCAACTGAGTCTTGGCATGATCGGAGACGACCCGAAAATCGCAGGAGAGGGCCAGCTCCAGGCCGCCACCCAGGCAGACGCCGTGGACCGCGGCGATAGTGGGCACGGCGATCCCCGAGACCTTCGAGAACACCTCCTGTCCCCGGCGAGAAGCCTCCGCCCCTTCCTCCGGATCCTCCACCGCCGCGATGGCCGAGACATCGGCACCGGCGAAGAAGGAATCGGTCTTCCCGCTCCACATGACCACGGCCGTCAGTCGGCCCTGGCCGGCGATCCCGCCGACCTCGTCCAGAACGCTCGAGAGGCCGTCCATGGCCTGCTCGGTGAAGACGTTCAGCGATCGGTCCGGGTCGTCGAAAATGATCCAGCCGACCCGATCGTCGTCGATCTCGAGCCGTGGGGTCGGTGGGGGGACGGGTAGGTGGTCGCTCATCGGGAGTCAGGTGGGAACCGGTCGGGGACTGGCCCTCGGGCCACTGGGAATCTCTTTCCCGGAGCCCGCTTAGGCAATTCCGCCGCCACGGCGGTCAGGCCTGGAACGCCGACAATGAAGCACCCCAGGTCCTGGCGAACCTGAGGTGCCGTGAACCCGACCCGTGGGTCGGGGAATCGTTCTGTGGTCTAGCGGCAGATGTTCTGCCGTTCGTCCGCGTTGTCCGGGCCCAGCCGGACCTGCACCGGGTCACCCGAGGCGACCTCCACCCGGAGGTTCCAGTAGAGCTCCGTGTAGGGCAGTTCGTACCGGCTGTGGACCCACCACACACCTGCCGGGAGTTCCATGGTGGCGATCCCCTGGGCGTCGGTGGTGTCGTACATCACGGCGCGGCCCGTAGCGCTCAGACGCTGCGAGATGGCGTCGCCCACCTCCGCGAAGGCGTCGTCGCCCCAATTCGCCTGCACGATGCATGCTTCCTCGATGGCGGCGAGAGACGATTTCTGGAGTTCGTCGAACCGCTCGAACGCCGAGTTCATGGTCCGCTCGAGGCGGGCGACTTCGGCATCCACGTCACTGAATTCGCGGAAGAGCGCGGCGTAGCGTCCTTCGCCCCGATTCATGCCTTCCATCTCCGTCGTGATCTCCTGGAGACGATCCCTGCCTGCCTGCCAGCGGGTCTCGGCCGAACGCCACTCCTCCTGCGCCGTTCGGACTTCCTCCTGAGCTTGCAGAACAGAGTCGGGGATGGGGGGCTCGGGGGTCGGGAACTCCGCAGTGAGCGAATCGAACATCGCGTCGCGATCGAAGGGGAGGACCTGGATCTCGAGGTCGGAGAGAGCCCGCATCTGTGTGGAGCCGTCCTCGGCCTGCTGTTCAATCTCCGCCGTCACGACCAGTTCGGCCTGACCGCACGCCGTGAGGGTGGCGAGTCCCAGAAGGGCGACAAGGCTTCTTCCTGACTTCATGTTCTGCTCCGAATCAACGGGTTCCTGGAAAGACGCCGGAAGGTACCACGCGCCTCCAGCGTCATCAAGAATCGGGACCCCAAGAAAAACGGCGCCTCGGGGCGCCGTCAGTCGCCCGGGTGTGGCCCGGCAACGGTGGGGGCGAACGCGGGGTCCCGGATCAGGGAAGGGGTCCGTTGACCACGTAGTTCATGGGATTGACCGCTCTACCGTTCACCAACACCTCATAGTGGAGATGGGTCGAGGTGCTCAGGCCGGTCTTGCCCACCTGCGCGATTAGATCCCCCCGGGAGACGGTCTGCCCCCGGCGGACGAGCAGCTTGGACGCGTGACCGTACCGGGTCACGTATCCATAGCCGTGGTCGATTTCCACCGTGAACCCCAGATCTCCCTTTCGCCCGGCGAACCGGACGCGTCCCGCGGCGGCGGCCATGATGGGCGTGCCGTGGGGTGCCGAGATGTCGATTCCCTCATGAGGACGGGCGGTGTTCAGGATGGGGTGCATCCGAGACCGGGAATACGAACTGGAAAGCCAACCCACCGCTGGGAGGATGGACGGCGTGGACAGCAGGAGATCCCTCTGTGCTTCCAGGGAATCGGCCACTTCGGTGAAACTCGATTCCAATAGAGACGCCCGGCGCTCCAGTGCGTTCAGGTCGTAGGAAACCGCGAAGGTCTCCTTGGAGAGCGTCGAGTCGACCGCCCACAGGGGACCCGCCTCGGGCGTCAGGGAACCGGGACCTCCGATCCCGACCTCCAGGACTTCCGAATCGATGGGATCCAGGCCTGCCAGAACGCGCATCTTCCGGTCCAGATCGGCGAACTGGCTCAGTTGCCCTTCCAGGTCGGCGACCTGGTTGCGCATTGTCCCCAACTCGTACTCGAGCAGGTGGTTCTCTTGGGCCAGTCGGTTGGCCTCGAGCCAGCGGACACCGCTGAACATGAGTCCCACCGCGACGGTGACGAGCAGCAGTCCGAGCACGGCCGTGACGCCCAGGCCGACCTTCAGGGTCCCCCGGGCGACTTTGACCTGTCGGATTGGGCTCTCCTCATCCTTGACGATGAGGAAGGTCCATTTTTCAGCCGGCATAGACGCTCGTTGCTCTTGATACGGTGCGGTAGGCTGCTGTCGGAGGCTGATCGCGCCCCCGCAGAACCGATGGGTTCTATGAAAAAGTTACCTGGCCTTGAAGTGGGGTGTCAACGAAACATATGAAGTCGCATCAACCCCCTTCGGTCCGGGCTCAGACCACCTTCAGATCCGGTCGGGGAAAGAGGGGATCTCCCCGGTCTACCGAATTCCCTGCGATAGGCACCGGAAGGCATTGGGCGATGAGGGGAATCCCGTCCAGACCCAGCCGGGTTGCGAGGTCGGTCATCTTCCGGGGCATCACCGGGAACAGGAGCGTCGTGAGGACCGTGAGTCCCCGCGCCAGCGTCGCCAGCGTCAGGTCCAGCCCGTCGGCTTGCTCCGGATCCTTGGCCTGGGCCCAGGGCTGGCGCTCCTCGATGTAGACGTTGAGGTCGCCGGAGAGCTTCACGCACTCATCCAGTGCCCGGTGAATCAGGCCGCGATCCATCAGGTTCTTGAAGTCGTCCCGGGCGTCCTCGAAGCGCTCGGTCCACGCGGACGTGTCGGCTTCGGGCACCAGCCCGTCTCGATACCGCTCGATCATCGCCAGGGACCGACTCACCAGGTTGCCCAGGTCGTTGGCCAACTCCGCCGTGTAGATGGCGTCGAAACGCTCCCAGGAGATGTCCCCGTCCCCGTCCCACGGGACCTCGCGCATGAGGTAGTAGCGGAGTGATTCCGGACCGTGGCGATCACAGGCGGAGCGCAACTCGAAATCCACCCCCTCCGATTTGGAGAGCTTCGCGCCACCGTAGCTCACGAAGCCGTGGGCCCACACCTGCTCCGGCAGCATGACCCCGGCGGACATCAGGAATGCCGGCCAGTACACACAGTGGAATCGGGTGATGTCCTTCCCGATGACGTGGATGTCGGCAGGCCACAAGTGGACGTAGCGGGTGTCCGGGAAGCCCGTCGCGGAAAGGTAGTTCGTCAGGGCGTCCAGCCAGACGTAGACCGTATGCTCCGGGTCGTCGGGCCACTCGATTCCCCAGGGGATGTCGGAACGGGAGACAGAGATGTCGTTGAGGCCCCCTTCCAGGACGTTGCGGATCTCATTCCTTCGGGAATCCGGCTTGATGAACGTGGGCTTGTCGTTGATCAGGTCCAGAACCGCGTCCCGGTACCGGGAGAGTCGGAAGAACCAGTTCTCCTCCTCCATCCACTCGATGGTGCGGGAAGGGTGGATGGGGCACCGAAGCGTGTCGGCCAATTCCCCGGGCGGTCCCGGGACCAACTCGTCCTCGGTCTTATATCCCTCGCAGCCCACGCAGTAGAAGCCCCGGTACTTTCCCAGGTAGAGGTCGCCGTGTTCGGTCATCCTGCGGATGATCTCCTGGACGGTCCGGTGGTGGCGGCCCTGACTGGTCCGGATGAAGTCGTCATAGGAGATGTCCAGGATCTCCCAGGCGTCCAGGAAGTCCTCGGCTACCGAGTCTACCCATTCCTGGGGAGAGACGCCGGCCGCGTCCGCGCTCCGAAATACCTTCTGGCCGTGCTCGTCCATCCCGATCACGAAATGGACGTCTTTGCCGAGCAAGCGGTGGTATCGGGCCAGCACGTCCGCACCGATCTTCTCCAACGCGTGTCCCAGGTGGGGGGCGCCGTTGGCGTAGTCGATGGCGGTGGTGATGTAGAACTTCTTTGGCATGGCTCGGGTCAGTCGTCCTGTTTCCGGGTCAACTCAGGTCCTTCGGCCGCGACCTCCTCCTTCAGCTCGGCGAGAGGCACGACACGCCGAGTCCCGTCTCCGGCCCGAAGCGTGACCGCCTCTCCCCAGATGTCAACGGACATCACCCGCTCTTCCCCCCGGGCGGTCCGAATGGACTTCCCCTCTCTGGGGAATCTGCGCCGGGCCTCGACGTAGGTCTCGTGCTCGTACATGAGACAGCACATGAGTCGCCCGCAGCACCCGGAAATCTGGGCCGGATTGAGCGAGAGGTGCTGGTCCTTCGCAAGTTGCAGACTCACGGGCCGGAGCTCGGGTAGCCAGGTGGAGCAGCACAATTCGCGCCCGCACCGCCCCACGCCCCCGAGTAATGCCGATTCGTCCCGAACGCCGATCTGCCGAAGCTCGATCCTGGTCCGGAAGGCCCGGGCCAGATCCCTGACCAGCTCCCGGAAGTCCACCCGCCGCTCGGCCGTGAAGTAGATGATCAGCTTGTTCCTGTCGAACTGCCACTCGGCCTCGGTCACCTTCATCTTCAGGTTGTGGCTACGGACGAGCTTGCGGGTCTCTCTCCGAACCCTGTGCTCGTCTTCCCGGAGCGTCGGCACACGCTCCACCTCCCGAGGCTCGGCACGTCGAAGCACCTTGCGTTCCGGGAACGGGGTTGAGCAGCCGCCGGACGCCGAGCACTTTCGCTCGGCGATGGAGCCCAGGGCGGTCACGATCCCGAGATCCTCACCCCGGTCCGCCTCCACGATGACCGGGTCTCCGGGGCTGAGGGGGACACCCGGGACGGAGAAGTAGTCCTTTCGGATTCCCTTGAAACGGACCTCGGCGAAGCCCGGCACGGCGGAGCTAGCCTTCCGCCGGGAGCTCGGTCCAGGAGCCCATGGCTTCGAACTTGGACCACCGGCCCGCCAACAGGTCGTCGGGATCCACCTGGCCCAGTTCGTCCAGTTGCTTCACCAGGACTTCCCGTAGTTCGGCCGCGGCGGATTCCCAATCCGAGTGTGCGCCACCGGCCGGCTCAGGGATGACCTCGTCCGCTACCCCCAGGCTCTTGAGGTTCGTGGAGGTGAGCTTGAGGGCGGAGGCCGCCTTGTCCCGGTGCTCCGCCGACCGCCAAAGGATGGCGGCGCAGCCCTCGGGAGAGATGACCGAGTAGATGGAGTGCTCCATCATGAGGATCCGGTCGCTGAGCCCCAGCGCGAGGGCCCCGCCGGACCCTCCCTCGCCGATCACCACTGAAATGATCGGCGTCCGCAGCCGCGCCATCTCCCGAAGATTCATGGCGATGGCCTCCGCCTGGCCTCGCTCCTCGGCGCCGATCCCGGGGTACGCACCGGGCGTGTCGATGAAGGTGACGATGGGCCGGTGGAACTTGGCCGCGAGCCGCATGAGCCGGAGGGCCTTCCGGTATCCCTCGGGATGGGGCATGCCGAAGTTGCGTAGGAGATTCGCCTTCATGTCCCGGCCCTTCTGATGTCCGATCAGCATGACCGGGCGGTCGGCGAGCCTGGCCCATCCTCCCACGACCGCAGCGTCGTCACGGAAGGCGCGATCGCCATGCAGTTCCACCCAGTCGGTGAAGATCATCTTCACGTAATCGAGGGTGTAGGGCCGTTGGGGGTGTCTCGCGACCTGGACCTGCTCGATAGGGGAGAGGTTCCGGTACGTCTCCTCCTTCAGAACGTCCAGCTTCTTCCGCAGCACCCGGAGTTCATCGCTCACGTCGAACCCCCTTCCACGGGCAGTATCGAGGAGGACCTCGATCTGCTCCTGTATGTCGACGATGTCTCTTTCGAAATCCATATGGGGGGCCGTTGCCAATATGGGCCTCCTCACGGGTTCCCTGGGTGGAAAGGCGAACGGATAAGCTAAGGCGCGCCAGAGCCTCGGAGAAGGGAGCGCGTCAGGCCGATTCCCCCTCGGGCTCGGGAACCATCACCCATACCAGGATCCCCATCATGAGCACCGCGGCGCCTCCAAGAAGGGTATTGCTTCGGTAGCCCAGGTCTTGGTAAAGGAGTCCCGCCACCGCCGCGCCCACCGCGAAGCCAACCTGTCCCAGCGCTACGGCCATGCTCATGAGGGATCCCCTTCTCGAGTCGGGGACCAGGGCGGTGAGGAGGGCGGAGAAGGGACTGATCCGCATGGCGACCAGGACCATGACGAAGAAGAAGAGCACGAAGGCCGCCCACGTCCCCACCATGAGCCATGTGGTGCCGGCCATGAGGATGGAGAGGCCGACGCATGACACCAGGATGATGCCCTTGCGTCCCACCAGGTCCGAGAGCTTTCCCGCCTGGGGACCGGTCAACACGTTGGCGATCCCGCCCACCAGGAAGAGGGAGGCGATGAGATTCGGGGTGAATCCGTGGACCTGGGTCAGCCAGGTGGGGAGGTATACCACGTAGACCGATACCCCCAGGAACATGAGAAAGAAGGCCACCGAGGCGCTGGCGATGGCGGGGCGTCGGAACATGAGCCAGTAGTCCCGCACCGCGCCGCCCACCGTCAGGCGGTCGAGCCTTCGCTTGACGGGGGGCTGGGGAACCCGGGCGAACAGGAGCGCGAAGGTCAGGGCCATGAACACCGCGAAGAAGTAGAACGGCGCCTTGAACCCGTACTCCCCGGCGAGCAGGACGCCGACCGGGATCCCGAAGATCTGGCCGAAGGCAGACCCGCTCATGACCCAGCCCGTGGCCCACCCTCTCCGGTTGTAGGGGAAATGGTCCCCGATGTAGGAGACTGCGGCGCCGCTCAAGACCCCACCGGCCCCGCCGGCTACGACTCGAACGGCGAGGAATGAGACGTACCCGGCCACGAAGAAGTGGAGTACCAGGGCCACCGTCATGATCCCGCTACCCAGGATCAGAATGCGTCGCCGGCCGATTCGATCGGAGATGGGACCTGATATGACGGCGAACACACCGACCATGAGGGAGTAGGCCGAGACCAGCGTCCCGAGGAGGGCCTCGGGGATATTCAACTCCTCACCGATCAGGGGGAGGATGGGGGAGATGATCATGATCTGGCTGCTCGCGGCGAAGACGAGCAGCCAGAGGGTGAAGACGATCAGGTAATCGCCGGCAGGTTTCTGCGTCACGGGGCGTTGCCGAATCGAGCCGGTCGGCTCTGGGTCATTTGGGTTCCTTGTGCACCAGGAAGGCGTTGCGCTGGTCGGTGGGGAGGATGAGCATCTCGAGCACGTTCACGTGATCGGGGGCGCTCACGACGTAGCAGACCGCGTCAGCGATGTCCTCCGCCTGGAGAGGCCGGTAGCCCTGGTAGACCTTTTCCGCGCGCTCCGCGTCTCCCCAGAACCGCACCTCGGAGAACTCGGTCTCCACCAGCCCCGGGTCGATGCTGGAGACACGAATGTTCGTACCCAGGAGGTCCAGGTTGAGCCCCTCGGTCAGGGCGCGCACGGCAAACTTGCTGGCATTGTAGACGTTGCCCGAGGGGTAGACCTGTCGGCCGGCGATGCTCCCGATATTCACCACGTGGCCGCGATTCCGGCGCACCATTCCCGGCAAGATGGCCCTGGTCACGTAAAGGAGGCCCTTCACGTTGGTATCGATCATCTCGTCCCAGCCCTGGGGGTTCCCCTCGTGGACGGGCTCGAGGCCTCGGGAGAGACCGGCGTTGTTCACCAGGACGTCGATTTCCACGCCCGACTCCTCCAACTCCCTGGCGAACAGATCCACCTCTTCACGGATTCGCACGTCCAGGGCGCGGATCTCGACGCTGACGTCGTGCTCGAATTCGATGTCGCGCTTGAGCTTCTCGAGCCGGTCGAGACGGCGTGCCGTGAGGACCAGGTGCGCCCCATAGGAGGCGAAGGTCTGGGCGCAGGCTTCGCCGATTCCCGCGCTGGCGCCGGTGATGAGAACCGTCATTCCCTTGATTCGATGCATGGTCCTGGAGGGGGTTGGAGGTCAGGCGTGCAAGATCGGGGTTGGTGGCCGTCGGGGGCAACCGATGAGTGGTGGGGCGGCCCCATCCCCTATCTTGTTCGGACCGTCCGGTCCCGTCCGGACGTCGCCTGAACTCGAACGTGGAGGGATCTCCAGCGATGACCATCGGTCCGTCTCCCCGGGATGGATTCCGGGAGCGCCGCGCCGGTTACGAGCGTGAGCGAATGAGCCACGCCCGGCGATCCAGGGGGTTGAGCCAAGGCCGTTCGCTGGCCTTCATGTCCGGCGCTGGCCTCCTCGTGGTTGCCGACGTGGTCGAGGGGAGGGTCGGCCTCTGGTTGGCGGTGACAGGGATCCTCGTCCTCATCCTGTTCGTGGGGCTCGTCGTCTTGCACCGACGGAGTCGTCGGAGCGAGGCGTGGTGTGAAACCCTCGCCGGGTTGTGCGACGAGGGACTTGCCCGGATGGAGCGCCGCTGGGACGATCTACCCCCGGATTCCGTCGAGCCGCCGCCTGCCGATCACCTTTTCGCCAGGGATCTGGACCTGTTCGGGCGCGCCTCGGTCATGCAGCTCCTGGGGATGGTCGGAACCTCACAAGGGCGGGGTCGGCTTCGAGGTTGGCTCCTGGAGGGAGGTTCCCTGGATGCGTTGCCTTCGCGACAGGAGGCGGTGCTGGAGTTGGGGGCCATGCCCGGTTTCAGGGAGGTCTGGGCAGCCACGGCCCGGGGGGCCCCGGAACGGGGAGGGGACGCCACCGAGGCGGTGGTCCGATGGGCCGGGGCCCGAAACGGGCGCTCCCTGCCTGGGTCGGCCCTTTGGGTTGCTCGTTTGGTTCCGGTCTTCACCGTGGTATTCCTCACGATCGAACTGGTCCGGCCCGGCGGACAGCCGGCGTGGCTCCTCCCCCTGATGATCTCCGTGTGGGCGCTCCGGCGCTGGAGGGTCCAGATCACGGAGGTGTTCGCCGGTGCGGGCGTGGGAGAGTCCGCCCTCAGTCGCCGTTTGGATCTCGTGATTCAGGCCGAGAGCCTGGATCCTGTCTGTCCCCGATTGCGCGAGGTGCGGGATAGCCTGGGACGTGACCGGGAGGCGGCCAGTCGCGGGCTGCGGCGCCTCCGCCAGTGGGTGGCTCTCGCCGAAGTTCGGCTCTCCCAATTCCACTTTCCACTCAATGTTCTCTTCCTCTGGGACCTACACGTGGCTGGAGGACTGGAGGGTTGGCGTCGTAGATGGGGGTCCGGCGTCGCTGGGTGGATCGACGGCCTCGCGGAGTTGGACGCGGTCGCCGCACTCGGCGCACTGGCTCACGAGAACCCCGACTGGACCCTCCCGCGATTCGCCGACGAGCCGGCCATCCATGGAGAAGGACTGGGGCACCCCCTCCTTCCCCCCGAGGCGTGCGTGAGAAACGACGTGTCCGTGGGCCCTCCCGGTACCATCCTGGTGGTCACGGGCTCCAATATGTCGGGGAAGAGCACCCTGCTCAGGGCCATCGGAGTGAACGCCGTACTGGCGCGGGCAGGCAGCGTGGTGTGCGCCCAGACCTTTTCCCTCCCCGAGTTGGGCATCGCGACCTGCATGCGGGTGGAGGACTCCCTGGCCGATGGGACTTCCCTGTTCATGGCCGAGCTCGAGCGGCTGAAAGCCGTGGTGGAGGCCTCGACCCGACCCCGGCCCGTCGGCTCGACCCTCTTCCTCCTCGACGAGATCCTGCACGGGACGAACACCGCGGAGCGTCAGGTGGCGGCCCGAACCGTGCTCCGGACGCTGATCGCCTCCGATTCCATCGGTGCCGTATCGACCCACGACCTGGAGCTCACGGATGTGCCGGAGCTCCGAGAGGCCACTGTGCCGGTCCACTTCGAGGAAGAGGTGAGTCGCTCCCCGGAAGGCGCTCCCCTCATCCGGTTCGACTACCGGCTTCGCCCCGGTCCCGCGACCTCGACCAACGCCCTCACCCTTCTGGAGGTGGTTGGCCTACGCCCGCCCGATTCCGAGCCTGGAAGCGACGCTGGCGGGCCTGCCGGATCGTCCGTTCCCGCACCATGACCCCGATCAGGGTGAGAAAGGTCAGGGGAAGGACGTAGCCCACCATGGCCACTTCCAGGAGGCGGGCCAGAGATTCCCCCTCTCGGCTACCCTTCAGGATCAGGTAGGTCATGTAGGCGACGTAATAGAACAGGAACAGGGCACCCTCGGACCGGGATACCTTGGATCCGGTGAAGAAGATGGGGAGGCACGCGATGGCCACGCCCACCATGACGGGCAGGTCGAAGGCGATGGCCGGCCTGGGCACGGGGATGCCGGCGGGGGTCACCATGGCCGCCACCCCCAGCACGACGAGCAGATTCAGGAGGTTGCTACCCACCACGTTGCCCACGGCGATTTCTCCCTGGCCGCGGAGGCTCGCGTTACAGGAGGTCGCCAGCTCCGGCAGGGACGTCCCGGTGGCGAGGATGGTGAGGCCCACGACGAGGGGGCTGAGACCGAACATCACAGCCACACTTACCGCTCCAGCGACCATCCAGCGTGCCCCCTGTACCAGGAGCACCATCCCCAGGATCACGAACGCCGCTCGCAGAGCCGGAATCAACGCCTTCCGCCAGGTCGAACCCGCGGGCAGGACCCAACTCACGATCACACCGGTGCGACCCTCGGGGGAGGGCTCGAGGTGGGGGGGGGGATCCAATTCCACCATCTCCAGGCGCTCCCTCCGGTGGATGGCAGAGTTCCGGAAGAGCAGGACCACGTAGACCAGGGCACCGAACACCAGAAGGAGGCCGTCGGAGCGGGAGATCGCGCCGTCGGAGGCTAGGAGGAAGACGGCTACGGACACCCCGACCATGATGGGGACGTCCAGTCGGATCAGTTGCCTGGAGACGCGGAGTGGTCGGATCAGCGACGCCGCTCCGAGGATGAGCAGGATGTTGAGGATGTTGCTCCCCAGCACGTTCCCCAGGGCGAGCCCCGTCTCTCCTCCCAGGACCGAACTCACCGAGATGGCGAGCTCCGGCGCACTCGTGCCCAGGGCAACCACCGTCAGGCCCACCATGAGTGGGCTGATCCCGAAGATGCCCGCGAGCTTCGAGGCATTCCTGACCAGGATCTCCGCCCCGCCGACGAGCGCCACCAGCCCGACCAGGAGTGGGACGATTGGGGGGAGATGAGCCACGTGCGAGTCCCTGCTGAAGCGAATCGGAGAGGAATCGGGTCCGGATTCCGCGAAGGCGGTCTCGAAGCTCCGGGGAATGGGGGTCGATCAGGGCATGAGGGCGTATATCAAGGATAGCACGGTGGCCGCGGCCAGGGGGACCGTCAAGTTGTCGTCGAAGCGCCAATCCCTGGTTTCCACCAGGCCCACCGCGACGGCCGCGACCGCCGCGACCCCCACCGGGACGAAGACCAGCGCTGCCAGGAAGGACGCCAGGATCAAGGCGGTGGTGCCTTCAACCGTCCCGGTGCCGAAGCGTCGCCGCCCCAGGGACCGTCCTACCAGATTTCCCACCGGGTCTGCCACGGCCAGGATCAGGGTGGCGGCCATGGCTATGCGCTGGGGGAAGAGTCCGAACACAAGGAGCACCCCGAGGACGTACCAGGTCGATGAGGCGACCTTGCCCGCCTCCCTGGGCGACGCCAGGGACACGAACGCCCTGAAGAACATCCGGTTGGCATGGGTCCAGCGCAGGCGCATCAGGTCGGCGAGCAGGGAGAGACCGAAGAGGATCGCCAGGATTCCCACGAGGGTCTGTCGTGAAACCACGCCCGTTGCCACCGCGGCCACCACGACGACCCCGGCCCCGAAGTGGAGCACCCGCCTGAGGGGTTGGAGCCCGCTGGTCTTGTGGACCAGAGCCTCGAGGTGGGGGTCGTGAGCCTCAGCCATCGTGACCCGCCGCTCCCCCATCTGCGTCCCTCGGATCGGGGGCGCCGACCCGCTCGCCCGTGGCCGGGTCGATCATGATGGAGTGGGCCCGGCCCTGGGTCCTCACCTCGGAGATCTCGTATCCCATGGCCTCCAGGGCCTGCCGGGTCTCCTCGTCGATGGCCCCCGCTTCGATCCTCACGCGATCCGGAAGCCACTGGTGGTGCAGCCGGCCTGCCGCCACGGCCTCGTCCACCGGCATCCCGAACTCGGCCATGTTGAGGATCACCTGCAGGACCGTGTTGATGATGGTCCGGCCCCCGGGGCTACCCACGACAGCGACCAGATCGCCGTCCTTCGCCACGATGGACGGGGTCATGGAGGAGAGCATCCGCTTCTCGGGCATGGCCAGGTTGGCATCCGTCCCGATGAGGCCCGTTTCCGTGGTTCGACCGGGCTCCGCGTTGAAGTCCCCCATCTCGTTGTTCAGGAGGAACCCGGCGCCGGGGACCACGATCTTGGAGCCGTACCCCGCCTCGAGGGTGTAGGTGACCGAGACGGCCATGCCGCTGGCGTCCACCACCGAATAGTGCGTGGTCTCCGGGCTCTCCTCGGGGAGGGCGATATCCGAGATCGCCGAGACGGACGCTCGGGCCGGAAGGATGTCTTCCCGGAGGGCGGCGGCGTAGGCCTTGTCGGTCAGTCTTTCCACCGGAACGGTGACGAAGTCGGGGTCGCCCAGGTACAGAGCCCGGTCCCGGTAGGCACGTCGCATGGCCTCCACCAGAAAGTGGATGGTCTCGGCGGAGTTGTGTCCCAGGGAGGCCAGGTCGTAGCCCTCCAGGATATTGAGCATCTGTACCAGTGCCACGCCCCCGGAGGAGGGGGGCGGCATGGTGATGATGTCGTATCCCCGGAACCGCCCTCGTACCGGGTCCCGCTCCACCGCTCGGTATGCCGCCAGGTCCTCCTCGGTGATCAGACCGCCTTCCCGGCGCATCTCTTCGGCGAGGAGCCGCGCCGTCTTTCCCCGGTAGAACCCGTCTCGTCCCAGCCCCATGATCCGTTCCAGGGTGCCGGCGAGGTCCGTCTGGATGAGGATCTCCCCGGCCTGGTAGGGCCTGCCATCTTTGGAGAAAGCGGCGACGCTGGCCGGATAGGGGGCCATGGATCCGAGCCCGCCCTCCAGAGACCGGGCCAGCCCCGGGGTGACTTCGAACCCCTCCTTCGCGATGCCTACGGACGGGCGCACCAGGTCCGCCCAGGGCAGGGTGCCGAGTCGCTCATGGGCCAGGGCGAATCCGGCCACGGTCCCCGGTACGCCCACCGCGACGTGGGAGCGGTGGTGGATCTCGGCTGAGTACTCGCCCGCCTCATCCAGGAACATGCGGGGGTGGGCGGCCATGGGGGCCTTTTCCCGGAAGTCGAAGGCCGTGGTCCGGCCGTCCGGGAAGCGAACGACCATGAAGCCCCCTCCCCCGATGTTGCCCGCCACGGGATGGGTCACGGCGAGCGCGAACCCGGTGGCGATGGCGGCGTCCACCGCGGTGCCGCCCTCGGCCAGGACCCGGGCGCCCACCTCGCTGGCCAGGCGATGGGCGGAGACCACCATCCCCTCGGCGGTCCTGAGGGGATCCGATGAGACCTCGACCGCTCGCACGGCAACGGTCTGCTGGGCCTGGAGCGCTCCCACGGCTCCCGGAACGGCCGGAATGCCCGGCAGTCCGGGCAGGACTGAACCGGGTCCGGCCATCGCGACGAGAAGACCTGCGAGCCGCAGCGTGGAGCCGAGTCGGAGCCCGGAGAGGGCAGATTTCCATGGTCGTGTCATGATGAGCCGTTGGTGTGTGTTCCAGTCTGTGTCCCCCGGGGCGGTCTGCTTTACCCGGAGCGAGCCCTCCGTGCCCTGCTCATGGGCTGGGAGCGAGGTACAATAGGCTCTCGGAACCCCTCACTCCAATCCTCGAGAATGGGTACAGCCCACGGAAGGCTGGATCAATCCCGACTCAGGGGCCTATAGTTGGGGGCGGGGCTCGCCTATCGGCGGCTCGCTGCGGCGGGGTGGGTGGTCGGGGTGGCTGCTCTGGATGGGGCCGAGGACGACGGGAGGAGGGGACGGTGTACCATCGCTGCTTGTTCTGCAGAAAACCCTTCAAGAAGAACCGATCGCTGGGACACCTCGGGGTGGGCCGGCGCCTCGCCTTCGATCCGGTCAAGGGTCGGCTCTGGGTCATCTGTAGCCACTGCCATCGATGGAACCTCCATCCGGTGGAGGATCGGGGTGATGCTCTCTATGAGTTGGAGAAGCTCGCCCGGGACAACGGTCGTGTCGTCACGAGTACCGACCACGTCGCCTTGCTCCGGGCGGGCGACCTGGCCCTCGTCCGGGTGGGCGAGGCGGGTCTGACCGAGCGGTCCTGGTGGAGGTATGGGACCGAGCTGCGTCGGCGGGCGCTCCAGACCCGCTCCCCCAGCGGCAGGGTCGCCGCCTACACCTACGGGGCGCTGGCCTACCTGGGCCAAGCCATGGGCATGACCGAGATGGGCATGGGCGTGTCCTGGGAGACGCTCCCCACCGCCGACATCCACCGTTGGAAGCAGTTCGGATGGGCGGCCTGGTATGGCCGAACTACCTGTCCCTTCTGCAATTCTGTGCTTACCACGCTCCGCTTCGATGTCTCCTGGTGGGTCTATCCCCGGGTCCGTCCCGACGGGTCGGTCTCCCTGGGGGTCCCGTGCCCCCGGTGCGACCCGTGGACGCCGGAGAAGGTCTACGAGGTCGGGGGTGAGGAGGCCGCCACCGTCCTCCGGCGGGTCCTGGCCTACCAGCACATCACCGGCGCGGGCGAGCGCATGCTGCGAGACGCGTCCCGGGTCATCGGGGATGCGGGCTCCCTCGAGAACTACCTGCACGCGGTCACCGTGGAGGGCTCGTCCCTCTGGCGTCTTGGGCCCACCCGGGCGATCGCACTGGAGATCGCACTGAACGAGTCCGTGGAGCGCCGCATGTCTGGGTTGGAGATCCGGGCGTTGGAGCGGCTCTGGCGACGGGAGGAGGAGCTTGCCCGGATCATGGACGAGGAGTTGACGGCGCCGGCCATCCTGAAGCGGCACCTGGGGAAGATTCCGGTGCACCTTCTTTCCCGGCCTCGGTCCGACGACGAAGGGGGATGATCCCGAGGCATTTCCCAGGCGTTTGGCGGGTCTGTCCTGCAAGTGCTTGACGGGTCCATGGGGTACGGCCCCATTTGGGCATCGGGCCCGGCACAGGTCGGGTCGCGATTGTTCAACGAACGGGATCGTCCCCAAGGAATATCATGGCCGTACCGTCGGACTCTCAGATCATCGAACGCTGGCGACACGAGCCTGCCCCCCTCCTTCCGATTCTCCACGGGTTCCACGACCGGGACGGATACCTCTCCGACGACGCGCTCCGGACCGTATCCGAAGCGCTGAGAGTCCCCCTGGCCGACCTGTTCGGTACGGTGACGTTCTACCACCACTTCGCCAGGAGTCCGGGAGGGCTCCAGGCGCCCCGCGTGTGCGACGGCCCGGTCTGTGTCGCTCGCGGGACCCAGGCCCTGATGGCCGGACTGGGAGACGCCTCCACCATGCCCTGTGCCGGCCGGTGCGACGAGCCCATACCCGTCCTGCGAGGTCACACGGTCCTGGTGGGCACCGCGGTGGACGGGCTGGAGGCCCGGCCCTCCCCTCTCCCCACCCGGGTGGATGATCGGGTCCGGGGCGGGGCGGAGGAATGTGTGTTCAGGTCCATCCGTGATCCGGGGCGGGCCTCCCTGGACGGATACCGGGCCTCGGGGGGATACGAGGGGTTGGAGGGGGCGCTCTCCGGTAAGACCCCGGGAGACGTCATCGATTTGATCGACGAAAGCGGGTTGGCGGGCCGGGGCGGTGCCGGCTTCCCCACCGGCCGAAAGTGGCGGGCCGTGGCCGAGGCCGATGGAGGCCCGCGCACCATCGTGTGCAACGCGGACGAGGGAGAGCCCGGGTGCTTCAAGGACCGGACGCTCATGGACCACGATCCCCATGCGGTGATCGAGGGGATGATCGCCGCGGCCTACGCCACCGGGGCCCCCCGGGGGTTCATCTACCTCCGGTACGAGTATCCGGAGACCATGGGAGTCCTCGAGCGGGCCGTGGCCGAGTGCGAGGCTGCCGGATTGCTCGGCGAGGGGATCCTGGGAACCGATTTCGAGTTCCGAATCCACGTGCGCCGTGGCGCGGGGGCCTACATCTGCGGAGAGGAGACGTCCCTCCTCAACTCCCTGGAGGGCAAACAC
>JBDHCV010000018.1:0-49021 GCA_039591855.1 Gemmatimonadota bacterium | reverse complement strand
TGCCTCGAACTCGGCCTCCACCACCTGGGCGTTGACCACGTCCCCTATGGAGATCATGCCGGCCAGCTTTCCGTCCTGAACGATGGGAAGGTGCCGGATTCGCTTCGCGGTCATGACGTTCATCACGTAGTCCACCCGGTCCTCGGGGACGCCCACCACCACATCCCTCGTCATGACGTCCCGGACGAACGGCGGAACGGTCTCGGAGTCGGACCCGGGAGAGCCGGCGAGGAAGAGTCGAAACTCACCACAAAGTCGGAGGATGTCCCGTTCGGTGAGAATCCCCTCGATGTCGCCGCCCGCTCCGGTTACCACCAGCGCGCCGATCCCGTGCTGGTTCAGCAGGCCGACCGCATCGTGGATGGTGCGCTCCCCTCCGATGGTGACGACGCCGGTTCCCTTCTTGTCCAAGACGTCCCTGATGAGCATGGCGGGCTCCTTCCGTTCGGGTGCGCGATCCCGGCAACATAGGATCCGCCGACGGGATTCGCAGCCGTCTTTGTTCTGGCTCAGGCGTCGGATGGCCCGGGATTTGCCTCTCTTCAAGCTTAGTGGGAATGAATGCGCAGGGGAGCCAACTCCGCTCGGTTCGGGCGGGTGCCCTTGCAGGACTGAAATGACGGCCCTTCTTCGTGCGTGGCGTATCACATGTGCGTGGGGCGGTCCCGCCAGGGGGTTCTTTGGAATCCCCCCAGCCCGGGGGCAATAAGTCATGCCGGTGTGTGGATATGTCCTAGTACCGGAGGCCAGAGGCAGGGCCGTCTTGATGAACCGGCTCTCCTGTCTTGCCGGCTGTGAGGTGGTTCCCGCTCAGAACTCCGACGTCCTGCTCCTGGTCACTACGACCCCCGGCCCCACGGAGGACCGGGAGCTTCGGCAGCGCATTGAATCGCTCCCGGGACTCGACGCCCTCCTCCTCACCTTCGGGGAAATCGACCCCGATACGAAGGTCGGCGACCCCCTCCGCGAGGATCGGAGGCGGCGACCACCGGGTCCCTTGAGTGATGAATCCGCCCGTCAGGGCCCCCAGGACCGATCATTCACCCACGGCGAGAAGTCCGGATGACCGTCATTGACCGCAGAGATTTCCTGAGACGCACCGCGCTTGCATCCGCGGCTGCAGCGGCCGGGGCCCTGGTCCCTGGGATTGCGTTTGCCGAAGAGTTGGGGGCGAGCCGTCAGGACGCCCTGGTGTGGAAGAAGGCTCCTTGCCGGTTCTGTGGGACTGGGTGCGGCCTCCTCATCGCCATCTCCGACGGCCAGGCCGTTGGGGTCAGGGGCGATCCCGATTCGCCCGTGAACCGAGGGCTCTGCTGTGTGAAGGGCTACCACTCGGTCCAGGCTCTCTACGGGCGAGACCGCATCCGTCGAGCCCTGGTGAGACGTGACGGCCGAATGGTCGAGGTCCCCCTGGAAGAGGCGCTGGACATCGTGGCGGAGCGCCTCCGCGCGACCGTGGATGCCCACGGCGAGGATGCCGTCGCCATGTATGGCTCCGGACAGTGGACCATCCCCGACGGATATGCCGCTCTGAAGCTGTTCAAGGGCGGGATCGGGACGAACAACGTCGAGGCCAACGCCCGCCTTTGCATGGCGAGTGCCGTGACGGGGTTCATGTCCACCTTCGGGCTGGACGAGCCCATGGGGTGCTACGAGGACATCGACCATGCGGATGTCTTCGTCCTCTGGGGCAACAACATGGCCGAGATGCATCCGATCCTGTTCTCCCGGATGCTCGAACGTCGGCGGCTTCACCCCCACGTGCGCATCATCGATCTCGCCACCCGTACCACCCGGACCAGCTACGCGTCGGACCGGAGCGTCCTTTTCCGTCCCCAGACCGACCTCGCTCTGGCGAACGCCATCTGCTTCGAGATCCTGAGGAACGGTTGGGAGAACGAGGACTTCATCCACAAGCACGTGGCGTTCAAGGAGGGCAGGGTCGACATCGGGTATGGTCTCGAAGAGCGTGCCTCCTTCAGCGACGAAGCGCGGGACGCCTCGTTGGAGGAATACCGTCGGTTCCTCCAGCAATACACGCCGGACGCCGTCGCCCAGACCTCCGGGGTGCCGACGGACGAAATCCGCTACCTCGCGTCGATCTACGGGGATCCGTCCAACAAGGTGGTTTCGTTCTGGTGCATGGGGGTGAACCAGCACACCCGCGGCACCTGGATGAACAACCTCATCTATAACATCCACTTGCTGACGGGGAAGATCTCCCAGCCGGGGAACAGCCCGTTCTCCCTGACCGGCCAGCCGAGCGCGTGCGGGACCGTTCGGGAGGTCGGGACGCTGACCCACGCCCTTCCGGGGGGCTCGGTCACCAGCGACGAGGCCCGCTCCCGCGCCGCCGAGATCTGGGGAGTGGACGAGGATCGGATCCCCGACCGACCGACCCACGACACCGTCCAGATGTTCAGGGCCCTGGACCGTGGTGATATCCGGTTCATGTGGATCCAGGTCACCAATCCCATGGTCTCTCTGCCCAAGCTGAGCCGCTACCGGGAAGGAGCCCTGAAGGATGATCGCTTCATCGTGGTGTCGGACGTCTATCCGACACCGACCACCGACGTGGCGGATGTGATCCTCCCCTCGGCCATGTGGATCGAGCGGGAGGGCATGTTCGGCAACTCGGAGCGGCGCACCCAGCACTGGGACAAGATGGTCGAGCCGCCAGGGGACGCGATGAGTGATACCTGGCAGATCATCGAGGTCGCCCGGCGCCTTGGATACGGGGATCTGATGCCCTGGTCGGAAGCGGAGCACGTGGAGGAGATCTGGCGCGAGTACACCCGCTTCCATGACAACGAACACCACCGCATGGGCGACTACGAGACGCTCAGGGCCCGGCCCGGCGTGGTGTGGCCCTTCGTCGAGGGACGCGAGACCCTCTGGCGGTATAACTCCGAATACGATCCGGCGGCCGACCCGGAGCGCGGATTCGACTTCTACGGGCACCCGGACCACCGGGCGTGGATCTGGATACGGCCCTACGAGGAGCCGGCGGAGGCCCCCGATGACGAGTACCCCTTCTGGCTTTCTACCGGGCGGGTCTTGGAGCATTGGCACACCGGAAGCATGACGCGCCGGGTGAGGGTGCTTCACCAAGCCATGCCTGAAGCCTACGCGGAAATCAGCTCCGCGGACGCGCGACAGTTGGGAATCGTCAACGGGCAGAGGGTGCGGCTCGTCTCACGCCGAGGATCCATGGAGATCGAAGCTCGGGTGGACTTCCGGGGGCAGCCCGCCCAGGGCCATGTCTTCGTCCCGTTCTTCGATGAGGGGCTGCTGGTGAATGAGCTGACCCTCGATGCGTACTGCCCCATTTCCCGGGAGCCGGACTACAAGAAGTGCGCGGTCCGGGTCGAGCCCCTCGCGTGAGGATCCCGACTTTGACCAATGGGCGATCTCTCGGGGTGCGGGACCTATGGCTTCCTCTGGTCCTGGCCGTCGTGGTCCTCCTGGTCGCGATCCGCTTGCTGACGGCCCTCTCTCAGAGAGCGGAGGAGCACGGAGCCTTCCGCCAGGTCGCCACCGTCGAGGAGCCCGAGGCTGGGCAGCCAATCCCCGCGGAGATGGGGCCATTCCGGGATCTCTTGCAGGGTCGGCACGCCGTGGCCATGGGGGAGCCGTCTCCCCACGTGTTGCGTCCGTCTCGGGAGGTCCGGGCCTCCAGGCGGGCCTACGACGGCGCACCGCCCATCATTCCCCACGTCCTCGGCCCCGAAGCAGAGCGGGATCAGGACTGCGGCCCCTGCCATGACTTCGGGGGCTACAATCCGATCCTCCAGACCTATACGCCCAGATCTCCCCACCCGGAGCTACGGGAGTGCATGCAGTGTCATCTCCCGCGCAGGACCGCGTCCGTCTTCGCGGAATCGGACTGGGTGGGCGCTGAATGGCCTCGGTATGGGGAAGGAGGTGCCGTCATCGGGGCTCCGCCCACGATAAAGCACCCGCTTCAGATGCGGGAGCACTGTCTGGCCTGTCACGGAGGAGGGTCGGCTGCTCCGGACATCCGCACCGATCACTCCGAAAGGTTCAACTGCAGGCAGTGCCATGTCCCGATAGAAGCGCCCGAGTCAGTGTTCCGGCGGCCCATCGCCCAGGGGCGAGACCAATGATCGCGGCCGACCTGAGAACTGGGATCGTCGTCATCGCATGTCTCCTCCTGGCGGGGACGGCCGCCTCTTGCGGTCGGGAAGCCTCCGATCATTCCGAGGATGCGACTCCGGAGGCCGGGGCTTCGAGGGTCGAGGATACGGGTGAGCATGCGCCTCAGGCGGCCTCCCATGGCGAAGGCCAGGCCGAGGAACATGGGTCCGATGGTCCAGGTGGGGGTCACGAGGGAGGCTCACACGAGGAGGGCGGTCACGGAGCGTTCCCGAGAGACTACGCCGGGCCCATCGGGGGCCGAGACCCGAGCCCCACGGTGCAGGCCCAACTCTGGACCGTGGACGCGCTGGTCGCCAACGGATTCGAAGGTCCCGGAGGGGAGCCGATCCTGGTGGCCCGACGGACTCCCGAGATCGGGCACTACCCCTGCGTGTCTTGCCACTCGAGGCCCATCGGCTCGAAGGACCTCGTTCTGGCTCAGATGCATCAGTCCCGAGCCGAGCACCTCGGCGCCGCCGGTGTGAACTGCAATGCGTGCCATGACATGGCGAACCCGGGAGGCCTGATCCTCGACTGCACCCAGTGCCACGAGCGGGAGGGGGGCCGGGAACTCATGCCCAGCGTGTCTGCTCATCTCACCATTCAGCTGGGTCACCCCACCGGGCGGTATCGGAACTGCCTGACCTGCCACGCGCCGGAGAATCCAGGCCTGTTGGCCCTGCCGGACGGCGATCGGGCCACCATGGACGAGGCCTACCGGCTCTGTTCCGGTTGCCACTTCATGCAGGCCCGGGACTGGGCTGGGGGCGGACACGGCAAGCGCATGGGTGGGTGGCAGGGCGAGCGGGTGGTCCTGAGTTGCACGGGATGTCACAACCCCCACGACCCGAAGTTCCCCGTGCGTCGGCCGGTTACCTTCCCGAAGATCGCGCGGACGGAGGCCGGCAAGTGAGCTCAAAGGCCACCACCTCGCATCGCTGCCCCTCCGCTGAAGCCCCTTCGCCTGAGCCCACGGAGCGTCGCGAGCTCACTTTCGACGACATCCTCCGGTGGCAGGCATTGGATCTCGCGGTCGGGAGGGCTCTCGATGAGCGGGGGTGGGACGAAGGGGAAGCCCCCCCACTTCAACACGGTACGGCGGTCCCGGGCAGCTCCATGGTATCCGTCGACTCCGACCAGGCTCGACTCCAGGATTCAGCGCCTTCCCTGCCCGGCAAGGGGGTGAGCCGCCGCAGCGTGCTGGGGACGCTGGCGGGCGCACTGGTCGCAGGCACCCAGGCCGCCTGCTTCGGCCCCGATCCGTCGGACCCGAATCGATGGGAACGGACGCTGCTCGAGTTCCAGGAGTTCGTGAAGAAGAACTTCAGGGTCATGACGGACGTGGAGAAATCCGAGTCCATCGCGCGACTCGAACGGCTTTCGCAACTCGAGCACGGCGTGCCGCTGAACATGTCCGGGGAGAGCGCCCAGGAGGGGGTCCTGTACGGCTACGCCTTCAACATCTCCAAGTGCAAGGGATATCGGGAGTGCGTCCGGGGGTGTGTCGAGGAGAACAATCAGGATCGAGCGAGCGGCATCCAGTACATCCGCATTTTCGAGATGGAAGGCGGCGAGGTGAACTTCGAGGAGGCCACCGCCGAATTCCAACACGAGGTTCCGCGAGAGGGGCACTTCTACCTCGGGACCCAGTGCTTCCAGTGCACGAACCCGCCTTGCGTCGAGGTTTGTCCGGTCGCGGCCACCTGGCCCGAGCCCGACGGGATTGTCGTCATCGACTACGACTGGTGCATCGGCTGTCGTTACTGCATCGCGGCGTGTCCGTACTGGGCTCGACGGTTCAACTGGTCCGAGCCCGAGGTGCCCCCGGAGCAGATCAATCCCAACCAGCACTACCTGGGGAATCGGCTCCGGAGGAAGGGCTGCGTAGAGAAGTGCATGTTCTGTATCCAGCGGACCCGGAAGGGCCGGAATCCTGCCTGCATGGAAGCTTGCCCCACAGGAGCCAGGGTCTTTGGGAATCTGCTGGATCCGGACTCGGAGATCCGTTGGATCATCGATAACAAGCAGGTCTTCCGCCTCAAACAGGACCTGGGCACCGAGCCCCGGTTCTGGTACTACATGGACTAGCCGGGACTTCCCGCCGATGAAGCACCTCAGAGCCTTCCTGTTCTCCGCGTTCGAGTCGGCGACCTCCGGTGGCCGTCCCTACCATCTGTGGATGGGCTCGCTCTCGGTCGTCATCGCGTTCGGGGCCTACGCATACTTCCTCCAGTTGGACCAGGGTCTCGGCGTAACCGGAATGACGGACCACGTCAGTTGGGGTCTCTACATCTCCAACTTCACCTTCCTCGTTGGGATGGCCGCGGCCGCGGTCATGCTCGTGCTGCCCGCGTATGTCTTGGGGGACGTGGACTTCGCGAAGGCGGTGCTCATCGGGGAGGGACTTGCGGTCGCGGCGCTTCTCATGTGCCTGGGGTTCGTCGTCGTAGACCTGGGCAGCCCTCTGCGATCCTGGCACCTGACCCCGGGGATCGGCTTCCTGAACTTCCCCAGGTCCCTGCTGGCCTGGGACGTGATCGTGCTGAACGGGTATCTGGCCCTCAACTCCCTGATCCCCTTCTACATCCTCTTCTCGCACTATCGTGGGAGGGCGCCCAACCCCAGGCGCTACGTTCCGTTCGTATACCTGTCGGTCTTCTGGGCGGTGAGTATCCACATGGTGACGGCGTTCCTCTTGGCTGGCCTCCCGGCCCGGCCGTTCTGGAACAGCTCCCTGATGGGTCCTCGCTTCCTGGCTTCCGCGTTCGCCGCCGGGCCCGCGTTCATCATCATCATGCTCTCGATGATCCGGTCGTTCACCCCGTACCGTATCGAGGACGCGGCGATCTCGAAGCTCGCCATGATCGCCACTGTGGCGGCTCAGGTGAACCTGGTGATGATTCTCTCGGAGGTCTTCAAGGAGTTCTACTTCCCCACGCACCACAGCCTCAATGCCCAGTATCTGTTCTTCGGGATTGGAGAGAATACGGCGCTGGTGGGCTGGATCAGGACGTCCATCGCACTCAACATCCTTGCCACCACCGTCCTCATGATCCATCCGCTACGTAAGAATCCACGGGTGCTGGTGTCCACGTGCGTGGTCCTGTTCGTGGCGATCTGGATGGACAAGGGGATGGGGCTCGTGATTCCCGGCTTCATCCCTTCACCCCTCGGGGAGATCGTGGAGTACAGGGCCAGCTGGGTCGAGTTCACCGTCACGGCGGGAATCTGGGCGTTCGGCCTCTTCGTCTTCACCACCCTGGTCAAGGTGGCCCTGCCCATCGAGATGGGTGAGTCCCGAAGTCCGTTCCTTACCCCGGAGGAGCGGGCTCGCCCCATCGGCCACTGAGGGCGGGGCTGGCCGCCTCGGCCCCGCCCCCGGGCCGGCAGCTCAGACCGGCACCTGGGTCTGAACGACCCGTCCGATGGTCTCGGACTCCTCGCCCAGAAGCTCCAGGACGTCGTCCAGGGACAGTAGTCCTGTCAGCCGATCGCTTTGATCCACCACGACGAGTCTCCGGACCTGGGATGCCTCCATCTTCCGGATGGCCTGTTCGATGGGCGTGTCCTCCAGGACCGTGGTCACCGGCGTCGTCATGATCTTGGACACCGGGGTCATATCAGGGTCCAGGTTCTCCGCGACACACCGGATGGCGATGTCGCGGTCGGTGAGAAGGCCGGTCGCCGCTCCTCCGAGCTCTACCACGACGAGGCTCCCGACGTTGTAGTCCAACATCAGACGAGCAGCGTGACGGACCTTCTCGGTCGGGGTCGTGGTGTACACGACACGTGTGCATATCCTCCCGACAGACATGGTACTTCTCCAACCTGGCGTCCGAGTGTGGAAGGGGAAGCTCCCTCGCCTCGGACGCCCTGGGAGGGGGAGTGTCCTGACCGGGGGATGCGGCGGCCCCCGGAAGGCGGGATACTTCAGTGGCGGAAGGTGTCGAGGCGGCCCCTCGACACTCCCAATCTATCAGCCTCGAGGTAGGCGGAAGAGGTCCACGATGGACGATGCTCACGTGCAGCAGCCGGACCGGGCTCCAGGCGAGGTGTGGTCCCCTCCGGAAGGCGTCCAGGAGTTGGAGCACACCGCCGACGTCGGGATCGAGGTCCGAGCGCCTGATCTGTCGGCACTCTTTCACCGGGCTGCCCTCGGTCTGCTCCAGGTCCTGGGCGGAGAGGTCGAGCCAGCGGGCCCTCTGGACTCGGAGCGGACCATCGAGGTGAGCCTCGATGCCGGGGGGACCGACCTCCTCCTCTCCCGCTGGCTCCGGGAGATCCTCTTCCTGAGGGAGACCGAGGCACTGGCCTACCGTCGGGCGGAGTTCTCCCGGCTCACGTCGGACGGACTCGACGCCCGGGTGGTGGTGCGCCCTGCCAAAGGGAATCCGGAGCGCGAGATCAAGGGCGTTACCTATCACGGACTGGCGGTGGAGGAGGACGAGGGAGAGTGGCGGGCACGGATCATCTTCGACCTCTGAGTGGCCAGGTCGACGATCGAACAGGAGGAGTCATGGACACCGATACCGCGCTTCCCCGCAAGCTCGAGGTGGTCCAAGTGGACGCGAGCCGGTGGCTGATCCCTCGGCAGGGCGCCATGCGGGTGGACGGCCTGATCTTCGCCGACCAGAGGATGATGTCCGACCTCCGGGGGGATGAGGCCATTCGACAGGTGGCGAACGTCGCCTGCCTTCCGGGGATCGTGGGCCGGTCCATCGGGATGCCTGATATCCACTGGGGGTATGGATTCGCCATCGGGGGGGTGGCCGCCTTCGATCCAGAGGCGGGCGGGGTGATCAGCCCCGGCGGAGTCGGATACGACATCAACTGTGGGGTTCGACTCCTCCGCTCCGACCTCCGGGAGAGCGAGGTCCGTCCACAGCTCAAGCGCCTCATGGATCAGGTCATGCGGGACGTTCCCGCAGGGGTCGGTTCGCATCACACCCGGTTGCGCCTGTCCGATGGCGAACTCGAGGCCGTGCTCATGCGAGGCGCGGCCTGGGCCGTAGATCGGCACATGGGCTTGGCGGAGGATCTAGACCACATCGAGAGCGGCGGATGCTTGCCCGGTGCGGTGCCCGGTGACGTCAGTGCCCGGGCCCGACAGCGGGGTCGGGATCAGCTTGGAACGGTGGGATCCGGGAACCACTTCATAGAAGTCGGATTCGTGGGAGAGGTGTTCGACGAGCGGGCTGCCTCCGCTTTGGGACTCCGGGTGGGAACGGTGACGGTATTGATCCACTCCGGATCCCGTGGCCTGGGTCATCAGGTGTGCACGGACTTCCTGGACCTGATGCTCGACGCCGCGAGCCGCTATGGGATCGACCTGCCCGACCGCCAGCTCGCCTGTGCGCCCCTGACTTCTCCGGAAGGCGAGCGGTACCTGGGGGCGATGGCGGCGGCCGCCAACTTCGCCTTCGCCAACCGGCAGGTCATGGCCCATTTGACCCGGGAGGCGTTCGCCCGGGTGCTGGGGAGGTCCTGGGAGGAACTGGGCATGGGCCTGGTTTACGACGTGGCCCACAACAACGCCAAGTGGGAGGTCCACTCCGTAGGCGGCATGGATCGCAGGTTGTGCGTCCACCGGAAGGGCGCGACGAGAGCCTTTCCGCCAGGGCATCCGGAACTGCCCGACGTGTTCCGCGATGTGGGGCAGCCCGTCCTCATCCCCGGGGACATGGGGCGGTATTCCTACGTGTTGGTCGGCACCGAAGCCGCCTATACCGAGACGTTCGGATCGACGTGCCACGGGGCCGGCCGACTCATGAGCCGGACCAAGGCGAAGAAATCGGTCCAGCGGGCGGGTCGGGACCTGAGGAGGGAGTTCGGCGAGCGGGGGATCGAGGTTCGGGCCGCGTCCTTCGCGACCGTGGCGGAGGAGATCCCCGAGGCCTATAAGGACGTGGCCGAGGTAGTGGATGTGGTGGACCGGGCCGGGATCGGGCGTAAAGTGGCGAAGCTCCTGCCCCTGGGGGTGCTCAAGGGATAGGGCGTCCCAGGTACCGATCCAGCCATCCCAGCGTCTCCCCGATCATGTCCGGGTACATCACGATGTGTCCCACGGGTGAGACGAAGAGCCGCTTGTCATCGGGAGGAGTCGCGAGGAGCTCGAACATGGGCCGTGCGGCCTCCTCCACCGGGTGGATCATGTCGTACTCCCCGTTCAGCATGAGGACCGGGAGCGCCACCCGGGTCACGAAGTTGAACGGGTCCACCTCGGGCTGGGTGGGCAGGGCGCTCAGCCCACCCACCAGGACCACGGCGGCGCGGAATCTCGGTTCCACGGCCAGGGTGATGGGGGCCAGCATCCCGCCCCAACTGTAGCCGAAATAAGCGAGCCGGTCGGCGTCCACGTCGTCCCGGGTTTCCAGATAGTCGATGGTGCGCCGGACCTCCTTCACCCACTGGACCACGTGCTCCCGGTATGTGGTGCTCGGGTCTTGCCGCCGGTAGACGAATCCGTCTTCTCGCTCGAAGGTGCTCTGCAGGACCGGGAAGGCCACCGCCCGCCCACCCTTCAGGAGAAACTCCACGTGAGCCATCGTGTGGTCGTCTATGGAGGCGAGCCAGGTGGCCCCGGACCCCGGGAAATAGACTACGGTCTGGAGCGGCCCCTCGGCCTCCCGGGGACGGAACAGATAGACCGGCAGACGCTCTCCACCGTACCCCGCGTCGATGACCACCCGCTCTCGGATCCACAGGTCGGTGGTGTCGGCTGCCTCCGCCTCGGGAGCCAGGGGGCGGGGGTCGTACGCATACATCCGGCGGAATGCCTCGAAGACCTCGTCCGAGACGGGTGTCTCCGCGAAGAAGTCCCTGGAAGGAGGCGAGATCGGCATCCTGGCCTGGGCCAGGTGGGTCGTGTCCCCCCAGAACTCGGCCAGGCGGATTCCGTTGGACGGGGAGCGGTCGAGGGCTGGAGCGGAGTTGGCCACGGTGAACATGTAGGACGGGTCCTCCCACCCGCCCCCGAGGATGAAGCGCTCGCTCCCCGAGGCGTTGTACACCCACTCCCGGACGTTCCCTGCCATGTCCTGGTGGCCATACTGGCTCATGGCCCCCGCGGAGGCGACGGGTCGGGGCCCGTCCCCGTCCATGTTGCTCAACGGCAGGATCCACGCGCTTCGCCACGCGGTGGAGCCTCGGAACCAGTGGTAGATCGTGGGCAGCGCCGCGTCCGAGAACCGGGCGAACGCCATCGCCTCGTACCAGCTCACCCCTCCAACGGGGAGGGAGTCGGCGCCCTCCGGGAAGTCGCTGATCTCCCAGGTGCTGGGGCCGGGTCGGCCCGTCCGGTCTACGAACCGGGACATGGCTTCGTCGAAGGAGAGGACCCGGCCACCGTCCCGGATCGGTTCGGTCCAGAGCTCGGGACGCTCGTATCCGCCGGCGTCCACGAATCGTCGGAACTCGACGTTGGTGACCTCGCGACGGCCGAGCGCGTAGTCGCCAAGGAGCACGGTCGGGGCGTGGGAGAGGTTGGGCGACACGTAGCGGAAGGCGAACTCCGGCCCACCGGCCCAATCGGGCAGGGGGCCCGGGACCGGATCGAAGCGCTCGTCCGGAATCCCCGTGGGAGCGATCCGGATCGAATCCCCGAACTCCATGGGGAGGCCGGCAATCTCGATGGGACGGTGGCCGGGGGCCTCGAAGCGCAGAACCGACGGGGAGCGGGGGAACCGGTCCACCTGGAGTGGTGTGCTGCCGAGCAGCTGCGCGTCGGCAGGGTCACTCCCGTACGGCCGCCGATGGACCGTGGCTCCGGCCAGGTCCGTGCGGATCATGACCGTGTCGGTGAAGAAACCCCAGAGTGTGTCCAGGGCTACCGTCTCGACCCGGACCTCGATCTCTCCGGCGAGCTGATAGGCCTCCTCCCACCGCGTGTCGGCGATGAGGACCGAAAGGCGCGGGAGAGCTTCGGTCTCGGCCCAGATCTCGTCCTCCGAGGGGCCGGCGAGGGCGAGCAGCCACACGGTCAAGAGCAGACCCCACAGGGCCATGACCGACACGAAGATCGTTCCCGCCATGCGCCAGGCGGAGCGAGCGGCCGACGCCGGGCCGGGCCCGGTAGCGTCCGGCGCGCCTTCGGTCCCCAGGCCCGCCGCCGGTGCGCCTTCGTCCCACCGAGCCCCGGCCCTCCGCTTCGCCAGTAGGATCAGGGCGACGAGGGTGGCCAGCCCGACCGCGAGAAGGCCCAGGGTGAGGTCGAAGACCAGGACAGGAAGGCCGAAGCGCTCGGAAAAGAGGGAGGTGGCCTCGAGGATCGCCCAGGACGCTCCCAGGTAGACGGGAACGACCTGCCATGCCGAGCGCCGAAGCACTTCCTCAATCGACTTCCAGATCGTGGACCTCAATCCGATGGCTCCGGTGGCAGTTGGTCGCGCACGTCCCGGCGTCCGGGTGGGCGCAACATTGTGGCCGGTACGGGGGAGGGGCAAGAAAGGAGAGCGATGCACCGGCGGGCTTGTCCCTCCGGCGGCGTTTTCCTCGAATCCGGTTAGCTTTCAGCAGACGCCCTCCAACGGCGTCCCCCAGCGATTTGCAAGGAGTCCCATGATGCCAGAGTCGTTTTCGCTCCATCCATCCCGCTGGGCCGCGTCGGGTCCTTCACTCCGTCAGGAGATCCTCAATCACACCGGGAGCGAAGCGGAGACCTCGGGAATCATGCGATCCATCGAGCGATTCGAGGGCGACTCCACGATCCTGCGCTATGAGATCACGCCGAAGCCCCAGGGACGCCACCATCGATCTGCGAGCGCCGTGGCTTGGACGGTTCGAGCGGTTCGGCCGGATTCCCGGGAGCCGGATCCTTCCACCTGGCGCTAGGCCCCGCCGCGTTGGAGCGTAAGGATCTCCTTGCCCCACTGGGTGGATGCTCCCTATACCTTTACACTCCGGCTCAGGTCCAAGACCTACTCCGACGACGGCTCCTTCCTTCCCGGGGGGCACCGGACCGCTGAGTGGGAGTTCATCCAGACGAACAGCGACGTCATGCAGGTCATGAGCGCCTTCAACGTGATCCAGAGATAGGGCGAAGCGAGTGAGTCCGGCCCACCTGCCCCTCGCGGCACCTCTCTTCTTGGCCGGGATGCTCAGCCTGTCCCTGGCGGCTTACGCATGGCGCCGCCGGGCTCGGCCGGAGGCCCGGGGGTTCATCCTGCTCATGGTAGCCCTGGCCCTCTGGTCTATTGCCGAAGGGCTTCTTCAAAGCAGCGACACCGAGTCGCTGTGGACGTTCTGGACCAAGGTGGAGTACCTGGGAATCTCGGTGGTGCCTCTGGCATGGTGGCTCACTTCCTTTCAGTACGGGAGCCGCACCAAGACTCTGTCCAGGCCCGCCTGGATCGCGCTGGCAGCGATACCGGTCATTACGGTGGTTCTCGTCTGGACCCAGGAACTGCACCCCCTCATCTACCGGGAACGGCAGTATTTCCGGGAGGGCGGCGCTGTTCGTCTGGACGCAGAGTACGGCGTCTGGTTCTGGATGCAGATGGCCTACGCGTACCTTCTCCTTCTCTGGGGGGCCGCCCTCTTCCTCGCAGTCGCAGTCCGGTCGTTTCACCTCTATCGGACCCAGGCCTTCGCTCTCCTGTCCGCGGTGGTCCTGCCGTGGGTGGGGAACGCGCTGTACGTCTTCCGCGTCGGGCCATATCCCGGGTTGGACTGGACTCCCTTCACCTTCGCCGTGGCGGGCATTCCCCTGGGGTGGGCCATTCTCGGTCTCCGGCTTTACGATCTGGCACCGGTGGCGAGGAACACCGTAATCGAGAGTATGCGGGACGGCATGATCGTTCTGGATCTGGAGCGTCGCATCTCCGATGTGAATCCTGCGGGAAGCAGCATCTTGGGGGCTCAGGTCCGGGCCCTTCTCGGCCAACCGGCCGAGACGCTGTTCGGGGAGTGGATCCTGGAATCACCTGGAGACGGGATCGTAAAGGCGGCTCGCGAGATCAGCCTCCCCGGCGACGGCGGTGAGCGCCTGTTCGAAGTGGACCAATTCCCTCTGGCGGACACAGGAGACCAGCCGGCGGGTTGTCTTCTGATCCTCCGGGACATCACGGAGCGGAGGGCCGTGGGGCAGGAGCTGGACACCGCCCGAGAGGAGATTCGGGTCTTGAGCGGACTCCTTCCCATCTGTGCCTGGTGCAAGCAGGTCCGGGACGATGAAGGATACTGGGAGGAGATCGAGACCTTCGTAGCGGCCCGCTCCGATGCCCACTTCACCCACTCCGTCTGTCCCAGTTGCCTGGAGGGGATGGAACTGGCGGTTCTGGATGGGGAGCGCGAAGAGAGGAATCGAGGGAGCGAGACGGGCGTGGACTGAGGGGCCGGTCCAGGAGTGAGCTGGACCTGGTGTGGGTTGGGGGGATGAGGTCGTGGGGCCGTGCTTGAAGAGGAGCTCATGGTGCCAGGCGAGGGAAAGCCCGAGCAGCCGACTCGGGCGGAGATGGATGAGATTCTCGGGGACGGCGAGGCCCTGTTGGAGACGTTCCTCGAGCGGAATCCCGAGTTGCGGCCCGAATGGAAGTACTACGGAGCGAAGCACGGCTGGAGCATGAAGGTCTTCCGGAAGAAGCGGAACATGTGCTTCGTGGGCCCCGAGCCCGGTGCGATCGGCATGGGCTTCGTTCTTGGGGAGCGAGCATACGACCGCCTGTTGACACTGGACCTGCGCCCATCCCTGAGGAAGACGGTCGAGGGTGCGAGACGATTCCCCGAGGGCCGCGGCATTCGCCTGGTCCTCAGGGAGGATTCGGACCTGGAGGACGCTCAAGTCCTGCTGGATATCAAGGGCTCAACCTAGTCGGGACGGCCGGATGAACGCCACGCCGCTTCGCGTCGTTGCGTTACCTCGGCTTCGTACTAGGCAGGCCGCATCGCGGCAGACCGGGCTAGGGGCCTCGGCTCGAACCTACGGTTCTGAGGCCCGACTGCGTCGAGCCTCGCGGGCCAGCTGCGCTGCCCCTTGAATCCGGCCGCCGTCCAAACGCAAAGACGGCCCTGCCGCATCTGCGCCAGGACCGCCCATGTCATCTTCTCGGAGTCGGGACGGCCGGATTCGAACCGGCGACCCCCTGAACCCCATTCAGGTGCGCTACCGGGCTGCGCCACGTCCCGAAAAGACGAACGCGGAATATAACCGGGGGGGTGAGGGCACTCAACTGGGTGGGATGGGGCACGGGCGGGGGCTCCGGTGTTTGCGGGGCTGGATGGAGGTATTGCCGACCCCGTTGACACCCCCAATTGGCAGGTCTAACTTTCCTTTCCTGTTGCGGGGTGGAGCAGTCTGGTAGCTCGTCGGGCTCATAACCCGAAGGTCGCAGGTTCGAATCCTGCCCCCGCTACTTTTGAGCGCCGCCGGGAGGCGGCGCTTGCCACGTTAGGGAACTTGTCGGCATTGCTGGTGGCCGATGAACACAGGAGGAATCTCTGTTCCAAGACGCTTCGGTACGGCTCATGCAGGGGCAGTCGTGCCCGGTGGGCTTCGCGTCTGGGACGGCCGACACGTGGTGGCGTCCGAGAGGACGGGGAGAGACCCGGTCGCGCTAGCGAGATCGACGCGCCGGAGCCGACTCCCCGCCCGATTCAAGATGGATCGGGCGTTTTTTTGTCGGCGAGGTAGCTCAGTTGGTAGAGCACACGACTGAAAATCGTGGTGTCGGCGGTTCGATTCCGCCCCTCGCCATGGGGCCGGTTGGGCGGGTTGGCCGGCGGCAGGTGAAGATGTACAGAGGTCCGTAGCTCAATTGGTAGAGCACCGGTCTCCAAAACCGGGGGTTGCAGGTTCGAGTCCTGCCGGGCCTGTAGTCCATCCGGGCATCCAGGCGGATGGGAGCGGTGTTCTGGGCGGGCGGAGAGAACGGAAGTCAGGCCCTCATCGTCTAACGGCTAGGACTCCACTCTTTCAAGGTGGCGGTCGGGGTTCGATTCCCCGTGAGGGCGTTGGTCGGCCACGTGGCCGGATGCAGGATGCAGGATGCAGGAGAGGTTTCAGGGGGCTGTAGCTCAGTCGGTTAGAGTGCCGGTCTGTCACACCGGAGGCCGCGGGTTCGAGTCCCGTCAGCCCCGCTGGGTTGTTTGAAAATTCGGGTATTGGTCTGGGGCCGTAGCTCAGTTGGGAGAGCGCCTGAATGGCATTCAGGAGGTCAGGGGTTCGATTCCCCTCGGCTCCATGTCTTGCTTCGAGTCACTGAGGAGCGGACGGTCGAGTTGGACAGGCTCGGGTGGCGGAATTGGTAGACGCGCAGGATTCAGGATCCTGTGGGGGCAACCCCGTGAGGGTTCGAGTCCCTCCCCGAGCACTGCGGTTCATCCCGCAGTGCCTGTCTCGAGTGCTTCGTGTTCTGTCCGATGACTCGGCGAGTGCAGGAATGCCCACGTGCTGGAATTGGTAGACAGGCCAGTTTGAGGGACTGGTGTCCGAAAGGGCGTACAGGTTCGAGTCCTGTCGTGGGCATTTGAGTGCGCCCGTAGCTCAATTGGATAGAGCGCTTGACTACGGATCAAGAGGTTGGGGGTTCGAGTCCTCCCGGGCGCATTTGCCGGACGCTCTGCGATCGAGCGGGTGCCGTGAAATTGTCGGGCGCGTAGCTCAGTTGGTTAGAGCGCTACGTTGACATCGTAGAGGTCACAGGTTCGAATCCTGTCGCGCCCATGACGCCCGCTGGAGCGGGCACCCAACCGATGGGGTAGCGGTGGCTCTCCTCGGTGAATCGGGGCCGTAGCTCAGTTGGGAGAGCGCCTGAATCGCACTCAGGAGGTCAGGGGTTCGATTCCCCTCGGCTCCACTCTTGCCACCATAGCTCAGCTGGTAGAGCACTTCACTCGTAATGAAGGGGTCCGCGGTTCGAATCCGCGTGGTGGCTCTAGCTACCGGCCGATTCGGCCCGACCGTCGCCGGTGGTTCGTGTTAGTTTGTGGTATTGCCCCGTGGTGTAACTGGCAACACGCCGGATTCTGGCTCCGGAGAGTCTAGGTTCGAGCCCTAGCGGGGCAACTTGCTTGGAGGGGTGGCTGAGCGGCTTAAAGCGGCGCCCTGCTAAGGCGTTGTCCTTCGGGACTCGTGGGTTCGAATCCCACCCCCTCCGTTCTCGTGGGCTGGATTCGCCATCGCCGACGTGTGGAGCCGGTGATGGGAACCAAGCCAGGGTTGGAAGAGGTCGGACTGGTCCTGCGCCGCCGCCCGGAGGCGGTGGCGTTTTTCGTTTCAGGGCCCGATGGCGAGTGATGTTGGACGGGTGGCCGAGTGGCTTAAGGCGCACGATTGGAAATCGTGTGGGCTAACGCCCGCGTGGGTTCGAATCCCACCCCGTCCGTGTAGGATTGCGAGAGTGGTTGGCGTGGGCTGGTTTCGCCATCGCGGGCGCGTCGTGCCCGCGATCGAATTCCCACCCCGTCAGAAGGGAGAGGAGACCTGGCTGGTCTCCTTCGGGGCGTGGCTCAGTCCGGTAGAGCGCTGCGTTCGGGTCGCAGAGGTCCCCGGTTCGAATCCGGGCGCCCCGATATATGTAGGGAGTGTAAGCGGGAGGTTGGGCCCGGATTCAGCGGTGCCGCGGTGCGGCGCCGGAGGTGGCGTGACGGTCATCCGGGCGCCCCGATACAGAACAGGTAATGGGAACGGGACCCGTGGTGGGCGCCCCTGCTTCCCCCACCGCCGAAGTAGCTGCTGGAGCCGTCGCATAATTGGTATTGCACCGGTCTCGAAAACCGGCGCCCGAAAGGGCTTGTGGGTTCGAGTCCCACCGGCTCCGTACTCGTAGGACCCTGCGCCGACTCGAACCGACAGTGAGCTCAGCGCTGTGCGGTTCCCCTGCACTTGTGGGTCGGAGTTGCCCACGCCGTGGCGGGGCGACGTCGGTCGAGTCCCACCGGCTCCTTTCTCCTTGCTTCGTGCTGTTCCGCCGCCCCTGTGGGCGTTTTTTTTTGCCCAATGGCCAGGGCCTACCGAATCCGCGCCACCCCGTTCCCGGGCTTGGGGAATACCTCGAACAGACGTCGATCATGCCCTGGGATGACCCAGTCGGGATGGGACGCCAGCTCCTTCATTCGCCCCTGGGCCGCGATCTGTCCAGCGGGGTCCCGGGAGAGCCCGTTCGCCAGGTCGTGTTCCAGGTTGGCGTAGAACCAGGCGTTGTCCGAGGCCACGATCACGGTCCCGCCCTCGGTGGTGACGCCCACGTACTGAGATTCGTAGGTGTGCTTGGCTCCCGTATAGACCCGGATCCCGTCCATGATCTCCTGATCGTCCCCGTCGATAAGGGTCAGCCGGCCCTCGGTATTGAGCTTCTCCATCAGCTCCATTGAGCGGGCTTCCACCTCGGCGGCGTCCTCCCCTCCAATCTTCACGGCCTCTGAGTAGAACTCGAACTCAGCCCGTTGAATCCACACCTGGGCGTTGGGAAAGAGGGACAGCCCGTCGGCATGGTCCCAGTGCACGTGGCTGACGATGACGTCCGTGATGTCGTCGCCGGCCAGACCGACCGTTGCCAGCGCCTGGTCCGGACGCACGTAGTCCGCGATGGGGAGGGGAAAGCCCTCCCGCGAGGGGGCATCCCAAAGGAATCCGGAATCCACCAGGATATTCCGGCCATCCGGCCCCTGGAGCAGCCAAACCATGAACGAGCCCGGGGTGGTCAGGGTGGTGTCAGCGCCGGGGAGCCAGTCCGCGAGGCGGATATCGACCGGGATGGAGGCGAACTCTACCGCATATACGTCGTAGGTCGCAGGCTCCGCGGGTGGGTCAGCACTGGAGCAGGCGGCCGCCAGGAACGTCAGCAGGAAGACGGCTGAGCGGGGGGGCGCTGCGACGGAGGTGGCGCGACGTGGGCCGAAACCGAACATGGATCTCTCCTGAGGCGGGGTCTCCCCGGGGTCTCCGGGGGCGGAAGTCCCCAACGTTGCCACGCGTGCTCCGAGGGAGCAACCGTCCGGCCTTGGGGGTGATAGGGGTCCGGCTTATCACGTGCGCCCCACCATACTAGCTTCGTAGCTTTGCCGGGCCACCAAACAACCATCCCACACAGGACGACACGATGGCGGGCTCCTTTAGAGGAACGGGCAAGCTTCTGGCGCGACGCGAGCAGGCGACGGCGGTGCGCACGGTTCTGATGCCGGTGCAGCAGTTCCTGCGCATCGAGTTGCTGGGGAGCCTCCTCCTCATGGCGACGGCGATCGTGGCCATCGTCTGGGCGAATTCGCCATGGGCCGAGAGCTACTTCGCCATCTGGCGCCGCTACCTCACCGTCGACCTGCTGGTCCTGGAGTTGAATCTCAACCTCCAGCATTGGATCAACGACGCCCTGATGGCCTTCTTCTTCTTCGTCGTCGGTCTGGAGATCAAGCGGGAGCTGGTTCACGGGAACCTGGCGGACCGAAGGAAGGCCACCCTGCCCGCCATCGCCGCCATCGGTGGCATGGTGGTCCCGGCGCTCGCCTACGTGGCCTTCAACTCCGGGGGCCCGGGAGCGGGGGGATGGGGAATCCCCGTGGCGACGGACATCGCGTTTGCGGTGGGTGTGCTTGGGCTGTTGGGGAATCGCGTGTCCATCGAGCTCCGGGTCTTTCTCCTGGCGCTGGCCATCGTGGACGATATCGGCGCCATCCTGGTGATCGCCCTCTTCTACACCGAGAGCCTCTCGCCGGGAGCGCTGGTTTGGGCCGCGGCCTTCCTGGGCCTGATCGTCGTCCTGCAGCGCCTCGGCGTCCGAAGCACCATGGCCTACGTGCTGGTGGGCGCGCTGGTCTGGCTGGCCGTCTTCGAGAGCGGGCTTCATGCGACCATCGCCGGGGTGGTGCTGGGTCTGATGACCCCCTCCAGTCCGTACGTGGACCCGGCTGCATACCCGGACCAGATCGAGGGCTTGCGAGAGGATTACATGGATGCGTTGGCGGAAGGGAACGTGAGTCAGCAACAGGCCGCGTTGGGACGCATTGAGGAGGTCACCCAGTGGACCGAGTCCCCGGTGGAGAAAATGGAGCGGCTGTTCCACCCCTGGACCGCGTACCTGGTTCTCCCCCTGTTTGCCCTGGCGAACGCCGGGGTGGCCCTATCGGGCGAGGCGTTGCGAGGGGCCGTCTCCAGCCCTGTGACCCTGGGGGTCATCCTGGGCCTCGTCCTCGGGAAGTTGGTGGGGGTGAGCGGGGCGGCGTGGATCGCCGTGAAGCTCGGCCTGGCCGACCTGCCCTCCGGGGTGCGTTGGGGTCAGGTGGCCGGGACCGGGCTCCTGGCCGGGATCGGGTTCACCATGTCCATCTTCGTCACGACGCTGGCGTTCTATGGGGAGCCGGGGCTCATCGACGAGGCGAAGATCGGGATCCTGGTCGCGTCGGTGCTCGCCGGTGTGCTGGGGTATCTTCTCCTCAGGATGTCTTCGGGGACACGGGCTGCGGGGTAGCGTTCCTGTCGGCCGGCTAGCTCTGCAGCACTCCTCGGGCGGCTCGAACCACCGCTTCCGTTGTGATTCCGAACTTGTCGAACAGGACGCCGCCCGGGGCGGAGGCGCCGAAGCGATCGATCCCTACCGATGCGCCCTGGAGCCCGACGTAGCGCTCCCAACCGAACGTCGCTCCTGCCTCAACCGAAACCCGAGCGGTGACTCCGGACGGCAGGATGTCCTCCCGGTACTCGGCGCTCTGAGCCTGGAAGAGGTGCCACGACGGCAAACTCACGACCCGGGTCGGGGTGCCGGCGGCTTCCATCTCCTTCCGGGCCGCCACCGCCAGGCCCAGTTCGGAGCCGGATGCGATGAGGATGAGTTCCGGGTTTCCACCCGTGGCCTCCTGGAAGACGTAACCGCCCCGGTGCAGTCCGGTGGCCGATCCGTGCGCCTCTTCGGTAACCGCCAGCTTCTGGCGGGTCAGTGAGAGGAACGCGGGGCCGTCGGTGCGCCGCAGCGCGGCGATCCACGCCTCGAGGGTCTCGGCTCCCGTGCCGGGCCGCAGGTCCATGACCCCGGGGATGGCCCGGAGGCTCGCCACCTGCTCCACGGGCTGATGGGTCGGGCCGTCCTCCCCCACTCCGATGGAGTCGTGGGTGAAGACGTAGGTCACCGGGAGTCCCATGAGAGAGGCGAGGCGGATGGAAGCCCGCATGTAGTCGGAGAAGATGAGGAACGTCCCCCCGAATCCCCGGACCCCTCCGTGGAGGGCCATCCCGTTGAGGATGGCGCCCATGGCGTGCTCCCGGACCCCGAAGTGCACGTTGCGGCCGTCGGGCGTCTCCACCAGGAGGCTGGGTGCGCCCTTGATTGTGGTCTTGTTGGATCCGCCAAGGTCCGCCGAGCCCCCCACCAGGTTCGGGATGCGCTCCGCTAGAGACTGAATCACCGACCCGGAATACCCGCGGCTGGCGTCGGCCTTGCCCCCCGCACCGGGGTCGGGCAGGTCGTGGTCCCAGTCCTCCGGAAGGCGTCCCGCCATGGCGTCCAGCAATTCGGCGGCGAGCTCAGGGTGGGCGGACTGGTAGGCGCTCCAGCGTTCGGTCCACTCGGCCTGCAACCCCGCGCCTCGCTCTCCTGCCCGGCGCCAGTGGGCGAGGGCCTCGTCCTCCACGTGGAAGGGCTCCAGCGACGGGTAGGCCAGGTTCTCTTTGGTCGCCCGGATCTCGTCGGGTCCCAGGGGGGCCCCGTGCGTGTCGGCGGTTCCAGCCATGTTCGGGCTACCGTGGCCGATGACGGTCCGGACGACGATGAGGGTGGGCCGGTCCGTCTCGGCCCGGGCGGCCTCCAGCGCGGCGTCCAGGGCATCCAGGTCCTCCCCGCTCTCCACCTCCAGTACCTGCCACCCATACCCGTGGAAGCGGCTGGTTTGATCGGTGGATGTGGCGAGGTCCGTGTCCCCCTCGATGGTGATCCGGTTGTCGTCGAAGAGCCAGATCAGCTTCCCCAGCCCCTGGTGTCCGGCCAGCTCGGCGGCCTCGTGGGAGATCCCCTCCATGAGGTCGCCGTCGGAGCAGAGGGCGTAGGTGTAATGGTCCACGACGGTGTGACCGGGCCGGTTGAAGCGGGCGGACAGCCATCGTTCCGCCATGGCCATCCCCACCGAGTTGGCTACGCCCTGGCCCAGAGGGCCGGTCGTGGTTTCCACGCCCGCGGTGTGGCCGTACTCGGGGTGCCCGGGGGTCCGGGATCCCCACTGCCGGAAGTCCCGGATGTCGTCCAGGGTGACGTCATAGCCCGTGAGGTAGAGCAGGCTGTAGACGAGCATGGACGCATGCCCACAGGAGAGCACGAATCGGTCGCGGTCGATCCAGGTCGGGTCGGCGGGGTTGTGCCGCAGGTGACGAGTGAAGAGCGAATATCCGATCGGCGCCAGCGCCATGGGCGTCCCCGGATGACCCGAGTTGGCCTGCTGGACCGCGTCCATGGACAGGACCCGGACGGTGTCGATGGAGAGCTTCTCGATGGGCGTCTGGATCCCGACCTGCACTTCGGTCATGTCTTTCCCCGGGGCGCCGGACGTTCGCCGGCCGCGAAGGTGATTCCGTCGCCTACCCGACGACGAAGTTAAGAAGCTTGTCCTGCACCCAGATCACCCGGCGCACCGAAGCGCCCTCCAGGTGCCGATTGACGTTGTCGGTGGCGCGGGCCAGCGCCTCGGCCGCGTTCTGGTCCATTCCGGCGGGTCCCTCGATGGTGCCCCGGACCTTCCCGTTCACCTGAACCGCGACCGTGACCGTCTCGTCCACCGTCTTGGCCGGGTCGAAGGACGGCCAGTTGGCCCCGTCGAAGACCGATCCCCCGTGCCCCAGCGCCTCCCAGAGCTCCTCGGCCATGTGGGGCGCGAAGGGCGCGACCATGGGCACCAAGGCCTCCACCTCCGACCGGCAGGCCATCCGCCCTCCGGCGCGCACCGCGTTCAGATACTCCATCATGGCCGCGATGCTGGTGTTGTATCCCAACTCGGGGATCTGCTCCGAGACCTGCTGGATGGTCTGGTGCAGCTTTCGCTCCACGTCCGGGTCGGGTGCGCCTGAGGCAGCCTCTCCGTCCGATACGACCTGATGCATCGTGTCCCAGAGCCTCTTCAGGAAGCCGAAGGGCCCGTAGATCCCCTCGTCCCGGTAGTCGCCGCCCTCTTCGTACGGCCCCAGGAACATGAGGTAGAGGCGGAAGGTGTCCGCGCCGAACTCCTCGATGATGGGGTCCGGTACGATGACGTTGCCCTTGCTCTTGGACATCTTCGCCCCCTCCCGGATGATGAGCCCGTGGGCCCGGAACCGGGTGAATGGCTCGTCGAAGTCCAGGTGCCCCAAGTCCTTCAGCGCCATGGTGATGAAGCGGGCGTACATGAGGTGGAGCACCGCGTGCTCGTTGCCTCCGATGTAGCAATCCACCGGGAGCCAGTTGGCCGTGATCTCCCGGTCCATGGCCCGGTCGTCGAGATCGGTGTTCGGGTAGCGGAGGAAGTACCAGGACGAGTCCAGGAAGGTGTCCGACACGTCGGTCTCGCGGCGGGCAGCGGCCCCGCACTCGGGGCAGTCCACCTGGTACCAGCTCTCCACCCGAGCCAGTGGGCTGACCCCGGAGTCGTCGGGCTTGAAGTCCTCGGCCCGTGGCAGCACGACCGGGAGGTCGGACTCGGGCACCGGCACCGCCCCGCAGGCGTCGCAGTAGATGATTGGGATGGGCGGACCCCAGTAGCGTTGCCGGGAGATGCACCAATCGTGGAGGCGGTAGTTCACCTGGGGCTCACCCAGGCCCTGCTCGGCGAGCCACTCCGTGATCTTCCGCTTGCTCTTTTCCACGTCCATGCCGTCGAACTGCCCGGAGTTCACCAGGGAGCCCGGCCCGACGTACGCCTCTTCCAGGGCGGTGTCGGCATCGTCGCCGGGCCCCGCCACGACGCGGACGATCTCCAGCCCGAACTTCTGGGCGAACTCGAAGTCCCTCTGGTCGTGCCCGGGCACCGCCATGATGGCGCCGGTGCCGTATCCCATGAGCACGTAGTCGGCGATCCAGATGGGGATGGCCTCACCCGTGGCCGGATTCCGGCAATAGGCGCCGGTGAAGACCCCGGTCTTCTCCTTGTCCGTCTTCTGCCGGGCGACCAGGTCCATCTTCTTCATGGCCGCCTGGTAGGTTTCGACCTCGTCCCGGTGTTGGGGGGTGGTGATCTGCGGGACGAGGGGATGCTCCGGCGCCAGGACCATGTATGTGGCCCCGAAGATGGTGTCCGGGCGGGTGGTGAAGACCCCAACCGAGCTCACCGACGGCTCGCCGTCTTCGTCGAGCACGGGGAAGACGAGTTCACCCCCCTCGCTTCGGCCGATCCAGTTCTGTTGTGCCTTACGGGTGGTATCGGACCAGTCGATCTCCTCCAGGTTGTCCAGGAGGCGCTGGGCGTAGTCGGTGATCTTGAAATACCACTGGGGCAGGACCCGCTGCTCCACCGGCGTGTCGCACCGTTCACACAGGCCCTGGATCACCTGCTCGTTGGCAAGGACCGTCTTGCACGACGGACACCAGTTCACCGAGCCCTCGCGGCGCTCGGCCAGCCCGGCCTTGAACAGCTGCAGGAAGACCCACTGGGTCCACTTGTAGTAGGCCGGGTCCGTGGTATCCACGGTGTGCTCCCAGTCGAACATCCCTCCGATTCGCCGGAGCTGGCGGGTGAAGTTCGCCACGTTGCTGGGGATGAGGTCCATGGGATGGACACCCATCTTCAGCGCGAAGTTCTCAGAGTGGATTCCGAAGGCGTCGAAGCCGATGGGCTCGAAGACGCGCTTGCCCTGGAGCCGCTGGAATCGGCCGTGTACGTCCGCGCCCGTGAAGGCGTAGATATTCCCCACATGGAGCCCCTCGGCCGAGGGGTAGGGGAACATCATGAGGTTGTAGTACGTGTTCCGGGGGTCGCGGAGCTCTTCGGTGGAGAAGGTGTTGGTGCCTTCAGCCTCCCAGCGATCCTGCCACTTCGTCTCCACGTCGCCCGGTACGTAGGGGCGGCGGCCGTCGTTTTCCATCGTGTTGGCGCGGGTTCCTGGTGCCGGGACATGGCCCCGGCCCACTTGGGGTTCGGGAAGCTGGAAACCTATAGGCACCCGGGAGCGGATACAACGTCGGCCCGTGGCGCTCGAACGGGCTGGCGTGAAACCGAGAAGGATATACATTCGTATGTAGAGTATATCTTCGCCCGGCCGGTACAGGTCGGGGCGCACCGGCCCCCCGGGGCCTTCATCCATGGGGATGCGGATGTCTGGACGGTTCCTCGCAGAGTTCGAGCTCTACGTCATGCTCGCCGTGGCCCAGCTGGACGACGACGCCTACGGCGCGTCCATTCGGCGAGCCATCGAGGATCGGACGGGGCGCTCCGTGTCGATCGGGGCACTCTACGCCACCCTCGGCCGCCTGGGCGAGAAGGGGCTGCTGGATTTCGAGGTGTCCGACCCGCTGCCGATCCAGGGTGGGCGAGCCCGGAAGTTCTGCCGGCTCACCCCGGAGGGGCGTGAGGCTCTCCACCACTCGACGGCGATGCTGCGACGGATGATGGAGGGCGCCGGCCTGGCTCCCGACCCGTCGGGGGGCTCGTGATCTACCACCCACCCACCCTGGCTCGGCTTCTGGTTTCCCTGGCCACACGGCCCGCAGACCGGGAGTTCGTACTTGGGGATATGGGCGAGGAGTTCGCACAACGGGTGGAAACCCGGGGGCTCGGAAGGGCGCGGAGGTGGTACTGGGGGCAGGCGCTCAGAGCGCTCTGGCCCGGGCTGCGTCGGCGGGTCGAAGGGATGGGGCGCGGCCGTGGGGGCCGGGCAAGTAGCGACGGCGGTGGAAGGGAAGGGAGTCCGCGCCCAGTGGGTTCGCAGCATTCGGAACGACGATGGGAGGGGATGGTGAACGGGTTTCTGGGGAACGTGGGGTACTCGGTCCGGAATCTGACGAAGACGCCATTGGTCGTGCTCGTGACCGTGCTGTCGCTGGGGATAGGCGTGGGGGCGGTGACCGCTGTCTTCAGCTTCACCAACGCGTTGCTGTTCCGTGTCGACCCCGCCATCGAGGACCCGGAAGGCCTGGGGGCGGTATGGATCAGCGACGGAACCGGCGGCCTCTATGGCCCCACCTCCTATCCCGACTTCCAGCGGGTCCAGCGGGGGGTGCCGGCGTTCGAGACCGTTGCCCTGTCCGGCATCGACGTTCGAACCCATGGAGAACGCTTCGAGGGTCCTCCCCTTCTGTTGGAGGTCGTGACGTCCGACTTCTTCGACGTCCTCGGCCTGCGTCCCCAACTGGGCCGGACCTTCGCTCCCGAGGAGACGCTCCCCGGGGCCGCCGAGCGGGTCATGGTCGTCAGCGACGAATTCTGGAGGGACGAGCTGGGGGCGCGGCGCGGCGTGATCGGGGAGACCATCCGCCTGAGCGGCAACACGTTCACCATCGTGGGGGTGGCCCCGCCCGGAATCCGAGCCCGGATGATCTCCATCACGCTGGACGGATGGATCCCCATGGGAATCCCCCAGGCGGCGGGGCGCCGGACCACCGACGCATTGACCAACCCCAGTGACCGGGATTTCGGGATCCATGTTCGGCTCCGGGAGGGGGCCACGGCGGCCCAGGCCGAAGCCCAGCTCGAGACTCTGGCCTTGGCCCTTTTCGAGGAAGATCCTGACGCCTGGGGGAGCGAGTCCGGTGAGCCTCGGCGGTTCACCTTCGCCATGGGCCGGGATGCCCGACTCAACCCGGCAGCTCGGGAGGGGATCGGGTACACGGCGCTCTTCCTGTTCGGAGCCACGGCCATGGTGCTGGCAATCGCGTGGTTCAACGTGGCCGGGCTCCTCCTGGCCAGGGCGCAGCGGCGGCGGCGAGAGGTCGCCATCCGGGCCTCACTGGGAGCGACCCGTGCCCGGTTGGTCGGCCTCCTGCTCAGCGAGAGCCTTCTCCTGGGGCTCGCAGCGGGTCTGGTGGGGGTCTTGCTCGCGTACCAAGCCGTGGGGTCGCTGGACACCCTGGACACGCCCCTGGGAATCCCCCTGAGCTTCGACTTCGGGCTGGACTATCGGGTGCTGGGCTTCGCGGTGGCCCTTTCGGTGGCGACCGCGGTGATCTTCGGACTCTTGCCGGCGCTGGAGGGGAGCCGGGCTGACGTGGTGTCGGCCCTCAAGGGCGGTGATGGTCGGCGGAAGGGGGGCAGAGGCCGAAGCTGGATGAGGGGAGGATTCGTGGTGGCCCAGGTAACCGTGTCCATGGTCCTGCTCATGGGCTCGGCTCTCATGTTCCGGGCCATGCACAGCGCCGAGTTGGCCGACCTGGGATACGAGCCGGAGGGGATCGCGGTCATGTCCAAGATCCTGCGCCCGGAATATGCGGAGCCCGCGCTTCAGCGGGCCTACATGGAGGAACTCCGGGCGGAACTCCGGGAGGTTCCCGGAGTGGCCGCGGTGGAGTTCTCCAGGGGTTTGGAAGGCGGCTTCATCGCGGACAAGGACCGGGCAGATCTCTCGGTGCCCGGGTACGATCCGGCTCCGGGAGAGAACATGACGGTAGAGTACAACTCGGTGTCCGCCGGGTACCTGGAGGCCCTGGACATTTCCCTCATCCAGGGTCGCGGGATCCTGGAAAGCGACGACCTCGCCGCTCCGAGGGTGGTCGTCGTATCCCGTGCCATGGCCGACCGGCTATGGCCGGACCGGAGTCCTCTCGGCGAGCGGTTCCGGATCGAGCAGCGTCGGGCGTATGGGGACGGTTCCGCGGGAGCGGACCTGGACGTGGAAGTGGTGGGGGTCACCGAGGACGTCGGTTCCTACCAAGTCACGGCCGGACCCCGGCCCTACTTCTGGCTCCCCCTAGCCCAGGACCCGTCCCCGGAACTGACCGTCCTCCTGGCGGCGACGGTTCCGGCGGAGGCGGCTGGCTTGGTCCGGCCCCTTCGAGAGGCCGTGGACCTGAAGGAGGGTGAGCAGCCGGTGGTCCAGCCCCAGGTCTTCGAGGAGCTCCTCGCCTTCGATCTCCTGATTCCCCGTGTCGCGTCTCGGGCCCTGGCATGGGCCGGCGGCTTCGGGCTGCTCCTGGCCACGCTCGGCATCTACGGGATCGTGTCCTTCCTCGTGGGTCAGCGGAGCCGGGAAATGGCTCTGCGCATGGCCATCGGCGCCGGGGCCGGAAGCATCGCTCGCACCGTGGTGTGGGACGGGGCCAGGCTGGCCCTCCTCGGGGCGGTGCTGGGCCTGCTCCTGGCTCTGCCCCTGGGCAGACTCATGGAGTCGCAGATCTTCGGCGTCCATGCCCTGGATCCGGTGGCGGGAGCCGTCTCCGGGGGAGTTCTACTGGCCGCGGCCGCCCTGGCCGCTCTCCTACCGGCGCTTCGGGTGGGGCGGATCGATCCCATGGCTGTGCTGCGGACCGACTGAGTCGAGACTACTTCGGTAGCACTTCGAACGGGTCGGAGACCGATTCCACCTGACCTTTGATGGTGGCCAGGGCAGGCCTGAGGCCGCCGCCCAGTTCCACGCGGAGCGCCTCGAAGTCCTGCAGCCGGTGGAAGTACCGCATGCGGCTCAGCAGGGTGGCATTGTTGAGGGGGTCGGACCGGAACGAGGCGAAGGAGAGCTCCTCCAACTCCGGGGCCAACTCCTCGTCGAAGCGTCGCAGGGCCGCCTCGAAGATGGGGGCCCGGCCGGCCATCTTCTCCTCTGATGAGAGCCCTTCGTCCCCGTACAGGGCCTCCAACTCGGACACCAGGGGGTCGAGGAAGACCGAGAACCGAATCTGATCCCTCCAGCGGGCATGGGCCCGGTGACACCAGACCGTGTCCGCCCCGCCTCCCTGCCGACCGCAAAAGAACTCCGCGGCCCCGGCGCTCCCCACGAATTGAGCGAAGCTCTCGTTGAACCGGACCTGCCCCCGGACGAACAGGAATCCGTGGGCCAGCTCGTGAAGGAGGGTCTCCACCAGCGCGACCTCGTCGTAGCGCAGGATGGTGGAAGGGATCGGGTCCTCGATATACCCCAGGGTCGAGAAAGCGCCACTGGGCCGAAGCCACGTGTCGAGCCCGTCGGCGGCCAGGCGAGCCTCCTCCCTGGCGGCGCTCTCGTAGTCGAAGAACCCCTTGTAGGGGACGGAGCCCACGAGCGGGAAGCTCCACGTGTAGGACTCCAGGCGGTCGGGGTGGGCCGCCGACACGATGTGAGCGAGGGTGTCGGAGGGGATGGTGACGATGGTGGAGTAGGTTCCGCCGACCCGGAACCAGAGCGACTCTTCGGCGTACGCGAGTGCCTCACGGGCCAGGGTGAGCTTGCCCCGTGTCCGTTCGTCGGTGTCCGGGTCGAGGATGACCTCGGTCACCGGTGTCCGGGTCTGGAGGATCCGTAATCCCTGCCACGCGCCCTGGGCATAGTAGCCCAGAGAGCAGGCGGAAAGAAAAGACGTGAGTGCCACCATGGTGAAGACACCGATTCCCAACCGGCTGTACGGCCCCATCGACCCACAGAGGGTGGTGGGGCGGATGAGCGACCTCGGGGCGGACGAATTGGGTTTCATGTGGGTGGGCTTGCAGCCTCTACTCCCTTAATTTTCCCTCCGACTTCTCGATGCGTCCATCTTTACCAGATCTTACGATGCGATCCAGAGCCCCCTTTGCGCTACTCCATGCCGCACTGATCCTTCTCGCATGCTTTGCGACCCTTTCCATTCCCGGGGGGCTCGCGGCCCAGGACATCGTGGAGACCAGTTCGGGGATCGTCGCCACCGGCGAGCTCAAGTCCCTGCGTCAGGGCAAGGTCAGTTTCGACGTGGACGACATGCAGGTGGTGACCATCGAGATCGACGACATCGTCTTCCTCGAGTCCCCTCGGGAGTTCGAGCTCCAGACCTTGGACGGGCAACGGTTCTTCGGCTCCATTGGCCGGGGGACCGACCCAAGCACGGTGGTTGTGCGAGGAGCCTCGTACCGATTGCGTGACCTCGCCTACCTTAGGCCCATCGAAGAGGGGTTCTGGCCCAAGACCGGCGGATACCTGGACGTGGGGTTCAACGCGGCCAAGGCGAACGCCAACGTGAGTCTCAACACCGGCGCCCAGTTCAAGTTCGAGGGGCGAAAGTGGAGCATGGAGGCCAACGCCTCGAGCTACTACAACGACCGATCCGACGTGGAAGAAGCGATCAATCGGTCCAACTTCCGGGTTGCCGGAGGGCGTCTGGTCGGGGACCGCGCTACCGCGGGTGGACGGGTGTCCTGGGAACAGAACTCGGAGTTGAACCTGGACTCCCGCTACCAGATCGGTCTCGGGTCCGGGCTTCCGCTCTGGCGGACGGTCTGGACCGAGTTCTACACCGCCGCCTGGATCCTGGCGAACCGGGAGCAATACTCCGGTGAGGCCGAATCCACCACGTCTGCCGAACTGGGTCTGAACGCGGCCTTCGACGCCTTCCGTTACAACACGCCCGAGCTCAGTCACCGGACCGAGGTGACCGTCTATCCCAGTCTGACGGAGAGCGGCCGGTATCGTGTGGATTTCGAGACCCGGACGAGCTACGAGTTCTTCGAGGACTTCTTCGCGGCCTTGACGTTCAAGGACAACTACGACAACAAGCCGCCGTCCATGGAGGCCCAGACCAACGACTGGACGCTGGCGTTTTCGGTGGGATGGAGCTGGTAGGGGACGACCCTACCAGTCCACCTCACCTCCCAGGCTACCGCCCCAGGTTCCGGATCAGCGGGATGCCGCCCTCGGTCGGGACGTACACCACCGTACCTTCGGGCATCCGGGTGAGCTGCTCGATGTAGAAGAAGGTCAGGTATTCGGGGGTAAGGCCCTCGGTGATGATCTGCTGGGCCTGGGCGATCCCCTTGGCTTCTTCCGCCTGCTGACGGGCACGCTCCTGGATGATCTCGGTCTGGAATCGCTCGGCCGCGACCTGCTGCTCTCTCTGCAGCTTCTCCTCGATGGCCTCCCTGACCCGCGCAGGAGCCTGAACGTCTCGGACGAACACATCGAGCACCTCGATGCGGTCGCCTGCCTTTGCCTGAATCTCCCGCTTCATATCGTTGGCGACTTCACGGCGGTCCGGTGAGAAGATCTCGTTGATGGACTTGGTGGCCAGCGCGTCACGAACCCCGTTCCGCACGGAATTCAACACGATCCGGCTGGTGATCTGCTCCTCGGATCCGATGCGCTGATACAGATCGGGCGCGTTGGCACCATCGATCCGGTACAGCATGGAGATCTCGAGTTGGACGTTTAGCTGTTCTGAGGTCTGGGCCTCGATGCGCTCCACGCCCCCGTCCCGTGGGAAGGCCTGCTCACGGATGGACATCTTCTCGATGGAGGCCAGGGGATTCACGAGGTGGACCCCCTGGAGGAGGGGTTCCTCGTCCACATCCCCGAGGAAGTGCTTCACGCCCACGTCACCCACCTGGATCAGTACCACAGTGCTCAGCGAGGCCACCGCCAACCCCCCCAGCATGAGGCCGTACCCGACCAGGGTGCTCGGGACCTTCCCGGCGGTCTGTTTGCGTCCCACGGAACGGACCATCACGCCGGCCGCGATCAGTAGCATTGCAAGGATCGGGGTTCCCATGCTCATCTCCAGTAAGGGGTCTCACAGTCGCACCATCTACGCTGGGCGGCGGGAAATTCTTCTTTCCTTTGCCCAGCGCCCAACCTAAGGTACCCCGCCGGCACCCTCCCGAGAACGCCGGAGAACCTCAGCCCGTCGGAGGACTCGTGAATCCCGTTGAAGGAGCCTTCGGTCAGGTCTCGGACAAGCGCCTCGACGAGTACATCCTGACCCGACTCGAGTCTCTGGGGGTGGACCTCGGCGTGCTCCCCGAAGACGACCCGGACGCTCCTGCGGACCGGAGGCGGATTCTGGCATCCGCCCGACGGTTCCTCCGCTCCACCCCTGGCGCCATCGCCGACTTCAGGATGGATCCCCAGGTCGTGGTGCCGGGCATGTACCCCCCGTCCCGTGCGGAGGAGGTGGGCGGTTGAGCCGGTCCGCCAAGGGAGTGGGCGGAGGCGGGGACCAGCACCCGCCCACCGATCGGACTCTGGATCGGAGGCGGTTTCTCTCCCGCATGAGCGCCCTGACCGCGGCGGCGGTGGGCGGCGGTCTGGCGCCGGACCTCCTGGGGGCCGGGGAGCCGAGGCGTTCCGATTCGAAGGGAGGGCTTCATCCCGGCCAGGAGCTCCCGCCCGGGCCCTCGATCGCCGCGGCCACGTCCCCGGACGAGTTGACCCTGGCCGAGGCGGCCAGGCTGATCCGGGACCGGCAGTTGTCGCCGCTGGAGTTGCTGGATGCCCACCTGGCCCGGATCGACGCCCTGGATCCGGTCTACATGGCGTTCAACACGGTGATACCCGAGCTCTCCCGTGAGCGGGCTCGGGGGATCGGGAACGCCGATTACCAGGGACCGCTTCACGGGATCCCAGTGGCGGTGAAGGACAACTTCTACACTGCCGGGATCCTCACCACGGCCAACTCCCACATCTTCCAGATTTTCGTCCCCAGCTACGACGCCACCGCCTGGGCCCGACTCCAGGATGGGGGTGCCGTGCTGGTGGGCAAGACCCAGATGGGCCCGTTGGCGACCACCGCGGCGACGACACCCGACGGCATGAAGACGACCGTGAACGCATGGGCTCCCGGAGATCGGGAGGTAAGCCCGGGTGGGTCGTCCAGCGGATCGGCCACGGCGGTCGCGGCGAGGCTGGCCTCCTCCAGCACGGGAACCCAGACCGGCGGGTCCATCACCAACCCGGCGAATGCCCAGGGGCTCACCGGGCTCAAGCCCACCATGGGTCGGGTGTCGCTCCACGGGATCATCCCCCTGACGTACACCCGGGACCATCCGGGTCCCATCGCCAGAGATGCACTGGACGCCGCCATCATCCTCCAGGCCATGGCTGGACCGGATCGGCTGGATCCCCGGACCCTGGGACAGCCCCCCCTTCCAGACCTGGTACGGGCGGCGACGCCCGTGGAGCGGTCAGGGCGGGTTCGGCTACGGTGGCCCACGCGTATCGGACTTCTTCCCGGGTACCTGGACGCCGCCGGCGGGTCCGACCAGGAGATGGAGCCGCCGGACGATCCGCCCGGGGGCGCGCCCGGTGACGACCCGAGTCGGGGGTCTCAGGTCTCCCGGGGGGCCGAACGCCGGCGTGTTCGGCGGGAGGCGGAGATCGCGGCGCGGCGGGCGATGGTCGACCGGTTCACCGGGCTGGGGGCCGAGGTCGTGGAGGTGGCGCTCCCGGACGACTGGGAGGTCCTCACCAGCCGGGCCTTCAACAACGTCCGGCTTCCCGAGCGGTCCGAGCCGTTCCTGGAGCACCTCCGCAGGGACGTGCGGGACTTCGGCGTGTCCCTCTCTCCCTGGATCAACGGGCTCCTCCTCCCAGGCGCCGAGTACCTCCGCGGGCAGAGGGCCAGGATGCTTCTTCTGGAGCGGGTGCTGGAAGGCATCTTCGACCAGTGTGACGTGGTGGTGCAGACCCAACCGTTCCCATTCGACATGATCGGACTTCCCCTCATCGGGTTCCCCATCGGATTCGAAGCGGAGTCTGCGGGCACGGCGTTGCCCGTAGGGGCCATGCTCGGGGGGCAACCCTGGGCCGAGGACCGGCTCCTGTCCGTGGTCGCCGGCTATCAGGCGGTCACCGACTGGCATCGGCGGCGGCCGGAAGACCCAGACCCTGTCGAGGAGCCCGGCACAGGGTCGTCCCGGCCGTCCTCCGACCGGGGACGCATCGACGCGTCCGACGTGATGGATCTCGCGGAGTAGGCACGCAGGACCGAGCCCTTGTGAGTCGGTCTCCCGCGGAGGAGTTTCAGGGATCGAATCCCCACATGCGACCCTGTGCATCGAGCCGATCCCATGTCCCAGCAGCCCATCGTCGAGTGCGTCCCCAACTTTTCGGAGGGGCGTGATCCTTCCGTCATCGAGACCATCACGGACACCATTGAGGGGGTGTCCGGGATCCGGCTCCTGGACGTGGATCCCGGGGCCGATACCAATCGCACGGTGGTCACCTTCGTGGGCCCGCCCCAGGCGGTGGAGGAGGCGGCGTTCCGCTGTGTCCAACGTGCTTCCCAGGTCATCGACATGTCGAAGCACGCGGGGGAGCATCCCCGCATGGGCGCCACGGACGTCCTCCCCTTCGTGCCGGTAGCGGGCGTGTCCATGGAGGATTGCGCCGAGATGGCGCGCCGGGTGGGGAAGCGGATCGGCGAGGAGTTGGGGATTCCCATCTACCTCTACGAACAGGCCGCCTCCCGCCCGGAGCGGAGGAACCTGGCCCGGGTCCGGGCCGGCGAGTACGAGGGGATGGCCGAAAAGCTGAAGGACCCGGCTTGGGCGCCGGACTTCGGGCCTGGCGAACTGAACCGGACCGCCGGGGTCACCGCGGTCGGGGCTCGGGAGTTCCTGATCGCCTACAACATCAACCTCAACACTACCGACCGGCGCTACGCCAACGAGATCGCCTACGTGCTGCGGGAGCGGGGACGGTGGAAGCGCACCGGGAACACCGATCCCTTCTACTACAAGGGGGAAGTGGTCCGATTCCCCGAGCCGGACGAGGCCGGGGGGACCCGCTATCCCTGCGGTCCGTGTGATTTCGTGGCCGAGTCCTTCGAGGAGCTTGAGGCCCACTACGCCGAGGTCCACGGCGGCGATCTCCGGGCCCGGTACGAGGATCTGGGGATCGATCCGTCCATGCCCAGCGGCCCGGTCTTCATCAACGGGCGATTCGAGGATGTGAAGGCCATCGGCTGGGTCATCGACGACTACAACCGAGCCCAGATCAGCATGAACCTGACCAACTACAAGGTCAGCCCACCCCACGAGGTCCTGGAGGCGGCCCGGGACGAGGCCAGGAAGCGGGGCATGGGGATCACGGGGTCCGAGCTGGTGGGGTTGATTCCCTTCGAGGCGCTTCGGCAGTCGGGGGATTTCTACCTTCGGCGGATGATGAAATCGCCGGGAATCCCGGTGCGGGATGTCCTGGAGACCGCGGTCCAGTCCATGGGACTGCGCGACGTCACGGACTTTGATCTCGAGGACCGGGTCCTCGGGCTTCCGGTCCTCGAGGGTCCCCTCGTTCTCCGACCGGTGTACGACTTCGTGGACGAGGTGTCCCGGGATACCCCGGCTCCCGGGGGCGGCTCGGTTGCGGCGTTGGCCGGCGCCATCGGGGGCGCACTGGCCTCCATGGTGGCCAACCTCTCCATCGGGAAGGGCGAGTTCGACGACCGCTACGAGACACTGTGCGACCTGGCCATGCGGGCCCAGCAGGTGAAGGACGCCCTCATCCGGGCCGTGGACGACGATACCCGAGCCTTCGACGCCGTACTGGTTGGGATCCGGATGCCCAAGGACACCGAGGCGGAGCGGGCGGCCCGGGCCGCGGCCATCCAGGAGGGATACAAGGAGGCCACCCTGGTTCCCATGGCGACGGTGGAGGCGTGCTTCGAGGCGCTGGGACTTTGCCGGGAGATGGCGAGCCTGGCCACGCCGGAGATGATCAGCGACGTGGGGAGCGGCGCCCTCATGGCCCACGCCGGGCTCAAGGCGGCCGCCTACAACGTGCGCATCAACCTACCGAACATCTCCGATGAGGGGTTTTGCGCCGAAATCCGTACCCGCCTCGGTGGAATCGTCGAGGATGCAGGCCGGGTGCTGGGGGAGGTAGAGGGCGCGGTGGAAGTTCATCTGGGCGGTTGAGGGTGCGGCCGGCCGGTCCAGGTTCTGGCGCAGGTGACGACGGGCGTTGAGTTTGGGGTCAGTCCCGGTCGCTACGCACGCCTCGACCGCAGGTGAGCCCCACCATGCCCCTTCGTATCCTCGAAGCATCGGTCCCAGGACAGGAAGTACAGGGAGTCTCGGCCCTCCTGGAGAGCGTCCCTACGGTTCAGGTCTGGTCCTACGGATCGGATGACGGATCGGGCCTCATCCGTGTCCTCCTCGATTCGACCCAAACCGAAGCGGCGTCGGACCTGCTGGTGGGCCGCTACGGGGCTGCGGAGGGGTTTCGGCTGACCCTGCTTGCGGTGGAGGCGACGATCCCCCCGGCGGAACAGCCTGCGGAAGCCCAGCAGGAGGGGGAGCGACCGGGGTCGGGGACTTCCATCGGGGATGCGACCGGGGAGTCGGAACCGGCAAAGCGCCCGGTGCCCCGGGTCAGCCGTGAAGAACTCTACTCGGACGTGGCCGAGGCGTGCACGGTCAATCGTGTCTACGTGGCCATGGTGGTGCTCTCGACCTTGGTTGCGGCCGTGGGTTTGATCCGGGGCGACGTGGCGGTGATCATCGGCGCCATGGTGATCGCGCCCCTCCTGGGGCCCAACATTGGACTGGCTCTGGCCGTGTCCCTGGGGGATCCGACCCTGGGCCGTCAGTCCTTTCGAGCGATCCTCGTCGGCGTGGGAATCGTCACCGGGCTCTCCCTGCTCCTGGGGGTGGTGGTCACGGTCGATCCGACGGCCCCCGAGTTGGCTGCCCGCACCGGTCCGGCCGTCAGCGACGTGGCGGTGGCCATGGCGGCGGGCGCGGCCGGGACGCTGGCCTTCACCAGCGGAGTACCGGCCGTTGTAGTCGGGGTCATGGTGGCGGTGGCCCTCTTGCCACCCCTGGTCGTTGCGGGCCTACTCGTCGGCTCGGGGCATCTGGCCGCGGCCTCCGGCGCGGCCGTCCTCCTGCTCACCAACGTTACGTGCGTGAATCTCGCAGCCATGGCCGCGTTCTACTGGCAGGAGGTGCGGCCCCGCACGTATTGGGAGGCGGATCGGGCGCGGAAGGCGCTCAGGCGAGCGGCGGTCGGATGGGCGGTCCTCCTCGCCTTACTGATCGGCCTCGTCCTCTCCGGCCGTATCGGCGGGGCGCCGATCTCGATCTAGTCGCTCCATCGAGCGAACGGGGAGCCCTAGAGGACGATCGCTCCCGCCAACGCCAGGGCCACGGGGACTCGGGTGGCCCAGAGGAGGGTCCGGGCCCAGTTCGTCCATACCAGGCGGCGGTGAACTGACGGTTCGAATCCTCTTGCGAGGCGGGTGTGGCAGGGGACCGAGACCAACCCGGTGACGGCCCAGATCGAGATCAGAAGGACCAGGCCTACCCACGCGACTCCCCGCAACTCCGCTACTGGCGGCTGCGCGGCGAGCCAGATGGAAGAAGCCATCTCCGCCAGCATCAGCGGACCCACCACCAAGCCGGTCCGATCCGCATGCGACCGAGCGTATTCCGGGAACCTTGGGTTCCCGACCTTGGCCAGGAGGGGATAATGGACGATCTGGACGAAGAGGATCACTCCGAACATGGCCAGAGTGGACACGAGCTGTGTGGCGACGATGATTTTCACGATGGATTCGTCCGGGGGTTCCTGTCCAAGAGTCCCATGCTCTACATTCGGGAATGACCATCGAATCACAAAACCCCAAGGAGGGCCCGGGCTCGGATCGCACGCCCGATGGGCCGGGCGTCGAGACCAGATCCGCCGAGACCCAGACCGCCGAGACCCAGGCCGGGATCACCCCGTCCGGTGCCCTCGAGCGGCTCCGCCAGGGGAACCGGCGGTTCGTTTCGGGTGAACGGGCTGACCGGGACCTGCGATCGCAGGTTGAGGTCACGTCCCACGGTCAGCACCCCTTCGCCATCGTTCTGGGGTGCATCGACTCCCGTGTCCCGCCAGAAGTGGTTTTCGACCAGGGGATCGGGGACATCTTCACGGGGCGGGTCGCCGGGAACGTCGTGGGCGCGGATCAACTGGGGAGCATGGAGTTCGCATGCAAGGTAGCGGGGGCCCGGCTCGTCCTGGTTTTGGGGCACACCCGGTGCGGGGCCGTGGCCGGCGCGTTGGAGGGCGCCGAATTGGGGAATCTCACCGCCCTCCTGGACAAAATCTCCCCTGCGCAGAAGGTGGTGGTGGATGACGACCAACCTCCGCCGGTGACCTTCGAACTCATCGCCCGCGTGGCTGAGGCCAACGTCCGGCGCATGGTCGAGCGCATCCGTGAGGAGAGCCCGGTACTGGCTTCCATGGAAGCCGAGGGCGCGATCCTCATCGCAGGGGCCATGTACGAGGTGGAGACCGGTCGGGTGCGCTTCCTTCCGGGATAGTGAGCCCCGATACGCTCGGCCCCTCCCAACTACCGTCCGGTCCAGATGATCACGGCCCCGCAGTTGTCCATCCCGGAGCCCATCCCCCGGAAGCGCTGGGGCAGCGAGAGCTCGGTGGGGTAGATCTCGATGGCCTGGACTTGGTCCGGCGGGAAGCTGTCCAGGTCCCAGCCCGGCCCGGACATCTCCATCCCGTCGACGATCATGCGGAGGCGGCAATCCCGTTGTTCGATGCCCCGCCCTCCCCTGGAGGTCACCAGGTAGGGGCCGCTGATTCCGTGCCTCACCAAGACCCCGGGCTCGGATGACAGGGCGGCGGAGAGGCGGATGGGGCTCCGCTTCACGATCTCTTCCCGCTCGATGAACGACGCGAACCCCGCGCTCATCTCCCGTCGCTGGAAATAGCCCATCCGCTCCAACCGGGCCGGATGGGCGACCACGGTAATGCCCTCGAGTTCGATGGCTGTCTTGGAGAAGCGGGCGGTCACGTCCAGGGTCATGGTCCCCACGTCCACCGGCTGGGACTGTGAGCCGTAGGCCAGGTGCTCCATGTCGAGGATCTGGCGTCCCGGCGGCACTTCGTCGAATCGGAACCGACCTCGGCTGCTCGTGACGGTCTCCAGGTCCGTGCCGCGGATGCGCACGATGGCGGCTTCAATGGGGGCTCCGGTGTCGTGGTCGATGACCTCGCCGAACATGGTGGCGGGTTCGGTGAGTCGGACCGCCAGGTCCTGCAGCAAGATCCCCCCACCTTCCAGATTGACCACGGTCTCGTCTTCCGTGTCTCCGTACAGGTAGACCACCATGCGGACCGGAGTTTCCCGGGGGATGTCGCATAGGATGAAGACCCCGGCGCCGTCAGCCGTCACCGCCGAGGCTTCCCGTTCTCCGCCGCCATCGAGCCACTCCGCCACCACGGAGGCCCTGGGCTGTCCCACGCCGGTGACCTCGTCCTGGACGGCTCCGATCAGGATGCCGTCGCGGCCGTCGATCGCCGGCGAGGTGGCATCGCAATACATGCCGCGGAGAGACGAGAGAGAGGGGGTCGCGAAGGTGACGTCCACCTCGGCGCCGGGTGCGACCTGAACGACCCGGAGGATGGGCGTGAGTCCCAGGGAGTCCAGGCGGGGGTGATCCACCACGAGGGGGTACTCGCCCGCTGGGACGTCCTCGAATCGGAAGAGCCCGGATTGATCGGCCACAAGTTGCCCGCCCCCTCCCGCCACCGAGATCTGGGCGCCGGCGAGGGGGGCCATGGTCGTGCTGTCGAACGCGAGACCTCGGATCACTCCGGGCCGTTGCGCTCCTTCCTCCTGGGCCGCGAGGGGCGGAGCGAGCGCGAACACGACCCAAAGGGCCAGGGCCCCGAGTACGGGGATTCGGCCCGAAGTCGACACCGGATAGCACTCAGATGGACTCAACGTGCCCGACCTCGGGAGGCATGGGGTTGCGGTGACTCGACGGGGCTCTGTTCCGTGCGCGTTACATACACGCGACGTTGGCACTCCGATCCGACACCGGGTGGTGGTGCCTCAGGTGGAGGCGGGTGCCCCCGGGCCCCGAAAGGACCCGGGGGTCGCAAGCCTTCGTCGGCTCAGCCTCAGGAGACCGGTCGATCCGGTCTCGGCCGGCTCCGGTACTTCTCGTACAGGGCCAGGTGTTTGTTGTCCAGACTCACGCCGCGCCCGAGGATGAACAGGTCGGTGACCTGGGTCTGGATCTCCAGGGGATCTCCGTCCGTGACCATGAGGTTGGCGATCTTGCCCTCCTCGATGGTTCCCATCCGGTCTCCCAGTCCCAGCATCTCGGGGCCGTTCTTCATGATGGCTTCGAGCGCGGCCTCGGGGGGCAGCCCGTAGGGAATCGCCATGGAGGCCTCGTACGGCAGGAGCCTCGAGTTGGACGAGCCGAAGGTGCCCATGGCGAACTTGACCCCGGCGGCGTGGAGCCGTGCGGGGTTCTTGTATGCCTCGGCATAGTTCTCGTCCGGTCCGGCGGGCATGGTCTGGGTTCCCGAGAGGATCAATTGGACATCCCGCTCGGCGAGCCAGTCCGCGATCTTCCAAGCCTCACGGCCACCGGTGATCACGAAGCGGATCTCCTGCTCCTGGGCCCATTGCACCGCGCTGCGGATGTTCCGCTCTCCATTGGCGCTCAGGAGAACCGGCATTTCACCACTCACCACCTCGGCCATGGCCTCCAGCTTGAGGTCCCTGCGAACGTCCCCGCCCGCGGCCACGGCCTGGGCATAGGCTCGCGCAGCCTCCATCCAGTCGTTGAGCTGGGTCACCTGGCCCTCGTACTGCTCCCGCTGCTGGGCGAACGAGCGCTGCCCGCCGCCACCGAAGCCGCCGAAGCGGCCCCCGCCCCCACCCAGGCTGGGATAGTTGATCACCATGGCGGCCCCGGGATCGATGGACATCTCCTCGACGGTCCACCCGTCCAGGCCGACCAGGGAGGCCTGGCCCGAGATGATCCCGCCCTGGGGCGCTGCCATGGTGTGGGTGATGCCGTTCGCCCGTGCCACCGGAATGTGCTCGGTGGCAGGGTGGATGGCCGTGGCCGCCTGGAGGTGGGGATTGAAGTCTCCCTGCTCCCGGGCGTCGTTGGTGACGTCCACGGCTCCGATCTCCGTGAGACCGAGGCCGCTCACCGCGTCGAACATTCCGGGGTACACGTGCTTCCCTGTGACGTCCACGACCTCGGCGTCGGCTGGGACCTGAACGTCCGGACCCACCGCGACGATCTGGCCGTCCCGGATCACCACGGTGCCCACGAAGGCCTCGCCGTTGAGCGTGTGGACCGTCCCGCCCTGGATGGCGTAGGTCTGGGCGAGCCCCCGGCCGGGATTCAGTGCCAGCATCCCTACCACGAGCGCGAGGGCCGCGGCTCCGAACAGTCCTCCGCGTCGGGTGCCCCCGTGGACCCAGTGCGGGCCGGGGCGAATCTGCGTCATCGTGTTCTCCATCATCGGGCGCCTCCTTCGTGCTCGTGTCCCGGAGCCACCATGTCGTCCGTGACCACGCCGGATCCTCCCGCGTCGGGGGTATGCTTCTCCAGGAGCGCCGCCTTCTCTGCTTCGATGGCGGCCTGCCGCTCCAGGTCCATGTCGATGTCGAAGTAGAGGGCGCCGTCCACATAGGTCTGGACGACTTTGGCGTACATGCTCAGGGGGTGCCCGTCGAAGATCGCGATGTCCGCGTCCTTACCCACATCGATGGAACCGGTATGGTCGCTGATCTCCAACTGGATCGCCGGATTTAGCGTCACCAGCCGGAGGGCGGACTGCTCATCCAATCCCCCCCACTTCATGGCCTTGGCCGCCTCCTGGTTCAGGTGTCGGATCTCCTCGCCCGAGTCGGAGTTGATGGAGACCAACACACCCCGCTCCGTCATAAGCGCAGCGTTGTAGGGGATGGCGTCGTACGCCTCCACCTTGTAGGCCCACCAGTCGGAGAAGGTGGACGCGCCGGCGCCGTGGGCGGCGATCTCGTCCGCCACCTTGTAGCCCTCCAGCACGTGCTGGAAGGTCCCCAGGGTGAACCCGAACTCCTCGGCCAACCGGATCAATTGGAGGATCTCGTCGGCCCGGTAGGAGTGAGCGTGAACCAATCGGTCCCCATTCAGGATCTCCATGAGGGCCTCGAGCTTGAGGTCCCGTCGTGGAGCGACGCCCTGCCGGCCTCCGGCCTCCCACGCCTCCCACTCCGCCTCGTAGTAGCTGGCGTCGAGGAATGCCTGCCGGACCACGTCCTGGACGCCCATCCGGGTGGACGGATAGCGATCGGGATTCCGGTCCCGCTTGGTATTCTCACCGAGCGCGAACTTGATCCCCTCCACCGCCCCGGGGATGATGAGGTCCTGCCCGTCGGCGCCCCACTTGAGCTTGATGACGGCGTTCTTGCCACCGATGGGGTTGGCCGAGCCGTGGAGGATGTTGATGGCGGTCACGCCGCCTGCCAACGCCCGGTACATCCCCACGTCGTTGGGATCCAGTACGTCCTTGATCCCTACCATGGACGACACGTTGACCGCGCCCTCGTTGATGGCGTCGGCGGCCATGTGGGAGTGGGCGTCGATGATCCCCGGTGTGACGAACTTGCCGGTTCCGTCCACGACCCGGGCGTTGCCTGGCGCGGTGAGCCCCTCCCCGACTTCGGCGATCTTCCCGTCCCGGATCAGGAGGTCACCGTTCTCGATGGTCCCCTGGGATGCGGTGAGGATGGTCGCGTTCCGGATGAGCGTGATCGGGTCGTTCCGGTATGCGCCCTTGTCCTGGGCCATGGGCACCAGGTCGGTGTCGAAGTCGTCCTGGTCTTCGCCCCGATCCCCCCGGACGGCGGCCATCTCCTCGCCGGCCTGATTGTCGAACTTCACACCGTCCACGAACACCGTTTCGACGGCGGTGCCCGGCGCGAAGAGGTCTCCGTCGGCCACGATCAGGTTGGCGATCTTGCCCGGCTCGATGGAGCCCAGCCGGTCCGATACCCCGAAGATCTCGGCAGCGCCGAGCGTCAGGGCATGAATGGCTTCCTCGGGCGAGAGCCCGAGAGCGACCGACCGTCGCACCGACTGGAGGGCCGCGGCTGGGTCGTCTCCTCCGCCGGAATAGAACGCGAAGGGCACGCCGGCCTCGGCCAGGCGCGCCGGAGTCGTGGCCGCCTGCTCCCAATAGCGGAGGGTCTCCAGGCTGGGTTCGGCCTCGGGGTCCCCGTTCCGGGGTGCCTCGGGCCAGTCCAGGTTCACCAGCGCCGCCACGCCCGAGGCGGCGAGAAGGTCTGCCGCCGCATAGGCGCCCTGGGCTCCGTACACGATGGGGCGGACCCCCATTTCCACGGAGGTGGAGATGGCCCGGGCGATCTCCTTGCGGTCCTGGCCCGGGAAGAAGACGGGCCAGCCTTCGTCGAACTGGGCTCGAATGGGCTCCAGGGCCCGATCCCACTCCGGCCGACGCTTTCCGGTCGGGTCCGCCTCGTAGTCGGCCCAAACCGCCTGGTAGTGAGAGGCGTCGAAGTAGAGCTGTTTCAGGTAGGCGAAGTCACCCAGAAGGGAGTTCGGGTAGCCGGTATAGGAGCGGTCCCGGAGGTTCAACCGGAAACCCACCGGGGTCTTCACCACCATCTCCCTGGCACGGTCGGCCGGGGAGAGGTTCAGGAATGCGGCCTGCCCCGTCACGATGCCCGGACCAAGCGCGGACACCGCCGATGTGAAGCCTGTGGTGCGCCAGGTCTCGATTCGATCGTCGGTGCCGTCCAGGTCGTCGGCGGCCTTCATCCACGTGTGGGTGCCCGGCCGATCTTCGGGGCCCCAGGAATGGGCCTCTTCGTCGATCTGTTGGTTCCCCCCGAAGAAACCGCCTCCCTGGACGGTCCGAGAGGACGGGTGCCCCAGATTGGTGAGCCCGTCAATGAGGCCGGGATAGATCGTCTTTCCCGATCCATCGATCACCCAGGCCCCGGCCGGCACCGTGACGTCGGAGCCCACGGCCTCGATGATCCCGCCCTTCACCACGACCGTGCCGTTGGAGATGGTCGCGCCTGAGACCGTCACGATGGTGGCCCCGGTGATGGCGTAGTGGCCAGGTGCATCGGGCCTCACGGGCCTGGGCTGGGCGGTGACGATTGCCGGGAGGCATGCAGCCGCGGCGGTGGTCAGCAGCGCCATGGCCACCGCGCGACCGGCCATCCCGCCCTGGCTATCCGTGCGCGTACTCCGGAATCGTGAACTCATGATCGATCCTCTGCTCGAGTCACGTTGGATTGAATGGGAGCGCGCGAGGGCGCTCCGCGCTTTCTTGGAAGGCTCACACAATACGTGGCTCCTTGCCCGGGGGCCAGCGCGGATGACCGCAGAAAAACCCCAGATTCTTTGGGATTGGAGCAGGAGTCGCAGCCAACTCACCTGCCTTCCCGCCGCAGGTGAAATCGTACTCTGGAATCCCGTCACCCGTTGCCGTCACGAGCTCCCTTCCATGTGCGTCCAGGTCACGAAGGAGACCCTTCGGCAGCAGTTGGAGATGTCCGGCCAGTTGGACCTCCTTGAGTTGCCCTCTCACCAGGCGATCCTGAAGGACATCTGCGCCGAGAGAAATATCCGGGTGCTCGAGTAGGGCCCGGGGCTGGCCCCGCGTTTGGTGGTCAGGGTCGATCGTCGCACCGCTCGGTCCGGGCTGTACGGGACCCTGGGGGTTGCCTATCTTCGCCCGAGGTTCAGTTGGCTTCATTCTCGTTCGGATGGGCCTGCCTCCGCACTTCCCTTTTCCGGTACTCCCCTGGAAGCGGTTTCTCTCCATGATCGTCGCTCGTCAGAACCTGCTCCAAGCCCTCCTGATCGGAGGTTTGGCCGCCGTACTGCCAGGTGCAGCCGTAGCTCAGGACTTCCCACCCCCCAACCGCGGTGGGCTCACCGAGTCCATGGGCCTTCCCAAGGTGTGGCACTGGGCATTGGGGGCCAGTGGGGGTATTCACCGGAGAGAGGTCAACGAGACCGCCTTCTACGGTTTTGCGAGCCTCTATCGGGACATTGTGAATCCCGCCGTCGCCGGCCTCGGGATTGCCGGGGAGCTCTATGGTGGTCGCCGTGGGACTTTCGAGAACGCCGGAGACGGGTGGGACGGGGGTGCGCGCCTCGGCATCAGGGGACCGGTCCTCAGAATGCAGTTCGGAGGGGACTACAACATCGAGGATCGGGAGTGGGACTTCTTCGTGTCGTTCATCCATCCCATCAAACGAGGGGGGATCCTGGTGGATGGCGGGAAGCTGCGGGTCGACTACCTGCCCGGGCGGGGACACTCCTTCCTGTTGGGCGTGCAGATCCCGGTGGGGGACCGTTACGCCGGTAGGACGCGGCCCAAGCAGGACTGGGTCGTCCTGCGGGACGATGATCACGCGGTCATACCTTACGCGCCGAGCGGCGAGCTCCTCGAGGCCGTCGGCAATGCCCGGGATCTGGCCTCCTGGATCAACCGTTTGACCGTCCCCTTCATGGACCAATGGGACTCGGATTGGGACAAGGCTGAGCAGCTCTTCCTGGAAGAGATGGATCAGATCCAGGCCCACCTGGCCTCCGACGGGGGGGATCTCGTGCCCGGGCCCCGGACGCCCATGGCGGACGTGGAGGCCTATCACCGGGAGATGGAGCGGGCGTTCTCCATGGCCACCTCGGGATCGGACCTGCCCCTGGGCCGATCCACGCCCTTGGGTGTCGAGGTGTGGACCAAGGCCCGAGAGATCATCCTGGATCAGGTCATCTTCCCCTACAACCGCCTTCTGGGCCGCAAAAAGAAGAACGACTCCACCAAGGGATACGGTGCCCGGGCGTCAGCGGCGTTCTATGAGTGGTTGACTTCGGAGACGCCGATCCAGGGGCAATACGCCCGGCCCACGGCCTGGCTCTTCGCGGAGGCCCTCACGACCGTGGAGGAGGTTCGTGCCCAGAACGCCGCCGTCTGGGGCCACTCCCGATTCGTCTGGATTCCTTATCAACTCGCGCTCAAGCCCGCCGAACACGACTCTCAGAGAGAGCTGGACGACCTCGTTCAGAGGGCCGTAGGCCAGACCTTCCAGCAGGGAAACGAGATCGCGTACGTGGAAAACGAGCAGTTCCAGGTGGAGGTCGGCCGGATGATCAGGGACGCCCGGGACCACCACGTGCTCTGGATCCACGACGTGAAGGGCGTGAACGCGGAAGGGAATCCGGACTTTCTCACCTTCGCACAGGTCGTGGGCGCCTACTTCCCAGCCCTCATCGACGCGGTTCGGTCATACGATCAGACGGGAAAAATCCCCCAATACCTGATCATCTTGGATCAGTGGTTCTACCAGGCGAACAAGGGCAAGCTCTGGCTCGAGCTTCTGATGGACCCCATGAACTTCGAGATGGACCTTCCTGACGAGTTTTCCCACATGGCGGACACGGTGGCCGTCCGCCAGGCGGAGCTACGGGAGGCCGTGCAGAACTCGAGCCTTCTCCAGGCCCAGGCGCTGCACTTTCCCCCTGGCTGGATCGAGAACCTGGTGAAGGTCCACGTGAACATCACCAACCCCGCGGACGCGGTGTTCTGGACCTCCGAGATTCTTCCGCTCATCGGGTTGCCGGACATGATCGCCCGGGATCACCGGAAGATCTCCTTTGTGGACATCCTGGAGGAGGATCCCTACACAGGCCGGGCCATGTATACCGGAATGGGCGTCGGCGAGGAATACACGGGCGCCCGGTGGGAGGATCGGGCCCTGCTGGTTCAGGGGCCGGCCCTCTTGAGCCTGAAGCGGGCCGCCCGTCAGGTCCTGTTGAATCAGGGATTCAGCGAAGACGAGATCCCCCACTCCTTGAAGCCCCGGCCCCTGGGTGAAGGCTACGCCCAAGCGGTGGCGGAGGAGCTGGACCGGCGAGTCTTGTTGGACGAGAGCGATGAGGTCTACGCCAGCCGGGCCATGCAGGTGCACAACCAGGTGGGGTACACGCCCAAGTGGGTGAACGTCATGAAGGCGACCCTCTACACCCTCATGCCCCCGGGCTCGGTGATCAAAGCGCCCGACTCCCTCTGGAACCTACCTCTCTGGGGGAGCATGATGATGGGGAACGCACTGCGAGGAGGGCGGTCCGTCATCATCGCACCCTCCATCGCCCACGCGCCGAGCGCGGGCTTCCCCCAGATGTCGAGAGCCCAGGAGCTTCTTGGCCGGCTGGTCCTTTCCGGGGCGGTATTCGACGACTACCTGGCCCGAACGGGGGGGCTCCTGAAGGTCGGTCTCTACGATCCACCCACCGATGCCGGGGACATTCCGGGGAAGATGCAGGGGTTGTCCCGGACCCTGGACGAGAATCCGTGGTTGACCGAGCTCTACGGGCTGGACGAGGCGACGATCGTGTCCATCGATCGCCTGGCTCGACAGTTGGAGGAGGGAGGATTCGACCGAACCTACTGGGTCGATCAGACGGACACCGTCCCGAAACTCCATTTGAAGGCCCACTTCTTCGCCACACCTGAAGCGTGGGACGGGCTTCTCTCCGGCCCCGCCGCGGAACTCTTCCTCACCGCGTTCTTCAGGGCGCTCGCCCAACAGAACCAGGCTCTCTCGGAGAGGGTCGATGCCGGTATGACCATGGTGACCGACGCCATCGTGCCACCGGGAACCGCCATGGCGTTGTCCCACATCGAGCCGAAGCCCGCAGACGTTCGGGAGCGCATGGCGATGTTCCTAACCGTGGGCTCCCACAACCAGAACTACCGGAGCTTCATCATGGACGGGGAGGTGGCGTTCGTGGTCGCTGGATTCCAGGCGCTCCACGGGCTCCCTGATTTCATCATGCTCTCGGGCCTGGCGAAATGGATCGACACGGTGGACGAACTCGAGGCCCTGTTCCCCCGCTATGAGGGATTGCAGCGCCGAATTGGGAGGTACATCCGGATCGTGGTCTGAGGTTACACTATAGAGTACGGGCGGTGACGATCATCGCCCGGGCCCATGGACCCCCAGTCACGAAGCCTGAATGTTCCTGAAATTCAAGCCCTCGATCCCCGAGATCGAGCCCGTCGAGTTGAAGCAGCGCCTGGACCAGGAGCAGCCCCTGACCCTGGTTGACGTCCGCGAATACAGTGAGGCCAACATCGCCGACCTCCCGGACGTGGGGCAGAAGCGTATCCCGGTCAAGGAGTTCATCACGCGGATCGAGGAGCTGAACCCCGAGGCGAACATCGTGGTCTACTGTCGTTCCGGCGCTCGAAGCGGTTGGGCCGTGGAGCGGCTCCTCGAGATGGGGTTCGACAAGGTCTGGAATCTCAAGGGTGGGGTCCTCGGGTGGCGGCAACAGGTGGACCCCACGATTCAGGCGTACTGATGGGGGCGCTTCTCGGAGGCTATCCGCGGGGAATCCGCGGAGTGGCAGGGGCCCTGGCTCTTGCTCTGGTCCTGGGCGGATGCGACCCGTCGCCGGAGAGCCGACCCGCGGACGGCGAGCCCGGGGTTCAGGGGCCGTCGGGGGACTCCGCCGGGGCGGCGGGCGGCGTCGCTTCCGAGGGTCCCGGTGCGGGGGTTCCCGAGGATCTCCTCGTGCGGACCGACTCTTCCCCCGAGGGGCTCGCTCCGCCGCCTGAAGCTTCTTCGGTTTCGGCGACGGATCGCTTCCCGCGTCCCGAGCATGTTCGGGGCATCTACCTGAACGCTTGGACCGCCGGCTCTTCCCGTCGCAGGGCCCAACTGATCGAGTTGGCGGGGCGGACGGAGATCAACAGCTTCGTCATCGATCTCAAGGACGCCAGCGGGTACGTGAGCCATCGGACCCAGAATCTCCTCGCCGACTCCATCGGAGCCACGGGTGAGGTACGGATCCCGAATATCGCCGGGGTTCTCGACGACCTGGAAGCCGCCGGAATCTACCCCATCGCCAGGATCGTGATCGTGAAGGACCCCCTCCTCGTGGAGGGGCGCCCCGACCTGGCCATTCAGGACACGGCGGGTGGGGTTTGGGTGGACAGCAAGGAACTGGTGTGGCTCGACCCCTGGAACCCGGCGGTGTGGGAATACCACGTGGCCCTGGCTCGCGAAGCCGTGGAGCTCGGGTTCCCCGAGATTCAATGGGATTACGTGCGCTTCCCCGATGCCTCCGAGTCGGACATGGATCGAGCCGTGATCCAGTCGCCCGAAGGCAAGACCCGGGCGGACGCCATTCGGGGGTTCCTGAGTTATGCCCGAGAGGAGCTGTCCGATCTCGGGGTCCAGATAACGGCCGACGTCTTCGGGGTCACCACCACGTTCCGGCGGGACGTGGGGATCGGCCAGTTGTGGGAGTCCTTCATCGACCAGGTGGACGTGGC
>JBDHCV010000017.1:0-50121 GCA_039591855.1 Gemmatimonadota bacterium | reverse complement strand
ATGAACCCCCGCCTAACGGTCCCGGACTGGCGCTACATGCTCCGGCACTCCAATGCGGTGTCGGCGGTCACCGTGGAGCGGTATCACGGGACCGACTTCCTGCACCTCTTCGAAGAGTTGATCGCTCAGCTCCCCGAACTGCAGTACGTCGTGACCGTGGGAGAGGAGGATCTATGGTACGACGATCGGATCTTTCAGCTGGAGGATCTGCTCTCGGCCGGAGAAGGACGGGACTACGAGGCGGTGAGCCTCGATCCGGAGTCGGCCCTGTTCGCCATCCTCTATACCTCCGGGACGACCGGAAAGCCCAAGGGGGTCCGGCTCACCCACGCCAACGTCGTGGGAACTGCGGCTGCCGGCGTCGACGCTCTCGGCCTTACCGCTGGGGACCGCCTGGCCGGAGTTACCGGACTCTTCCACGCATTCGGGATCGTCCACGGAATCCTGGGCCCGATCCTCACGGGCGCGAGCCTGGTGCTCCATGACGGATTCGACGGCGCCGGGGTCCTGGACCTGATGGCTCGTCACTCCGTCACCGTGCAACTCTCTGTCCCGGCCCTGCTGAGGGTCCAGGCCTACGAGCAGGAGATGGCCCCTCGGGATCTCTCCGCTCTGCGTCTCGTCGTGGCGGCCGGCGCTCCCATCGACGAGGCGTTGTATCGGCGCGTCCGGTCTTCCATGGGGAGCGAGATCGCGGTGGCCTATGGGCTCACCGAGACCGGCGGGGCCGTGGCGGTGGCGCTTCCCGCCGACGGGGAGGAGAACGTCCGGCAGACCGTCGGTCGCGCCATCCCGGGCGTGGACCTGCGGATCGTGGACCCCAGCGGGGCCCCGCTCCCGGTGGAGAGCGTGGGGGAGATCGCCGTAAGAGGACCCGGAGTCATGGAAGGGTACCATCGGCAGCCGGTGGAGACAGCGGGAGCCATGGACTCGGAGGGGTTCCTTCTCACCGGCGACCTGGGGATGCTCGACGAAATGGGCTTCCTTCATTTGGTCGGCCGCCGCAAAGAGGTTATCATTCGATCTGGCTTCAGTGTCCACCCCCGCGAGGTCGAGGAAAGGCTTCTCGTCCATCCGGCGGTTCAGGACGCAGTCGTGGTCGGACTTGCCGACGATGCGCTCGGAGAGGCTCTCTGTGCATGCGTCGTTCCCGTCGAGGGCGCCATCGTGGATGGCGACGAGATCGTCCAGTGGTGTTCATTGACCCTGGCGGACTACAAGACACCCGACCTGGTGCGTTTTCTGGACGCGTTTCCCCTGACCGGTACCGGGAAGGTCCGGCGTGCGGAATTGTCCCGGATGGTCCGGGCACAGGAACTGAGCCAGCCAGACACCGGCGCATAGACCACCCCGACCCTTGCTACGTCCCGGCCACGACGGTCCGGAGTAGGAAAGGGTGGGGAGGTCTCGCGGCGGAACACACACAACCAACAAAGATCGCGAGAAACAACGAATGGGAATGCCGTACACCCGGGCCCCTCACACTGAAGGGACCCCCGGTCCCTCCTCTTCTGGCCCCCACGCTCCGAACGCAGCCCTCCTCATCGACTTCGACAACGTCACGATGGGAATGCGCAGCGACCTCTCCAAGGAGCTGAAGAGTCTCCTCAATTCCGACGTCATCAAGGGCAAGGTCGCAGTCCAGCGGGCCTACGCCGACTGGCGTCGCTATCCCCAGTACATCGTCCCCCTGTCCGAGAACTCGGTGGATCTCATCTTCGCCCCTGCCTACGGCAGTTCGAAGAAGAACGCCACGGATATCCGGATGGCCATAGATGCCCTGGAGTTGGTCTTCATCCGCCCCGAGATCGGGGTGTTCATCCTCCTCACCGGGGACAGCGACTTCTCGAGCTTGGTGCTGAAGCTCAAGGAATACGGAAAGTACGTGATCGGCGTGGGGATCCAGGAGTCCACATCGGACATCCTGGTCCAGAACTGCGACGAGTACTACAGCTATACATCCCTCGCCGGGCTCCGGAAGACCTCGGACCATGGCGGGAGCGCCGCACTGGATCCCTGGGTCCTCATCGACAAGGCGGTCAAGCAGATGGAGCGGCGTCGGGACGTCATGCGGTCCGACCGCCTGAAGCAGGTGATGATCGAGATGGATTCCCTCTTCGATGAGGGGGCATTCGGGTTCTCCAAGTTCTCCAAGTTCCTGTCCGAGGCTGCGGGGCGGGGACTCGTCCGACTCAAGAAGCTCGAGAACGGCCAGTATGAGGTAGGGTCAGCCGGTGGTGGGGACGCCACCGATGGCGGTGGGGAGGCGAAGGAATCCCGGGAGGCCTCCCGCGGGAAGGAACGCTCCCGTGGCCGCCGGGGACGAGATGGCGGAGAAGACCGGGACGAGAAGCCACGGGCCGAAAAGGGGCGGGGCCGAGACGCGCGAAAGTCGGCGGAGAAGGCGCCCGAGGCCGAGGTGGCTGCCGCGGAGAAGCCCCGCCTTCCGGCCGGCGACCTTCCGGCGACCTACGGGCTCCTCATCCGGGCCCTGGAGACGGCGCTCGGCGGCTCGTCCGAGGGCACGGTCCGGGACTCTGACGTGAAGCGTAAGATGCTCCATCTGGACAAGGCGTTCGACGAGGGCGAACTGGGGTTCACCAAGTTCAGCCGCTTTCTGACGAAGGCCGCCGAGGATGGGGTCATCGATCTCCAGAAGAAGGACTCCGGCAACTACATGGTGGGAATGGGGGCCGGAGTTCCGACCACGACTGCCGCGGAGGAGAAGGGCCAGCCCCGCCGTGGTCCGCGGGGGGATGCGACGCCGACCGCCGCGGAGGCCGAATCCACCGGCGGTGAAGCGCCAGCAGCTGGAGAAGCGCCTGGGGAGGCCGGGCGCTCCGAAGCTCCCCGCGAGGAGGCTGCCACCCGCCGGCTCCGGCCCCGAGTCCAGCGGGGTCGCAAGGGCGCCGACGACGAGCCGCCGCCGCTCCTGGAGGGGCAGGTGGCCTACGTGCCGGGGACCTCGACTCAGCCGGAGCCGGAGGAATCGAATGACGAGCCGTCCGGCGATGCCACGGAGAAGGGCGCCGGCCGGAGCGGGGTCCGGCGGTCCGGACGGACCGGCGCTCGGAAGGGCGGATCCGGGTTCGACGTGGAGGCCCTGGGTCTCCCTTCGGATGCCGCGTCCATCCTCCAGTATCTGTCCACCCAGTACAAGGGTGTCGGGGCCAAGACGGCCGAGGCCCTGGTGGAAGCCTTCGGCGGGGACCTCTTCGCGGAGTTGCAGGATTCCCCTGAGAAGATCCTGAAGGTGGTCCCGGGGGCCCGGGGTCAGAAGGTCCTGGATGCGTGGACCGAGGACTATGACCGCCGAGTCGCGGAGAAGGTCCAGAGCGGCGAAGCGCCGGTTTCTGCGAGCCGCCCCCCTGAAGACACGGGATCCCGGACCGGTCGGAAGCCCGGTCGCAGGGGCACCCGTCGCGGTCGGTCCCGGGGTAGTTGATGACCCGGACCGTCGCGTGAGCGGCCATCGGCCCGCACCCTTTCCATTCGACGCCGCCACCGGAGCTTCCGGTGGCGGCGCGTTGGTATGCCGGGCCCACTGATCCCGGGGGTTCCCGGCGGACTCGAGCGCGAAGCCGTCGAGGTCGCTCCGGATCTACTCGGCTGCTATCTGTCCAACACCCTGCCCCCGGGGCAGGTCGCAGCAGGTAGGATCGTCGAGGTCGAGGCCTACACGGGTCCGGACGATCCCGCCTCCCACGCCGCCGACCGGGTGGGGCGGACCGCCAGGAACGACGCCATGTTCGGTCCCCCGGGCACCGCCTACGTCTACCGAAGCTACGGGGTCCATTGGTGTGTGAACGTCGTCACCTCCCGGGTCGGGTATCCGTCCGCGGTCCTGATCCGGGCCCTCGAGCCCCTCTCGGGACTCGAGGTGATGGACGCCCGGCGGGGTGGAATGCGGCCCCTTTGCGCCGGTCCCGGGCGACTGGCCCAGGCACTCGGAATCACCGGGGACCTCAACGGTCACGACCTGGCCCGGCTTCCCCTCCGCCTGCATCCTGGCGGTCTCGACCGGGGCGAGAAGATCGGCGTGTCCCCCCGGATCGGAATCACCCTGGGGGCGGATCGTCCGCTCCGATTCTACATTCGCGGGAACCCACACCTGTCACGCAGGGAAACGATCGGATGACCCTCTCCATCGATCTCCACATGGACACGCCCACCAAGGGGTTGAGTAGTCCGGGATTCTCATTTTCCACGCGCAATGCCACTGGCCATGTCGATCTCCCCCGCCTCAACGAGGGGGGTCTGGACGGGGCGTTCTTCGCGAGCTGGATCGAGCCCCAGTACGCGGAGCTCGACGGCTCCGGGTTCCGGAGGGCGGTGCATCTCCTCCAGTTGACCCGGAAGGCCGTGGAGAGCGCCAAGGGCGCTCGGATCGTGACTTCGGTGGCGGACCTCAGGGAGGCCAGCCGCGAGGGTGAGATCGGGATCTTCCTCGCGGTGGAGGGCGGTCACGCCATCCAGTCGTCTCTCGAACGGCTCGCCGACCTGGCCGACATGGGGATCCGGTACATGACCCTCACCTGGAACCACCCCAACGCCTGGGCCGACGCCTGTTGCTCCCCGGGAGTCCATGGCGGATTGACCTCATTCGGCAAGTCCGTGATCCAGGCCATGGACCGACTGGGGGTGTTCCCCGACCTGTCCCACGCCGCTGACGACACGTTCTGGGACGTCCTGGATACCTCCGAGGCGCCCCCCCTGGTCACCCACTCCTGTGCCCGGACCCTCGTGGACCATCCTCGAAACCTCACCGACGAGATGGCCCTGGCCGTGGCCGAGAGGGGAGGCATTCTGGGGATCAACTTCTTCCCGGCATTCGTGGACCCGGAGTTCTGCGCCGCCACGAGGGCCCTGGAAGCGCGCCTGGGCCCGGACGCGGACTGGCCCACCCGGAGACGGGCCATGGGAACGATCCCAGTGCCGAGCATCGAGAGACTGGTGGATCACTTCCACCACATGGCCCAACTGGCGGGTCCGGAATTCCTGGCGCTGGGGAGTGATTTCGACGGCGTCGTGTCCCTTCCGGAACCGATCCGGGATGTGGCCGATCTCCCGCTGCTGAGGGAACGGTTGCGCGCTCGGGGGTTTTCCAGTGGCGAACTCGATGGGATCTTCGGGGGCAACTTCCTCAGAATGCTCGAAGGCGCTGACCAATGACCGAACCCACCTGGATCTCCATCCTGCCCCCGGTGCTGGCGATCGTGCTCGCCATCTGGACCCGGCAGGTCTACATGAGCTTGGCGACCGGGATCTGGCTGGGCTGGACGATCCTGGAGGGGTGGAACCCCGCCGCCGGGATGGGATCCTCCATCCAGGGCACCATCGACGTGCTGAAGGACGACGGGAGCTCCAAGGCCATCCTGTTCACGCTTGTGATCGGAGCTCTGATCGCCACGGTCGAGGCGTCGGGGGGGGTGCGTGGCTTCGTTCGGCGGCTGGAGGAGAGCCAATGGGTGAACAACAGCCGTCGGGCCCAGTTCCTGGCCTGGTTCGTCGGGATCGTGATCTTCATCGAGTCGAATATCACGGTCCTGGTGGCCGGTTCCGTTTCCAGGCCGCTGTTCGATCGGTACAAGGTGTCCCGGGAGAAGCTGGCGTACCTGATCGACTCCACCTCGGCCGCCGTCTGCATCCTGATCCCCCTGAACGCCTGGGGGGCATACAACCTGGGGATTCTCGGTGAGTTGGGAGTGGAGTCTCCCCTCTCGGTGTTCATCGAGTCCATTCCCATGAATCTCTACGCGATCTTCGCGGTGCTCCTGTCGCTGGGAGTGGTGATCTGGGGGGTGGACATCGGGCCGATGAAGAAGGCGGAGGAGCGAACCCGTCAAGGAGAGCTGCTCTGGCCCGACTCCACGCCCATGATCGACGAATCCGTCCTCTCCCCGGAGCCCACGGACAAGATCCCGCCTCGGGCGTACAACATGTTCCTGCCCATCCTGATCATGGTCCTCATGATGCCGGTGGGGCTCTATATCACCGGGGGAGGGGATCTCCGTGAGGGGTCCGGTTCGACCAGCGTCCTCTGGGCGGTCAGCGTGGGGCTCCTATCGGCGTGGATCCTGTTGAAGGTCCAGGGGGCCTACTCGGTGGACGAGCTGGTGAAGCTGGCGCTGCGCGGTGCGGCCGGACTGCTGCCTCTGGCTCTCATCCTCCTTCTCGCCCTTTCCATCGGCGATGTCGCCGCTCGACTCGGGACGGGCGTCTACGTGGCCAACATCACCGCGGGCGTGCTCCCTCCCGTCATCTTCCTGCCCACCGTGTTCCTGGTATCTGGTTTCGTGGCCTTCTCCACGGGAACCAGTTGGGGGACCTTCGCCATCATGCTGCCCATCGCGGTCCCGGCTGCCGCCACCCTGGGCCTTCCCCTGGCTCCCTTCGTGGCCGCGGCGCTCTCGGGAGGCATCTTCGGCGATCATTCGTCCCCGATCAGCGACACGACCATCGTGTCGTCCATGGCGGCCGCAACCGACCACATCGATCACGTCCGCACCCAGCTTCCCTACGCGCTCCTGGCCGGCGGTGCGAGCATCGTGGGCTTTGCCCTGATCGGCGCGGGACTCTAGGGGAGAACCGGGTTCCCGGGGGTGAAGCCGGGCCAGGGCGGGATTGGACCGCCCCCCGCCTTGGAGGTAAATTTTGGGGCTGTTTTTCCCAAGCGCATTTCCTGGAGCGTTCTCTTGAACATCATCGTTTGCATCAAACGGGTCCCGGACACGGAAACCCGTATCCGAATCGCCGAGGGTGGAACCGAAATCGATCCCTCGGGAGTCAAGTACATCCTCAGCCCCTACGACGAGATCGCCCTCGAGGCGGCCCTCCAGACCCGGGACGGCATCGGCTCCGGCAGCGTCACCGTTGTGAGCCTCGGTGATCCTGCGACCGCCGAGACCCTCCGGTCGGGGCTCGCCATGGGCGCCGACGATGCCGTCCTCCTCACCGGCGACACCGGCATGGATGGGCTCGCCACGGCCAAGGGGCTGGCGGCCGAGCTTCAGAGCAGGGACGCACCCCTGATCCTCCTCGGCGTGAAGGCGGCCGACCTGGATCAGCAGCAGGTCGGTCCCATGCTGGCTACCCTTCTCGACCGTCCGTGTCTGACCTCCGTCGTCTCGTTCGAGGTCGACGGGGATCGGGTCACTTGCCGACGGGAGGTGGAGGGAGGCACGGAGACGGTGGAGGTGGATCTTCCGGCCGTAATCACCGTGACCAAGGGGAAATACGAGCCGCGCTACGCTTCCCTCAAGGGAATCATGGCCGCCAAGCGGAAGCCCCTTGAAGAGAAGGCGGCAGAGACCCCCGAGCCGCGGATTCGCGTGGGAGCGCTTGAGTATCCGCCCGCCCGACCCGAAGGACGCATCGTGGGGGAGGGGCCCGAGGCCGCTCAGGAACTCGTCAGACTGCTCAGGGAAGAGGCCAAGGCTCTCTAGCCGGACCTGTTCACATACGCATTGAAACACCGGAGTCGTGAAATGGGCGACGTACTCGCCATTGTCGAGCAAAAGGGAGGGAAGGTCCGAGGGGTGGCTCTCGAGGTCGTCAGCGCCGCAGCGCGGCTGGCCGACGGGCTCGGGGGGACCTGCACGGCCCTCGTGATGGGAGGAGATGGCGTCGGGGCGTCCGCCGGGGAGTTGGGGCGCTTCGGAGCCGAGACCGTCTTGGTCGCATCCGATCCAATGTTGGACACCTACGGACCCGAGGAATACCTGACCGTGGCCACGCGGGTGGCGGGGGAGGGCGACTACGCCGCGATCCTCCTTTCCGCCACCGCCGCCGGGAAGGACCTGGCTCCCCGTCTGGCCGCTGCGCTGGACATCCCCCTCATCGCGGACGTGGTCCAGGTCGACGGGACGGGTGGAGCGGTTTCGGCCGTCAGGCCCGTCTACTCGGGCAAGGCCCTGGCCCGGGTCTCCGCCGACCAAGCGATCGTGACCGTGCGGCCCAATGCTCTGGCGCCCGTGGAGTCTCCGGCTGCGGGCACGGTGCAGGACGTGAGCGTGGCCCTCGACTCGGGTGCGTTGCGGCTCAGGGTCAAGGAGTTCCAGGCGGCCGGCGGCGGCAGTATCGATGTCTCCGAGGCCGGGATCGTGGTCTCGGGCGGTCGGGGCATGAAGGGCCCCGAGCAATGGGAGGTGCTGGAGGGACTCCGGGACGCCCTGGGACCGGCGGCGGCCCTGGGAGCCTCCCGGGCCGTGGTCGACGCCGGATGGAGGCCCCACGGTGAGCAGGTGGGACAGACGGGAAAGACCGTGTCCCCCCAGCTCTATTTCGCGGTGGGCATTTCAGGGGCGATCCAGCACCTGGCCGGGATGCGGTCGGCCAAGACCATCGTCGCCGTGAACAAGGATCCGGACGCTCCCATCTTCCAGGTCGCCGACTATGGCATCGTGGGCGATCTGTTCGACGTGGTCCCGGCCATCACCCGGGAGGTCCAGGCGCTGAAAGCGCAGGGCTAGCCCGGAAAGCCCCCCAGTAGAGGCACCGGATCGACCTCGCGCCCCCACCGCCACACTTCGAAGTGGAGGTGGGGGCCCTCCGCGTTCCCGGAGGCCCCACTGAGGGCGATGACCTGGCCCCCCTCGACCACGTCCCCTGCCCGAACGTGGAGTTCCGAGAGGTGGGCGTAGTTGGTGATCACCTCACCGCCGTGCTCCAGCCACACGACGAGGCCGTATCCCGACATCTCACCGGCGTAGAGCACCCGGCCGGGGCTCATGGCTCGGACTTCGGACCCGGTGGGGATTTGAATGTCCACGCCGCGGTGTAAATCAGGAAGGAGGCCGCGCCATCGAACCCCGAACGGCGAGATGAGGGGTCCTTCGGCGGGCCAACGGGGAATGGCACAGCCGGATACCAGGAGCGAGAAACCGGCGAGGGCCAGAACCAGGGCCCGCCCCGTCCTGAAGGGCGTCCTCATGGGTCCAGGGGCGTGCGAGGCATCCCGGACCCCTCTCCGTCGAGCAGGACCACGTCCACCCGGTCCCCCCCCTCGATCCGCTCGATCCCCCGAGGCAAGACCGCCAGCCCGTCGGCGCGACCCAGGGAATTCAGAAGTCCCGACCCCTGGGCGCCCGTGAGTCGGGCTCGATAACGCACTTCCGAGCCCGCCCCAGTCCCTTTCTCGTGCGGTTCCAGGCTGACCCGGAGGAAGACCGCCAGGTCCCGGGCGCCGGTGAGCGGCTCGGCCGCCACCGCCCGAACGACCGGGAGAAAGCTGTGCCGGCGGCCACCGGCGGCCAGCAGGAATGGTCGGACCAGGAGTTGGAAGGTCACGAAGCTGGAGACCGGGTTTCCCGGCAACCCGAAGACGTGGGTGGGGCCCTGTCCATCTCCGCCGCTGGAGTCCGCCCCCGTACCGCCCCGAGGCAGGGTGCCGTAGCTGAAGGGCGAGCCCGGACGGATCTTCACCCGCCAGAAGACCGAATGGTAGCCCGCCTGGGCCATGGCGGGCTTGACCAGGTCCGCGGCGCCCATGGAGGCCCCCCCGGTGGTCAGGAGCAGATCCGGGCGGGCTCCAGTGACCCTGTCGAGGGCCTCAGCCAGCGAAGCCCGGGAGTCGCGGGCGATCCCCATGGGAAGGGGGATTCCGCCGGCCTCCAGGACCGCCCGGGCGAGGGTGGGGGTGTTGGTGTCGGGGACGCCCTCGTCCCAGGGGTCCGTGTCGGAGCCCACGGGGCGGAGCTCGTCCCCGGTAGACAGGATGGCGACCCGGGGCCGCCGGTGGACCCTCACCGTGCGTGCCCCGATCCCGGCGAGCACCGCGACCTGCCCAGCGCCGATGCGCCTTCCGGCCGGTAACACCTCGTCCCCGGCGGCCATATCCTCCCCGGCCGGTCGCAGGTGCCTGAGCCGATCGGCGTCCGAGTGGATTCGGACGGCTCCCCCGTCTCTCCCTCCGTCCGTGTGCTCCACCCGAATGACCGAATCGGCTCCGTCGGGAATAGGACCACCGGTCATGATCCGGACTGCCTGCCCCGGGCCCAGGGTCCCCTTCCAGGGAGCCCCCGGCAGACTGTCACCGACGATCCGGAGATCGACCGGGGCGCTCTCGGCCGCTCCCTCCACATCGCCCGCCCGCACGGCGAACCCGTCCATCGCCGAATTGGCCGAGGGAGGAAGGGTCCGGTGGGCCAGGACGGGGTGAGACGTTACTCGCCCCCCGGCCTCCTCCGCCGAGACCTCTTCGTGGGGAACGGTCTGGACTCCGTCCAGGATCCGGTCCAGGGCCTGCTCGAAGTCCAGCCAGTCGGCCCCGGGTCCGTCGTCGCGGAAGCGCGACATATCAGAAGCGCCAGCCCGCACCGAGTGTGAGCGCCCACCCGTTCACCCACTGATCCCTCGGCAAGGGACCGAGCTCGGGTTCGAGTTGGAGCCAACCACCGGGCGTGTCGACCTGGTAGAGTTGGAACACGGCGTCGCCTCGAAGCTCGAGGTGTCGGGTGAGCATGAGGGTGGTCCCGGCGCCACCTCTGGCCAGGATCGACGTACCCAAGTTGAACCGCTGGTCCGGCTCCAGGAGTAGGTCCGCGTTCTGGGATCCGGACACGTCGAACAGCAACCCGCCCCCTACGGTCAGGTAGGGTGTGAGTCGGTTCCAAGTGCGATCGCCCACCAGGTTGAAGCGAAGGTCGGCCAGCCCCGCCACGAGCTGCATGTCGGCCTCGCCCACCTTCCGGTCTCCCTCGTCCCGCTGGAGGTCGATCACGTCTCGAGTGGTCGGCGAATACCAGCCGCCGAGTTCGATGGCGAAAGCCCCGCCCACCAGGATGCCCCAGCGAGCACCTGCCAAGGGGCCGCTCTGGGGTCCGAAGTCGAACTGGCCCGGGCTGGCGACCAGGTACCCGACCTGGAGGTCGATGGCCTGTCGTTCCTCGATGAACCTGAAGGGAGACGGGATCGTCTGGGCTGTGACCGCTTGTGGGAGCCCGAGGGCCGTGACGGCGAGAGCCAGGCGCAGGACGAGTGCCCTCGAAGGCGTGGAGGATTGGGTCATTTCAATGTGCCCTGTGGGTCCTGGACCTGTTCGGGTGGCTCCCGGTCGGGGAAGATCTCAATTGACGGCCCTTGCCGGGTGCGGACAGATTAACGGGTCCCAGCCCTCGTCCGCTGTCGAAAAGAACCGGAATCCGTTGAGGAATTTCAACCCCGCCGGATCAATCAGGGTCCTGATCGCTCTGCTCCCCGTGGCCGGGGCGGCAGTTGCCGGTCCTTCCTCCGCGACCGGCCAGGTCGCCCGGGTCACGGTCCAGGAGAACTTGAGGGCCTCCCCGGGAGGGGATGTGATCGCCCGACTCGAACAGGGTACTCAGGTGGCGACCGGGGACCGGGAGGGCAACTGGACGGAGGTCACCATCGAGGGGTGGGTGTGGGCCAGGTCCCTCCAGGCCAGGGACGGCGGCGCCTACGATCTTCGGGTCTTCGTGGACGGCGGAGAGAATCTCCGGCGGGAGCCCCAGGGCGCCGTCACAGGACGCCTTTCCACGGGAGCGCTCCTGGAGGAACTGGAGCGCCGTCCGGGCTGGATCAGGGTGAGGCGCACGGCGTGGATGTGGTCCCCCTCCCTCCAGGTGGCTGAGGTCGAGACTCCCGCTTCCGCGGCGGGCGAGGGGGGCAGGGGACCGGATGAAACGGTTGCGACGGCAACGACCCCAGCTGTTCGCGTCCGAAACGCAATGGGACCCGAGGCCATTCTGGGCGCCCCCGACGGAGATACCCTGGCGACGACTGAGCCCGGCGCCGGGCTCCAGGTGCTGGAGCGAGAGGGGAACTGGATCAGGGTCCGGATGGAGGGTTGGGTCTGGGCTCCTCCCAGGGGCGCGGGATCCGCCGCAGCGGAGGGGCCTGAGGCCACCCAGGAGGCCTCCACCCTGACCCCCGAGGCCCTCGCGGCCGACCCCGACGGGTACGTGGGGCGAGTCCTGGAGTGGCGGGTGCAGTTCATCGCCGTGGAGCGGGCGGAGCGGGTGAGAACCGATTTCTACGAGGGTGAGCCCTACATGCTCACCCGCTTTGGCGGCTCTTCCGGTCCGTTCGTCTACATCGCGTTTCCGCCGTCTCGCCTTCTGGAGGTCGAGGCCCTCGCGCCCCTGGAGCTGATCACGGTGGTCGCCCGGGTGCGAACCGGAAGGGCGGGACTCACCGGAAGTCCGATCCTGGATCTGATCGATATCCGGCTCGGCGGCGAGGATCTCTCGCCGTGACCCATCGGAGGGCCGAGCCCCTCTCCGGCAAGACCTGCTGTACTTGGGATGGGAGCCTTCGCCGGCATGCGCTTCCGTGGGTTCTACTCTGGATCCCCTTGCTACTCGTAGGGTGTCGCCAGGACTCCCTCACCGACCCCCTCCCCGACCCGGGACCGGCGAACCTCCTGGTCCGGCCCGTGGCGGGCAACCACCAGGTCTTCCTGCCCGGGTCCGAGCTTCCGGATCCACTGGTCGTCGAGGTCTTCGACCTGGATGCGCGTAGCCCCAGCCCGGGGGTGAGCGTGTTCTGGGAGGTGGTGCTGGGGGACGGGGCTGTCCTGGAATCCGACACCGTGGTGACCGATGCCCAGGGCCGGGCCGCCAACCGGTTCGCCTTGGGGTCGGGGCTGGGCCAGTACGTGGTGCGGGCGACGGTGGGTAGGGAGGACCAACGGTGGTTCGACTTCGAGGCCAGGGCGGTGGAGACCATGGTGCTCAGCGACCTTTCGGTCGGGTCCGCGGCCCCGGGAGACATCGTCGGACTGTTGGGCACCGGATTCCTCTCCACCCCCGATTCCAACGTGGTCCTCTTTTCCGGAGTCCGTGGTCGGGTCTTCTACGCCTCTCCCACCAGGCTCGACGTAGAGGTTCCCGCCTGTCTTCCCGAGCGAAGCGTGGACGTGTCCGTGGGACTCGGATGGGTCCGAAGCGAATCCCGGGGGCTCACGATCCGAGATGCTCAGGACCCCACGCTCCTGGATGTTGGCGCCGATCTGGTGCTGGCCGGGTCGGGCGTCACGGCATGCCTGCGTCTGGGAGCCCCGGGTGAGTACGTGGCGGTGGTCCAGTCACCCACGTCCATGGCCGAACGCACGTTCCAGGCCCGGTTTCTGGGAGTCCAGGGCGATCTGGTCGTCCCTCAGGCGGGCGGCACCCCGGGGCCGGTGGTCACCCATGGCGAGTACCGTGGGCCACAGCCCGAGACCCTTCGAGCCGGGTCCGATTGGGAAGAGGGCCTCCGGAGGCGAGAGCGGGAACTGATCGAGGCCGGGTGGTCCCCGGGAGCCCGGGACCTGGCCGCCGCGGCTGCGGCGGCGTCCGTCCCCGAGTTGGGCGAGGTCCGGGAGTTCGAAGTCCTCAACCGCGGTGGCGGGTTTGATCCGGTCACGGCCACGGCGCGCTGGGTAGGATCCCAGGTCGCCATCTTCGTGGATCAGGCCTCTCCGGCCCCCGGACTCGGGGACCCCGACCTGGAGGCGCTGGGGGCGAAGTTCGAGGACCCGATCTTCTCCGTCGTTTCCGGGAGCTTCGGGATGCCGTCCGACATCGACGGGAATCGACGGGTGGTCGTCCTTCTGACTCCGCGGGTGAACGCTCTCTCAGGCTCCGGGGAGGACGGAATCGTCGGGGGCTTCTTCTATGCCGGGGACCTCCTCCCGGGAGAGGAGGGGAGCAATGGAGGCGAGGTCTTCTACTCCCTGGTTCCGGATCCCGGGGGGACCATGGGTCCGTCCATCTCCGTCGACGAGGTGAAGCTCTGGGTCCCTGCGGTCCTGGCGCACGAACTCCAGCACATGATCCACTTCAACCGCCGGGTGTTCGAATCGGGAGCTCTGACCGGAGAGACCCTCTGGCTGTCGGAAGGGCTGGCGCACCTCGCGGAGCAGCTCGTCGCCGACACCCTCTCGGCTCGAGGGGAATCCGAGGAGGCGGCGGTGTTCCTCAGGGCCAACCTGCTTCGAGGTCAGGAGTACATGGACAGCGCCGGGTCGGCCAGTGCTCTCCAGGACGCGGGGACCGGCACCCTCGCAGAGCGGGGTGGGGCCTGGCTGTTCACCCGTTACGTGGAGGAGCATTTCCGGACCGCGTCCATACTGGAACGGCTCACCGCCACCGCCCTGTCGGGCGAAGCGAACGTGGAAGCAGCCACGGGCCTCCCCTTCGCGGATCTCTTCTCAGGCTGGAGCGCCGCGGTCTACACCGACGGACAAGGGGCCCTGACGGACGCCCTCCTGGTGTACCCGTTCACTGACCTGCGAGGTCTTTTCAGCGCGGCGCCGGGCGGGTACACCCTCGCCCCCGAGGACCTGGGCGACTCGGAGTGGGAGTACTCGGGGTCGATTCCCGGGGGGGGATCGGCTTACTTTCTCTTTACGGTCCCCGCCGGGGACCTCCAGGGAACGGCCCTGGGAATCGGACGGTGGGACGGAGGGCCTACGGCGCCTCTGGGCCAGCTGAGGGTTCGGATCATAAGGACCTCGTGATTCCTGAATCTTCGCCGGCAGACCTGCGTAATGACTAAAGCACCCGGCCCCCGGGCAGGAAGCCCCCGGCCACGGACTCTCGGGAAATCGACCTCGGATGCGCTGTTCCACCTGCGGTGAGACCCTTTCGGGCTCGGAGAACCAGTGCCCCACCTGCGGGGCCGCTGTGGCCAACGTGCCGAGTCGATCGGACGGGGTTCCGCGCTGCCCGCGCTGTGGCTATTCAGGCCAGGGCATCTCGTTCTTCAAGAAGCCATCGAATGCCGCGATCCTCGGGGCGCTGGCGCTGTTCTCTTACGGCATCGGCGGCCTGATCTTCTGGCTACTCCGCAGAGGCGCGGTGGTGTGCCCGAACTGCGGACTCCGCTGGGACTGGATCGCGCCGGACCGGCAGATCGCGGCCCGGACCGGTGGTGGCGCCCTGGTTCCGTCCGGGTCGGTCCACTCCGATCCACCCCTCCCCCGAAGCGGCGGTTTCAGACGGGGACTGGGGGTCGCGGCCGCCCTGCTGGGCGTGCTCCTCATCACCATCGGGATCGTGGCCTTCGAGGGCCCGCCCATCGGAATCGGGGCCTTCTTCGGGGTGGCCGGGTCCCTCTCCTTCTGGTCGGGTTACAGGACCCAACAACTGCGGAGGAAGGCGGTCCTTACCGGACTTCAGCGGAGCGTCCTGCGCCTGGCCAAGCAGACCGGAGGGGTCCTGACCGTCACGGACGTGGCCGCGGATCTGAACCTCTCCATGGAGGTCGCGGAGAAGGTCCTGGAGGAGATGGACGATGGCTTCAGGGTCCGCTCCGAGGTAACCACCGAGGGAGTGATCGTCTACGAGTTCCCGGAGGTCATGCACCGGCACCGATTGGAGCCCGGAGAACCGACCTAGGTGGCCCGTTCCCTCGCGCTCCGCGTGAGGGTCACCCCGCCGATGATCACCAGTGCGCCCGCCAGTTGCACTGCGGTCGGTCGTTCGCCTAGGAGGATCCAGGCGGCGGTGAGCGCTACGACGGGGACCAGATTCGAATGGACGGCGGTGCGCGCGTTTCCCAGCACCCGGACGCCTCGATTCCAGAGCATGTAGGCGACGCCGATCGCCAGCACGCCCGCGTAGGCCACGCCGAACCAGGCTGTCGCCGTGACCCGGGGGAGGTCGAGTCTCGCCAGGGGAACCGCTCCGACCGCGAACAACACCAGCGCGCCCGCCCAGAGGGTCCAGGCCGTCATGGGAAGGGAGCCGTAGCGATGGATCAGGTTCCTTCCGCTCACCGTGTATACCGACCAGGTGACCGCCGCCACGATCGTCAGGAGATCCCCGGTGAGGGTTTCCCTGCTCAGACCCAGGCCTTGGCCTCCCCCGGTAACCACCAGGACCATCCCCAGAACGGTGCCCGACAGCCCGACCCAGACGGCGCCGGAAAGTCGCTCGTGTCCGGCGACGCTGGAGAGGATCGCCGTCCAGACCGGGGTGGTGGAGAGCAGGAGACTCGCGTTCCCGGCGGTCGTGTGATCCAGCCCGTAGATAAAGAGGAGCTGGTAGACCACGTTGGCCAGAACACCGAGGGCCAGGATCCTCGGGACGTCCGCACGGCGTGGTAGGCTCAGCCCCGGACCCGCGGCAAGGAACCCGAAAAGCACCGCCGACGCGAGGGGAAACCGGAGGGCGTTGAACGCCAGGGGGGGGAACTCGGTCAGCGCCTGCTTGATGATCGGGAAATTCGTCCCCCAGATCAGGGCCAGAAGGAGCAGGCCCAGTTCCGTTCGTCGGTGGTCCGATGAGGCCACCGTCCGGGATTCGGTCCGCTGGTGCATTCAGTGGCGCTCCACCGGAGCGGGTTGGGGTCAGGCCCGCCGATCGGCGACGGACCGGGGAACCCAACAAGCTACCGCCGGCCCACCCACTGTCTACCCGGCGAGGGGACTCCGCTGGGACCGGGCGTCCCGGACGTCACTCTGGAAGCACCCCGGCCGGCTCGGTTATGTTGGTCCGTTCGCAGCGGCCCGGGGTGCGAAACCCGACCGCCGCCCAAGCCACTCTGTCACCGAGTCCAATGCGCGCCTTCACCGATTCCGCCGGGACCACCTGGCACGCCAGCGTCCAGGAGCGGCAGGGAGCCGACTACAAGGGACGATTCGAATTCGTCGTTTGGCCGGACGGAGGTAACCCCGGCGAAGACGGTTTCCCCCTCGAGGATATCCGCTGGAATTCCCAGGAGACCGCGGAGAGGACGTTGAGGACCATGTCGGAGTTGGAGTTGCGTCGGCGGCTCCGTTCCGCCGTGGGGCGTTCGGCGGGGATCGGACCCCGGACCGCTTAGGTCCCGCCCAGCTCGCCCGGGGTCGTCGTCCCATGGTGGATCCCTTCGAAGATGTGCGTTCCCGAGAGTTTCCGGGACCGGACGCGGGGATCTTCCTGGACACCGCGAGCTACGGACTCCTGCCCCGTCGGACCATCGGGGCCGTCAACGCCCTGGTGGAGCGACGAAATCGGGGAGACGGCTTCGATCCCCGGGACTGGGGTCGGATCCTCTGGCGAGGTCGACAGGCCGCCGCGGACCTCCTCGGGTGCGACGTCGGCGGCGTAGCCCTTGCTCCGAACACCTCCTACGGGGTGAACCTCGCCGCCCGATGGGTGGGGACCCTGCCCCCCGGGCGGATCGTCATGCCCGACGGCGAGTTCCCGGCCAATGTGTTCCCCTGGATGGAGTTGGAGCGGCACGGATTCGTCATCGAACGCATCCCCTCGGGGGCCGAAGGGCGGGTGGACGAAGCGCGGCTCCTGGAGGCGGCGGAAGGGCATGACGTCCGAGCCGTGGCCGTGTCGGCCGTCCAGTTTCACACCGGCTACCGGATGGACCTCCAGGTGCTGGGCGACCTGTGCAGGGCTCGAGGGGTCGCCCTGGCCGTGGACGGGATCCAGGCTCTCGGGCTCGATCCTCTCGACCCGGTGGCGCTGGGGATCGACGTGCTTTCCACCGGGGGACAGAAGTGGCTCTGTTCCCCCTGGGGATCGGGCTTCGTCTACCTCTCGGAGCGAGTGCGTCGGGAGCTCCGGCCTCCCCTTCCGAGCTGGCTCGCGTTCCGAAGCACCCAGCGCATGGAGAGCCTCCTGACCTACGACCCGGAGCTTCTGGAGGACCCTCGACGCTACGAACTCCACACCTTGGGGCTTCAGGACGTTCTGGGGCTCGCAGAGTCCCTGGAGCTGTTCCAGGAGCTCGGGGTCGGCAGGATCAGACGGTATCTGCTCTCCCTCCACGAGCCGGTGCTGGAGTGGATCCGCCACACCGATGGCGCGGTGTCCGTGACGCCGGAGGCCCCCGAGGGTCGGGCGGGAATCCTGGCCTTCCGGGTCGCTGCGGGGATGGACGATCTGGCTCAGAGCATGCGGGGCGCGGGACTTCGGATCTCCGTCCGGGAAGGATCGATCCGGCTGGCGCCCCACTTCTACACTGCTCCGGCGGACATGGAGCGGGTCCGGGACGTCCTCGACGCGTGGTCCATGGGCTGACCCTGGGGGCCGGTGTGGGGCTCCTCAGCGGGGGATGGTGAGGACCTGCCCGGGCTGGAGAGGCCGTCGGTCCACCCCGGGGTTCGCTTGCAGGAGGTCGTCCAGGGACACTCCGTACCGGCGGGCGATCACCGTCAGGTTCTCGCCGCTCCGAACCCGGTGGCGCGGGTTCTGAGCCCGCAGCTCGGGGGTTCCGTCCGCATCCCTGGCCACCTCCGTGCGATCGGGAAGGGGTTGGAAGCTGCGGTCGAAGTCGGCGAGCCGGGTCCCGATGCGATCCTCCAACCGCTTCGCGGCCGTGGTCGAGGGGACCTCGTTCGCCAGGATGGAGAAGAGAATGCGCTCGCCAGCCGCGGAACGGACGAGTCCCGAAAGAGACGAGGTCCGCTCGATGGTGCCGGTCTTCGCCCGGAGGTTGCCGGCCGCCCGGGTCCGATACATCCGCCTGAGCTCCCGGGGATTCCCGGCCTCCGGGAGGGTGCTCCAGAACGCCGGCCAGTAGGGGGACTGGGCCATGAACTCCAGGGTCCGGACAAATGCCCCCGCACTGACCCGGTTGGTCGGGGAGAGGCCGGAACCGTCGGTGAGATGCACCTGGTCGGGTGCGATGCCCACCTCCTGGACCAGGAACGCTTCCACGGCTTCAGCTCCACCCCGATAGCTGCCGTCCCCGGATACCTGGAGGCCGATGGTTCGGAAGATCAATTCGGCGTAGAGGTTGTGGCTCTCCTTGTTCACGACCTCCAGGAGGTCGATGAGGGGTGGCGAATCGTGGGAGGCGAGAATGGTCGGTCCCGCGGATGCGACCAGCCCCGGAGCCCACAGGGCGTCCTGGGGGATCGGCGATTCACGGAGGTCCCGTGCCCTTCGGGCCTGGCCTTCCACCGAGATCCCGGCCTCCTCGATGACCCGCTTCATGGCCGTGGCCGCGAAGGTCTCCGGGTCCGCCACGGTCAACTGACGCCAGACGTCCCGGGATCCCTGGGGTATCTCCCCCACGACCGTGACGGAGTCGTCCGGGTGGGCCCTCACCACGGCGAGTCGGTTGCGCGTGCCTCGCCGGGAGGTAACGGCCTGGTTGGAGACGGGGAGGCCGGCGTCCGCCGGTACTGTCTCCACCGTGGGAGGAGACCCTTCCCCCTCGGCGGCGACCCTGAGCCGAAACACGTTCTCATTGAAGGCCAGTGCGGTGGCGGGCGCCGCATACCAGTCATTCAGGCTACCAGGATCCCAGTCCGCCGGGATCCCGCGGCCCGGGAGGAGTGTTCCGTCCCCAACCACGTCCCCGGTGATGTGATGGATACCCGCGGCCACCAACCCCTCGGCGAGTCGCTCAAGAATGGCCGTGCCCGTCCCGAAGAACCGGTCGGACAGAGAGGGATCTCCGGTGCCGTAGAGGACGACGTTTCCGTCCAGCACTCCGTCTCGGATCGGACCGTCCGCAATGAGGAAGGTCCTGAAGCGGTAGCCCGGGCCCAGGTAGTGCAGGGCCGCGGCCGTGGTCAGGAGCTTGACGTTCGAGGCGGGCGCGAGAGGGCGCTCCGGGGCTCGGGCGAAGAGCGTGTCTCCGGTATCGAGGCTCACCGCGAGCACGCTCCACTCGGCCGCCGCCCAGTTCTGGCCGTCGATGATCGCCTGGATCTGGCTCGCCAACGCCTCCTGGGCCGGATCCGGCGCCGGGGTGACGGACGTGGTTCCCGGGGTGCTTTCGACCGTGCCGGTCGCCGGGGTCCGGTACTCCTGCCCCGGCCCCTGTCCCATCAGGAGGACCGGGGCCAAGACCAGTGCCTGCCTGGGTATGATCAGGGACCCTCCGGGGGTTATGCCGTGGCGGCCTGGTCCGGGCGGCACGCGCCGCAGTACCCCGTGAACTCCAGCCTGTACCCGGTGACCGCGAAATCACCCCAGGGCACCGCCAGGGCATCCACCTCCCCGCGGCTGAGCCGTCCCGGCACGTCGAACACCTTCCCGCAGGTGCAGCACCGGGCGTGATGGTGCGGCTCGGTCCTGCCGTCGTAGCGGGCCGATCCATCCCCGTAGGTGAGCTTGGTGGCGAGGCCGCATCCGACCAGGGTCTCGAGGCTCTTGTATACGGTCGCGAGGGAGATCCCCGGAATCCCAGGCCGCACCGAGAGGAAGACCTCGTCGGCCGTGGGGTGGGAGTGGGCGTTCACCAGGAAGTCGAACACCGCGGCCCGCTGCTCGGTGTATCGGTGTCCGTTGGCCTCCAGGGCTCCCCGGAGGATCGAGCGTTGGGTCTGGCGGGTTTCCTTCATGAGCCCTATGCCTGGAGAAGCCGAGCGCCGAAGCCCGGGCGGGATCCTCTCGTGAGAGAATCTAGAACGCGACGAGAATACCCTTCAAGTCCAGGGAGAATATGACAGCAGCGAAGGAAAGTTCCGAAGGCCCCCCGGAGCTTCTCACCCTCGAGCCGGTGATCGAAGCGTTGCGGGAGGGGGTGGAGGGGCTGGGTTGGGGCATGTCGGGCCTCCAGAAGACCACGAGCCAGGAGCTTCAGGGCCCATGGGCCGGCGAGACCTCGAGAAGCGCGTACCTCTTCTTCCACCGTCCCGAGGTTCACGACGACGCGGCGATCGATGTCTACCTGGACGAAGGTCGGAGGGGGCTGGCGGGCAACATCGCCCTGGTCCTCGAGGGCAGGGACCTGGGGGATTTGGGTCCCGTCCCGACCCTTCTGGAGTCCCTGGCTTCCTGCGCGGGAGAGCATCTTCCCGAACGCTACAAGATCCCCCTGACCCTGCGGATCCGTGTCGACCCCCGTTCCCCGGACGGCATCGACGCCGCCGAGCCCGAGGTGCGGTTCAAGGTCCGGATCCCACAGGCCGCATTCCGAGCGGGCCCGGACGCCGTGGCCGGGGTGGCCGCTCTTGCCGTTCGCAGCTTCGAATCCCTCCTGGGGCAGGCTGGGGTGGAGGCGTTCCGCTTGCCGCCCTCCGAGTAGCCGTCCTATCGTGGCAACCCCGTCTGCCGAAGGGTCCGGTCCGGGCCTCCGGCCCAGGCGGGACCGGCGCCGATCAGATATCAAGGAGGACGCATGAGCAAGGACCCGTCGGTCCTGGACGCACTGCTGCACGAGGACCGCACGTTCCCGCCCCCTCGCGAATTCGCCGAGGCCGCGCTGGTCAACGACCCGGAGGTCTACGGGCGTGCCGACGCCGACTTCGAGGCGTATTGGGAAGGATGGGCCCGGGAACTCGACTGGTTCGAGCCGTGGCATACGGTGCTCAGGTGGAAGCCGCCGCATGCCGAGTGGTTTCTCGGCGGGAAGCTGAACGTCTGCCACAACTGCCTGGATCGTCACCTGGAGGGCCCCCGTCGAAACAAGGCGGCCCTGATCTGGGAGGGGGAGCCCGGGGACGTGAGGGTCATGACCTATCACGGGCTCCATCGACGGGTGGCCAAATTCGCCCAGGTCCTCAGGGATCTCGGGGTGGGGAAGGGGGACCGGGTCGCCCTCTATCTGCCCATGATCCCCGAGGCGGCCATCGCCATGTTGGCCTGCGCACGGATCGGTGCGGTGCATTCCGTCATCTTCGGAGGGTTCAGCCCCGACTCCCTCGCCGACCGAATCAACGACGCGGAGGCCTCCGTCCTGATCACCGCGGACGGCTCCTATCGGCGCGGCACCCTGGTCCCCCTCAAGAACAACGCGGACAAGGCCATGGAGAAGACGCCCTCCATCCGGCATTGCGTCCTCGTTGAGCGAAACGAGAAGGTCGCCAGGGAACTGGACGTTCGGATGAAGGGGGCCCGGGATCTCTGGTACCACCATCTCATGCGGGACACCGAGGGGGGCGCCCTCTGCGAGCCCATGGACTCGGAGGACAACCTTTTCATCCTCTACACCTCGGGAACCACCGGGAAGCCCAAGGGGGTCGTTCACACCACCGGGGGCTACCTCACGCAGGCCTACGCAACCACCAAGTGGGTGTTCGACCTCAAGGAGGACGATCGGTATTGGTGTACCGCGGACGTGGGGTGGATCACCGGACACAGCTACATCGTCTACGGACCCCTGGCCAACGGGGCCACCGTGTTCATGTACGAGGGCGCGCCCGACTGGCCGAGCCGTGGGCGCTTCTGGCACATGTGCGAGAAGTACGGGATCACGGTGTTCTACACCGCACCCACTGCGATACGGGCGTTCATGCGTTGGGGAGAGGAGTGGCCCGAGAAGTACGATCTGAGCCAGCTTCGGTTGCTGGGAACCGTGGGTGAGCCCATCAACCCCGAAGCGTGGATGTGGTACCACCGTGTGGTGGGGAAGGAGCGCTGCCCCATCGTGGACACGTGGTGGCAGACCGAGACCGGGGCCATCATGATCACTCCGCTCCCAGGCCTGACCGAAACGAAGCCGGGGACCGCCACCCGCCCCTTCCCGGGCATCCGCGCCGCATTGCTCAATGAAGAGGGCGACCCGGTGGACGCCGGATACCTTGCCATCACCCGCCCCTGGCCCTCCATGCTCCGGACCATCTGGGGGGACGACCAGCGATTCCGGGAGACCTACTGGTCCAAGTGGAGCGACGTCTACTTCCCGGGAGACGGCGCCCGCCGGGACGAGACGGTGGACGAGTTCATCTGGATTCTCGGGAGGGTCGACGACGTCTTGAACGTCGCCGGACATCGGATCGGGACCATGGAGGTGGAGAGCGCCCTGGTGGACGACCACCGTGTCGCCGAGGCGGCCGTGGTCGGAAAACACCACGAGGTGAAAGGCGAATCCATTGCCGCGTTCGTCACCCTCAAGGAGGGAGCCGAGCCCTCCCCCCGCTTGATCGAGGAGCTCAAGGCCCATGTGGTCGAGAAGATCGGCGCCATCGCTCGCCCGGAGATGATCCTCTTCTCCGCCGATCTCCCCAAGACCCGCTCCGGGAAGATCATGCGCCGACTCCTGAAGGACATCGCAGACGGCCGGGCCCTGGGAGACACGACCACCCTCGCGGACCCGGGTGTCGTGCAGCGGCTCATGGAGCGCTACGAGGAGGGAGATTCCTGAGGGAGGCGGTCCGGGTACTTCCGTAAGATTGTCCCGACCGTATCCGGAGGACTTGGGACGGTTTGGCCGGTTTGGCCCGCCGTCTCCCCTTCTCCTCCGGGCTCGATCCCCGGCGGTCCCTGCCTGCATCACGCTCCGCAGGAATCCGCCCGCCGACGCTTCGGCCCCGCCCGGGGCCTTCCAAGACCATGCTCCACAGGTACATACCGGCCATGGGAGAGAGCTCGGCGCTCCTGCGTGGCTCGGCTTTTCGAACGCTCGTTCGAGTCTGGTCCGATTCTGGCAGATCACCCACCACAGCATTTTCGAAGAGTCTGAAATCGCGGGTCGCCTCGTGAGGGAGACGGTGGCGACGCGTGGAGATCGTTTCACCGGGCCCCCGGACCCCCGGGTTCGTAGGGCTCAGGCGCACGGATCCGGGCCTCAGCGACGACCGCGGGGTCCGGTGGACTTCGACGGAGGTGCTCCATGATCCAGCCCTCACCCCTCCCCTGGGCTCCGGGGGAGACCCTCGGCGAACACCTCGAGCAGCGGGGAGTCACCCGCCGGGAGTTCGTCTCCTACTGCGGAAAGCTGGCTGCGGTCCTCGGTCTGAGTTCGGCCCTCACTCCCGAGTTGGTCGAGGCCCTCCAGAACCTCCGAAGGCCTCCGGTCATCTGGCTACAGCTCCAGGAGTGCACGGGATGCGTGGAAAGCGTGCTCCGGTCCTCCGATCCCACCCTGGGCGACCTGGTCCTGGACGTGATCTCGCTGGATTACCAGCACACGCTCATGGCCGGAGCGGGGCACGCGGTTGAGGAGGCCAAGCGTCAGTCCATGGAGGAGAACTTCGGTAGCTACGTCCTGATCGTGACGGGGTCGGTGCCCACGAACGAGGGTGGCATCTACACGACCGTCGGGGGTCGGACGGCCCGGGAGATTCTCGAGGAGGCCGCGGCTGGGGCCGCTGGGATCATCGCGGTGGGCGCCTGCGCCCACTTCGGCTCCGTCCAGGCGGCTTATCCCAATCCCACCGGGGCGGTGGGCGTCTCGGAGATCATTCGGGACAAGGTGGTGGTGAACGTGGCTGGTTGCCCGCCGATCGCGGACGTGGTGACAGGCACGGTGGTCCACTTCCTGACCTTCCAAAGGATGCCGGCGCTGGATCCCCAGGGGCGTCCACTCTTCGCATACGGCGCCCGGATCCACGACCAGTGCTCCCGCCGCGCCCATTTCGACGCAGGGCAGTTCGTCCAAGAATTCGACGACAGCTCGGCCCGGAGCGGCTGGTGTCTCTACCAGGTGGGCTGCAAGGGTCCGGCGACGTTCTCCCCCTGTCCAATCTTCCAGTGGAATGACGGGGCGGGCTGGCCCATCGGAGCCGGCCATCCGTGCATCGGCTGCACCGAGCCGAACTTCTGGGACACCATGACGCCCTTCTACACCCGTATGCCCAACGTCGCGGGCTTCGGAGTGGAGAGCCGGGTCGACCTCATCGGTGGAGCGCTCGCTCTGGGCGTTACCGGCGGGATCGCGGCCCACGCGCTGGCCACGACCATGCAACGCCGTCGAAAGGGGGTCCAGTTACCTGTGATCGCCCACCCATCGCGGTTGCCCGGACTCGAAGATGAGGGCACCGACTCCACCCCCACCGAGGGAGGCGAGCATGGCTCCGACTAAGGTCGTCGTCGACCCCATCACCAGGATCGAGGGACACCTGCGCATCGAGGTCCAGGCCGACCAGGGCAGGATCATCGATTCCTGGGCCTCCTCCACGCAGTTCCGGGGGATCGAGATCATCATGGAGGGACGGGATCCCCGGGACGCCTGGGCATTCACCCAGCGGATCTGCGGGGTCTGCACGGTCGTCCACGCCGTGGCCTCGCTGCGTGCCGTGGAGGACGCGCTGGACATCCGGATCCCGCCCAACGCCAACATCATCCGGAACCTGGTCCACGGGATGCAGTTCATCCAGGACCACGTGATCCATTTCTATCACCTCCACGCCCTGGACTGGGTGGACGTGGTCAGCGCCCTGGACGCGGATCCACAAGCCACGTCGGCCATCGCCGCCTCCATCTCGCCGTGGCCCAACAACTCCGCGACCCACTTCGCTCAGGTACAGGACCGGGTGCGCACCTTCGTTCAGAGCGGGCAGCTGGGGATCTTCACCAACGGGTACTGGGGCCATCCTGCCTACAAGCTGCCGCCGGAGGTGAACCTCCTGGCCGTGGCCCATTACCTGGAAGCCCTGGACTGGCAGCGGGACATCATCCGCCTCCACACCATCTTCGGTGGGAAGAATCCCCATCCCAACTTCGTGGTCGGCGGCATGGCGTCTGCCATCAACCTCGACGACACCGCCACCATCAACGCGGTCCGACTCGCTGAGATCCAGGGGATGATCACCCGGGCCAAGCGGTTCGTGGAGGAGGTCTATTGGCCCGACCTCATCGCCATCGCCGGCTTCTACAAGGAGTGGGCGTCCATCGGCGGGGGGCTCAGCGACTACATCGCCGTCGGTGAATTCCCCGAGGACGACGTCCGGAATCTCGACTCGCTCTACCTGCCCCGAGGCGTGATCCTGGACCGGGACCTCTCCACGGTACACGAGTACGACCAGAGCAAGGTCGAGGAGTTCATCACCCACTCTTGGTACGAGTACGATGGGGGAGACCAGGTGGGTCTCCACCCCTACGACGGGGAGACCAAGCCGAACTATACCGGTCCCGCGCCCCCCTGGGAGTATCTCCAGGACCACGATCGCTACACGTGGATGAAGGCTCCCCGGTATGACGGCAGAGCCGTCGAAGTCGGACCTCTGGCTCGCATGCTCGTGGCCTACGGTTCGGGACACGAGGGTGCGGTGGAGCTGGTGAACGAGGTTCTCGGTCGCCTGGAGGTGGGGCCGGAAGCCCTCTTCTCCACCCTGGGTAGGACGGCGGCTCGGGGGATCGAGACCGTGCTCCTGGCCCGGCGGATGGAAACCTGGTTCGGATCCCTGGTGGACCGGATCCGGAACGGAGATACGACCACCTTCACGGGGACTCGCTGGGAGCCCTCGACCTGGCCGGCGGAAGCCATGGGTTACGGGTACGCCGACGCCCCCCGGGGCGCGCTGGGACACTGGGTGAAGATCCGTGACGGAGCGATCGAGCACTATCAGTGCGTGGTGCCCTCCACCTGGAACTGCTCGCCCCGGGACGCCGAGGGCCAGATGGGGGCGTACGAGGCGTCCCTGGTGGACAACCATCCCCTGGTGGATCCCGAGCGGCCCCTGGAGATTCTGCGCACCATCCACTCGTTCGACCCGTGCATGGCCTGCGGAGTGCATGTGCTGGATGCCCACGGTCGGCCGGTGGTGGAGGTGAAGGTCCAATGACCAAGGCCCCCGGGGGTTTCATGCCTGCGCCGGAGACTCCGGTGCCCGAGACCGGGCCCGGCGAGATCCGGGTCGTCCAATCCCGGAAGCCGCTCAAGTACGGGGAGGGGACCTACCACTGGGTGTACCTCTGGCATCTGCCCATCCGGGTCACCCACTGGTTCGCGGCCGGCGCCATCGCCGTCCTCGTGATCACCGGTCTCTACGTTGCCAACCCCTACCTGGGGACCAGCGGCGAGCCCAGTGCCCACTTCATGATGGGGTGGATGCGCTTCTTCCACTTCAGCGCCGCCGCGGTGCTTGTGGCGGCGGCCATTCTGAGGGTCTACTGGCTGTTCTTCGGCAACCAATACGAGAGTTGGAAGGCGCTCTTCCCACTGACGCCCCAAGACTGGCGTAACACCTGGCGACAGGTCACCGCCTACGTCCTGGTGAGGCCCGATCGAGCACCTCACTACCTGGGTCACAATCCGCTTCAGCAAATGAACTACACCATCCTGTACCTGGTGGCGATCATCGAGATCGTCACCGGATTCGGGATGTACGGGCTTTCGGACACGGGCGGGTTCTTCTTCCGGTGGTTCAACTGGGTCGGGCCGCTGTTCGGAGGATGGCAGATGGTCCGGCTGGTGCACCACGCCCTCATGTGGTTCTTCATCATCTTCTTGCCCATCCATGTCTATCTCGTGGTCCGGGCGGCCTTCATGGACCGGTCCGGAACCCTCACCTCCATCTTCACCGGCGGCCGGTTCGTCCGGGACGATGTGGGTTGGGAGGACGCGTCCTTCGAGGTGGGAGGCGACAAGGCATGAACACAGTGGTGATCGGGGTGGGCAACCCGCTGATGGGGGACGACGGGGTGGGGCTCGAGGCGCTCCGGCGCCTGGAGGCCCGGTGGCACCTGCCCCCGGAGGTGGAGACGGTGGACGGCGGGACCTGGGGCATGAACCTGCTCCATGTGATCGAGGGGGCCGACGCCGTGGTCCTCCTCGACGCGATTCGGGCCGGAGAGTCGCCCGGCACCGTGGTCAGCCTGGATCGCGACCAGCTTCCCCGCATGTTCGTCCACAAGATCTCCCCCCACCAGATCGACCTTCAGGAGGTTCTCGCCCTCGCCGAGTTGCGAGGCGGTCTCCCGGAGCGGATGGTGGCGTTGGGGGTCGAACCCGAGCGAATCGAGTTGGGTGTGGAACTCAGCGCGACCGTGCGTGCCTCCATGGACGAGCTGGAATCGGTCCTGACCGAACTCCTGGCGGGTTGGGGCCACGTCATGGATCCGGCGGCGGCCTCGACGGAAGGACGGGTGCTTCGGGAGTGGACCCCGGCCAGACGCTTCGCCGGGTCGTCCGCCCCCGTCCGGGAGTCCCGATGCACGAAATGAGTCTGGCCCTCGAGGTGTGCCGGATCGCCGAGGGTCAGGTGGGACTCGACCGCCTGCCTCAGGTCACCGAGGTCGGGCTGCTGGTGGGGACCGAGGCGGGTATCGAGATCGAGAATTTCAGGTTCTGTCTGGAGGCTCTCCTCACGGCGCCTCCGTTCGTGAACGCAAAGCCGGCGTTGGAGCGCTGCCCGGGAGATGACCTGCGTGTGACCTACCTGGAGGTGGATGATGGCAGTCCGGAGGATTGAGGTCCGGGAGCGGGTCATGGCCCGCAACGACGAGCTCGCCGCCGACGTGCGGCGGATCCTCCGGCAGAGCGGCGTGACCGCGCTGAACCTGGTCTCGTCTCCCGGGGCCGGGAAGACGCTCCTCCTGGAACGCACCCTGGAGCGCCTGGACGAGGAACTGCGGATGGCGGTGGTCACGGGGGATGTTCAGACCCAGAACGACGCCGACCGGCTGGCCCGATGCACGTCCGAGTTGGTCCAGGCGGTCGTGACCCACGGCGCCTGCCACCTGGACGCCCGTCAGGTGCTGACCGCCATGGAGGCCGTGGACCTCCCGAGCACGGATCTGCTCTTCGTGGAGAACGTGGGAAACCTGGTCTGTCCCGCGAGCTGGGATCTGGGGGAGGATGCCAAGGTGGTGATCTTCTCGGTGACGGAGGGAGAGGATAAACCCCTCAAGTACCCGAAGATGTTCGCCAACAGCCGTTACGCGGTCCTGAACAAGATCGACCTGCTCCCCTATGTGCCGTTCGAGATGGACAGAGCGGTCGCCGCGGCCCGAGAAGTGAATCCCGACCTGGAGTTCTTCTTCACCTCCGCTCTCACGGGCGAGGGCATGGAGGCGTGGCTCGAGTTGCTCCGGGGGCTGGTGCGGTCCCCGGCGCCCGCCTGACCCCTTTCCGAGCGCGACATGCCCGCCCCGCCATCGCCCTCGGTGTCCCCGTCCCTCTCCGTCGAACTCAGAGTTCGGGGGGTGGTCCAGGGCGTGGGTTTCAGGCCCTTCGTCCACCGACTCGCCATTCGACACGGGCTCTCGGGTTGGGTCAGGAACGAGTCGGGCATGGTCCGGATCCGGGTCGTGGGAGGCGTGGAGGGTGTAGAGGCGTTCATCGAGGAACTCCCGCGCCTCGTACCCCCTCTGACTCGACTCGACAGCGTGGAAGTGGACCGGCACGCGGATCCAGCCGCCGTCGAGGGATTCGCAATCCGGGAGAGCAGTGCGGACCAGCCAGGCCGGCTGCCCATCTCTCCGGACGTGGCCATCTGCCGGCCCTGCGAGGCCGAACTCCTGGACCGGGGGGACCGGAGGTACGGCTATCCGTTCATCACCTGCACCGACTGCGGCCCACGCTTCACGGTCATCGAGGAGATGCCCTACGACCGGGCCCGCACGAGCATGCGCGTTTTCGAGCAATGCCCGGCCTGCGCCGAGGAGTACCGCACGCCCGGAAGCCGGCGATATCACTCCGAGACCAACAGCTGCGCCGAGTGCGGCCCGGCCCTGTGGTTCGAGGGAGAGGGCCGTGAGCCGACTCGGGGGGCGGATGCCGCCCTGGACGCCGCCGCGGAGGTTCTCCTGGGCGGTGGGGTTCTGGGGATTCGGGGCCTCGGGGGCTTCCACCTGGCCGTGGATGCCACGCATCCGGGCGGACTGGCGACTCTGAGGCACCGCAAGGCGAGGAAGGACAAGCCCCTGGCGGTGATGGTCGCGAGCAGTCGGGATGCCGCTCGGCTTGGAAAGGTGGGGCCCGCCGAGCGGGAACTCCTGGGGTCTGCCGAGCGGCCGATCGTTCTCCTGGACTTGAATGCGGACCACGGATTGGCTCCGGGAGTGGCGCCGGGGATGGGGTCGGTGGGGGTCATGCTGGCCTATACTCCCCTGCATATCCTCCTTCTGAGGCGGGTAGGCCGACCCCTCGTGATGACCAGCGGCAACGCCTCGGAAGAACCCATCGCCACGGGGAACGAGGAGGCGCGACGACGTCTCGGACCGATCGTAGACGGGCTTCTGCTCCATGACAGGGAGATCGTAGCACGCTACGACGACTCGGTGGTGAGGGTGGTGGACGGGGCTCCGGTCTTCCTCCGGCGGGCACGGGGCTTCGCCCCTCTCCCCCTGGAGCTGCCGGTGCCGGCTCCGGCCCCCCTCCTGGCCGTAGGGCCCCACCTCAAGAACACCTTCGCCCTGGTCCACGGGGACACCGCCTTCGTGAGCCAGCACATCGGCGACCTGGAGAACCTGGAGACGCTGGAGCATTTCAACGACAGCCTGGCCAAGTTCCGGGCGCTCTTCCACGTGGAGCCCGCGTGTTTGGTCGCCGACGCCCACCCGGGGTATCTCACCACCCGGGTGGCGGAGGAGATGGCCCGGGACGAAGGCCTCCGTCTGCTTCCCCCGGTCCAACACCACCACGCACACATCGCGGCGGTGCTGGCGGAACACGGGCGGTCGGGCCCAGTGCTGGGGGTGTCCTTCGACGGGACGGGTTGGGGACCCGACAGCGCGGTCTGGGGTGGAGAGTTCCTTCTGGCCGATCTGGTGGATTTCAGGAGGGTCGGGCACCTGGATTACGCGCCCCTTCCGGGCGGGGATCTGGCGGCCCGACTCCCTTGGCGGGCAGCTCTGGGGTATCTGGAGGGGGCGGGGGACGATGGGACCGGGGAGACCCTCGACGCCCTGCTGGCGACCGTCCCGGAAGCCGAGGCCGCCCTGGCCGTCCAGCAGCTCCGACGGGGGATCAACTGCCCCGTGAGCTCCTCCATGGGACGGCTGTTCGACGCTGCCGCAGCTCTCGCCGGGGTCAGGTTGGTCGCCCACTTCGAGGGGCAGGCCCCCATGGAGTTGGAGGCCTTGGCCGGCTCGGGAAAGGGGATGGCCTTCCCCGATTGGAGGACGACCGAGGCGGAAGGGAAGGTCCTTTTCGATCCCCGTCCCTTGCTCCTCGCCGTGGCCGGCGCGACCCGGCGGAGAGAGCCCATCGCCCAGGTTGCCGCTGGATTCCACGACGCGGTGGTGCGCTCCACCGTCCGTGGAGCCCGGGCCATGGCCGAGGGGCTGGGTGTGGACACGGTGGCGCTGGGCGGAGGCGTGTTCCAGAATCGTCGGATGCTTTCGGGGATCGCCGCGGGGCTTCGAGGGGCAGGCCTGGAGGTGCTGGCTCCCCGGCGCCTCAGCCCGAATGACGGTGGGATCAGCTACGGCCAGGCAGCCGTGGCCGCCGCGCGGCTCTCGGGCCTGCCGTCGGCGGTCGGCTGGCCGGTGGGGGCTGAGGGAACGACCGGAGTGGATGGATGAACCCTGCCAGGAGAACGTGAACCATGTGCCTCGGGATACCGGGAAAGATCGTGGAAATCCGGGAGGATGCCGGCCTGACCATGGGGACGGTGGACTTCGGCGGCGTCCGCCGGGACGTGTGCCTGGCCTACATCGCCGATGAAGTCCAGGTGGGGGACTATGCCATCGTCCACGTGGGTTTCGCCCTGTCCCGGCTGGACGAAGAGGAAGCGGCCCGGACCTTCGAAGCCCTGAAGGAGATGAGCGAATTGGACGAACTGGACTGGATGAGAGAAGTCGCGGAACAGGGGCTCGGGACCCTCTCCCCGCCAACGCCGGGCGATGGCCCGCAACCTCCTGGAGCCGGTGAAGCATGAAATACCTGACGGAGTACCGGGACGGCGGTCTGTCCATGGCCCTGGTGCGACAGATCCAGGCCCGGGCGACGCGCACCTGGACTCTCATGGAGGTCTGTGGCGGCCAGACCCATACCATCGTCCGGGAGGGCGTGAATCAAGTGCTGGAGGGAACCGTGGAGATGATCCACGGCCCGGGATGCCCGGTTTGCGTCACGCCCCTCGAGCAGATCGACCGGGCCCTCCATCTCGCGGCGCGGCCCGAGGTGATCTTCACCTCATTCGGAGACATGCTCCGGGTCCCGGGAAGCGAGTGCGACCTCTTCCAGATCAAGGCCAGGGGGGGGCAGGTCCGGGTCGTTTATTCTCCCCTGGACGCGGTGGAGCTGGCTCGGAACAACCCCGACCGGGAAGTGGTGTTCTTCGCCGTGGGTTTCGAGACCACCGCGCCGGCGAACGCCATGGCCGTTTGGCGTGCCCGGCAACTGGGTCTCACCAACTTTTCGGTGCTGGTCTCCCACGTGACGGTTCCCCCCGCCATCACCGCCCTCCTGGAGTCCCCGGACAACCGTGTCCAGGGGTTCCTGGCCGCCGGCCACGTGTGCACGGTCATGGGCTGGACCGAGTACGAGCCGCTGGCGAGCCGGTACCGGGTCCCCATCGTGGTGACCGGGTTCGAGCCCGTGGATATCCTGGAGGGGATCCTGATGGCGGTGACCCAGCTCGAAGAGGGTCGCTTCGAGGTTGAAAACCAGTACGTTCGCTCCGTGCGCCGGGAGGGGAACGAGCCGGCGCGGCGGATCGTCGAGGACGTGTTCCAGCTGGTCGATCGGCAGTGGCGGGGGATCGGGATGATCCCGGCATCGGGGCTCGGTCTGCGCCCGGAGTTCGCCGAGTTCGACGCGGAGAAGAAGTTCGGGTTGGACTCGATCCGCGCCACCGAGCCGGCGGCTTGCATGGCCGGGGACGTGCTTCGGGGTCGGATCAAGCCCGTGGAGTGCCCGGCCTTCGGGACCGCATGCACGCCGGAGCGGCCGTTGGGCGCACCCATGGTCTCCTCCGAGGGTGCGTGCGCGGCCTACTTCAACTTCGCCCGCTTCCGAGATGACGGAGTCGGATCCCACGCCCCGACTTCCACCCCTACCGTCTCTCCCGCCGACTGAGGATGGCACGATGAGCGATCCCGTCCCGGACCTCGCCGGCGGACCTGCCTGCCCGGTTCCCGAGAGCCAGTTCGACCGGGTCCAGTTGGGGCATGGGTCGGGAGGGAAGATGTCCGCGGCCCTGTTGCGGGAGCGGTTCCTGCCCCGGTTCGGGAACCCCACCCTGGACGCCCTGGGAGACGCGGCGGTGGTGGAAGTCCCCCAGGGTCGCCTCGCCATCTCCACGGACAGCTTCGTGGTGAACCCCCTGGAGTTTCCCGGCGGGAACATCGGCCACCTGGCCGTCCATGGGACCGTGAACGACGTGGCCATGATGGGCGCTCGCCCCCTCTACCTGTCGGTGGGGTTCATCCTGGAAGAGGGTCTGCCCTTCGATCTGCTGGATCGGATCCTGGACAGCATGGCCGAAGCCGCCCGGTCGGCCGGGGTCCAGATCGTGACCGGGGACACCAAGGTGGTGGACCGGGGGAAGGCCGACGGGATGTTCATCAACACGACCGGCGTAGGCCTACTGGACCCTGGATTCCGACCGGTGCCGGAGCGGGTCCGCCCCGGGGACGCAGTCCTGGTCAGTGGACCTCTGGGGCGCCACGGGATGGCGGTGATGGCCGTGCGTGAGGGTCTGGCCTTCGAGGCCCAGATCGAGAGCGACACCGCGAGTCTCGTCCCTCTGGTCGAGGCCCTCCGAGCGAAGGTGGGGGAGGGAGTTCACGCCCTCAGGGACCCAACCCGGGGGGGGCTGGCCAGCGCCCTGAACGAGATCGCGGGGACCGCGAGGGTGGGCGTGGTCCTGGACGGCAGAGCCGTGCCCGTGCCCGGGCCCGTCGCCGCGGCCTGCGAGATGCTGGGCCTGGACCCCCTGTACGTGGCCAACGAGGGGGTCCTGGTGGCCTTCGTCCACCCCGAGGCCGCCGAGGCCGCCCTGGAGGCCATCCGCAACCATCCGGTGGGGGCCCAAGCCGCGATCGTGGGAATGGCGACGGCCGAACATCCGGGTCTCGTCGTCACCCGGACGGGGCTGGGCGCGACGCGGGTCGTCGACATGCTTCCAGGAGACCAGCTGCCCCGCATCTGCTGATCGCCGGTCCGCCCGGCCCCGCCCGATGCGGTGTCCGGGGGGAGGGTCAGAGGCAGGCCCCGTCGGTTCGATCCACGTCGGCCAGGGGGTCCGCGGGCGCGGCTTTCTTCTTCCGATCCGGTTTCTCCCTGACCTTGCGGGCAGGGCTTCCCACGTACACGCCGTGGGCCTCGGTATCCTTGGTCACGGTGGCGTGGGCGCCGACCAGGGTATCGTCCGCGATGTTGACCCCGGCCAGAACGGTAGCGTGGTAGGCGAGACGCACACCCCGGCCGATGGTGGTCACCGGGGTCGCGACCTCGCAGGCATCGACCACGTCGTGGGAGTGGCTGTAGACGTTCACGAAATCCGACACCGACGATCCGCTCCCGATCCGGATGCCGCCACGGTCGTCGAGCAGCACGTGGCGATGAATCACCACGTCGTCTCCCACGTCGAGATTGTATCCCATGGAGAGCTTGACGAAGTGGAAGGCCTTGAAGTTCTCTCCACAGCTCCGGAAGATCCGCTTGGCCAGGACCCGCCTGAACCGAACCCCCAGGTGCACGTTCTCCCCCAGGGGGCTCTTGTCGAACATCTCCCAGAGCCAGATCAGTGGCTTCACGCGGGCGTAACGGTCCTCCTCCAATTCCTGGTAGTATTCTGGTTCCAGGGTGACGTTTCTCGGGTCCATCTGGAGGAGGGCCACGCGACGGGCGCCGGTGAGCCCGTCGAGGTCAGCATCGAGGAGGTCAGGAAAGTAGATTTCGGTCAGGATCCTTCTGCACAGCTCGTCCCGGTCGCAGGCCGGGTCGGACAGGCTCTCGTCGACCGAGGTGATCCAGTCGTCGTAGGCCGACCCGGTTGCCTCAGGCAGAGGGACGGTGCGAAGCGGGAGGAAGGCCACGGCTAAACCTCCAGGTGCCGATGCTCGTAGGGGGCGATGGCCACTGCTGGCTCTCGAGTGGGCCGAACGCCATGATCAGAGTCCAGGGGTTCTTCCGCGCGTTCCCAGATCAGCGGAGCGGCCCCGTCTATCACAGAGGCGCGAAGCGATGCACGATGTGCTCAGGCAGAGGATTCTCCGCAAGCTGGAGAGCCTGCCGGAAGATCAGATCTACCAGGTCATGGACTTCATGGAATTCCTGGAGTCCAAATATGCCCGGGAGGTCGCCCAGGAGGCCAGCGGCCTTCAGAAATTCGCCGAGACCTTGGAGGACCGCCTCCGGAAGAGGGCCGTCAATCCTGCGAATATCCGGGAGGCATTCCAGTTGATCGCAGCGGCGGATCGGGTTCTGTCCCAGGTGTCCCAGGCGGGAAAGGACCTTCTCAACGAACTCGGTCCGGCGGATGGCGTCGCCCCACCTCCGAAGCCCGTGTCCGAGAAGCCCGGGGGCAGGCTCGAGGAGGGCGAGGGGTGAGCTTGACACCCCCTCTCGGCGCCGGATAGACTTGCCCATGGAAGCGCCTGAGATAGGGATGCGACTGAAAGAGGCCCGTACGGGGGGGAGCCACTCGGCTCCATTCGACCGGCGGGCTTCCGGTTATCCAGAGTCTGCGAACGGGAACGATAGATGGCTGACAGCCGACGGTTCGGCGCACAACTCCTGGGAGAGGGATTGACGTTCGACGACGTCCTCCTGGTCCCGGGGCACTCCACGGTCCACCCCAAGGACACGGAGATCGGTTCATTCCTCACCAGGGGCATCCGACTCCAGATTCCCATCGTCTCGGCGGCGATGGACACCGTCACCGAGTCCCGGATGGCCATTGCCATGGCCCGGGAGGGCGGAATCGGGATCATCCATAAGAACATGAGCATCGACGACCAGGCCATCGAGGTTGATCGGGTGAAGCGGTCCGAGAGCGGGATGATCATGAATCCCATCACCCTGGAGTCCTCCGCCACCCTCTCGGACGCCCATGGGCTCATGGCGCGCTTCTCCATATCGGGCGTCCCGATCGTGGAATCGGACGGGACCCTGGTGGGGATCGTCACCAACCGGGACCTCCAGTTCGAGACCGACCGGGGGCAGCGCATCCAGGATGTCATGACCAGCGAGGGCCTGGTGACCGTCCCGGTGGGAACCACGCTGGAGGAAGCCGAGCAGATCCTCCACAAGCACCGAATCGAGAAGCTCCCGGTGGTGGATGGGGACGGAAAGCTCCGGGGTTTGATCACGGTCAAGGACATCTACAAGCGGCGTCAGTTCCCGAACGCCTGCAAGGACGAGCACGGTCGACTCCGGGTCGGAGCCGCCATCGGAGCCTCTCCCATCAAGGACATGGAGAGGGGCAGGGCCCTCGTGGAGGCCGGAGTGGACATCCTGGTGGTGGACACGGCTCACGGGCACTCACAGGGCGTCCTGGACGCCGTGGCCCGGACCAAGGAGGCCTTCCCCGACACGGATCTCATCGCCGGCAACGTGGCGACGGGTGAAGCGGCCGTGGCGCTGGCCGAGCGGGGGGTCGATGCGGTCAAGGTAGGGGTGGGACCCGGGTCCATCTGTACCACCCGGGTGGTCACCGGGGTCGGGGTGCCCCAGCTCTCCGCCATCATGGAGACGGTGGACGCGCTCCAAGGAGATCTCCCGGTGATCGCCGACGGAGGCATCCGCTACTCCGGTGACATGGTGAAGGCGCTGGCGGCCGGGGCCCAATCCGTCATGATGGGGTCCACGTTCGCCGGCACCGAGGAGAGTCCCGGGGAGAGCTTTCTCCTGGAGGGCCGGAGGTTCAAGATCGTGAGGGGGATGGGGTCCCTCGCCGCGATGGAGGAGGGGTCTGCAGACCGTTACTTCCAGGAGGGCGAGACCGACGCCCGCAAGCTGGTGCCCGAGGGAATCGAGGCGAGGGTGCCTTACAAGGGCTCCATGTCCGACACGGTCTTCCAGTTCGTGGGCGGGCTGCGGAGTGGACTGGGATACGTGGGTGCGTCCGACCTCGGTGAACTCCGGGAGCGGGCCCGGTTCGTTCGTGTGACCATGGGCGGATTGAGGGAGAGCCACCCCCACGACGTCACGATCACCCGGGAAGCACCGAACTACCACATGTAGGTTTTCCGGGCCGGTGGGCCCGTGATCATGGACGGGAGGCGAGGGAAGTGATGGCAGCTGGTTTCGGTAGAGCTGAGCTGGGCTGAATGGCACGACCCTCGATGCGGTGCGTCCTACCGGTGCTCGCCGGCCTCGTCGGAGCTTGTGCCGGCACCGGGCCGGCCTTGCCGTCGACCCCGGAGCCCGCTCCGCCGACCGTCGAGAGCCCTCCGGCCAACGGGGACGGAGCGGTGATGTCCGACAGGCCGCTCACCGCGCTTCCGGCTCCCACGCCGGAGGAGTTGGATCCCATTCTGGACTCCCGATGGGTGGCGGAAGGTGAGGCCCCGCGGGAGATCGGGGCCTGGATGGACTACTGGACCGGGCGTGGCCGGGCCGAATTCCGGTTGTTCCTGGAGCGCATGGGCCGATGGGAGCCGCTGGTGGATGGAGAGCTGGAGCGCCTCGGCCTGCCGGCCACCCTGAAGTTCCTGCCGGTCATCGAGAGCGGCTATACGCCCACGGCGGTGAGTGGGGCCTCGGCGGTAGGGATGTGGCAGTTCATGGCCCCCACTGCCCGAGGCTTCGGCATGGAGGTCACCGGGCTCGTGGACGAGCGCAGGGATCCGTGGGTGGCCACTCCCTTCGCTCTGGAGTTCCTCGCGGACCTCCACGAGCGGTACGACGGAAGTTGGCATCTCGCCCTGGCCGCCTACAATTCGGGCCCCGGGAGGGTGGATCGTGTGCTCCGTCGATATGCCCCGGGTGCCCCACCGTCCGATTCGCTCTACTGGGCCCTGCGGGAGCGCCTCCCCCGGGAGACCAGGGGCTTCGTACCCAAGTTCATCGCCGCGGCCCGGATCGGGTCCGACCCCACCGGACACGGGCTCTCGGGACTCGAGCCCCACGCGCCCCTCGCCTTCGACGAGGTGGTCGTGCCCGACGCCACGTCACTGGACGTGGTCGCCCGACTGGCGGAAGCCGACCAACGGACCCTGGAGCAGCTGAATCCCCAGCTGGTCAGGGGCCTCACTCCGGCCGGGGTTCCCGCCCGGATTCGGGTGCCGGCCGGGTCGGGACTCCAGTTCCAGGCGGCCTACGAGACCCTCCCCCCCGAGGAGCGGGTGACCTTCGTGGAGCACAGGGTGCGGTCGGGAGAGACGTTCGGCCACGTTGCGCTTCTCTACGGGGTCCGCACGGCGGATATCCAAGCGGCCAACCCGAGGGTCGATCCCCGCCGGGTCCAGATCGGCCAGCGATTGGTCGTGCCCACCGCGCCGTCAGCCCGCCTGGCCCTGGCGCAGCGGGTCGCCGAGGCCCCATCGGCCGGGCGAGGCGACGAGGCGGCCGCCGAGTCGGCCCCCACGACTCCCAGGCCCGCGGGCGTGACCAGGGCCGTGGTCCACACGGTGACCGAGGGGGAGAGTCTCTGGACCATCGCCCGTCGCTACGACGCCACCGTCTCCGAGGTTCGCGCCTGGAACAGGATCGGATCGGGCGACGTGATTCACCCCGGGGACGAACTGGTGCTACAGACCGCCTTGGACGTGGAGTACGTGGTGCGTACCGGGGACACCCTGAGCGGGATCGCGGACCGCTTCGGGGTTCGGACGTCCGAGTTGGCCCGGGTCAACGGACTGTCCCTGACCGAGGTGATCCGTCCCGGGGATCGAGTTCGGATTCCAGCCTCAGGGGGTTGAGGTCCCGTCCTCGTGGTCCTGGGCCGTCCAGTCGCCGGACCGCCCGCCCGCCTTGCTAAGGAGACGTACCCCGCCGATCTCCATTCCGCGGTCGACGGCCTTGAGCATGTCGTAGACGGTGAGGAGGGCCACGGCCGCTGCGGTCATGGCCTCCATCTCCACCCCCGTGCGTCCCCGAAATCGGCCCACCGTCTCCACCCGCACGCCGGGGAGCTCCGGGTCCAGCGTGAGCGCAACCTCCACCGACGCCCCGGGGAGCTGGTGGCAGAGGGGGATGAGATCCCCGGTCTGCTTTCCGGCCATGATTCCCGCGATTTCCGCCACCTGCAACGGGTCTCCTTTGGGGGTGCGCCCCTCCGTCAAGGCGACCAATGTGGCCGGCGCCATGCGGATCCAACCCGCAGCCGTGGCGGTTCGCTCCGTCTCTTCCTTGGCCCCCACGTCCACCATGGTGGGTCGCCCGTCCTCGCTCATGTGGGTCAGACGCCTACCGCTCCGGTCCTCGCCCTGGGGCGTCATGACGTGGCTCCCGCCTTTTCGAGGGTCCAGGCTCCCAGCCTTTCCCGGGATCTCCGGACCAGTCCGTGGACGATCAACTGGGGGTTAACGTTCCCGGCCGCTTCGATCCGGGCCTCTTCCACCTCCGCGACCCACTCCGAGAACGCCCCCCCATGGAGGCGGCGGGCCTCGAGAGTCCTCTGGAGGAATCGCACTGCCTCGGGGTTCACCACCGCTTCCGCGCGGCCCTCCGACACCAGGGCTGCATCTCGGACCCAGACCTCCACCGCATCGAGGAGCGGGATCAGCGTCCGGGCCTTGCTCGAGGGGAAACCAAGGGCGAGTGCGAACGCACCGTCGTCCGAGGGATCCAGGCAGGCTCTGAAGAGATGGAAGGCCTCCTTTCGGGTCCCCTCGAAGGGACCGTCCTCTCCGTCCACCGGCAGGAAGCCGAGGGCACGGCCGATGCAGCCGCCCGACAACGCCGCCGACTTCCTGGCCAGCTCTTCGTCCACTCCCGCCTCCTCGACGAGGAATCGGGCCACCTCCTCGGCGGGAAGGGAAGGGACGTGGAGCGGGATCGCCCGGGAGCGGATGGTGGGGAGCACCCGCCCGAATCTGCTCGACGTGAGGATGAACACCGTGCTCGGTGGAGGCTCTTCCAGGAGCTTGAGCAGGGCGTTGGCGGCCTCCGGCGCCGATTCCTGGGGCACCAGTTCCTCTGCATGGCCAACCACGAACACCTGGCGTTCCGATACGCTGGGACGTTGCAGGGCCTTGCGCCGGAGGGTCTGGACCGCGGCCAGGTAGATCCCCCTGGGCTCCGGGTCCGCATCCACCCTCAGGGGCGTGGCCCTGCGCTCGGCCAGGGCGTCACCACGGAGGTCCTCGAGTGCCCCGGCCAGTCGGTCGGGGCTGGAGGCTCCCTTGGGGCGGGGAAGGGGGAAGAACCAGTGGATGTCCGGGTGTTCCAGCCGGACCGCCTGGAGGCACGACCGGCACTCCCCACACGGCCCCTCCACGGTCGGGGTCCGGCAGAGCATCAGCTGGGCCAACCACAGTGCGAAGCGCTGCTTCCCGGACCCAGGAGGACCGTGGAGCAGCAGGGACCCGGGCAGGGTTCCCGACGCCACGGCCCGGGCCAGGGAAGCACGAAGCTCTCCGTGGCCGCGCAACGCGGGGAGGGTCACGGCTCGTCTCCACCGCTCTGGGGCCTCAGCCACTGAAGGGGATCCCGGGCCTGGGGGGACCCGCCCTCCACCGGAGCTCGGATCTGGAACTCCAGGTGGGCGCCTTCGGGGGTCTCGGACCCTCCGACGGTGCCCACAACCTGTCCCGCCACCACCCTTCGGCCCTCAACCACTCCGATGTCCTCCAGGTACAGATAGAGGGTGTAGAAGCCCGCCCCGTGACTCACCACCACCGTGGGGCCATACCCCTCGAAGGGTCCCGCCAGGACCACCGTCCCCGGCGCCACCGCACGGACCGGAGTACCCGGCTCGGCTCGAATGCCGATTCCGTTCCAGCGCAGAATGGTCCCGTTGGGCCGGCGTTCCCTGCCGAACCGGTAGATAAGGTCGCCCTCCACGGGCCATTCCAGGGAGCCGGCGTCTGCTCCGGACAGGTCACCGCCCACCGCGGCCTCCCCGGCCATGGCCCGCCTCCGCTCCTCCTCCCTGCGCCGGGCTTCGAGGTCCGTGATCAGGCCTCGCATCCGCTCTTCGTCCTCCTCCAACTGATCCAGGCGCGACATGGTCTGCCGCTCCTCTGAGCGGAAGGTCGAGAGGGCAGCCTGGTGCTGCTCTTCGATTCTCCGCAGCTCCGCCACCTCCTGGACCTTCTCCTGGCGCAGACGCTCCAGCTCGGAAAGGTACCGGCGAAGCTCCTGGTCCTGCTCCACGAGCTCGGCCTCCAGGCCCTGCACCTGCGCCAGGATCGTCTGGTCGTAGTCGGCGATGAGTCGAAGGTAGCGGTAGCGGTTGAGGAGATCCGCGAAGGAATCGGCACCGAGGAGAACCCGCACCGTGTGGAGTTCGCCCTGCTTGTAGGTGTCCCTGAGGCGCCTGGAGAGGACGGCCTCCCGGACCACCAACTCCTCCCGGGTGCGCAGAAGGGTGGTCGACGTTTCCTGGATGCGACGGGTCGTGCCGTCGACCTGGAAGTCGAGCTCGGTCAGGACCGATCGGGAGGCGCTCAGTTGCCGCTCTACGTTCCGGAGTTCGCTGGAGACGTCCTCGACCCGGGAGCGGAGGGTCACCATTTCCGCCTGGAGCCTCGCCCGTTCGTTGCGGATCTCTTCGAGGCGTCGCTGGCTCTCGATGATCTCCCGCCGGATGTCGCTGGTCTCCTGCGCTCCGATCCCCGAGCTCCCCCCGAGCCCCAAGGCGCCGCAGAGGCCCAAGCCCGCGAGGAGGAGGTGCCGGCCGAGTGCTCCGACACTGGCTGGCGTCGGCCCGACCGTCATCCGATTTCCCTGAGGTACCTGCCCACGGAGAGTCTGGACGCCAGGACCCCGAACAGGGCCCCACCGCCAATTCCGCCGGCGACCCACGTGAGGGGGACGAAGCTCACGGGGAAGACGAAGGCGTGGACCATCATGTAGGCCCAGTAGGTCAGGAACGTGGCCAGGATCCCGCCCAGGAGCCCGGTGATGGCCCCTTCGATGAGGAAGGGCCGCCGGACGAACGAATCCCTGGCCCCGACCAACCGCATGACGAAAATCTCTTCCCGTCGAGCGTAGAGGGCGATCCGGATTGCCGACCCGATGATCAGGGCTCCGACCACCGCGAAGGCGGCGCCCAGCCCCACGGACGACAGCAGGCCGATCCTCCTCAGCAGGTAGAGACGGTCCACCCAGTCCGTGCCGTACCTCACGTCCTCCACGAACGGGTAGACCGCGGCGACATCGGAGATCCGGGCCAGGGACTCGGGATCCCTACTCCCGCTCTCGACCTGTAGCTCCAGAGAAGCTGGAAGGGGATTGGTTTCAACCTCCGAGAAGATCTCCCCAAATTCCGGCAGGTCCTCCCGGAGCTTCTCCACCGCCTGCTCCTTGGATACGTAGCGGACACTGCGCACCTCGGGCATCCGACGGAGGTCGTCCTCCGCCTCGCCCACCTCGTTGAGATCCGCACCGTCCCTCAGGTAGACCACCACCTCGACCCGGGATTCCACCTCTTCCAGGGCGATGCGGAGGTTGTGGGCGACCAGGGAGAAGAGCCCGATCACGAAGAGGGCGAGAGCCACCATGCCCGCGGAGAGCCCGGTGAGGAGGGGTGCCCGTCTGAATCCGGAGATAGCCTCGCGCAGGGAATAGCTCATGCGATCTCCTCCTCCGCGGCCGGCGTGCTGGCGAACGAGTCATAGACCAGACGCCCCTGGTCCAGCTCCAGCACCCTGGCGGTGGGATACCGCTTGACCATTTCCAGGTCGTGGGTGGCCATGAGCACCAGCATTCCCATGGCGTTCAACTCCCAGAACAGGTCCATGATCCCCCGAGTCGCACGGTCGTCCAGGTTCCCAGTCGGCTCGTCCGCCAGGAGGATGACCGGCTCGTTGGCCAGGGCTCGGGCCACGGCCACCCGCTGCTGTTCACCGCCGGACAGCTCGTTGGTCAGGGCCCCGGCCTTGGGGGCCAGCCCCACCTGGGAGAGTAGCCGCTGAGCCCGGGGCCGAATGGCCTTCGGGGGGGTCCCGGTCACCTCCAAGGCGAACGCCACGTTCTCGAGAGCGGTTCGTCCAGGCAGAAGTCGGAAATCCTGAAAGACGATTCCCACACGTCGGCGGAGCTTCCAGATCTCCCGACGGGTGGTGCGCTCGGACGAGAACCCGCTGATCCGCACCTCGCCCATGGTGGGGGCCTCCGCCATGTGGAGCAGGCGGAGGGTCGTGCTCTTCCCGGAGCCTGAGTGCCCGGTGAGGAAGACGAACTGACCCTTGGGGATCTCCACGGAAACGTCCTGGAGCGCGGCGCCCCGGCGTGGATACTCTTTGGTGAGGTTGGTGATCTTGATCACTTGAGCTGGCGTCGGGACCGATTGGGTCTGAGAAGGCCCCCTGGCTCGAGATTGTGCGGGGGACCGTCAACCCCGGGCAGCGCCCGGTCTGGGGCCCACGGATCGAGGCCCTCGTACTCTACCATCATGCTCTGGCCCGGGCCAGACGGCCAGCAAGTCGGAATGCGGCGACTGCGGAGCCCGGTTCGGCTCGCCCCGTGCCGACCAGGTCGAACGCCGTGCCATGGTCCGGCGAGGTCCGCGGGAAGGGGAGCCCGATGGTCGTGTTCACGCCGGTGCCGAAGGCGAGGCTCTTGAACGCGGCCATTCCCACGTCGTGGTAGGGCGCCACCACCGCATCGAATTCGCCCAGGGCGGCCCGTCGAAAGACCGTGTCCGCCGGGATTGGACCCGTGACATCCAGTCCGTGGGCGGAAAGCCGGGCCGTCGCCGGGCGGAAGACCGTTTCTTCTTCGTCCCCAAAGAGGCCATCGTCCGAGGCATGGGGGTTCAGCGCGCAGAGGGCCAGCCGAGGGGCGTCGATCCCCCATCCCCGGGAAAGGGCTTCGGAGAGGAGCCGAGACTGATCCACCAGGAGGTCGACGGTGACCGCGGAGGGGACGTCCCGCAGAGGTAGGTGCGTTGTGGCGAGGAGCACCCGCACCGGGTGCCCCAGAAGACCCGCTTCCGACGCCATGAGCATCCCCACCTGGTCCGTTCCGGTGAGTTCCGCCAGGAGTTCGGTCTGACCCGGGTGTCCCGAGCCCGCCAGGCGAAGGGCTCCCTTGTGGACCGGACCCGTGACCAGGGCTTGAGCGCCGCCCGCGGCGCACAGTCGGACGCCTTCCCGGATGGCGGCCAGGGAGACGATCCCCGCTCCCTCGGCGGAGCCATCGAAGGCGGCTTCGGTGACCCATCGCACCCGTTCGTGCCCGAAGGGTATCTCACCGACCCAACCCAGCATGATCATCTCGAGGCCGGGGTCCTCAGCCAGGACCTCTCCAGCGGCCGCGGGCATCACCTCGGCGCCGACACCCCGGGGATCGCCCATGGTCACCGCGAGGGTGATCGGGGAGGACATGGCGGGTGCCCCTCCCTCAGATCTTCACGCTGACGTAGATCCGTTCCCGGAGTTCCGAGAGGATCTCGTCCAGGACCTTCTCTTGGAGAATCCGGGCCTCGATCTGGTCTCTCAGGTCCTCCAGCGTGGCCTCGCCGGCCTCTCGGACGGCCGTGACCCGGACCACCGCAAGGCTGGGCGCTTCCGGACGTCCTCCGGCGTTCACGGGACCGATCACGGCCCCGGGAACTGCGACCCTGAGGGCGTTACCGATGGCAGGGGGGAAATTGGCGAGCTGATCGGTGGCCACCGTAGCGGAGTCGTAGAGCGCCAGGGCGGGGCCGATTCCTTCGGTCGCGGCTTCAAGGGTCAATCCCCCCTCCACCTGAGTCCGGGTCGCCGCGGCGAGTTGCTGGGACGCGGCCAGATCTTCGGGTCCGATATCGAATGCGACCAGGATGTGGCGGGCCTTCCGCTCCGGTCCACGAATGCGTTCCACGAGAATGAGATGGTAGCCGTAGACCGTCTCCACGGGCTGGCTGATCTGGCCCGGAAGCAGTTCGTAGGCTGCCTCCTCGAACTCCTGGACGAATCCGCCCCGCCTGAACCAACCCAGGTCGCCTCCGGTGCGTTGGCTTCCAGGGTCGTCGGAGAATCGGCGGGCGAGGTCCTCGAACTCCTCCTCCCCGGTCCGGTACATCTCCAGAATCCGCTGCACGAGAGCGAGAGCCGAATCCTTCGCCTCCTCCGACGGGATCGGCTGGAAGATGGCCTGCTCGAAGGAGACGGTGGCCGGCCGTTCCGGAAGCTGCCCCTGCTGCTGGTCGAAGAACTCCTGGACCTCCTCCTCGCTCACGGTGATGTTCCGGCTGCTCTGGCTCCTTCGCTGAATCAGCTGGGACTGGAGGCGCTGCATACGCAGCTGGGCCTTCAAGAACTCCCGATAGGACGCGGGAGTGAATCCGTCCTCGGCGAGGGCCTCGATCATGGCTGGCTGGCCCCCGGGGAACTCGGCTGTCCGGGATCCCCATTCCTGCTGAACCATGTCGTCGAGTTCTTCCTCGTCGACCACGATCATGGAATCCTGCACTGCGGCCTGAATGAGGAGCTGCTCGTTGACGAGGCTGATCAGCACCTCGCTCTGGAGTGACGCGAGCCCCGCCGGATCCTGGGGAATCGGCACGCCCGAGGCTCCCAACTGGAGAATCCGCTCCTGCACCTGGGTCAAGAGAATCGCCGAGTCGCCCACGACCGCGGCCACCCGGTCCACCACGCGACTGTCCGTGGCGCCGATCTGGGCCGCGGCGGCGGCGGGGAAGGCGAGGGCACAGCCGAGGAGAAGGCTCGCCAACTGCCGATGGGTCAGGTTCATCTGAAGGGTTCCAGCTCCTTGACTAATCTTCGGATCCGCTCCCGGGGATGTCCGGGCCGGGCGCTGCTTCCGTCGGTGGCGAGGAGGCCTCCGCCTTCCCTTGCTGAACGAGCCGGACCACGTCCGACACGGCGCCCTCATTGAGCGACGCCCCGTACTGGTCCCGGAGGAAGAAGGAGATGGGTCCAAGAGGGACTACATCCACGTCGCCCCGAAGGATCCCGAGCAGCGCGTCTCGCACGGCCCGATCCACCGCCGCGTCCGCGGTCTCGCCTTCGGCTATCTCGATCTCCAGGATCCCCAGGGCGCTGGCGGCTTCGGTCAATGTGGTCCGGAGGGCCGTGGCCACCGAATCCACCTCGGCCTCGCTGACCGTGACCCCCAATTCCATGGCCCGGGCGGAGAGGAGCTTCCCCTGGGCCAGGCTGGTCAGCAGGTTCTCGAGTTGCTCGTTGCTCGCGTCCATGACCTGAGAGCGGATCGCGGGAGACTGGCCTTGGAGGAACAGCTGGACGTCACGGGCCGTGATGGCGCCTCCCTCGAAGCTCACCACCGCTCGGGTGGCGGCCCGTCCCCGTAGCGGCGTGCTCGGATTGCGTGCCATCTCCCGGGTGATGTCGAACCCGTCGTCCACGACGGTGATGTTGGCGGGCTCTCGCACTTCGGCCACGTAGGACGATTCGGCCGTGGAGATCATCCGGGCCTGAAGCTGCTCCCGGTAGGCCGTGGCCACCGAATCGAACGGCATGAGCTGACGATCGTCCACCCGGATCACGTGGAGGCCGAAGGGGGTCTCGACCGGCTCGGAGATCTCTCCCAGTCCCGTGGCGAAGGCCGCATCTTCGAAGGGCTTCACCATCTGCCCTCTCCCGAAGAAGCCCAGGTCGCCCCCCTTCGCTGCGGTTCCGGCATCGGAGGAGTACGCCTCGGCCAGGTCCCCGAAGGCCTCCTCCCCCAACGCGCGCTCACGGAGGGCGTTGGCCAGGGCCGTAACGCTGTCGCGCTGGGCCTGGGTGGCCTGGTCCGGATAGCTGAGGAGGATATGGCTGGCCCGGATCTGCGCGCCGGGGAGGTCTCGCTCGTAGGCGGCCTCCAGCTCTTGGGCGGTCATGGCAGTGTCCACCGTGATGACCTCGTCGCGCAGCCGGAATACCAGCTCCTGCTGTCGGCGCTGATCCACCAGGGGACCGATGTCGATGCTTCCCAGCTCCGGGTCCTCGAGGGCGGCCAGCGCCAGGAGCGTGTAGTCGGTCCAGAGATCGGCCAGGGCCAGCACGACCTCACCCTGGGCCGGCAAATCGGCCTGGGTGAGGAGCATCCCCGCGGCCTCGTCCACGCTGAGTGAGTGGTCCTCGGCCGTGGCCAGGGTGTTCCCGGTCGCGGTAGGTGCCGAGTCACAGCCCCAAACGGCTCCCAAGAGAGACAGTGCGACCACGGAACGTGTGGAGAGCTTCATGCTGGTTCCTTTCCAACCTGTGTGTTCCTCCGAGCCGCCCGAGGGCGTTCGGAGCCCGCCTCGGCGAGGCGGCTGAGTGCTTGGATCAACGTGGGCGTCATGGGTTCGACTCCCTCTTGTTGCAGGGCAAGCGAGAGGGGATCCATCCGTTTGACCTGGACCGAAATCTGTCGATCCGCGAACGGACGTTCCAGTGCATTGAGGCGCGGAGCAACCCCTGGCCGGAACGTGACCCTGGCCTGGCGGTCCCTCACGAGGACCCTCTCCATGCCCAAACGGGCTCCCAGGATCCGGATCTCCTCCCCGTCCAGCAGCCGTTCGGCCTCCGGAGGCAGGACGCCGAACCGGTCCCTGATCTCGCTGCGGAGCTCCTGGATCTCTTCCCGTGCGCTGGTCCGGGACAGGCGACGGTAAAGGTGGAGCTTCTGCCCCTCGTCGGGAACGAATGCGTCGGGAAGGAACGCGGACCCTGCCAGGGAAACCTCGGGTCTGGGCTCGTCCTCCCCGCCGTCGGCACTCCCTCCCTCCTTGAGCCGCCGGACCGTCTTCTCCAGGAGCCTCATGTACGTGTCGATCCCCACCGCCTGGGCGAACCCCGACTGGTCGGAGCCCAGGAGGTTCCCGGCTCCGCGGATCTCCAGGTCCTTGACCGCCACCGAATACCCGGCTCCCAGCTCGGTGTAGTGCTCCAGCACCCTGAGTCGGCGGTCGGCGTCCTCGGTGGTCTGGTCGGGGACGACCAGATAGCAGTACGCGCGCCTGTCGGAGCGGCCGACCCGCCCTCGGATCTGGTAGAGCTGAGCGAGACCGAAGCGATCGGCCCGGTCCACGATGAGGGTGTTCGCGTTGGGGACGTCCAGGCCGTTCTCGATGATGGAGGTGGACACCAGGATGTCCGCCTTTCCGTCCACGAAGGCATTCATGTGGCCGTCCAACTCTCGGCCGGACATCTGGCCGTGGGCGACGGTGATGCGGGCGTCGGGGGCCAGTTCGCGGATCCTCCCCGCAACGGTGTAGATCGTCTCGATCCGGTTGTGGAGGACGTAGATCTGTCCTCCACGGTCCAATTCCCGGGCGATGGCCTCCCCCAGGATCCGGTCGCTCCAGGGCAGCACGTAGGTCAGGATGGGCATCCTGTCCCGGGGCGGGGTCCGGATCAGCGACAGGTTCCTGAGCCCCGACATGGACAGCTGGAGCGTTCGCGGGATGGGTGTCGCGGTGAGGGTGAGGACGTCCACGCTCTCCCTGAGTTCCTTCAGGCGCTCCTTGTGCTTCACCCCGAAGCGCTGCTCTTCGTCCACGATCAGAAGCCCCAGGTCTTTGAAGACCACGTCCTTCGAGAGGAGGCGATGGGTGCCGATGATGATGTCCAGGGTCCCCGCCGCCAGCCTCGCCAACAACGCCTTCTGCTCCGTCGGGTTCCTGAAGCGGCTCAGGGCGCCGACCTGGACCGGGAAGTCGGCGAGTCTCTCCTCGAACGTATGGCGGTGCTGTTCCACCAGGATGGTGGTGGGGGCCAGCACGGCCACCTGCTTGTGGTCCTGCACGGCCTTGAAGGCGGCTCGGATTGCCACCTCCGTCTTTCCATATCCCACATCGCCGCACACCAGGCGGTCCATGGGGGTGGGTCCTTCCATGTCCCGCTTGACCGCCTCAGCCGCCTTCCTCTGGTCCGGTGTGTCCTCGTAGAGGAAGGAGGATTCCATCTCCTTCTGCCAGCGGGAATCGGGGGAGAACGCGAACCCCGCCGACATGTCGCGGCGTGCGTAGAGATCCAGGAGCTCGGTGGCCATCCGCTGAATGGCTTCCTCGGTCCGCTTCCGAGTCTGTTTCCAGCGCTTCCCTCCGATCTTGTGCACGTTGGGCGGCTCGGCGGTGTCGTCACCACCGACCCAGCGCTCCAGCAGGTCCAGGCGGTACACGGGCACCCGCAGGGTCTCTCCTCCCGCATACTCGATGGAGAGGGACTCGATGGACTCCTCGCCGACCTCGACGCGCTCCAGGCCGTTGAATCGCCCGATGCCGTGGTCCAGGTGGACGACGTAGTCCCCGGGAGTGAGTTGGGAGAGGCTCTCCAGCGCCAGCGAGCCCCGGAACCGCCGGCCCCGCCGCAGACGCCGGCTTCGCCTGAAGATCTCGTGGTCGGTGAGACACAGGAGCTCCGGGCGGGCGGACTCGAGCCTGAATCCGGCGGCGAGAGAGCCCACCGAGAGGATGGTGCCGGAGGGGAGGGCAGCGTCCCCGCCGAGGAGTTCCTCCAGTCGCTCGAGCTGTCCGTCGTTGTCGCAAAGTATGAGGGTGGTCCGTTGTTTCGCGGCGCCCTCCCGAAGAACGGCGGCCAGCCGATCCATGTCCCGCTCGATGGGAGGGGGAGCCGTGGCGCCCAGGTCCGGATCGGTGCCGGACCCCGAGGGTTCCTCGCCGAACTCCAGGCGGGGGAATCCACCGAGGGCGGCCCTGGTCTGCTCCGGCGTCAGGAAGAGCTCTTCCGCCGAGTGGGTGCCGCCCCGATGGGTGCGCAGATCGTCAACGATCTCCTGGGCCCGCTGCCAGATCGCTCCCGGGGCTCCCTCCCAATCCAGCGATTGGGGCGCCACGAGCAAGGCGTCGGGCGGGAGGACGTCGAGAAGTGATCGGGGTGCCTCGTCATCTCTCGAGTCGTTTCTCAGAAAATCGATGGGAAGTATTTGTATCGCATCAACTTGACGAATCGAGCGCTGGTCCATGATGTCGAAGGCCCGCACGGACGTGATCTCGTCTCCCCAGAATTCGATCCGAACCGGGTCGGGAGAGCCGAAGGAGAAGACGTCCACGATTCCGCCCCGGACGGCGAACTGACCCACCGCCTCCACCAACGGGACCCGCTCGAAGCCCCGGGCCTCCAGGTCGTCCAGGAGCGAATTGAACTCCCGGACGTCCCCGGTCCGGAGTTCCAGCCGAAGCTCTCCCAGGCGCCGGGGCAGGGGGGCCTTCTCCTGAAGCGCCCTCAGCGTGGTGGTGAGGACCCGGGCCTCGCCGGCGAAGAGGGCCTCGACGGCTTCGACCCGCAGCCCCCCGATCTCGAGATGGGGTTCCCCCTCCTCGTGGGGGAGTGCCTCCCGCTGGGGGAACATCCGGGCCATCCCCTCGCCCAGGAGTCGCTCCAGGTCCGCTTCCATTCGCCCCGCACCGTCCGGGTCCGGGGTCACGCACACCATGAGGCGATTCGGCTGCTCCTCCAGGAGTGCGGCCAGGAGGACCGAGGCGCTCGAGCCGACCATGCCGCCGATCCGGGTCCGGGGGTCTCCGCGCCTGATCGTCTCCGCGAGATCCCGGAAGCCTTCCGTGGATCGGACCGCATCGATGAGGAGTCTCTCGGTGGACTTGAGGGGCTGGCGACTCATCCGGAACCACCTTGCCGGAGACCCTGGGCGGCAGCCCGG
>JBDHCV010000016.1:0-56992 GCA_039591855.1 Gemmatimonadota bacterium | reverse complement strand
GGATGTTGAGGGACTACGTCCGAGGTCGCACCTACTGAGAACCCGGCGTTACGAGGACCGATGACACTTCGCGGTAGCCACACCAATCCGGTGGTGCCCCTCTCTCGTGCACTCCGCGGCGCTGCGATCCTAGCTATCATGCTCCTGCCCATCTCCGCGGCAGCACAGGAGGGAGGATTCCGGGAGCGCTTCCGGGATCCCCGGGACGGCAGCTTCGACATGAGCGCCTGGCTCGCGGAAGCCTATGGATTCCTGCCGCTGGTCTCCATCATCACCGAGCCAGCAGTGGATTACGGATTCAGCGCTGCCCTGGCGTTCTTCCATCGCCCCGATGACTGGACGCTGGAGGGCGCCCGGGAGGCATTCCAGCGCGGAGAGCGGCAGCGCCCGCCGTCCATCTCCGTGGGGATGGGAGGCTACACCTTCAACGACAGCTGGATGGTGGGCGGCGGCCACCTCGGGATATGGCGGGAAGACAGGCTCCGATACACGGGCTTCGGCGGCTACGGATCGTTCAATCTCCAGCTGGCCGGCCTGTCGGTGGGGGAGAAGGACCTGGTCTTCCAGTACAACATGGAGGGATGGTTTCTCATGCAATCCCTCCGGTGGCGCATCCCCGATTCCTCTTGGTTCGTGGGAGGCACCTGGAATCTGGCGGGCCTCACCACGGAGTTTAAGGGACTGGAGGGAGGCCCGGGGATCCTCCCTACCACGCCGCGGGAATCACGCAACGGCGCCCTCGGGGGCCTGCTCGCCTACGACTCCAGGGACAACGTGTTCACCCCCAACCGGGGGGTGAACGCCAAGGCGGAGGTAAAGCGCTTCGACCAGGCCTTCCTCGGAGACTACGACTACTGGGAAGGCTCCCTCGTCGGGATCGGATTCGTTCCCCTGGGCTCGCGCTGGGTCCTGGGCACCAAGGCACAGGCCGCTACGGTCGGGGACAACGCACCGTTCTGGGCTCTCCCAGGTGTCTATATCCGAGGGATCCCGGCGCAGCGCTACGTGGGCCAATCCATGGTCCAGCTCGAGGGTGAGCTGCGCTGGGACTGGACCGAGCGCTGGAGCCTGGTGGGATTCGGCGGGTGGGGCTGGACCGAGAGCACCCTCCGCGATCGCACCTCCGCCCGGTCCGTGGCGGCAGGGGGCGGAGGATTCAGGTACCTCATCGCCCGGGCATTCGGAATGCGAGCCGGGGTCGACGTGGCCTACGGCGAGGACGGGTTCGCGTTCTACATCACCACCGGGAGCGCGTGGCGGTGACGACCCCCGTCGCCGTGAGCCCCCACCCCGTCAGTTCGACGGGGGCGAGGCCGGATTGAAGCTGAACTTCTGTCCTCCCACGGACGCCTCGTACATGAGGCCTCCCTTGGCCATGGTGAAGATCGCCACGCCGCCTTCGTAGGACACGTCTCGGGACGCCCCGACGGTAGCGGCCACCGCCGACGCCTGAGCAGCCAGTTCGAAATTCCCTTCCACGAAGCGTTCGGTGTCGGACTGGCTCTGGAAGAAGATGGCCTCGCTGTAGGCCTGGCCACCCCACTGGAATCCGATGGTCACCTGGCTGAGCGAGACCTCGCCCACCGCCTGCCCGGCATGGAACAGGACCCCCTTGCCGTAGGCCCCGCCGATCCCCACCCCACCCTTGCCAACGGTCGGGAAGACAACATAGGAGTGGGCCTGATCGAAGAAGGCGGCCATGTCGGGATCCTGATCGCGGAACGCAACGACGGTGGCCCGAGCCCCCTCGTAGAGGTCCCGGTCCAGGACCCGGTCCCCGGGGTCGGACGGCTTCCAGCCGGCGACCTGGGCCGAGCTGGGAATCGCCGCGACGGCGGACACGATGATCAGGAGGGTCGACGTCAGGGCCGTCGAAAGGCCGGGGAGTCTCAGCGTCATGGGAGTTCCTCTGGATGGGGCGATGGGCGAGAAGCGCCGTTGAGCTTCGCGACAGATTAACCCTGAGTTGCCTAGGAGATCCACCCTCTTCGGGGGCGGGCAGCGGGGACCAATGCGCGACCCACGCCGCCACCGTATAGTTGACGGGTGAATCCACAGCCATCGACCCCGACTGCGCCTCCGGTGAGCTTCCCCGTCCGTGCCGCCTGCGTGGATACCGGCTCCAACGCCATCCGGTTCATGGTCGCCGACTTCGTTTCACCTACCCTATACGAACCGGTGGTCATGCAGCGGGCGCCGGTCCGGTTGGGGCACCAGGTCTTCCTCAACGGCCGGCTCACCACCGGGACCATGGACGGGGCGGTCCGAGCCTTCGCCGGCTTCCGGGAGGAGATGGACCGCCTGGGCGTGAGCCACCTTCGAGCCGTGGCCACCAGCGCGGTTCGGGAGGCGACCAACGGTGACCTCCTGGTCGAGCGAATCGACCGCGAAGCGGGGATCCGGCTGGAGGTCATCACGGGCTCGGAAGAGGCGCGCCTGGTTCACCTTGCCGTGGGGAGCCGAATCGACCTCACGGGCGGCCAGTGGATCCTCGTGGATCTCGGGGGGGGCAGCGTGGAGGTATCCCTGGCAGACGACGCGGGAATGCTCTGGAGCCAATCCCACACCATGGGATCGGTACGTCTGCTGGAAGAACTCTCCTCCTCCGTGGAGGATCCGGGCCGTTTTCAGCGGCTCCTCACCGACTACATCTCCGTGCTGAGGATCCCCGCCCCGTCACAGTACTGGGATCCCTCCGGGGTCATCGCCACGGGTGGGAACATCGAGTCCCTGGCCCTCCTCGCGGCTGCCACTCCGGAACAGAACGGAGTCAGCACGCTCCAGGTCGAGGATCTCCGGCGGGTCATCGAACACCTCTCCAGACTCTCGTTCAGGGAGCGGATGGACCAGATGGAGCTGCGGGAGGACCGAGCCGACGTCATCCTCCCCGCAGCCATGGTCTACCTGCGAATCGCCGAGTTGACCGGAGCCCGAGAACTGATGGTCCCCCACGTGGGCGTCAAGGAGGGAATCCTCCTGGACCTGGTGGATGATCTCACGTCCCACGCGAGCCACACCGAGCGCCAGGACGAGCAGCTGATGCAGGCCGCCACCTCTCTGGGACGACGGTACATGTTCGACGAGGCCCACGGATCCCAGGTCGCACGACTCGCCGGCAGCCTCTTCGATCAGCTCCAGGACCTGCACGGCCTGAACTTCCTGGATCGAAGGCACCTTCTGGCCGCGGCCATGCTCCACGACATCGGCATGTTCGTGGCGCCCAAGAAGCACCACAAACACTCCCTCTACCTGATCTCCCGATCAGACCTCCCCGGCCTTTCCCCCGAGGAGATGCTCGTGGTGGCCAACATCGCCCGGTACCACCGCCGCAGTCCCCCGCGACGCGACCACCACCTGTTCGCGAGGCTGGCACCGGGGGATCGCGTAAAGGTCACCCAGTTGGCGGCGATCCTTCGCCTGGCGGACGCGCTGGATCGTCAGCACATCCAGGTGGTGCGAGAGGTGGACGCGCGGATCGAGGGTCTGGAACTCCACCTGGCCCTGAAGGGCGAAGCGGACATGCTCCTGGAGCGATGGGCGGTGACCCGGAAAAGCCCTCTCTTCCAGGACACCTTCGGGCTCACGGTGCGAGCGTCGACAACTCCCTGACCACGGCCCAGAGGGCGGACAGTGAGGGCGTCTCGTCCTCCCGCACCTGCTCGAGGAGCTCCTGGTATCGCTGCAGATCGCCGGCCGAGCCAGCCTTCGCCTCGAGGGTGGCCGCCGCGAGACGTTGGTGGGCCAGGGCCACCTCATCGTGCATCCCCTGGGCCGCCCGCTGTTCCCACCTGTCGTCCCCCGCGGCCGCCAGTACGGCGCCTCGGAGCCACCCGGTCTGGTAGCAGTCGGACACGGCGTAGTAGGCCCGGGCGGCGTCCTCCGGATCCGCCCCGACCCGTCGAGCCACACCCAGAATCTCCAACAGTTGATCCAGGAACCGCAGGGTGATGAGGCTACGGGCCACCTCGAGGTCTGCGTTGGCCAGAGTCAGTTCACCGACCAGCCTCTGGAAGAGCTCGTCTTCCTCTCCGGTCACCAGGTCGGGGAACTGCTTCCTGAGCGTTTCGAGGCCCTCCCGATTCTCCTCCACGGAGCCATCGGTGGTCTCGTCCGCGCCGACGTTCGCCAGGACCCAGCGGGTGGTGCGCTCCAGGACCCGTCCCAAGCCAAGTACCCAGCGGTAGACCACCGGCGCCGGGCTCCGACCCCTCACCTCCCGCAGCCGCTCGATGATCTCCCGGTGCCCCGCCAACCGCGACGCAATCACCCAGGCCCGGGCCACTTCGGCGAGGGGTCTTCCCGTATCCCGGGCCACCCGGTAGGCGAACGTAGCTCCCATGACGTCCACCAGGTCGTTGGTGAGCTGGGTCGCGACGATCTCCCGGCGCAGCCGATGTTGCGACAGGGCGTCCTCCCCCGCTCCGTAGACCGCTTGGGGGGGAAAGTAGTTTCGGTGGTACCCCTCGGTCGCCGGATCGTCCGGGAGGGGACTCCGAAGGACCGCGCCCTTGAGTTGCAGCTTGGCATAGGCCAGGAGAACGGAGAGTTCCGGGCGGACCAGCGCCTGCCCCGAGGTCTCGAACCGCTCCCTCACAGACTCCGTGCTGGGCAGGTCCTCGGCGGCACGGTCCAGGAGCTGTGCCCTCTCCAGGCCGGCCATGAGATCAAGAAAGTCGTCCACCCGCTCCCCCACCCGGATCTCGTCGAGGGAGACCGCCAGGCTCTGGGACTCGTTGTCCTGCAGCACCAGCGCCACCTCGGCATCGGTGAGGTCCTCGAGGAGTTGATTGCGCGCCTTTACGTCCAGCCGCCCGGCGCGCTGGGCCTCGCCCAAGAGCACCTTGAGATTGACCTCACGGTCCGACATGTCCACGCCACCGGAGTTGTCCAGTGCGTCGGTGTTGATCCTCCCTCCGGCCAACGCGTAGTCGATTCGGGCCACCTGGGTGAAACCCAGATTGCCGCCTTCTCCCACCACCTGTACCCGAAGCTCGTCCGCGTTGACCCGGACCGGATCGTTGGACGCGTCCCCGACCTCGGCGTGGGTCTCGCCCGAAGACTTCACGTAGGTCCCGATCCCGCCGTTCCATAGCAACTCCGCCGGAGCCATGAGGATGTGACGGATGAGGCTCTCGCCGTCCACCGTCTCCACGTCCTCGGGGATTCCGAGGGCCCCCCGGGCTTCGGGCGTCAGCCCGACCTCCTTGGATCCGCGAGGGACGATGAACCCTCCCGGGGAGAGGAGCGATTGGTCGTAGTCCTCCCAGGACGACCGCCCCAAAGCGAACATGCGCTCCCGCTCCACGTACGTGGGTTCGGGATCGGGATCGGGATCGACGAAGATGTGGCGGTGGTCGAAGGCGGCGAGCAGGCGGATCTGCCTGGACAGCAGCATTCCGTTCCCGAACACGTCGCCGCTCATGTCCCCGATCCCCACCACCGTGAAGGGCTCCTCCTGGATATCCTTGCCCATCTCCCGGAAATGGCGCTTCACGCACTCCCAGGCGCCCCTGGCCGTGATCCGTACCGCCTTGTGGTCGTACCCGTTGGAGCCGCCCGAGGCGAATGCGTCGCCAAGCCAGAAGCCGTACTCCTCGGCGACGCTGTTGGCCACGTCCGAGAACTGGGCCGTGCCCTTGTCGGCCGCCACCACCAGGTAGGGGTCCGGGTCGTCGTGACAGACGACCCCCTGTGGAGGCACCGCCTCGCCATCCACCAGATTGTCCGTGATGTCCAGGAGTCCGCGGATCAGCGTCTTGTACTGTTCACGGCCTTCTTCGGCCATGGCCTCCCGGTCCGGGAGGGACCGAAGAGGAACGAAACCACCCTTCGATCCGCCGGGCACGATCACCGCGTTCTTCACGATCTGGGTGTTCACCAGGCCCAGGACCTCGGTCCGGAAATCGTCGGGCCGATCGCTCCAGCGCAAGCCACCCCGAGCCACCTTCGCCCCCCGGAGGTGGGTCCCCTCCATGCGGGGGGACCGGACCCAGACCTCATAGAGGAGCCGGTTCCGCACGGAGGGAATGGCGCGGAGGCTCTTGGCGTCCAGCTTGAAGGAGATGTAGGGAACGCCCCCGGATCTCCCGGTAGGCGTCGTCCCGCCGTGACGGAAATAGTTGGTTCGGACCGTGGAGTCGATGAGAATCCGAAGCCGCCTCAGGGCGCGATCGTCGCTGAGCAGGTCCACCTTCCGCATGGCCCGGTCCAACGCCCGGCCGATGCGGCGCTGGACCGACGCCCGCTCCTCCGGCTCCAGCCCCGGGTCGAAGCGAGCCCCGAAGTACCGCACCAGAGCGCCGGCGATCTCAGGATACTTCTTCAATGCCGTCGAGAAGCTGAAGCGACTCGGGACTGCGCCCAACTGGAAGCCGTAGTTGGCATAGGCCCGAAGGACCTCCACCTCCCTCCACATCAATCCCGCCGTGAGCACCAGGGAGTTGAGCGAATCGTCGGACGCGTCGCCCCGTCGGACCGCCAGGATCGCCTCCGCGAGCAGGGGACCCACGCTCTCCCGGTCCACGGGCCGGCCCTCGGAGTCCTGGACCAGGAAGACGTAGATCGCCTTGCCGGTGCCGTGCTCGCCACCCAGTGGATAGGGGTTCACCCCCACCACCCGCAGGCCCGCATTCTCCAGAATGGGCATGAAGTCGGAGAGGATGAGCCGGGATCCCTCCAGGAAGAGAACCAATTCGGTCACCGGCCCCACGTCCTCGAAGCCCTCCGCTTCTGCGACCTCGTCCAGGGAGATGGCCACCCCCTCTCCACCCTCCCGCATCGCCTCGAGTCGGAGGATGTCCTTCACCGCGGTCTCGGGCCGGGTCGCTGCCTGATACTCTGCGCTGAAGGCTTCCCCATATCGCTGTGAGAGCGCCCGGGCCTCATCGGCGGTCCGGAATTCCTCCAGCCTCTCCTGGACCCGGTCCACCCAAGTACGGATGATCTCTGAGACGAGCTCCTGGAGCCCGTGAGCGTCCATTCCCGGTCGGTCCTCGGGATCCAAGGCCAAATGGAACTGGAGCCGAGCCTGATCACTCCGCCCGATGGCCAGGTGGTAGTTGAGGACCTCCCCTCCGTACTGATCGACCAGCACGTCCTCGATGGCCCGGCGGACCTGGCCGGAGAACCGGTCCCTGGGGAGAATCACCATGACCGAGACCCCCCGGCTGATGGCGTCGTCCCGAAGGGTCACGATGGCACCATCCGAGTGATAGGCCCGGAGGATGGTCTGGATGTCCTCGCCGATCTTCTCCTGGGAAGTGAGGAACAGGTCCTCCTTCGCCATGGAGTTGAAGATTGTGACCGTCTCCTTGTAGTCGTGGGACCCCTTCTGCAGACCCGACGAATCCAAAATCCCGGCCAGTTTCTGGCGGAGAATGGGAATCTGCTCGGCGTCCTCGGAGTAGGTCCGGGAGGTGAACAGGCCCAGGAAGCGTTGCTCTCCCAGGACCTCACCCTCGGGGGACAGCTTCTTGATCCCGATGTAGTCCATCCGGGCCCGCCTGTGCACCGTGGACTCTGCGTTGGTCTTGGAGATGATCAGCATGGGGCCGGACTGGGCGAGCCCCCGAACGCCTTCGGGCAGCGAACCGAGGAGCCGCGGCTCAGCGAACTGGGACTGGCCCTCGTCCCGGAGAATCCCCAGACCCGAGCCGGGCTCCACCGCGATGGACTTCCCCTGGTCGGTGTCCACGAAGGTGTATTCCCGGTAGCCGAGGAACACGAAACCTCCGTCCCGAAGCCAGCGAAGAAACTCTCCGATCTCCCGGAGTTCGACCCCCCGATCGGGAAAGTCCCTGGAGTTCTCCGCCAGGGTGGCCACGCAATCGTTCAACGCATCGACCATGGCCCCGAAGTCATCGGTGGCCCGAACGACGTCCTGAAGGCGGTCCCGGATCTCGGACTCGAGGAACGCCAGGACCTCCGGGTCGTTGACACGGCTGACCTCGCAGTGGACCAGGGATTCCCGGGCCGACCCCTCCGCCGAGGGCCCCACGGTCACCACCCCTCCGTCCTCACCCCGGCCCACGTGGAGGACCGGGTAAATGAAGTGCTCGATGTTCAGGTCCTGGGAGTGGAGGAATTCCCGGACCGTGTCGACGATGAAGGGGCGCTCCCCGAGGTTGGTGTGGATCACCGTCACGGGGGCAGTCCACCCGTGGATCTCCTCTTCCGGGTTGAATACCTCGACATCCACCCGTTCGGGCCGGGACCGGTCGAGGAACTCGAAGGCCCCGATTGCAAGACGGCCGAGAACGCCTTCGCCGCGTTCGTACAGGAAGTCCGGCGACGATTTGGTGAAGAAGAGCTCCGCGGTCTCACGGGCCAAGCGGCCTCGGGGACCCTCGATCTCGGCCTGGATTCGCCGGCCGATGGACTCTACGATGGGGGAGGCGTCGCGGAGTTTGTCCACCGCAGCCCGGGTAGTGTCGCTCATTGGGATTTCGGGGTGCACGAGGTTGGAAACGACGTGGCTCGGAAGTTAGCAGTTTGAAGAACGCTGCCAAAGTCGGCTCCGGAACAGGGATCGAGATGGGACCCCAACCACTCCACGGTGTCGAGAGCGGATCGGGCAGCCCGACCCTGGTCCTCCTCCACGGCTACGGAGCCACCGGCTTCATTTGGAGGCACTGGGTTCCGTCCCTGGAGCGCTCGCACCGGGTTCTCAACCTGGATCTGAAAGGCTTCGGGGGCTCGGGGCATCTGACGACCGGCGGCTTCTCTCCGGTCGACCACGCCGCGGCGGTTATGCAGACCCTGGATCCCTACCGGGACGAGCGTCTGGTGCTGGTAGGCCACTCCCTGGGAGGCGGGATCGCCCTGCTCACGGCATTGGACATGATACAGAGGCACGACACCCGTCTCGCCGGGCTGGTGCTGGTCTCGGCCGCGGCATACGCCGACCGCATCCCCCCATTCGTGAGGATTGCAGAGACCGGGGTGCTGGGGAGGGCGTTCCTCCGATTCGTCCCCAAGGCACTCCTGATCCGGGCGGTCCTCACTGCGGTGCAGAGCTCCCGTCACCCTCCGGACCGGAGTTCCATCGCCGGGTATGCCGAGCCCTTCCGGAGGGCCAGCCACCGAGCCGCCTGCGTGGCCACAGCGCTCCAGATCATCCCGCGGGACCTGGATTCCTTCATCGGGGCCTACCCATCCATCCAAGTGCCCGCGCTGCTCGTGTGGGGAGACGGTGACCGGGTGAGTTCCCCCGAGACCGGCCGACGTCTCGCCGAGGCCCTCCCCAGGTCACGACTGGAGGTGATTCGGGACTGCGGTCACATGCCCCAGGACGAGCACCCCGAGGCCACACTGGCCCTGGTCAACCGCTTCCTGCGGGATCTGGCCTGACCGGAGGCTGGAAAGCCTCGCAGCGGGTCACCGGCAGGGGGGGGTAGCGGGGGTAGGCCGGGTCCCCCGTAGCCAGTTCGCAGAGGTAGAAACGAGATCCCCGACGGTTCTCCACGACCCTCGCGTGCCGGCAGACGCTGCATAGCCCCACCGTCGGGACCATTCCCTCAGGCTGCGGCGGCCGCTTATCCATCCCCATCCTCCGGCCGAATCCCGAGGAAGGCGACCTGCCGACCGGTGCTCCCCCCGCGGTGGCTGAAGAAGTGTCCGCGGTCACAGAGCGTACACCACCGGGAGGTCGACACTGCCGTCGCCGGAACGCCGAATCGGACGGCCTGGTGGAAGAGGACCGCGCGCACGTCCACCGGCTGGGGGCCCGGGGGCTCCGGGAGCCCCAGAGCGACGTGGACCTCGGGCCCGACCTCGTAGCATGCGCCACAGATGGCCGGCCCCAGGTGAATCCGCACGTCCCGCCCCTCGACGCCCCACCGGTCCTCCAGGGTGGAGAGCGCCTCGGGAAGAATCCCTGCCGCCACCCCCCGCCACCCCGCGTGCACCAGACCTACGACCTTGCGACCAGGGTCGACGAGATAGACGGGGACGCAATCGGCCACCGAGACCGTGAGGACGAGGCCCGGCTGCTGCGTCAGGTGTCCATCGGCCACGAAGTCGGCGCGGAGCCCGGGCTGGACCGTTTCATGTACCAGGACCTCCGATCCGTGCACCTGCCGGGCGTGGACCAGTGACGACAGGCCCAGGTCCCGCCCCAATGCGGCCCAGCGACGGATGACCCCTCGTCCCGTTGCGGCCGCGGGTTCGACTCCAAACAGCCGCAAATCGAGAGGACGGGCGGTCACCCCCTGGATCAGCCAGGGGAACTCAACCGCCCAGTCAGGGTGCTCAAATGCCGGCATGGCGCCGCCACGAGAGCGCTCCCGCAACGGCTCTGGGCCGCTGGGACCTCCGGCGGTGTGACTCACGGCCGGACCCCCGACGCATGGGGCGGCGCATTCCAAGAGGGTCGCATCACAGCGCAAAACTCATAGCTTTATCCGATGGCGTTCAGCAGGGACGCCGGGCACCCCATCCCCGACTCGAGAGAATGTCGGACTCCACACCTTTCGACGCACCGAACGCCGGGTACGTCCAGGCGCTCTGGGAAGAATACAGCAAGAACCCGGAAGCGCTCCCCGAGGAGTGGAGAAACTACTTCTCCGGGGGTCCGGCTACGCCCGCCGCCGACGGCCTTATCGCGCCCGACGGCCTGGCGGGCAATGGGAATCGCGGCACGGTCGCCGAGTCACCCGCCACCGCCGTTCACCCAGCGCCGCCGACCGCACCCGACACCGGCACACGCCCGGCGCCCACCCCCCGGTCCCTGGAGATCGGGTCGGACCTGTCCCGGACCGTGGCGGAGTCCCCGGAGTTGCGGCGCCTGCTGGCCATGGTGGCGAGGGCCACGTCCCTGGTCCAGGCCTTCCGTGATCACGGCCATCGGCTGTCGGCGATCGATCCCCTGGGCAGCCCCCCTCCAGGACACCCCCAACTGGACCCGGAGTTCTTCGGACTGTCCATGGACGACCTGGAGCAGATCCCGACCTCGGTGGTCCTCCGCCGTGAGACCGACGAGTCCCTGGCGGAGACGCTGGTGCGCATGCGGGAAGCGTATTGCGGATCCATCGGGTACGAATTCGAGCACATGGCGGACCCGGAGAAGGTGGAGTGGCTCTGGGAGCAGGTGGAGTCCGGACAGCACGTGGCGCCCATCTCGGACCCCCTCAAAGTGGCCCTCCTGGAGCGCCTGACCCACGTGGAGGGGATGGAGCGCTTCCTGCACCGGGCCTACCTGGGCCAGAAGCGGTTCTCCATCGAGGGCACCGACGCGCTGGTGCCCATGCTGGACGTCGCGGTGGAAGAAGCCGCTCGCCAGGGCGCCGCCGAGGTCATCATCGGCATGGCTCACCGGGGCCGCCTCAACGTGCTCGCCCACGTATTGGGGGCCGATTACGCCGAGTTCCTGCGCAGCTTCGAGAACATGCCCCACGGCGAGACCAGCCTGACCATCCCCGACGAGGGGACCGGGGACGTCAAATACCACCACGGAGCCCGAGGCATATACCAGTTGCCCGAAGGCGGGTCGATCCTGGTGAGCCTGGCGCCCAATCCATCCCACTTGGAGTTCGTGAACCCACTGGTGGCCGGATACGCCAGGGTCCGCCAGTTCGAAGAGGGGGACATGGACGTCACCCCGGACCACCGCGTGGTGCTTCCGGTGGTCATCCACGGGGACGCGGCCTTCGCCGCCGAGGGCGTGGTCGCCGAGACGCTCAACATGTCCCGGCTCGAGGGCTACGACGTGGGCGGGACGCTCCACATCATCGCGAACAACCAGATCGGGTTCACCACCGATCCCGCCGAGGCCCGTTCCACCCAATACGCCTCGGATCTCGCGAAGGGCTTCGACATCCCCATCATCCACGTCAACGCCGACGACCCCCAGGCCTGCCTGGCCGTCATCCGGCTCGCCATGCAATACCGGGCCCGCTTCAATGACGATGTGGTCATCGACCTGATGGGGTACCGCCGCCACGGGCACAACGAGGGAGACGAGCCAGGCTATACCCAGCCCGAGCTGTACGCCAAGATCGCCGAACACCCCACCGCCCGGGAGATCTGGGCACGGACCTTGGTGGAGGACGGCATTCTGGAGCAGGAGAGCGCAGACGGGATGGTGGAGGGCCTCCAGTCCATGCTCAGGGACATCCAGGATCGACTCAAGGAGATCAAGGCCGGAGGGGAGGAACCCGCGGCGGCCCCCGCCCAGACGCCCCCGAGCGTGGAGCCCGACACGTCCGTTCCGTTTGACGAGCTCGAACAGGTGAACCGGGCCGCCCTGGCGGTGCCGGAGGGCTTCGAGGTCCACCCCAAGCTACATCGACAGCTGTCTCGTCGAGGGGAGGACTTCTCCATGGAATCCAGCCTCGACTGGGGCCACGGAGAGACCCTGGCCTACGGGACGCTTCTCAAGGAGGGCATCCCCATCCGCATGTCGGGACAGGACGCCGAGCGAGGCACGTTCAGTCACCGGCACATGGTCCTCCACGATCACCGCACGGGGGAGGAGCACAACCCCCTGGCCTCCATGGGGGGCGCCCGCTTCGAAATCTACAACTCTCCCCTGACCGAGACCGCGGTACTGGGATTCGAATACGGCTACTCGGTGGGGGCGCAACACGACCTGGTGATCTGGGAGGCCCAGTTCGGGGACTTCGTGAACGTGGCCCAGGTGATCCTGGACCAGTTCCTCTCCTCGGGGCGCACGAAGTGGGGACAGCTCAGCAGCCTCACCCTCCTGTTGCCCCACGGCTACGAGGGTCAGGGGCCCGAGCATTCCAGCGCGCGACTGGAGCGCTTCCTCCAACTGTGCGCCGAAGACAACATGCGGGTGGCCTATCCCACCACCCCCGCCCAGTTCTTCCACCTGATGAGACGGCAGGCCCTGGCCCGCCCCCTTCGCCCCCTGGTGGTCATGAGCCCCAAGAGCCTGCTCCGCCATCCCCGGGCCACGTCCACCGCGGGTGAGCTGGTGGAGGGCGCATTCCAGCCGGTACTCCAGGACGCGTCCGCCGCTGAGAGAGCCGACCGCATCACGCGGCTCATCCTCTGCTCCGGAAAGGCGTACTTCGACGTCCTGTCCATCCTCGAGAGCGAGTCACTGGAGCACGTGGCGGTAGCCCGGCTGGAGCAACTCTACCCGTTCCCCGACGAAGCCGTCCGGGACGCGGTGGCGGCCTACCCGAACCTCACCGAGGTGGTCTGGACCCAGGAGGAGCCCCGGAACATGGGAGCCCTTTCCCACATCGGCCCCAGGCTCCGGGCCGTGGTGCCCCGGCCCATCTCCCTCAAGCACTCGTCCCGACCCGAGCGGGCGAGCCCGGCCGAGGGCAACCCTGCGGACCACCGGCGGGAACAGGACCGCCTGGTTCGTGAGGCGCTGGGTCTGCTGGAGCACTGACGTCGGCAGGACTGAAGCCGGCGGGGACGGCGGACTCAGTCGTCCTTCAGGATCCGCTCGGGGGGATCGTCCAGGTCGTCGAACTGGCCGTGTCGGACCGCCATCACGAAGAGGAAGGCGAAGATCGCGCCCAGGAGGATGGCGATTGGGAGGAGGAATCCGATTGCGTTCACGTCACTCCCCCTCCAGGCGATCCACTCGCCGTTCGACCCGGGAGGCGCCCCAGATCACCAGCGCGCTGGACATGGGCATGAGGACCGCAGCCACCAGGGGATTAATGTAGCCCGCGGCGGCAGCAGCCACCGCTGAAACATTGTAGGCGATGGAGCGAATCTGGTTCCCCCGAATGGCCCTGTGACAGGCCCGGGCTGCCCGAATCCCCGAGGCCACCGGGAGCAGGGAAGCGGAGGAGAGCACCCCGTCCGCCACCAGGAGGGAGCTGGCGGAGCCGGAGCCCATGGCCAGTCCCACGTCGGCCACGGCCAGGGCCGGCCCGTCGTTGAGGCCGTCACCGACGAAGAGCACCTTCCGTCCGGCCTCCTGCCGATCGCGGATCCAGTCCGCCTTCCCTTCAGGCGTGAGGCGGGCGTGAACCTCGTCGGGGCCGGCGGCCTCCCCGATCCTGCGCGCCGCAGCCTCATGGTCGCCGGTGAGTAGGACCACGCTCAGGCCCTCGTCCCGCAGGGCCTGCACCGCCAGGCGGGAATCCTCTCGGGGTCGATCGCCCAGATGGAGGGCGCCTCCCGTGGGCCCCCGAGCCGCGTCAGCTCTCGGGGCCGACCCCTCCCCCGCCCCCGGCTCGGCCTGCAGCAAGACCTCGCCTCCCGTCCCGGCCCTGAGCGACCAGCGCGCACCGTCCACCCACCCCGAGATCCCCTGTCCGGGCTCCTCCTCAACATCCTGGGCCTGGGGAAGGGGAATGCCTCGCCGCACGGCCTCGCTCACGATGGCCCGAGCGATGGGGTGGCCGCTGTAGCGCTCGAGCCCGGCAGCGATCCTCAGGACCCTGTCGTCGGCCTCCACGATCACCGGCTCCCCCTCGGTCACCGTTCCCGTCTTGTCCAGGGCCGCGAGATCCATCTCGCCCAGTTCCAGCAGTGCGTCGGCGGACCGGAGAAGCAGGCCGCGGCGAGCAGTGGCCCCCAACCCCGCCGCAGCGGCGAGAGGCCTCGACAGGGCCAGTGCGCAGGGACACGCCACCACAAGGACAGCCACGGTGGTCGTGAGGGCCTGTCCGAGGCCGCTCGTGGCGAGCCACCAGAGGAACGTGGCCAGGGCGACGGCCAGAGTGAGTCCGGTGAACCAGGGCGCGATCCGGTCGCTCACCCCGGGCCGCACGCCCCGATCGGCGGCCACTCTCAATTCGTCGGCCATCCGGGCCAGCAGGGTATCCTTGCCGGCCCTCTCCACCAGGACCGTGACCGAACCCTCCTCGAGGATCGTACCGGCCACCACACGGCTCCCCACCCCAACGGCCACCGGATCGGCCTCCCCGGTCACCAGGGCCATTCGAACCAGTCCCCGCCCGGTCTCAACCACGCCGTCGGCGGCAAGCTCCTCCCCGGCGCCCACGTCGATCCGGTCCCCGGCCTCCAATTCCGAGGAGGGCACGGACTCCACGCGGTCCCCGTCGTGTCGGCGGGCCGAAGCCGGCACGCCCGCCGCAAGCGAGACCGCCGCCTCGGCGGACCGACGGCGCCCCCCCGACTCCAGGACCCGGCCCGCCAGCAAGAGGGCGACGAGCATGGTGAGGGAGTCCAGATACGCGTCTCCGCTTCCGATGACGGTGACCACGAGCCCGTGCCCGTACAGGACCGTGACGGCGATGGCGATTGGGAGGTCCATGTGGAGTACACCGTGCCGAAGCCCGCTCCAGGCTCCGCTGAAGAACGGCCCCGCCGCCCAAAGCGCCACAGGCGTAGCCAGGACGAGGCTGGCCCACTGGAAGAGGACGACGAAGCGCTCCTCCATGCTCGAGAACCACCCCGCGTAGATGGAGACGGACATGAGCATGACGTTGGCTGCGGCGAACACGGCGACGCCCAGCCTGGTGAGGAGATCCCGGTCCCGGGGCCCGTCCTCGCCGAGGATCCGGGGTCGATACCCCAGGGTGGCGATCCGGCCGGCCAGTTCGGGCAGGTCGGTCTTCTCCGGATCCCAACGGAGCGTAGCCCGGCCGGTAGCGTAGGAGAGCGTGGCCTCTCGGACGCCGGGAGCAGCACCCAGCACGTGTTCGGTCACCCAGACGCAGGAGGCGCAGCGAAGGCCGTCCACCATCAGGCGGACGTGGGCGGTCCCGTCCGGATCGAGTTCCACCGGGATGGTGTCCCATCCCCTGCCCAGGGGGCGCGGGCGGGGCGGGAGCGCCTCCCTCTCCAGGTAATACCGGTCCAGACCAGCGCCTCGGATGATGGCCGCCGCCAGCTCACACCCGTTGCAGCAGTATCGATCCTCATCCCCCTCGACGGGGGTGCCGCAGTGGGGGCAGCGGCTCACGGTATTCGGCTCACCGGACCTCGGTGTTGTACGACTCCACCACGCCGTCCGAACCGGTCACCGCGATGTAGATGAAGGCCAGGTTGACCAGCACCACCAAGATCAGACCGACGGTGATCGCCACCGGCCAGAGGCGGCTTCCCGGCTCAGTCCTGGGAGCTTCCGGCCGCGCTTCCAATCTCTGCTCCCGTCTTGAAGGTGGTGGGGAGAACGATCTCCCCCAGGTCCGAGATCACCCGCACGTGCATATGGCTGGTCCGCGGAACGTTGGCAGCCACCGGTACCCGGACGATGAGGGGCACGGTCATGCTCTCGGTAGAGGCGATGCGCACGTCGCTGGTGAGGACCTCGGCCTCGGGCAGGTCCTCGACCTGGACCCGATAGCTGACCGAATCGGTGACCGCGCTCTTGTTGGTGATCTGGAGGAGATAGGTGTTCCGCACGTAACCGTCGGCGTCCACCGAGAAGAGGGTGCCGGGGGCCCGGTTCACCGATGCTTCGAAGGGTACCCGACCTACCATGAGCGTCAGGGTCGCGAGGACCAGCCCACTCAGGATTCCCCCGTAGATCACGGTCCGGGGACGGATGGTACGGACCTTCCGCCCCTCCTCCTCCGCGATGGTCGAATAACGCACCAGGGTCTCGTGCCCCAGGGGATCCATCACGCTGGTGCAGGCGTCGATACAGCGTGCGCACTGAATGCACTCCAGCTGGAATCCGTCCCGGATGTCGATCCCCTGGGGGCACACGACCACGCACTTGTTGCAGTCGATGCACCTCCCGTCCCGAGCCGCGACCTTCCCCTTCTCCCGGGGCTCCCCTCGGACTTCGTCGTAGTGGATGATGAGGCTCTCATCGTCCGTCAGCGCGCTCTGGAAGCGGGCGTAGGGGCACAGGTAGTTGCAGAACTGCTCCCGAAACCAGGTGAAGTCCCAGAACCAGAGGAAGGTGAACGCCCCGACGAAGGTGTAGGCCACCGGTCCGGCGCTGCCGGTCCACAGATTCCTGGCTCCGGCGAAGTAGCTCACCATGGCCATGGAAAGGAGGACCGAGACCGCCATGAACGAGGCCCACTTGGCCACCTTTCGCCAGGCCATGTCGAAGCTGAAGCCCCCCTTGTTGCGTCGGATCCGGGTCCGTCGGTCCCCCTCGATCCACTGCTCCAGGGGCCGAATCCAACTCTCCAGGAATACCGTCTGGGGGCACGCGTACCCACACCACAGCCTTCCCCACAACGACGTCACGAAGAACAACGCGAACGCCAGGAACAGCATCAGCATCAGCAGGAAGATGGTGTCCGACGCCGTGAGGATCTGGCCTGCCACGTAGAACCGTCGGGCGGGAAGATCGAATTGGAGGAGGGGATGTCCGTTGGCGTTGATCCACGGAATCACGAAGAGGATTACGTGAAGCCCGACGAACGTCCAGTTCCGGACGGTGGTGAAGTAGCCCGAAATGGACTGGGGGTATACCCACTCGCGGGTATCGTTGAATCCCAGCATGATCTATCGCCCAGGGGCCCAGAGGCCCCGTTCCCGAATGGATTGGACTTCGCTCATCCGCGACGCTCGGCGGGAACCGGACGCGCCGCGAGCAGAGGCGGGGGACAGGACGGAACGCCCCGCCCCCTCTTCACCCTATTCGTGGGTCACGGGCCATCGGGGGTTCCGGACTCTGCGTCCCCCGGGTCGGCCTCCGCCGCCTCAGACCCCTCGGCTTCCTCAACATCACCCGGCTCATCGGCGTCGGGCGCGGTCATGGGGATCTCATCCCAGCTCTTTCCCGTGTACTCGGCATTCCGGGCCAGGACATAGGCCGAGACCCGGTTGATCCCCTCGGACCCGAGAATGCTGCCCCAGGCGACCATCCCCTTCGCCGGGACGCCGTCGGTCACGATCCTGACCACGCTCTCGACCGAGTAGCCGTGGATCCACTCGTCGTCCTGGAACGAGGGACCGATGCCCCCTTGAAGGTCGGCACCATGGCAGGCAATACAGTTGGTCGCGAAGATCTGCTCCCCGGCGGCCACGGCTTCTTCGGACATCACGAATGCCGCGGTGGACTCCGCACCCGACGGCCAACGCATCTCCGCGTTGGCCATCTCGGCCGCGAATTCCGCTTCCTGGGACCGATTTCCGATCCAGTGATAGTGAGCCCCGTACGCGATGGCGAATACGATCGTGAACCAGAACAGACCGAGCCACCAGTCCGGCAACGGGTTGTCGTACTCCTCGATTCCGTCGGCTTCGTCAGCGTGTCCGAGGATCCGGTTGGTTTCCTTAGCCACTGATCAATCTCCGTCCATGAAGGGCAGCTGAGCCGCCTCCTCGTGCAATTCCTTGTTGCCCGGCGCGTAGGCCCACCACACCCAGTAGAGGAACGTTCCCAGGAAAAGCACGGTGAGCACCCCCAGGAGCCAGCCCAACTGGATCGAGTTCGCGGCCTCGCGAATGAGCGGGTTCATCGGTCTCCTTCTTCTCCGGCTCCGCTCGAAGCGGACGCGTCGTCCTCGGAAAGGACGGCCGACCCGTCCCGCCCCAGGCGCTGCAAGTAGGCGATGAGGGCGACGATTTCAGTGTCCCACGTGCTTTCGATGCCGGCCCCGGCCAGGTTGGTCACCACCTGGGCTCCCTGGGCCTGTAAACTCGCCTCCACCTCGGACACCTCATTGAGATCGTAGGGAATCCCCGTCCTCTTCAGCGCCCTGATCGAGGCCGTGACGTCCGCGGGGTCGACCCGGGCGTCGATGAGCCAGGCATACGGCGGCATCACGCTTCCCGGAGAGGTGCTTCGGGGGTCACGCATGTGCTCGTAGTGCCACCCGTCCGGGTACTTCCCTCCTACCCGCTGCAGATCCGGGCCCATGCGTCGCGAGCCCATGAGGAAGGGTCGGTCGTACCGGTACTCGAACGCCCGCGTCCACTCCCCGTACCTCAATACCTCCGCACGGGTCGGACGGATCCACTGGGAGTGGCAGAGGTAGCAGCCCTCCCGGATGTAGATATCCCTCCCGGCCACCTCCAGGGGCGTGTAGGGCGTCACCCCGGCGTGGACCTCGGGTCCGTAGCTCGCGGTGAACATGGGCACGATCTCCACCAACCCACCGATGGAAATGGCCACCGTGGTGAGGAGGATGAAGAGCAGGCCCTTGCCCTCCAACTTCCTGTGGAGCTGCTCATAGGCCTTCTGCTCGGGGCCTTCCATTCCGTTGTTCGTCATGGTCGTCTCCCCCTCAGTCGGCCGACGCCGGGCTGGGCACAGCCGCGGCAGCGGTCTCGGGTCCACGGATCGTCTTCACGTAGTTGATGGCCAGCATGACCATCCCCACCAGGTAGAGCGTTCCGCCCACCACACGGATCCAGTAGTACGGCATGAGGCGGTTGACGATGTCCAGGAACGCCGGGTACTGGAGCAGCCCGGTCTGCTGGTCGATGGCTCGCCACTGGAGTCCCTCCATGAGACCGGCCATCCACATGGACAGGGTGTAGAGTACGATGCCGATCGTGGCCAGCCAGAAGTGGTACGTAGCCCATTTCGCGTTCCACAGTTCCTTCTGATAGAGCCGGGGGATGAGCCAGTAGATCATCCCGAAGGAGATCATCCCTACCCATCCCAGGGCGCCGGAATGGACGTGGCCGATGACCCAGTTGGTGAAGTGGGCGAGCCCGTTCACCGACCGGATGGACATCATCGGCCCCTCGAAAGTGCTCATCCCGTAGAAGCTGATCGCGACCACCATGAACTTGAGCACCGGGTCCGTTCGGAGTCGCTCCCAGGCCCCCTTCAGCGTGAGAAGGCCGTTCAGCATTCCACCCCAGGACGGAGCCAGGAGCATGATGGAGAAGATCATCCCCACCGTCTGTGCCCAGTCGGGGAGGGCCGAATAGAGGAGGTGGTGGGGTCCGGCCCAGATGTAGAGGAAGACCAGGCCCCAGAAGTGGATGATGGAGAGCCGGTAGCTGTAGACCGGCCGCTCCGCCGCCTTGGGCAGGAAGTAGTACATGAGGCCCAGGAACGGCGTCGTCAGGAAGAAGCCCACCGCGTTGTGGCCGTACCACCACTGGACCAGTCCGTCCGTGAGTCCCGAATAGATGGGATACGACCGGAGGAGCGTGGCGGGGATCGCCAACGAGTTGACGATGTGGAGCACCGCGATGGTGATGACGAAGGAGATGTAGAACCAGATCGCCACGTAGAGGTGTTTCACCTGACGGATCGCGATGGTACCGAACAGGTTCGCTCCGAAGATCACCCAGACGATGGTGATGAGTACGTCGATGGGCCAGATGAGCTCGGCGTACTCCTTGGACTGGGTCAGACCCAGGGGGAGCGTCACCGCGGCCAGCACGATGATGAGCTGCCATCCCCAGAAGTGGAGCTTCGAGAGCGCATCGCTCCACATGCGGGTCTTCAGCAGCCGCTGGGTGGAATAGTAGATCCCCGTGAAGAGGACATTCCCCCCGAAGGCGAAGATCACCGCGTTGGTGTGGAGCGGGCGGAGCCGCCCGAACGTGGTCCATGGGAGACCGAGGTTCGCGGGCCAATAAGCGATCTGGAGGGCGATGATCACGCCGACCAGCATGCCTACTGCGCCCCAGAGGATGGTCGCCCCAAGGAACATCTTGACGATCTTGTCGTCGTACCTTGGTTGGTTCACAGGTCGGTCCGTCCTGAGAGTACAAGTAGCGCCCCGGGGCGGGGACCGGGGCGGGAAGAGGGGCCGGGTCATGGCTCCGGTCCGCTCCTTGCGACACAAGAGAGGGGACGGCCCGGGGTTTGGCAACTCCGAACGGGGCGGGAACGAGAGGGGTCCAGGCAGTCCCCCAGACGGGAGCCGGTCGGATGGTTTCACTGGTCGCGAGCGCCGCGTTGGCGGGGTTGATCGGAAGCGTGCACTGCATGGGGATGTGCGGCGGGTTCGCCATCGCCTGCGGGGGCCGGGTCACCCACACGCTGACCTGGAACGCGGGGAGGATCACCACCTATGCGATCCTCGGGGCCTTCGCCGGGGCGGTGGGCGGCGTGATCCCGGGACCCGGTTGGGTGGCCGGAGCGGTCTCTCTGGCCCTCATCGCGTGGTTCGCCCTGGCCCTGGCGGGGATCGTCCCGGAGCCTGCGGCCCACATCCCGGGATTCCAACGGCTGGCCACCGCCGCGGCCGGGGGCCAGGGGCTCCCGGCGCGATTCGCCTTCGGCCTCGCGAACGGGCTCCTGCCCTGCGGGCTCGTCTACGCCGCCCTGGCCATTCCGGTGGCGGCGGGGAGCGCGACCTGGGGAGCGGCCGCGATGGTCGCCTTCGGGGTGGGCACGACCCCGGCGCTGAGCGCCCTGGCCCTGGGCGCCAGGAAGCTCACGGTCCGACACCTGTGGATGCGACGGGTCCTGGCCCTGGGGGTCTTCCTGGCGGGCCTATGGTCCATCGGCATGCGGACGGGGGTCACCGGAGGAGGGCCCATGCAGCACGGCCCGACACCGTCCGGGCAGATGGACCACTCGGGGATGTAGCCGGCTTCGAATACGACCCTCTGCAGCGAGAGAGGACGAGCTCGTCCCGCGACGTGGGGGCTGGAAGGTCGCCCGTCTCCGGATGAACCCCTCCCGCGCTCCCGCCTCAGCGCCCCCGGGGAATCAAACCCCCGGGGAAGACCACGGGGCTCTCGTTCCCGTCCCAACCCACCGCGGCCACCCCGAAGAAGTAATTGTCGATGACCAGGTTCTCGAAGGTGAACTCGGTCACGTCTCCCACGAAGCGGGAGTGCTCCCACTGGGGCGCGGTGGTGGAGCGCCAGTAGACCCGGTAGCCGGCAAGATCGGGATCGTCCACCGGGTCCCAGCGGAGGGTCGTGGAGGGACGGACCGCTCCACCCACCAACACGTTCTCCGGAGCCGGGGGAGCCCAGGCCAGCGAGGCGAGGACGGCGGCGTTCACCGAGGTGAGCTTCGCGGCGTAGTCGAAGTCCACGCCCTCCACTACGTCGCCGTACGCGACCCCGTTCTCGGTGCGCAGGTCCTGATGCTGGCGGTCGTAGTTCTCGTGGGTCTCCATGATGCGGACCCCGGCGAAGCCGGCGTCGTTGAAGGGCCGATGATGTCCGCCCCGCCCGAAGCGATCCAGACGATAGACCATCATGGCATCCAGGTTCGTGAAGTAGGTGTCCACGATCCGGTGGACGTAGCGGGCCAACTGCCGGGAGGGGCCGTCCACCTCTCCACCGTAGACCCGGTAGCTGCGCAACTCCTGCTCGGTGGCGGTGGTGGGATAGGGCTCGGAGAACACCCGGAAGGTGCTGTTGTCGATGACCCCGTCGATCCCCTCGATGTTTCCGATCATGTCGTTGTTCAGGACCCCGACGATGTCCCACCCCTCGTCCACCGCCATCCGGGCCAGGTGCTGGCCACCCAGCAGCCCCTGCTCCTCGCCGGACAACCCGACGAGCATCACGCTGGTGGGGAACTCGAACCGGGTCAGAATCCGGGCGACCTCCAGCACGCCGGCCATCCCCGAAGCGTTGTCGTTGGCCCCGGGCGCCTCCACATCCCCGTCGGTTCCCCGGGTGGCCCGGGAGTCGATGTCGGCACTCATCACCACGTACCGGTCCGGGAAGCGGGTGCCGCGGATGACGCCAACCACGTTCACCACGTTGACCGGCTCGGGGATCCGGCGGGTCATCTCGGGGGTGAAGAGCTTTTCGGTATAGAAAACCTCCATGCACCCGCCGCAGTCCGCCGAGATCCGATCCATCTCCGCCTTGATCCAGCGGCGGGCGGCACCGATCCCCCGGGTTATGGAAAGCGTGTCGGAGAGGGTGTTCCGGGTGCCGAAACCCGCCAGGGTCCGGACGTCCGCATCCAGCCGATCCGGCGAGCCGGCGGTGGCGATTCCGTAGATCCTGGCGTCCGTGGCCGGCGGCGATGTCTGGGCGGACCCGAAGCCCGGGAGCACGGACAGCGCCAACAGGGCGATCAGGGGTACGAGGATCCCGGGGGTCCCGGGCCCGATCCGATGATCAGCGCCGTGGTTCTTCAAGACGGCCTCCAACTGAGGTGGTCCCTGCTCGATTCGCCCGACCGGCTCACCAGGCCAGAAGCACCTTCCCGAAGCTCTCGTTCGATTCCAGGTATCGGTGAGCCTCCGATACGGAATCCGCAGGTAAGACCCGGTCCACCACGGGGCGCAATCGGCCCGCGGCCAGCGCGGGGAGGATATCACGAGTGAACGCCTTCGCAAGTTCGATCTTCTCCTCTAGGGGGCGGGCGCGCAGTACGGTTCCCCGGAGGGTGGCTCGCCTTCCCATGAGCAGCCTCAGGTCCAGCTCGTTCCGCGGGCCCGAGGGGACCCCGACCACCACATGCCGCCCTCCCTGGGCGATCACGCGTTGGTTGCCGGAAAGGTAGGCGCCGCCCACGAGATCCAGGATCACGTCGACGCCCCGGCCGTCCGTGGCCTCCAGCACCTGCTCGGCCCAGCCCGAGGCCTCGGTAACCCCCTTGCCGTCGCGATCCGACGTGGGCTCGACGGTGGCCAGAATCCCCCGATTCAGACCGAGTTCACCTGCCCGGTCCAACTTCTCCGGGGTCCGGGACGTACCGATGGACTCGGCCCCGACGAAGCGGGCCAACTGGACCGCGGCCGTCCCCACGCCGCTGCCCACCGCGTGGACCAACACCGTCTCCCCGGGAGCCAGGCCGCATTGGAGGATCACGGCGTCGTAAGCCGTGAGGAACACCTCGGGCACGGCGCCCGCCCCGTCGTCATCGAGTGAGTCCGGAACGGGCAGGAGGGTCCGATGATGGGTCACAACGTACTCGGCGTACCCCCCGCCCCCGACGATTCCCATGACCCGATCTGCCTCGGCCCACCCCTCGACCCCCGCCCCGCATGCGTCCACGACTCCGGAGAACTCCAGCCCCAGGATGTCTGCGGGCCACCCGGGAGGGGCGGGGTATCGACCCCGGCGTTGGCTCAAGTCCGCGCGGTTGAGTCCAGATCGAAGGACCTTGACCCTGACCTCTCCGGCTCCGGGCTCGGGCGTGGGGACCTCCCGCACGGTCAAGACCTCCGGACCGCCCGGACCCGTCATCACCACCGCTCTCATGGCTCTCCTCCCTTCGTGGTTCCCCGTCGGCCGGGCTGGCGGTAGACTCAAACCGACGCGGGTGACCCGTTCCCCCCCAGACACGAGCCGTCGCATGCTCCTCCAGATCGCGTCCGTGACGGGCGCCGTGCTCATCCTCTCGGCCTACGTGGCGCTCCAGTCCGGACGGGCCAAGGCCGAGGACCGAATCTACAACGTGGCGAACCTGCTGGGGGCGCTCCTTCTCGCCTGGGTCGCGATCTCCGACCGCAGGATCGGGTTCATCCTGCTGGAGGTCATCTGGGCCGCCGTCTCCATTCCACCGCTCATCCGGGCTGCCCGGACGAGCCCGACGCTCCCGGCCTGACATCATGGACATCCCCATCACACTGGATCGCTCCCTGGCCTTCATCGACCTGGAGACCACCGGCCTGAGCGTCCGCCACGACCGGATCGTGGAGTTGGCGGTCCTCATCATCCGCCCCACCGGCGACGTAGTAGAGCGCGTTCGGAGGTTCAACCCGGGCATGCCCATTCCGGCGGCGGCCACCGAGATCCACGGGATCACCGACCAGGACGTCGCGGACGAGGAACCATTCGCGCACCGGGCCAGGAGCCTGGCCAAGCTTCTGGCGGATACGGACCTGGCCGGATTCAACATCCGGAAATTCGACGTGCCCATGCTCCTGGAGGAGTTCGCACGGGCGGGCGTCGAATTCCCCATGGAGGGCCGCAGGGTCATCGACGCCCAGACCATCTTCCACCACGAAGAGCCACGGAACCTCATCGCCGCTGCACGATTCTACCTGGACAAGGACCACCTGGACGCCCACTCCGCCCTGGGCGACATCAGGATCTCGGCCCACGTCCTCTGGGCCCAGATCCGGCGGTATGCCCACCTTCCCAGGGACATCGGGGGGCTACAGGACTACCTGGACGAGGCCCGGCCCCCCAGGGATCCCCTGGAGACCTGGTTCACCGCCTGGGGGGAGGGGGACTACATCTTCAGGAAGGGCAAGCACAGGGATTCGCTCCTGTCCGAAATCGTCATGGAGGCCCCCGGCTACCTGGATTGGATGCTGGGCCTGGACGACCTCCCGGAAGAGGTAAGAGAAGTTGTGCGAGCGGCGCTTGCCCGGGCCCGAGGCGGCACCCCACAATAGCCCCTGGATACGGACCCTTCTCTACCCATCCAGGAAGATCCCCATGCACGGCAAATCGCCTCTGCGGGCGGTGCTCCTTTCGGTTCTTTGCGGCGCCATCGCACTTCCCTCCCCGGCCCGGGCCCAGCAACCGGTACAGTTCCAGCCCTCCGACCTGGAGGCCTTCGCCCCACGGCCCATCGGGCCCGCGGTCACGGGCGGGCGGGTCCACGACCTGGAAGCCCTTCCGGACGACCCGTCCACCCTGTTCGTGGCGACGGCTTCGGGCGGGCTCTGGAAGACCACCAATCGGGGTCACACCTGGCGGAACGTGTTCGAGAACATGCCGGTGAGCACCTTCGGCGACGTGGCCATCGCCCTGTCGAACCCGGCGATCATGTATGCCGGCACCGGGGAGCAGAACAACCGGCAGAGCACGTCATGGGGGAACGGCGTCTATCGCTCCGAGGACGGGGGAGAGACCTGGACCCACGTGGGGCTCGAGGAGACCCGGCACATCGGGAAGATCGAGGTCCATCCGTCCAACCCCGATGTGGCCTACGTGGCTGCGCTGGGGAACCTCTGGGCCCCCAATCCCGAGCGGGGCGTCTTTCGCACCACCGACGGCGGGCAGACCTGGGAGCGGATCCTCTACGTGGACGAGAACACGGGAGCCGTGGACCTGGTGATGAACCCCAGGGATCCCGGAGTCCTCTACGCCGCCACCTACCAGCGTCAGCGCAGGGCCTGGGGCTTCAACGGGGGCGGACCCGGCAGCGGAATCCACATGACCACCGACGGGGGCGATCACTGGGTCGAGCTCACCCGCGGCATCCCCGACGGTGACAAGGGCCGCATCGGACTCGCCATCTCCCACTCCAACCCCCGGGTCCTGAACGCCCTCATCGAGCACGCCGAGGAGAGCGGGACGTACCGGTCGGAGAATGGCGGCATGTCGTGGGAGAAGGTGAACAACCGGAACAGCCGCCCCATGTACTACTCGGAGATCTTCATCGATCCCACCAACGAGAACCGGGTGTACACGCTGGCCACCTCGTCCTTCAAGAGCGAGGACGGGGGCAGAACCTTCGAAGAGATCGCGGCTCGCCCCAGCTACGACGTGGGCGTGCACGCCGACCACCATGCCCTCTGGATCGACCCCGCCAACCCGAACCACTTGTTCCTGGCCGGGGACGCGGGTCTCCACGAGACCTACGACATGGGCGTGAACTTCAGGAAGATCAACAACTTCGACATCGGCCAGTTCTACGGCATCGGCGTGGACATGCGCGACCCCTACTACGTCTACGGAGGGATGCAGGACAACCACTCCTGGATGGGGCCGTCCCAGACCCGGCGCTACATCGGGATCGTGGGGGACGACTGGGAGCAGATCGGATTCGGTGACGGGATGTACTGGCAGATCGATCCCACCAGCCCCCGTTACGCCTACGGGAACTCTCAGAACGGCAACTACGTCCGCTTCGACGCCCTCACCGGCGACATGCTGGACATCCGGCCCACCGAACCCGTGGGCGCGGAGGAGGAGTACCGGTGGGATTGGGTCTCGCCCAGCCTGGTGTCGCGGCATGACCCATCCACTGTGTACGTCGGCGGAAACCGGCTGTTCACCTCCCGTGACCGGGGTGTGAGCTGGGAGGCCACCGAGGACCTGACCCGGCAGATGGACCGGGAGGAACTGGAGATCATGGGCGTGCCCGGCCGAGACGTGACCATCTCCAAGAACGACGGTACCAGCTCCAACTCGGAGATTACGGTCATCGCCGAGTCCCCGCTGCACGCCACCATTCTCTGGGTAGGCACGGACGACGGGAACGTCCAGGTGTCCAGGGACGGGGGCCTCAGCTGGACCGAGGTCGCCCGGAACGTGGACGGGGTGGCGGACGGCACCTACGTGAGCCGCATCGTGGCTTCCGCGGCCGGACCCGGCGTGGCCTACGTCGCGTTCGACGCCCACCGGGACGGGGACTTCGATCCCTACGTCTTCAAGACCGAGGACTTCGGGACCACGTGGATGGCGCTCCACGGCGACCCCCTCCGAGGGTCGGTCAACGCCATGGTGGAGCACCCGGACAACCCGAACGTCCTCTTCCTGGGCACCGAGCACCACATGTACGTCACGGGTGACGCCGGCGGGAGCTGGACCATGCTGGCCAACCTGCCCACCACCCACTACGACGACATCCTCATCCACCCCCGGGAGAAGGACCTGGTCCTGGGGACTCATGGCCGCAGTATCTGGATCCTGGACGACACTCGGCCCTTCGCCGAGTGGTCCGAGTCCGAGGCGCGGGCCGCCCATCTCTTCAGTGCCCGCCCGGGGACCATCTTCCAGTATCGGAAGGACACCTCCTATCGGGCACAGGCCGAGTTCCATGGAAGGAACCCGGACGACGGCGTATACCTCACGTACCGCCTGGCCGAGGGGTCGGAAGACGTGCGGATGGCCATCCGCAACGCCGCGGGTGACCTGGTTCGGGAGATGGCGGTTCCAGGCTCCGCCGGCGCACACCGGTTGAACTGGGACCTTCGGCACGGGCACCCGGACGTGCCCCTCGCCTGGGAGCCCTGGGACCATCCCCAGCTGCCCCGTCCCGTGGAAACGAGGGGGCCATTCGTGTCCCCCGGGACCTACACGGTGACCTTGGAGGCCAACGGTGCCTCATCCACCACGGAGGTGGAGGTGCGAGGGGACCCGGAAATGCCCATCACGCAGGCCCAATACGAAGAGCGGGAGGCGTTCCTGGTCCACCTGATGCAACTGGGACGCCAGTTGGACACCATGCTCGAAGGCGCCTCCGGCGAAGAGGCCGGTGCGCTTCGTGCGTTGAGAGGGATCGTCCGGAGCGTCTACGGATCGCTCAACGGAAACGGTGTGCGGCCCGGTTCCCTGTATCCGCCCACGGCCACCCACCGGGAGCAGATTCGGAGCGTTGAGGAGGCGCTGAACGGGGTGTAGACCGATCCCTTGATCCACGGCTCATACGGGGGCCGGGAGAGGGAGAGACCGATGGGGGACGCGGGTCTGTCCGGAACGGGCCCGCGCCCCTTCTCGATCAGAAGGGCACCGGGATCCGGAAGAGGGGGAGGGGAATCCAACGGTCCTCGTCGATGGGGGGGCCCTCTCCCCCACGGCTTCCTTCGGACCCCCCGGTGACCACCGCCGCCACCGCGCCACCGATCACCGCAGCGATGCCGATCGCCCCTAGGGTCTTCGGGAGGGAGAACTGCTGCCCCTCCACCCGCACGACGCCGCCCCACGGGACCGTGATCAGGCGGTTGAACTCGGGACCGGCCACCGCCGAGTTCGGATCCGGAAACGTGACGGAAAGACCGGCGGTGAGGTCGTTCTCCATGACCGTCGCCTCCAGCTCCTCGTCGAGGCGTTCCAGGATGTCCGCCTGCCTGAGGACTTCCTCCCGGGTCATGGTGACCCGGACCTTGTCACCGGGTGACAACCCGTCTGCGGGCACCTCCACGTAGCTGTAGCAGGCCCCGCCGGCGAAGACCACGAGGGCAAGACACGCCCAGCGTACACTCGATCCGTTCAACTCTCGCAAACTCCCGATCTCAGGATCCTGGATCGCCCCCGGCCCGGCGGATACCTACCGACAACGGGGTCGCTAACACGGTTCGGAAGATCTCCGGAACGCACCCCGGAGAACAAGGGCGGGGGCGACCCGAAGGCCACCCCCGCCGCACTACTGCGCTACCTGTCGGCTGTGCCGATCAGCTTCCGCCGCCGTTCAGGTTACTGTTCGTCCGCTGCTCCTCATCGGAGATGGGGAAGCAACTGTCACGTCCCTGGAGGAAGGGATCGGCGGCGTCTCCGCCAAGAGCCTGCCACCGCCTCATGTCGTGCAGGCGGCGACCTTCCAACCAGAGGGTCTCGTACCGCTCGGTACGCATCAACTCCCAGGCTTCAGCAGTGTTGGCCGGAGTGGTCACTTCCTCCAACCCATAGAGGTCACGACCCTCGTTGAGGAATCCCTCCATACCCGGGATATCATCGGCTCTCAGGCGCTCTTCGGCCAGGAGCATGAGCATCTCCGTATACTTGGTCAGGGGGATGTTGTCGTCCTGGGTCAGGTACTTCAACTGCTGGTAGAACGGCGTCTCCCCGTCCTGGCCCTTCTCGATCTGGCCGGAGCCGTCGACCGGGATGCGCCATGGCGTCCGGCCGTCGGTGGGAGCGTGGAACCGGGTCTCAGTGACCCCGTTCACGATGACGTCGATGGGCTCGGTCGCCGCGCGACCACCATCCAGGAAGGAGGTGTAGACGGAAAACTCCTTGCGGCTGGTGGTCTCGAAGACCAGGTCGTTCGAGATCGCACCCACCGCAGTACTGAAGATGGCGTCATACTGGAACCCTTCGGGTACCATTTGCGCGTCAGTCGCGGCCGGGCCCCACTGGCCCAGCCACGCCCGGACCGAAGCCCGGCCCCCGTATGCCGCGTCGACCACCTCGTCGAAGCCGGCTGCGCCTCCCACGGTGATGGCCCGGGTGAACATGGAGTCGGCCCGGATGAAGAAGTCCGTGTGCGGGACCGCCGGTCCACCATCGATGGTGGCCTGGCAGTGGGCCTCGCCCATTATCCGGTTCGCGAAACCACCCAGGAGGTAGGCCCTGGCCACGAATGGATTCCGCTCGAAGGTTCCTGCTTCCTCGAGGATCCCGGCCATCCTCCGAAGGCCGTCCTCCGCCACCCAGCGGGCCTGAGACAGTGACCCATACTCCCCATCCCAATCCTCGGGGGTCTGGAGGAGGATACCACGGGGATACGTCCCGAAGTCGTAACTGCCCCCGTGCCAGATCTCACCTCCTCCAAGAGCAATTTCCTGCAAGTAGCCGTCGATGGCCTGGCTGAGATCGTACGACATTCCGGCCACGATTCCGGGGACCGCGTCGATGGTGTTCAAGTCGCCGTCGGCGATTCGCCCCGGCGCCTCGGTGTCGAAGGAGAAGATGTCGCTGCACGCCGAGATCGTGGTGGCGCAGGACAGTACGAGAGATGTCAGAATGATCTTATTCAGTGTTTTCATCGTTCGCGCTCCCCCTAGAAGCCCATGCGGAAGGTGAGCAGGAACTGGCGAGGAGCCGGGATGTTGTAGTACTCCCGGCGGCCATAGTCCGTCGCCCCGTCATACACGCCGTACTCGGCCCGGTCCGCGAAGTCCTCGACCTCGGGATCCACACCGGAGTAATCCGTCCAGAGGAAGAGATTGCTTCCGGCAGCCGTGATGGTCATCCGGCTAGCAAAGCTCTCGATCCACTGCTGGGGAACGTCGTACGTGAGGGAGATGCTGCGGAGCTTCCAGAAGTCCGCCGACTCGACCCAGTAGTCGGAGTTGTATCCGCCGAAGGCGTTCATGGCGCATTTCGCGCGATCCTGTGCGTTCACGTCGCTCAACGCACCGGCATTGCCGTTCTCTGCTGCCACGATCTTGGCCTGAATGTCGTAGCAGGGATACCAGACGCCGCGACGGCCGTTCTGATACCCGGTGTACTGGGGCAGGTAGTGCCCACCCTGGTACTCGAGAAGCGCGTCCACCGTCCACCGCTCGAAGAGGGTGAAGTCGGTTCCGATCCCGATCAGATCCGTGGGATTCACGGGTCCGATGTAGCTGCTGGTCTCGACCACCGGATCGGCGAACTCGTTGGGATTGGTGATCACCCGGCCGAAGTAGGACGGAACCGGATAGCCCTCACGGATCTCGGCCTTGTTGTCCCCGGCGATGATCTGCCCGGCCAGGTCCTTGGCTTCGTTCTCGTTGTGCGAGATGGTGGCACGGGCCCGCCACTCGACGGACGAGCTCTGCAGGAGCACACCCGTGACGTACAACTCCCAGCCAGACCCCGAGATCTCACCCACGTTCTCCGCGCGGCTCGCCAGGAAGCCCTGGGAGGGCGGATACGTCACCGGCACCAGGGCGTCGGTGGTCGTGGTCGAATAATACGTACCCTCGATCCCGAGCCGTCCGTTGAACAACGACGCGTCGGCGCCGAACTCCCACTCCGCCGTCCGCTCGGGACCCACGTTCTCGTTTCCGATGGCGCCTGGAGTGAAGCCCGGGGTGCCACCGTCGCCGGTCACCGGCGACCAGGTGCGGATCTTGTCGAAGACGCCAGGCGCCTTCCCGGACTCACCGTAGGCCGACCGCAACTTGAGGGCGTCGAACCAGTCGGTGGGGAAGAAGTCGTAGTCCGACACGATCCAGGAGACCGCAGCCTTCGGATAGAACTGGGTTCCGAACTCGTCACCGAACGCGGAGCTACCGTCGCCCCGGCCGCCCAGCGTGAGGAAGAGCCGGTCCTGCCAACCCACGATCCACTCGGCGAACAGCCCGCCGGTAGCCACGGACAGGATGTTGTCGTCGATGTCCGTTCCCGCTCCACCGGAGGTCAGCAAGGGCTTGCCCGGCCCCGCGAATCCCTCGGTGTCCACGTACTTGGCCCGGGCCCGGTCACGGAAGAGCTGACCACCGAAGGAGATGGTGGACTGGATGCTCTCGCCGATCCCGTGCCTGTACGAGCCGGCGTATTCAAGGGAGAGCTTGGAGCGGAAGTTGGACTCGGAGCTGTAGAAACCGTCTTCATTCCGCAGGTACCCGAAGGGAATCCACTCGTCGGATTCGAGCTCGAGGTAGTCCCAACCCACCGCGATCTTGTTGTTGAAGTTCTCGATGGGCTCCCAGTTGATGATTCCGCTGTTGGTGTAGCGGTTGGTGCGGGCGATGTTCTCGGATTCGAAGATGTATCCGTTGGTGACGCAAAGTACGTCCACGCCCACGCAATCTTCACCCTTGCCGCCCTTGAAATTCCCGTTGGTACCACGGCCCACGTTGAGCAGGAAGCCGTCGGCGTTGTTCCCGTCCTCCAGGAAGGAGGACACGCGGCGCTGGTAGGCACCGTTGTATTGGAAGTTAAGGTTGTTGCCGAACCGCAGGTCCACGTTGGCCCGGACACCGCCGTCCTTGGAGTTCTGGTTATCCAGGGTGCCGTCGGCGTTGTTGTAGTTACCGGAAACGAAGTACGTGTACCGGTCCGAACCGCCGCGCACAGACAGGTCGTAGCGCTGGAGCAGACCGGTCTTGAACCAATTCCCCGACGAGGGACAAGTGGGGTCCAGGAACGGGACCTCGTCACCGGCCGAGCTGCTGCTCTGGCTGATTCCGTAGAGGAGATCCGGGTTTCCGCACTTGGTGAACAGGTCGGTGGGATCGCCCTCCGGTCCGATGCTTCCCATGGACGAAGCGCCGAGGCTGAATCCGCCGTTCCAAATGGCGTTGCCGGCTACGCCTCTCTTGGTGAAGATCTGGATCACGCCACCGGCCGCCTCCGTGCCGTACAGCGTCGTGGCCGATGCGCCCTTCACCACCTCGATCCGCGCAATGTCGGAGGCGGGAATGTCCTGCAGGGGCGAGATGGCCTGGCGCGTCGCCGAACCGAGGGAGATCGGGGTGTTGTAGACCCGGACCCCGTCCACATAGATGAGGGGCTCGGGGGTCTGGGACGCCGTGGTTTGCCCACGGATCCGGATGGTACCGCCGGTACCCGGCTGGCCGCTGGCCTGGATGACCGTCACGCCGGGGGCACGGGCGCCGAGGATGTTCTCGGTGTTCGTGACCGGAGCGGTCTCCACGTCCTGGGACGTGATGGAGGTCAGGGAGTTCCCCACCTCACGGGCCCGGACCTGGGCAGCCGTTCCGGTGACCACGATCTCCTCCAGAGAGATGGCGATCTGGTCGAGACTGAAGTTGAGGGTCGTGGTCTCACCGGCGACCACGTTCACCTGCTGGGTGGCGCTTTCGTACCCGATGAGCTCGACGCGCACCGTGTACGCCCCCGCCGGAACGTTCAACAAGAGGAACCGACCCTCGTCGTTGGCCAGGGCCCCAATCCGGGGTCCCTCCACCACCACCTGCGCACCCGCCAACGGGCGTGCGGTAGCCGACGATACTACCTGGCCCGCGATCCGGCCGACCTCCTGAGCCTGGACGGCCCAGGGCCCGACCAGCAGGGCCACGAGCGCGAGGACCGTGAGGCCCCCGCAGTTACGAACAAGGATTTTCATGGAGCATCCGCCTCTAAATGTGGTCGCGGGGCGCGCTATGTCCCCCGCGGCCGGTGGATCCCTGAGTGAGGGAGTTTCCAGACAGTTCTCGATCTGAGGGGCCCTCCTTTTGTAGTTGAAGACTGATACACTTTCCGTAATTCTACCGATGGAATCATGGGCACCTTAGGCAGACCGCAGGAGCAGCGTCAAGTTACCTGCTCTTAAGGCCCGAACTCAGCTGCTAGCGGGAGGCCGGCCGCACCGCCCCCGTCGGAGGATCATGGGCCAGTCGGATCACCCTCGGCACGCCCGGGCCGCCGACCCCTATTTCATTCTCATACGGCCGGACCACGAATGGCTTGCCCTCCAAGGGTCCCTCCACCAGATCGAAGGCCGGCTCGATGCTGATGGCGTGATGCCACATCACCTTGCCCGAGGAGTCTACCGAGTCCAGGGCCAGGGGGAGGGCGAACCCTCCGGGAAGCTCGATCCCCAGCTGGACGGCGATCTCGTCGGAGGTCCACTCCTCCCCCGGCACATCCTCCACCCCCGCGTTCCTGAAGTCCTCGGTGCCGCCGAAGGGGCCGGTCCCGGAATCGTCCCTGGAACTGAGGAGCCCAGCCTCGTCGGGCCTGTACTTTCCGTACGAGATCCAGACCTTCGGCTCCCCCTGCCAAACGATCCAACCCTCGTAGGTCCACCCCGGCGTGAGGGGCGTAAGCCGGACCTCCCGGGTTCCGTGGACGTTGTCGCTCGGAATCAGGGTGAAGAGCCAGAGTCCGGCATTCTCCGCCGAGGGATACCCCTCGGAGTTGTTGCTCGTGGTGAAGAGGGAGTGGGCGCCGGGGTTCTCCTGGAGGGGAAGGGAGCTGTGCACCACGTCCTGGGTCACCAGATCCGCCCCCCCGCCTCCGAGATTGCCACGCAGGAGAACCGAGTTCCAGGGTCCCTCGTTCAAATCCGACGGCGGCTCCACGGTCACCAGAACCTCACGGGCGTCCTCTGCAGGGTTCTCGAAGGTCACCGGGCCCACGGGACCGGTTCCAGCGGGAAGCGTAGCGACCTGCAGGGTGTCCTGGCCCGCCACCACCCACACCACCAGCGTCCCCTGTTCCGGGGGGATGGCGTCCAGGTTCTGAAACGTGATCTCGTAATCCTGGCCCATGACGGGTCCGGACGCGCTGTCCCCGCAGGCGGCGAGGAGCAGGCCGGCGGAGATTCCCGCCGTCGCGAAAAAGGCCATCACTGCGCGATGCTGGTTTCCTATCGGGTTCATCACTTCGGTACCGTAAGTCCGCTGGGCACCGTCGCCGGCGCGTGGAAGAGTTCGTCCTGGGTCGTCTGGGAATCCGAGAGCGCCGCCAGGAAGGCCCGAAGGTCCTGGAGTTGGGCCTCGGAGAGGCCGAGGGGCGTCACCGCGGGGTCGAGCTTGCTGTCCGGAACGGAGGGATGCTCGCTCACGCCCCGATTCTTGAACCGGAGCAACTCCATGAGGTCCGCCTCGGTCCCGGCATGGAGATAGGGTGCGGTCTCCGCTACCTGGCGAAGCGGTGGCACGCGGAAGGAATAGGGGGTCCCTCCGTGCTCACCCCACCCCAGGTCGTCTCCCGGCGTGGTGTCCCGGCCGAGCCCTTCCTGAGCGCCCCCGATGACCCGCATGGTGAAGTCGCTGAGCACCGGCCCCCGGTGGCAGTCCACGCACCCGGCATCTCCGATGAAGAGTTCGAGTCCTCGGCGCTGGGCCTGGGTAAGGGCCGTCGCATCACCGGCCAGGAACCGGTCGATGGGAGCATTGGGCGTCACCAGTTCCCTCACGTAGGCGGCCAGGGCCGACCGGAGGGTGGTGTGGGTGAGGAGACGCTCCGGGTCCCGACCCACGGCTCCGGCCACATCGGGGAAGGCCACCAGGAAGCGATCCACGTAGTCGTCGACGGCCCGAAGCCGAACCAGCACGGAGTCCACGGCGACGGGCTTGGCGTAAGTCATGCCCCGGAGCTCCTTGTCCGCGGCGATAGGGTTGAGGACCTGGTCTTCGAGTCCGAACGCGGAGCCGCTCCAGAACATGGTGCTGTTGGTGGTCGGGGTCGGCGAGCCCCGACCGAACAGTCCGATGTTGAACACCGGAGGGCTGTTTCGCTCCATGAGCCTGAGAGGCGGAGGGCCCGGGTCGGTCCGCTCGGGGCCCAGCCCGGTGGCGCCTGCGCCGGAGGGGAACTGCCGCCCGTCCGCGAAGGCGAAGCGGGGCAGATGGCAGGTGGAGCAAGCCACGTCCATGGGTCCCGATAGGATGGGATCGAAGAACAGGAGCCGGCCGAGCTCGACCTTCTCCGCCAGGAAAGGGTTGTCCACCGGGTAGATGGGCGTGGACGGGAGCGGGGCCAGCCCGGCGGCCAGCGCGCGATCCCGGAGGTCGTCCACCGGCCCGGTGGGAGGTCCGGACCCGCCCCCGTCCCCGCCACACCCGACCAGGAGCAGGAGTCCGACGCCCATGACGCCCGTGGCCCGACGCCACGCCCCTGTCCAGCCGCGCGGGAGTTTGGTCTCAGCCCGCAAAGTCGGCCTCCCCAAATTCCCCCTGGCGGAGGCTCATGGCGTGGTACTCGGGCAGGACCCCGCACGGTGGGTCCACGGGAAGGACCGCATAGTTCCCCGGGTAGAGATCCAGCGCCGCGAAGCGGCCCTGCGAGTCGGTGATGGCGGTGACGTCAGAGCTTCCGCCGATCACCCGGATCGTGGCCCCCACCTGGGGCGTGCCCCCACACGTGACCTCTCCGGTGATTCGGGTCGGGATCAGGCCAACCACCGCGAAGACGAGACTCTCCGGATCACCGGCCACCACGTCGACCTCGTGCTCCAGCGGCTCCAGGGCGTCATAGCGAAGATCCAGTCCCGCGAGCTCCGTCCCGGTCGCCGCGATGCGGTACGAACCGGGGGAAAGGCCCTGGATCGCCCAGGTGCCGTCCGCAGCGGAGTGGGTCGTGGCCACCACCTGGTCGTCGTAGAGGGCGGCGATCACCACTCCGGGTACGCCCTCCCCCGTCTTGTTACGGGCCACCACGCCATCCACCGAACCCGGGCCCGACCCTCCAGGAGGGTCGGTGGCCCCGGAGTCCGAGCAGGCGATGACAATGAAGGCCATCGCTACCACCAGGGCCCCTCCCACCGTCCTTCGGCTTCTCCGCTCCGCCGACCGAAACTTGTCCATCATGACCACCTCGTTGCGCTCGACCCGGCTCCGGGCCCAGCCGATACTCAGCCCTCCCGGCGCGCTCCCGCCGGGTCGAAGTCCACCACGCACTCGTCGGGATCGCCGGCGTCGGTCGGCTGAATCCCCTGCCAGGTCCAGATTTTCACCGCACCGCCGGAGGTCCCGTACTTCCATGCCCCCTGGGATCCCAGGAGGATCTCCATGGCCGCGACGTCCGTGGGCGACACGTCCATCAGGACCTCCGGAGTCTCCCCGATCCAGACGCCGTCCAGAAGGAAGATCGGCTGCGTCTCTCCGGAGAGTGTGGCCCGGTTACGCCCCCTGACCTGGACCGTCTGCCCGGGCTGTGTGGATCCCGGAGCCAACATGGTAGGCGCCACCCTCCGGACCACGTCCACCAGGGTCGAGACGTTCATCCCCTGGATCTCGGAGGCGGTGACCACTACCGATCCGATTCCCTGCTCCGTCAGCTCCGGGATCAGATCGGCCAGTGACTCGGGAAAGGACAGGTGGGTCTCCCAGGTGGTTCCCGGCACGACGAGGAGCGTCCCGTAGTTCACCACACAGGACGGACTCACCAGGGCGACACGGTGTTCTCCGGGCGCCAGCCCGAAGACCTCAAAGCGCCCATTGGCATCCGTGCTTACCCGAGTACCGTCCCGAAAGCGGAGTTGGATGTCGGGAATGGGGCGCCCGGTCTCGTCCGCGACCACCCGACCACGAAGCGGCTCCCCCCCTTCCTGCGCGACGGCAGGAACGTAAGAGACGCCGATCAGAGCGGCGACAAGGGCGGACAAGCTGACGCGAGACATGACCCAGAGTTTGAGGGGGGTTGCACGCCGGGGCTCCCCAACCCCGAAGGGACGTCGGTTGCCCCGGCACTCCGGACATCCACCGTCCCGCCCTCAGAGTACCGGTCCAGACTGGCCCGCGGCAAGTGGTCCGGGGCCGCGCAGAGCCATGTGCCCCTTGATCTTAAGAAACTTTGGGCGAGGTTCTCACTTCGAGACCCCGCGGCCCGATTGTTGCGCGGTGTCCAGGCTACCGTGAACAGTGGCGGACAGAACGACCGGCATCCGCAGCCGGTTCAGGTCCGTATCCGTCGATAGAGATTACGAAGTCCAAAGCTCGGGACTTACATAAGGAATCCAGCCCAATGTTCCTCCACGCCCATTCCGGCCTCCGATACCTGGTACTCCTGTTCGGAGTGGTCTGCCTCGGCTACGCCCTCTACGGCCTCCTGCTCCGCAAGGAGTACACGCCCCGGATGATGAAGCTGGCGACCCTCTTCGCGGTGATGATCCACATCCAATTCCTGTCCGGGTTCGCCGTGCTCCTGTCCGGGCGCTTCTCGCCGGCTCTGACGGGTCACATCTTCATGACTCTCATGGCCGCTGCGGTGGCCCAGGTCGTGTCGTCCATCATGCGCCGGAAGCCCCAGGAGGAGCGGACCTACCTACCCCACGTCATCGGAACCGCGGTCGCCCTGGCCCTGGTTTCCGGGGGAATCCTGTCTATCGGACGGGGGATTCTGGGCTCGGCCGGTTAGGCCGACCAGCCGGTACCACCCGACGCGCGACCTGCCCCACCACCAGGGGGATCAGGGACCCGGCGCCGACCCAGGCCCACTCTCGTGGCCCGAGGGACACGGTGTGGAGAACCTCCTGGGCCCAGGGTAGGTAGACCACGGCCACCTGGAGGCACCCCGCAAGGCACACCGCGCCTAGCACCCAGGGGTTGGAGAAGAACCGGCGGCTGAACACCACCGGATCCCGACTTCGGGCATCGAAGGCGTGGGCGAGCTGGGTCAGGGCCAAGGTGGAGAAGGCCATGGTCACGGCCACCCCCGACCTACCGTCCTCCATGCCCAATCCTACCAGGAACACGCCCAGCGTGGAGGCCGTCAGAAGCAGGGCTCCGGCACCCACCGACAGGAGAAACCCCTGGCTCATGATGGCCTGGGCCGGGTCACGCGGTGGTCTTTCCATGATGTTCGCCTCCCCGGGCTCCCCCGCCAGGGCGAGCGCGGGGAGGACGTCCGTCAGAAGGTTCAACCAGAGGATCTGGAGGGGGAGCAGGGGCAGGGGCCAGCCCGCAACGCCTGCGATGAGCAGGACGAGGACCTCGGACAGATTACAGGAGAAGAGGTAGTAGATGAACTTCCGGATGTTGTCGAAGATCACCCTTCCCTCTTCGACCGCCGCCGCTATCGTCTCGAAGCGGTCGTCCATGAGCACCAGATCCGACGTCTCCCGCGCCACGTCGGTCCCCCGGATACCCATGGCGACCCCCACGTCCGCGACCCTCAGCGCCGCGGCGTCGTTCACCCCGTCGCCGAGCATCCCCACGATCTCGCCCCGGGATCGCAGTGCCTCCACGATCCTCAGCTTCCCCTCGGGATCCACCCGACTGTAGACCCCCACCGAGTCGGCCCGGCTCCGGAGCTCCTCGTCGGAGAGGGACCCCAACTCGACCCCCTCCATGGACTCCTCCCACCCCTCCAGAACGCCCACCTTCCCAGCCACGGAGAGGGCCGTGGCATGCTGGTCCCCGGTGATCATGACGGTCCTGACCCCGGCGGCGCTCAGGGCTCGGATCGTCGGCTGCACCGCCTCGTCCGCCGGGTCCTGGAGCCCCACCAACCCCAGCAGGCATAGCCCACCCAGGGTGTCATCCAGGGGCGAACCGGGGTCTCCGCCCCCGTCCAGGGCAAGAGCCAGGACCCGCAGCCCTTCCGCCCCCATGGACTCCGCCCGGCTCAGCCAGCCTCGACGGATCTCCTCGGTGAGGGGCACGCTCTCGACCGAGCGCGCCATGGCGTCGATACTGCCCACCGAACTCCCCGGGGCCGCACCGGCCACTCCCTCGTCCGGCAGGACCCGATCACAACGCTCCAGAATCCGTTCAGCGGACCCCTTGGCGAAGACGAGGGCCCCACCCCACGCCGCTCCATGCCGCACGGCCATGAAGCCCCGCTCGGAGGAGAAGGGAAGTTCCTCCTGGAGCGGCGACGCCTCTTCGATCGCCTTCCGCTCGAGCCCGGCCTTTCGAGCCGCGACCACAAGCGCGCCCTCGGTCGGGTCGCCCTCCACCACCCAGCCGCCGGAGCCGTCACTCTCCTGCGGCTCCTGCGAGGCCACCACGCGCGTCCGACCGGCCAGGAGTCCGCAGGCGAGGGCCAGGTCGAGGTCAGCCCGAGAGCGGGGCTCGATGCGCTGCCCCCCAACCTGGAAGCCGCCCTCGGGCCCAAGCCCAACCCCCGTGACTTCCACATCTCCAGCGGGGAGCGCGTAGAGGACCGCGGTCATGGTCCCCCGGGTGAGGGTTCCGGTCTTGTCCGTGCAGACCACCGTGCAGGAGCCCAGGGTCTCCACGGCGGGAAGGCGGCGGACCAGAGCGTTCCGAGCCGCCATGCGACGCATGCCCAGGGCGAGTGTGATGGTGGCCACGGCCGGAAGCCCCTCGGGTACGGCGGCGATCGCCAGGGCGATGCCAGTCTCCAGCATCATGACCCAATCGTTTCCCCTGGCCCACCCGATCATCATGACCGTTCCGGCGGCGACCAGGGTGAGCCAGATGAGCCTGCCTCCAAGGCGATCCAGCTGCCGCTCAAGGGGGGTTCGCTCCTCATCCGCCTCCTGGGCCAGGCCACTGATCCGACCGATCTCGGTGGCGTCCCCGGTGGCCGTCACCACGACCGTCCCCTGGCCCGTGGCCACCAACGTCCCCTTGAACACGGAGTTTTCCCGCTCCGCCACGGGCTCGACCGCCTCCTTCCGGGGTAGTGGGTCGAGCTTCTTGGAGACCGGGATGGACTCGCCGGTCAGGGCGGACTCGTTCAGCCTCAGCTCAGCCGCATCGAGGAGCCGTCCGTCCGCCGGGACCGTCTCTCCCTCCCCCAGGACGACCACGTCGCCGGGCACCAGCTCCGCCGCCGGGATCCTCTGGGGCTCTCCCCGTCGGATCACCGTCGCGTCACCCCGCCCGAAGCGGGTGAGAGCCTCCACTGCACGGTGGGCGCGAATCTCGGTAACGAACCCGATCGCCGCGTTCAAAGCCAAGACCGCACCAATCGCAGCGGCCTCCAGGAAATCCCCGGAAATCCCGGCCACGACCATGGCCACGAGTAGGAGGAGGACCACCACGCCCTTGAACTGCTGGAGGAGGACCTTCCACGCTGGGACCGGAGGGCGCATCTCCAGCAGGTTCGGCCCATGGATTCCCAACCGGCGGGCGGCCTCCCGGGGATCGAGCCCGTATCCGGTGGAACCCAGGAGGGCGAGGGTCTCCTCTCCCGTCAGGTAACGCGCATCGCTGACGGCTGGATCGAGGCGGGAAGGGAGTGCCTCGAGGAACCTGGCCATGGTAGGAAGATCGGTCCCCGAAGTCGCGCCGTCCAACCCATCTCCGTCCAACCGATCGGGATGTTTGCGCAGCGGGGCCAGAAAGGAGACGTTGGCCTGAAGCCCCCAGCCCCCTGATCGATCTGCAGGAGAGGTCCGACTCCATGCCCACGACCCCCAACGGCGAAACGCCCTTCCCGGACCTCCAGGCTCCGGCGCCCGTCACCGGCCTGGCCCTGGGCGGGGGCGGGGCTCGGGCCGCCTACCAGGTCGGGGTGCTGCGTTACCTGGCACGCGCCCACCCGGAGGTTTCGTTTCCCGTGGTGACCGGGGTATCTGCCGGAGCGATCAACGCTTCGCTTCTCGCCTCCCACCACGGGTCGTTCTCCCAGGCAGTGGAGGAGCTCACGGGCCTGTGGAGCGATCTGAAGATCAGCAACGTCTTCCGGACCGATCCGTGGTCTTTGGGGCGGATCGGCCTCCGGTGGCTCCTGCGTCTGGGCTCAGGCGGAGCGAGCGCGTCTCCGTCCGTCCGGGGGCTGGTGGATACGGCACCCCTACGTCGCTACCTGATGGAGGCCCTCCACCCGGTGGACGGTCGTCTCACGGGAATCGACTACAATCTCGAGAGCGGGCGCCTCCGGGCGGTCGCTCTGAGCACGGTCAACTACACCACGGGCACTTCGGTGACGTGGGTCCAGGGGTGTGAGATCCAGGACTGGGAGCGCCCCATGCGACGGTCGCGCCGGACCCTCCTCACCGTGGACCACGTGATGGCCTCCTCGGCCCTGCCCCTCTTCTTCCCCGCCACCCGCATCGGCAACCACTGGTTCGGGGACGGGGGCGTGCGCTTGACCGCACCCCTCTCTCCGGCGGTTCACCTGGGAGCCACCAAGGTCCTGGCCCTTTCCACCCGCTATCTGCGTACCCTTCCGGAGGGCGAGGAGGAGCTGGTGCAGGGGTACCCGCCGCCGGCCCAGATTCTGGGTGTGCTCATGAACGCGGTGTTCCTGGACCTCCTCGACCAGGACGCAATGCGGCTGGAGCGGATCAACCAGATGCTGGAGCGCCTCGAGCCCGAGGAGTGGATGGGTCTGCGGCCCGTCGAGTTGCTCGTGATGCGGCCCTCCGAGGATCTGGGGAAGCTCGCCGCGGATTTGGAGCCTGAACTCCCCCGAAGCTTCCGCTTCCTGACCCGTGGCCTGGGTACCAGGGAGACCCGCAGCTCCGACGCCCTCAGCCTGATCCTCTTCCAGCACGACTATCTGCGGCGGATCATGGATCTGGGAGAGCGGGACGCGGAGGCGCGGTCGGACGAACTCAAGAACTTCTTCGCCACTTAGCCTGGCTGCGACACACAAACCGACGCGCACCCCAGCTCGCAGGTCGATACGCACCTCGGCACGCCAAGCGGGTAACAGGGGGGAATCGTCAACCCGAGAAGAGACACGAGGCACGGAGATCCGGACATGTCCCAGGACGACAGTAATCGACTCGCTACGGACGCCGAGTCCAGGGCGGTAGCCGAGGCCGCTCGGGAGCAGGATTGGGAGGGCCGCTCATTCGCCAAGGGGATCTTCGCGGGGGCCATGGACCTGGGACTCCTGCACCCCATGCCGGAACCCGACCCTGAGGAGCAGGCCCGGGCGAAGACCTTCCTCGACGAGCTGCGGGCCTTCGCTGCGGAGCACGTCGATGGGGATGCCTTCGATCGCACGGCCTACGTGCCCGAAGAGGTTATCCAGGGCCTCCGGGACCTGGGGGCCTTCGGCATCAAGATCCCCCGGGAATACGGAGGCCTGGGACTCTCTCAACTCAGCTATGGAAGGGCACTGGAGATCGTGGGCAGCCGCTGCGGGTCCACCGCCGCCTTTCTGTCCGCCCATCAGTCCATCGGCGTACCGACACCGCTGCTCCTTTTCGGAACCGAGTCCCAAAAGGCCAAGTTCCTCCCCCGCCTGGCCCGGGGCGCCCTTTCCGCCTTTGCCCTGACCGAGAGTGACGCCGGGTCCGATCCGGCGAACATGTCCACCGTCGCCCTCCCCACCGAGGACGGCAGTGCGTACCTCCTCACCGGGGAAAAGCTCTGGTGCACCAACGGGCCCCGGGCGGAGTTGATGGTGGTCATGGCCCGTACACCCCCGCCCGCAGGGAGGGAGGGCAAGGGACGGATCACGGCGTTCATCGTGGAGGCCGACTCCCCCGGCGTTTCCCTGCAACACGTGAGCGATTTCATGGGGCTTCGGGCCATCTCCAACGGCGTGATCCGATTCGACCAGGTCCGGGTGCCGAAGGAGAACGTGATCTGGGGAGAGGGTAAGGGCCTGAAGCTGGCCCTCATCACGCTCAACACGGGTCGCCTCTCCCTGCCCGCCATGTGCTCCGTAGCCGGAAAGCAGTCCCTGGAGGTGGCTCGGAAATGGGGAAACGAGCGATTCCAATGGGGATCGCCGGTGGGGAAGCACGACGCCATCGCCCAGATGATCGGTCGCATGGCTGCGGACGCCTTCGCCATGGACGCGGTGGTCCGCCTCACCTCGCTCATGGCCGACGGCAAGACCCTGGACATTCGGCTCGAGGCCGCAATGGCCAAGATGTGGCACTCGGAGGTGGCCTGGCGCATCGCCAACGATGCCCTTCAGATCCGGGGCGGACGGGGGTACGAGACGGCAGGGTCCCTTGCGGCCCGGGGCGAGCACCCGTGGGCCGTGGAGCGAGCGGTCAGAGATCTCCGGATCAACCTCATCTTCGAGGGATCCAGTGAGATCATGAGGCTGTTCATCGCCCGGGAGGCGGTGGACGACCACCTCCGCATCGCCGGTGACATGGTGGACCCCCGCGCCCCCTTTGGAAAGCGAGCAGCAGCAGCCGTGAGAGCCGGCCTTCACTACGCCTGGTGGTATCCCACCCGGTGGCTGGGATGGGGCCGCTGGCCCCGGTATGCCGCCTTCGGGGCGCTGGCTCCCCACGTGCGTTTCATGGATCGGGCGTCACGACGTCTGGCTCGGACCCTCTTCTACTCCATGGTCCGGTTCGGGGCCCGGCTGGAAAAGCGGCAGGCGGTACTCGGGAGGCTCGTGGACATCGGTACGGAGCTGTTCGTCATGGCCGCCGTATGCTCCCAGGCTCTGCGGTTGGCCGCCGAGCGCCCCGGAGACGAGACCCCTACCGAGTTGGCCGATGCCTTTTGCCGGCAGGCTCGGCGGCGGATCGACAACACGTTCAGGACGGTCTTCCACAACGAGGACGTAGAGAACTACACCGTGGCAAGGCAGGTCCTGGCCGGCGACCTGGAATGGGTCGAGGCCGGGGTCATCGGGATGGACGAGGGGAGAATGCCGGCGGCCATCAGGCGGCTCCTCGCCGACGACGGCAGCGGTCGTCCGGTGGTGGTGGACCCACGGGACTCAGGTCCGGGTGAGCCGGAGGCCGAGGCTACATCGGCCCCGAGCGGGAGGGAGTAAGCCTAGACCGGGGCGGGGGGATCGACGCTCGCCAGAGCGTCCTCGAACTGGCGCCGGTAGAGCCGGCTGTAGATGGGGCTCCGCTCCAGAAGATCGGGGTGGGTGCCCTGTGCCTGGATCCGGCCCTCGTCCAGGACCAGGATCCGATCGGCTCGGATCACCGTGGAAAGCCGGTGTGCGATGACCAGGGTGGTCCGCCCCTCCATGAGTCTCTCCAAGGCGTCCTGCACCAACTGTTCACTCTCGGCGTCCAGGCTGGCGGAGGCCTCGTCCAGGATCAGCACCCGGGGCCGCTCCAACATGACCCGGCCGATGGCCATTCGCTGGCGCTGGCCGGCGGAAAGGGTGACACCCCTCTCTCCGATCTCCTGATCGTACCCGTCCGGGAAAGAGCTTATGAACTCGTGGGCGTGGGCACCTTTGGCGGCGGCCACGATCTCCTCTTCCGACGCGCCCGGGTTGCCATAGATGAGGTTTTCCCTGACCGAGCCCGCGAACAACATGGGCTCCTGGGGCACGATCCCTACCGCCACCCGCAGGTCATGGAGGCGGAGGCGGGTGATGTCGACGCCGTCCAGCAGGATCCGCCCCTGGTCGACGTCGTAGAACCGGGGCAACAGGGCCGCCAGGGTGGACTTCCCCGCCCCCGAGGTGCCCACCAGGGCCACGGTCTCCCCAGGCGCCAACTCCAGATCGATCCCCTCCAGGACCAGGGGCAACTCCTTCCGATAACGGAACGCCACGCCCTGGTAGGAGACTCGGCCCTCCAGCTTGCTCGGGAGATCCAGGGGCACTTCCGGGTCCGTGATGTCAGGCTCCGTATCCAGGAGTTCGAAGATCCGCTTGGCGGCCCCCGCCGCCTCCTGAAGGTTGGCCCAGAATCCCGCGAGGGAGGTCACGGCTCCTGCGATGGTGACGGCGTAGAGGAGGAACGCCACCAGTGTGCCCGGAGTCAGGGACCCTTCCAGGACGAGGCGGCCCCCTTCCCACAGGACGAGGACGATGGCGGTGAACGCGGAGAAGGTGATCGCCCCGGTCAAGCCGGCTCGGGCCACCGCCCGCTTCAAGCCCTCGTCCCGGGTCCGATTGACCTCCTCGGCGAACCGCGCCGCCTCGAAAGGCTCGCGGGTGAAAGCCTGCACCGTCTGGATCTGGACGAACACCTGCTCCGCCCGGGAGACGGCCCCGGCCAACCGATCCTGGATTCCCGCGGACAGGCGTCGGACCCGGCGTCCGAACAACCACCCGATGAGGATGGCGAAGGGGATGGCCGTCAGGGTCACCAGGGCCAGCCGGGGATGGGTGATGGTGACCAGGACCAGGGCCCCGGCCAGGAAGAGCCCCTGGCGGACCAACTCCGGAACCCCGAAGCGCACCACGTTCTGGATCAGCCCGGTGTCCGACGCGATGCGTGAGGTGAGATCACCCACCCGCCGGGTGTCGAAGAAGCCCGGCGGTTGACGGACCAGGTGCTGGAACACCTCCCGGCGCAGGTCCGCCACCACCCGCTCGGATACCGAGGCCGTCAGGTAACTCTGGGACGCGTTGACCACGGCCTGGAGTGCGAACAGCCCGATGAGCCCGACGGCGATCCGGTTGAGGAGCCCCACGTCTCCCGCAAGGAAGGCGGCGTCCAGCAGCTCGCGGACGATCAGGGGGAAGGCGAGGCCGACGGAAGTGGCCACCATGAGCAGGAGCATGGCCGCCACGAGGGCACGATTGTACGGCTGAACCCTTGGCGAAAGGCGGCCCAGGAAGCCGAGCGTCTTGGCCGGGCCGAGCTTCTTCTCTTCCATCGCCTCCCCTGATGGCATGCCTTGGACCGTGGAACGAGATTGAGGGTACCCGGACGCGCTCAAAAGAACCAGATGCGGGTCGAAACACCGTGGATGCGGGTGAGCCAATGAACAGAAGTCTGCGAGGGCGGGCCTACGCGGTCTCCACCGTCTGGACCCTCGTCCTCCTCTACCTCGGGAGCGTGGTCCACGCCACCGAGTCGTCCCTTGCCTGCCCCGATTGGCCGACGTGCTTCGGTACCATGGTCCCGGAGATGACCGGCGGCGTGTTCTGGGAGCACCTCCACCGATTGGTGGCCGGGGGTCTACTCCTCATGTGGGGGCTGGCCACGTACCTGACCTTCCGGGAAACGGAATCGGGGCATCGGGCCCGAGCCGCCACCGTGGTGGGTATGATCCTGCTCCTGATTCAAGCAGGCTTCGGGGGTCTCACCGTGCTCATGCGCCTCCCGGACGCCATCTCCACGGCCCACCTCACCATGGCCCTCCTCTTCCTGGGACTGGCCACGGCTCTATGGGTCTCGAGCCGGGCCGATTGGATGTCCTCGGCCGGGATCCCCGACTCGTTTCTGCAGAGCTACCGGGTGGGCACCGCTCATCTCGTCGTCCTGGTGCTCCTTCAATCCATGCTCGGAGCCTACGTCCGGCACGCCGACGCCGGCCTGGCGTGCCCGGACGTGCCCCTCTGCCGGGGCCGGCTGATCCCCCCGATGGACAGCCACCTGGTGGGAATCCACTTCGGGCACCGGGTCCTGGGGATCCTGATCCTGGGTGCCACCATCTGGGTGGGGATCCGGGTCTTCCGGTCCGCCCAGGGATCGCTTGTCCGGAGGCTCGCAGGGGTGGCCATGGGCTTGGTCGTGGTTCAGGTGACCCTGGGATTCGTGTCGGTCCTCCAGATGCTGGCGGTGGTCCCGGTCTCCCTCCACTCCCTGGTGGCCGCCACGCTCCTGGCCACTGCGGTGGCCATGCGGGTCCTTGGATCCGCATCGCCGGAGACCGCCGGGCGGGATGAGCAGGCGGATCGGGGATCCCCGTGACCGCAGAGAGCCTGGCCGAGGTCATCGCACCCCTCAACGCGGGGCTCAACCTCACCAGCACCCTCCTCCTCCTGACCGGCCTCTACCAGATCCGCCGCCGGAACACTCGGGGTCATCGCCGCGCCATGATGGGAGCCCTCCTCGCGTCGGCGCTCTTTCTGGTCTTCTACGTGACCCGCTTTTCCCTCACGGGAACCCATCGGTTCGCGGGGGAGGGGGTGGCGAAGGCGGCCTACCTCGGGATCCTGTTCTCCCACATGATCCTGGCGGTCCTCATCGTGCCGCTGGTCCTCAGGCTCATCTATCTGGTGCGCCTGCGACGGTTTCACGCTCACGCCCGCCTGGCCCGGATCACCTACCCGATATGGCTTTACGTTTCGGTGACGGGGCTCGTGGTCTACGTGATGCTATACCACGTGTACGGCTGGATCTGAGCCGGGGAATCAGGAGGCCGAGGGAAATCGGATCTCCACCTCGGCGCCACCCTCGGATCGGTTCCTGAGGGCGATTTCTCCGCCCAGCTCCCTCACGATTCTCCGCGCGAACGGAAGGCCGAGCCCCAGGCCCCCGGGCCGGGTGGTGAAGAAGGGATCCATCCCCTGCTGGAGCGCTGCGGCGGAGAAGCCAGGTCCGCGGTCGCGGATGCAGATCCGCGCTGCGGCGTCCACTTCGTCCACCTGCACCTCCACGCCGCCCTCGCCAAAGTGGCCCGCGTTGGCCAGAAGAAGGAAGATCGCGTCCTTGAGGGCCTCCGGATCGATCCGGGCCCGGACGGGGGAAGCTGGAGCATGCATGCGGACCGGGAGATCCCAATCCTGGGTGAACTCCCTGGCGGTCTCCTGAGCCACTTCGACCAGGTTCGACGGGGCCGCATGGACCTCCAGATCCCGGATGAAGAACTGGAGATCCTCGACCGCATCCAGGGCCGCACGGGCCGCGGGCTTCAAGGGACCGCCGGCGAGCGCATCGCCCAGGGGGGCAGCCACGTTGGCGTCCAGGTACGCCGCGACCCGGGAAAGGGCGCTGTCGGCCGCAAGGTCCCGCTCCCGCTCCAGCCGGCCCACCGTGCTCCGCAGAGTCTCGGCCTCGGCTGACGTGGACGCGATGCGGGCCACGGCCTCGCTCTTCTCCAGCGTCCGACCTTCCTCCACGCCGGCCTCGTGACCCTCTCGGTATCCGGCCTCATGCCCCACGCCGGCGCCGGTCCTCCGTCCGATGACGAATGCCACGACCGCCACCACCAACGCCACACCCCAGACCACGAAGTCGCCCATCTTCCAAGATCCTCCCGGAAATCGCCATCGACCCCAAGGAATGGAGTCGTTAGGGAGAATGGGGCTGGATTGGAAGACGATCAACCTCCCCCTTGCCTGGAGAACCTTTCCGATCCGGTCCGCGTTTTGCTAATGACGAGGTCGACCAACTCCGGCCGACCCGGATTCGTCCGGATTCGGCCGGCATCCCACACCGGAGCAGATTCGAGAAACCGAAATGGAACCGACCAAGCCCGTCCCGGAGCTACTCCAAGACAGCAGGGATCCGGAAAATCCCACCGCTGACGAGATCGTCGCCTTGCTGGAGGCCGTGAAGCGAATAGCGGTGGTGGGAATGTCCAGGAGCCCCGAAAAGCCCGCCCGCCGGGTGCCAGGGTACCTGGCGAGCAAGGGGTATGAAATCATCCCGGTGAACCCCACGGCGGACCGGATTCTCGGGAAGTTGGCCGTGGATTGCCTGGACGACATCACCGAGCCGGTGGACATGGTTCTCGTGTTCCGCCCTTCCAAGGACGCCGCCCGGGTCATGGAGAGAGCCATGAAGAGATCTGAGCGGCCCGCGATCTGGCTACAGGAGGGAATCCTCGCACCGGAGACGGCGGAGGAGGCACGGGCCGGGGGGATTACCGTCGTTCAGGATCTCTGCGCATACAAGGTCCACGCGGCCTACACCGGAGGGCTGAAGGCCACCGCACCGGCCTGAGCGGGGCCCCGAGCTTCGAACCGGACAAGGCCAGGGTCAGGATCAGCCCACCAGAGCGTCGGCAACCTCTTGGGCGTGGCCCCGGGGAATCACCTTTCTCCAGGCCCGCCGGACGACTCCGTCTTCATCGATGAGGAACGTGCTCCGTTCGATTCCCATGTACTTCTTTCCGTACATGGACCTCTCACGCCACGCGCCGTAGGCCTCGGCCACGGCGTGATCCTCATCCGCCAGAAGTGGGAAGTTCAGGGCATGCTTCCCGCTGAACTTCTCATGGGACTCCACCGGGTCCGGAGAGAGTCCGAACACGAGGGCATCCAGGTCCTGGAAGCGGGGCATGGCGTCTCGAAACTCGCATGCCTCCACCGTGCAGCCCGAGGTGTCGTCCTTCGGATAGAAGTAGAGAACCACGGGTCGTCCTCTCAGCTCGGAAAGACGCACGTCTTCGCCATGGTCGCCCGGGAGGGAGAAGTCCGGGGCCAAATCTCCGACCTCGACCATCAACTTGTCCTTTCCTTTTCTCCGGTGGACTCCGGGGAGGGCGCCCCCCCGGCGGGATCACCCACCCAGCGGCAGGTGGAGTCTCCCCGAGACTGACAGAGGGCATGGCTCACCCGTGCGGTGCGTCCAAAATGCCGTCGGAGCACACCCTCACAGAGGCTTGTCACGAAGTTGCAGGCGTGTCCTCGGGCATCGGTCTGGAAGAAGAACAGGCCCGCCCCCTCCAGCACGAACCCTCCCGGGGCAAAGGCGCCCATCTTTCGTCCGAACAGACGGTGGAAGGTGCGCTTCACCTCCCTTTTCGCCCGACGCATCTTCAGGGCCCGAGGCGCGAGCCGTGAGAAGGCCGAAGGCTTCAGGTCCTCCCCGAGGACCCGGGCACCGGCCAGGAAGAAGATTCGACTGGCATCGGGGCGGCGGAGGACGAGGGCGAAGAGGTCGTTCAGCTCCTCGTCTCCCAGCTTTCGCTTGCCCTTTACATCCTCGCGATAGCGTCGGATCTGGGCGTCCACCACCCCCGACAGACCGAGCCGCCGCGGAAGCGTGTGGGTGGGATTCTCGTCCTCGAGAATCTCCGTGGGGCGGTCCTGCTCCTTGAGCACTTCCAGGATCACAAGGGCCACGCTGGGCTTGATCCTGGGCCGCTGGGTTCGGACGGTGGTGGAAGCCAAGGTCGAATTCGGTTCGTGTGGCGCCGGTTCCGGCGGGGTCGGCAAGGGATGAATCTGGCGTAATCCGTGGCCTTTGAGCAACGCCCGGCGCAGGGTTCGGGCCGGTTGCCCCTGCCAACGTGGCAATCTACCTTCGCCGGCCGATCCTCAGGGCACCCGACACCTCCCACAAACAGCGCGTCGGTCCCCCCAGCCGCAGAGGGAGTTCCAGGTGAAGCGGTACCCATCGTTCGATCCACCCGAATACCTGGATTGGGAGCCCGATCCCGGCCTCCTGTCCGAGTACTACGAGCGCCTCGCCAGCGATCGGTCGGAGGTGGACTTCCTGGAGAGCCTTCCCGCCTCCTGGTTCATCGGCCTCTATCGGGATCTGCTCCGCACCCGCCTCGTGGACGTGGGTCTCAAGCGTTGGGTCAAGCAGGGGGTGATCTCCAAGGCCTGGCTCGGGACCGGCGAGGAAGCCGTCACCGTCGGGGCCGTGGCCGCCCTGGACCCGGGGCGTGATCTCCTCACGCCCCTGATCCGAAACGCGGGGGCCTGTCATATGATGGGAATGGAGTTGGCGGACCTGTTTCGAGGCTACCTCGCGACGGCGGATTCTCCCAGCGGAGGGCGGGATCTCCACGTCGGGGACGCGGCCAGGGGCGTGATCCAACCCATCAGCCACATGGGCGCCAACGTTCCGGTTATCGCCGGCGTCGCCCTGGCGCTCCAGATCACTGGTCGGGACGCGGTGGCTCTCACCTGGATCGGCGACGGCGCCACACGAACCGGGGAGTGCCACGAGGGACTCAATCTGGCGGCGGTGAGGAACGTCCCGGCTGTCTTCATCATTCAGGACAACCAGGTGGCCCTCGGGACGCGCCGGGAGGACCACGGGATCGGAGACCTGGAAGCGTGGGGGGCCATGTACGGCATTCCGAGCCGATCGGTGGACGGCAACAACGTCCTGGAAGTCCACCTGGCAGTCCGGGACGCCGTGCGTACCTGCCGTATCGGCGAGGGTCCCCGCCTGGTGCACTGCAAGACCTTCCGCATGGGCGGGCACGCTACCCACGACGAGCGGGAAGCCCGGTCCATGTTCTCCCCGGAGGTCTTCCAGGCATGGGGACGTCGTGATCCCGTCGGTCTCTACGAGGCCTATTTGACGGGTCGGGGCGTCCCTCCAGAGGACCTGGCCGCGGTGGAGATGGAGGTGACAGCGGAAGTCGACGCGGCTGCTGAGTTGGCCCTGGTGTCGCGGGACCTCTCTCCAGACCCCGAGACCGCGCAATACCTGGAAGTGTCCGACCCGGGAAGATTGGTCGGAATCACTTCTCGGATTGACCAGAGTTAAGCATGGTATCGCTCGCATATCCACAAATGAGCGAATAAAACTCGACGCCCCCCCTTGCGGCCCTGAGCCAAAACGCTCATCTTCCCTGTCCAGGAAGAATGATTCCTGATAAGATCGGATTCTTATCGCCATGCTGAAGCCGTCTTTCGAGTGGCGACCGTATCAGACAAGGGATGAAGATGAGCGCGACCACAGCTGCCTTCCCGACCTCCGCCGCAACGGCTCTCGAAATCCGGGCCCTTTCTGACGAGGACCTGGTCCAAGCCCATCTGGACGGTCATCACGCCGCCTTCCGGGAGCTTTATCGCCGGTATCGGGACAAACTGGTGGGTTTCGTTTCCCGAAAGACCGGAGATCCGGACCGGGCCCAGGACCTGGTCCAAGAGGCGTTCATCCGCGTCGCACGCCACGTTCATCGGTTCGACACGACCAAGAAGTTTTCCACCTGGATCTACACCATCGCCGGGAACCTCTCCAAGAACGAGCTTCGTAACTGGTCTCGGAGCCCCCTGGTGCTTTTCCAGAAGCTGACCTCGGGGTGGACCGAAGATCACCGTCCCCTCCAGTTCGAGGACCGGTCCATGACACCGGAGCGCCTCTACCGGAAGCGGTATCTGGAGGAGATCGTGGAGGACACGGTGAACGAACTGCCGGAGCACCACCAGCTCGTGTTCCGCCTTCGTGAGCTGGAGGGAAAGAGCTACGAGGAGATCGCCGAGATGACCGGTGTCAACCTGGGCACGGTGAAGAGCCGACTGCACCGGGCCCGGCACTCCTTCGCTCAGCGGATCGAGCCACTGGTGAACTGATCGGGCCCGAGCCGACAAGGCACCGGCCGACGGCCCTCCAGCCGGCCCCCTCCGAATATCAAGCCGCCCGGCGCGTCATCGCGCCGGGCGGTTTTGTGATCTCCACCCCGCCTCTTACTTTTCTGGGCCGGCCCAGAAAAGGGACCGGCACCCCCGATCCCGCAGGCGATTCAGAGGATCCATCGTGTTCGAGAACCTTCGCAGGGCCTTTCGGGAGGCCATAGACAACTTCTACGAGGAGTTGAACCGGGACCACATCCCGGAGAACGTCGACAAGCTCCTGGGCGCCATGCGTCAGGAGATGACCGACGCCAAGACCCACATCCGACGCCTGGACGAGGAGATCTCCAAGGCCGCCGCCGGGCTGGAGCGGGAACGGGAGGCCGTCCAGACCTGCCTGCGACGGGAGGACATGGCTCTCAAGATCGGGGACGAGGATACCGCCCGAGTGGCCCGCGAGTACGCGGAGAAGCACGAGCGCATGCGCATGGCTCTCGAGCAGAAGGTGGACGCCCTCACACAGGAGAAGTCCGTGGTGGAGGCGGAATTCGCCGAGATGACCGAGCAGTTCAAGCAGGCGGAATCGAGTCGCGCGTCCCTTTCCGCCACGGCGGGTCGCAGCGAGGCCCGGGACTCCATCCACGAGGCCGGGGACCTTTTCGAGCAACTCGACCGGATGGCCGAGCGCATCGAAGACGAAGACGCCAGGGCCAGGGCGTCCGAAGAGATGGCCTCGGAGTTCGACCTTCGCAGCGTGGGGCCGGACAGCCCGATCCCCCCCGTTCGGGACCTGGACGAGCGCCTCCGGGATCTGAAGCGCCGCATGGGGTCCGAGGACTGATCCGGTACCCACCAGGAACGAACCCCGATTCGCTCATTTGCGGTCTTGGCACCCCCCGGGCCGCGGTCTAAGTTTATCGCCGCACGAACATCGACCATCACGCTCCGAGGACCATATGGAGAACTGGATCGGGATCGGAATCTGGATCGTCCTGGGCGCCGCCATCGGCCTACTCATGAAGGTCCTGGTCAAGCAGCCCGCCGAAACCCCGGGCCACACCACAGTCATCGCGGTACTCGGTGCGTTTGGGGGTGTGATCGGAGGCATGCTGGGGGTGGGGATATTCCAATTCTGGTATCCCACCGCCCTGTCCCTGGGCGGAATGGGCGGGGCCGTGGCCCTGGCCGTCCTCATGACGTTCCTATACCGCTGGGGTGTCGGCGGCTGGGCCACCTGAGTCCGAAGCAGGAACGATCGACGGTGATCTCGAGGCGTCCCTCGCTCCGGCGGCGGGCGCCTCGCTCCGTTTTACAACGCTGAACCGACCCTATCGCCGCGGCAGGCACGGGCCTTGCCCACCTTCTCGGCTCCGGAGCACACGAAGATCCGGGAATCCAAGACACGGAGAGAGATTGGAATGAGCGACGCCAAGCTGTTCATCGAGGCCAACCAGGACAGATTCCTAAACGAACTCTACGATCTCCTGCGCATCCCCTCGGTCAGCGCCGTGAGCAAGCACGACCCGGACACACGAGAGGCGGCGGAATGGGTGGCGGAGTCTCTGCGCGGCGCGGGCTTGACCGCCGAAATCCATGAAACCCCGGGGCACCCCATCGTCCTGGCGGAGCGGAGAGACGCCGGCCCCGATGCCCCGACGATCCTCATCTACGGCCACTACGACGTCCAGCCGGTGGAGCCCCTGGACGAGTGGGTCTCTCCACCTTTCGAGCCCGAGGTCCGGGACGGGCGGATCTGGGGACGTGGGACCGCTGACGACAAGGGGCAGCTCTTCATGCACGTGAAGGCGCTGGAGGCTTCCCTCCAGGACGGGGACACCCTGCCGGTCAACGTGATCGTCCTGGCCGAGGGCGAGGAGGAGATCGGCTCGCCGAATCTGGTCCCCTTCGTGAAGGAACACCGGGATCGCTTGGCCTGCGACTACGTGGTCATCTCGGACACCGGAATGTTCGCCCCAGGACTCCCGTCGCTCATCTTCTCCCTTCGGGGACTGGCCTACTTCGAGGTCCAGGTCCAGGGGCCGTCGTCGGATCTTCACTCGGGGGCCTACGGCGGTGCGGTACCGAACCCGACCCTGGCCCTGGCTCGGATCTTCGCCTCCCTCCACGACGATCAGGGTCGAATCGCCATCGACGGCTTCTACGACGACGTGGTCGACTGGGACGAAGACACCCGTGAGAGCATTCGCGACCTCCCCTTCGACCCCGAGGAATTCAGGGCCGAGGTAGGGGCGGACGGCCTCACCGGTGAAGCGGGCTATTCCTCCCTCGAGAGGCTCTGGATCCGACCGGCCTGCGACGCCAACGGGCTCCTGAGCGGCTGGACCGGGGAGGGCGCCAAGACCGTACTCCCGGCCCGAGCCATGGGGAAGGTGAGCTTCCGTCTCGTACCGGATCAGGATCCTGACCAGGTGGAGAAGTTGTTCAGGGCCCACGTGGAGAAGGTGACGCCGGAGGGCGTGCGGGTGTCTGTCCGGGCACTCCATGGCGGCCGCCCCTGGAAGGCCACCGTGGGGGGGCGGGGATTCGACGCGGCCTCCGCTGCCTTGGAGCGGGCGTTCGGGACCACCCCGGTCCTCCAGGGCGAGGGCGGATCCATCCCCATCGTGGTGGAGTTCGAGGAGGTGCTGGAGGCATCGGCGCTCCTGGTGGGTTTCTCCCTACCGGGCTCCAACCTGCACGCGCCCAACGAGTGGCTCTCCCTGGAGAACTTCCAGGAGGGGATCAAGGCCCTGGCCTACCTCTACCAGGAATTGGGAGCCTAGGACCGGACGTCGCGAGCCCAGCGAGGCCGCTCAGCCCGTGGCCGGCCCGATGCGGACGCCGGTCCGGAGTAGCGCCCTGGCCTTGTTGAGCGTCTCCTCGTACTCGCGACCCGGGTCGGAATCAGCGACGATTCCGGCCCCGGCCTGTACATAGGCCTTACCGCCCGTCACGAGGACCGTCCGAATGGCGATGGCCGTGTCCATGGAGCGGCCCCCGTAGGCCACATACCCGACTGCCCCCGCGTAGGGCCCCCGCCGCACGGGCTCCAGCTCGTCTATGATCTCCATGGCCCGGACCTTGGGGGCGCCGGAGACCGTCCCCGCGGGGAAGCAGGCCTGCAACACGTCCAGAGCCGACCGGCCCCCATCCACATCCCCCTCCACCTGGCTCACCAAGTGCATGACGTGGGAGTAGCGCTCTACGAGCATGAGGTCTGGGACCCGGACTGAACCGTAGGCCGCCACCCTCCCCACGTCGTTCCGCCCCAGGTCCACGAGCATCCGGTGTTCCGCAAGCTCCTTCTCGTCGGCCAGCAGGTCCTCGGCAAGGGCCCGGTCCTCCTCCTGGGTGGCGCCCCTGGGCCGGGTTCCGGCAATGGGGCGTACCGTCACCACCCCGTCTTCCAGTCGCACCAGCACCTCCGGTGAACTCCCGACCAGAGTCACCCCGTCCATCTCCAGGTGGTAGAGATACGGCGACGGATTCACGGAGCGGAGGGCCCGATAGAGGTCGAACGGAGCCCCGTCCAACCCCATCTCCAGTCGCTGGCTCAAGACCACCTGGAAGGCGTCCCCCGCGAAGATGTACTCCCGGATCCGCTCCACGGCCGCCTCGAAATCCTCACGAGCCATGGACGACCTGAAGGGAGGGTCCTCGTCCGGCTCGGGGAGGAGACGCAGGGGAGCCGGCCCCGGGACGTGAGCCAGCTCCTCCACCAACTCGTCGAGGCGCGCCAGCGCCGCCGCGTGCTTCTCCCGCAGAGAGTCGGCGTCTTCGCCGTCCTCCACCGGAACGGGGCAAATCGCCGTTGCGGTGCCCTTCAGGTTGTCGATCGCCACCACCACGTCCGTGAACATGACCATGGCCTCGGGAAGCCCCAGATCGTCCTCCGGAGGTTTGGGAAGCCGCTCGATCCGCCGGACCATGTCGTACCCGAAATAACCCACGGCCCCACCCCAGAACCGGGGGAGTCCCGGAACCTGCACCGGTCGCTCGGCGGCGAGCCGTCGGTCCAGGTCCTCCATGGGATCCGAAACGTCCAGCGGTTCCCACCCGCCCTCCGGGGTCCACCACGCCACCGACGATCCCGTGAGCTTCCAGGCCGATCGCGGGCGCGTGCCCATGAAGCTGTAGCGGGCCCACTGCTCTCCGCCGAGGACGGACTCCAGGAGGAATCCGAAGGGGAGTTGACGTAGCTTGTGGTAAGCCGTGACGGTTGTCTCGGTGTCGAACAGGAACTCCCGCCAGACGGGCACGAGTGTGCCCTGGCGACTCAGGGCCAGGAACTCATCGAACGAGGGTGATCGTTGCATGGTGGTGCAAGGTAAGACCGAGCCCGGGGGGCTGGTAGAGCCGGTGCTGGTCGCCGTGGATACCGGCGGGACTTTCACAGACGTGGTCACCTACTCCGGTGGCGAACTCCGATCCGTGAAGGTTCCCTCCACCCCGTCCGACCCCTCGGAAGCCGTCCTTCTAGGCCTGACCCGGGCCCTGGGAACCCAACACCGTTTCAACTTGGTCCACGGCTCCACGGTAGCCACCAATGCCCTTCTGGAGCGGAAGGGGGCCCGGGTCTTCCTGGTCACCAACGAGGGCTTCGAGGACGTAGTCGAGATCGGACGACAGAATCGGCCCCAGCTGTATGCCCTGGAAGGACGGCGTCCGCCCCCCCTGGTCCGGCGGGAGGATC
>JBDHCV010000015.1:0-63020 GCA_039591855.1 Gemmatimonadota bacterium | reverse complement strand
CCAGGTCGTACTCGACCGCATGGAGAGGGGCGAGGGGACCCTCGGACGTCTCTCCACGGACGACACGCTCTACGAGGAGGTCACGACCGCGACCGAGAGCCTCCGGCTCCTCCTGGACGACTTCCGGGAGAATCCCCGCCGGTACGTGAACATCTCCATCTTCTGAGCCATTGCTCCGCGGCCCCTTGCTGGCTGATCCGGATCCTCCCGGTCGGCGGGGGGGGCGTCCAGGCCCTCCCGGAACCCCAGGCATCTCCCAATAGGGCCCAGCGAAGAGCGCACTTTACATAATATATATTATACGACCCTTTGAAATACGGCATGAGAAAGGGCCGACATCCCCCTGGCATGCCGGCCCGCTCCCCTGTTCCGCTGGTGGGGCCTCGCTCAACTCGCCTTGACGAGCTCCGCGAGTTCGGCGATCCGCATGTCCACTTCGGCTCGCTCGGGATCACCCGACTCCATCCCGTCCCGGATCTCCTCCATGAGGCTCAGAGCGCCCGCGTAGTTTCCGAGACGAGTCCGCATCCGTGCAGCACCCCGAAGGGCGTCCCGGACCTGGAACTCCAGGTCCGCCCGGTTCGCGAGCCGCATGTAGAGGTCCTCTGCGTCCTGGAACCTCCCCTGATCCTCGTAGGCGGCGGCGAGAAGGAAGGCGGCCTGGAGGTTCAGGGGGTTGGAGAGGTCACGGGCCATGGGCGCGAGGACCTCCACGGCGTCCTGGGGCGTGCCGGTCTCGAGGTGCAGTTGGCCCAACATCATCCGGGCTTCCCCGGCGGATGGCGTGTTCCCGTAGCGCTCCAGGTACTGTGCCATCCGCCCCTTCGCGGCGTCCGGGCTCCCGAGCCCGATGGTCTGCTGGATCTGGTCCAGTTCGTTGGCCGCCCGGACCTCCATGCTGGACCGGAACCCGACGTAGTAGACAACGAGCACCAGGATGATGGCGAGGGACGTGGCCCCGATAACGAGCTTCTGGGTGTTCTTCCGGGCCCAGGCCGTCACTTCCATCGTCGTTGCGATGAACTTGTCGTCCGGATCCGTCGCCGATCCGTGATCCGCCCGTACGCGCCGTTTGGCTACCATGTGGGCCTAAGACCTTCCTTGAGCGCCGAGGAACGCGGCTGCGACTCCCCGGGGCGTTTCGATGTTGCGATGAAGACGGGACTCAACTGCCCCGAACATAGACCAGAAAAGGTAGATTCGGGGTCCCGGAGGGTCAACGTCAGTCGGTACCCGAGCCCTCGACGCGGACGAAGGCCCCACCCTCACCCATGGGCGGGCCTCCGATGGGGTCTGAGGGCGGGATGGAGCGTCAGGAGGGCGGCGAGACCCAGAGCTGGCATGGACCACGTGGCCGCCGTCTGCGCTCCCACCTGGTCCGCCACGATACCGACGAACAACACGCCGATGGACCCCAGCCCCCACGCCAGCCCCATCACGATCCCCGAACTCACGGCGGCCCCCTCGGGGAGCATCTCTTGGGCCATGACCACCATGGCCGGGAGCATGGCCATGTTGGTATAGCCCGCGAGACCCGCGGCGAAGAGCGCTCCGTTGCTCCCGGGGTTGAGTGACACGGCCAGGAGGTGCGCGGGCAGCGCGACCAGGCTGAGGGCCAGGAGCAGGCGGCGGCGGTCCACCCGGTCGGCCAGAATGCCGCCGGTGAGGGTTCCGAACGCCTGAGCGGCGAGATAGATGCTCAACACTCCCGCCCCCAGGGCCTCCGATCCGCCGGCCTGATTGACGATGATGGGCTCGAAGGTGAGAAAGACGCGCTGGGTGAAGGCTCCCAGGGCGGAGATCGCGAAGACCACGCCGAGGGGTCCGGCCAATCGATCCAGGACCCGTCGCGGCGAAGGGGGCAGCCGAGCGGCCCGTTCGGCCCGATCGGTGGGCAGGACCCAGAGGACGACCCCTCCTAAGAGGATCCCCGGAATCATGGCGACCCAGAGTGTCTCCAGCCCCCAGCGGGCCACGATGCCCACAGCCACGAGAGGCCCGACGGCGAACCCCAGGGCACCTCCGAAGGAGAAGAGGGAGAGGCGGGCACCACTCCCCTTCCCCGCCTGTACCCTCGCGGCCGCCGAGGCGCTGGGAGGATGGAACGCTGCGGACCCCAGGCCACCCAGAATCAAGAGGGCCACCAGGAGCATGAAGCTGGGCGCCACTCCGATGAGGCTCAGGAAGACGCCGGAACAGACCGGGCCCGCCGCCACGAACCAGCGCCGCCCGAATCGGTCCGCCAGGTACCCCATGAGGGGCTGGAGGACGGAGGACGAGATGGACAGGACCATGGCCAGGGTCGCCGCGAGGGCGATGGACAGCCCCATTCCGTCCATGATCCTGGGCAAGAGCGGCGGGAGGAATGCGTTGTAGGCGTCAGTGATGAAATGGGCGAAGGCCACCAGGAGGGCCGCTGCCATCGGGGATGAGAGTTCAGGGGGCCGTGGCACGGGGAGCGGGGTTAGTTTTCGAAGGATCGACGCAGGCCAACATACCCGATTCCAAGCACACTGTGGAGAACCCATGCTGCAACCTCGCATCGTGGCCGCCCTCGGCGCGCTTCTCGCTGCCCTGGCGGTAGCCGGCGGAGCGTTCGGAGCCCACGGACTTCGCGGCCGTCTCACGCCCGCCGACCTGGCCATCTTCGAGACCGCCGTCCGGTATCACTTGATCCACGCATTGGCCCTGTTCGCCGTGGCCTGGGTCATGGATCGGTGGCCCGGAGGTATGGTGTCGACGGCGGCTGTCCTGATGGTTTTCGGCATCCTCGTGTTCTCCGGGACCCTCTATCTCCTGGTCCTCACAGGACCCCGGTGGCTGGGTGCGATCACGCCCATCGGCGGCGTGGGCCTCATTGCCGGGTGGGCCGTCCTGGCGTGGCACCTCCTCACCCGGGCGACCTCCTGAGGCCATGGTAGACGAGGCCCGACGAATCCTCGCTGCGGCTCGGGAGGTCATGGTCTTGACCGGGGCCGGCATCAGTGCCGAGTCGGGAGTGCCGACTTTCCGGGGTGAGGGCGGACTCTGGAAGCGGTACCGGGCAGAGGAGCTGGCCACACCCCAGGCCTTCGCCCGGGACCCCCGCCTGGTGTGGGAGTGGTACGCCTGGCGCCGCGGCCTCATCGAGGCCTGCGATCCGAACCCCGGCCACCTGGCCCTGGCCCACTGGGCTTCTCGGAGACCCGGGGTGACCCTGGTCACCCAGAACGTGGATGGACTCCACGAGGTCGCCCAGCGCGAGGCAGGCACGGGGGCGCCGCTCCCGGAGATCGTGGAGATCCACGGCTCCCTCTTCCGATCTCGATGCACCGTGTGCGGGGCCCGACGGGCCCACCGGGAGCCGGTGGTCACGGACGCCCTGGATACCCTGCCTTCATGTAGCGAATGCGACGGCCTGCTCCGCCCGGACGTGGTCTGGTTCGGCGAGGCCCTGGAGGAGCGGGTCCTGACCCGTGCCGTCGAGGCCGCGACGGGGTGCGACGCCTGCCTGGTGGTGGGAACCAGCGGCCTGGTTCACCCCGCCGCCGGCCTTCCGGGCCTCACCCTGGACCAGGGGGGGGCGGTCATCGAGGTGAATCTGGACCCCACGCCCCTTTCCCATGGGGCGACGGTATCGATCCGGGGAGAGGCGGGGAAAGTCCTTCCCATCCTCCTGTCGCAACCCCGATCTTTGGACTAGGCAGTCGCGCTGTGGGAACCCTGATTCACCCATGAGGGTTCAAGGCGCAGCGCTTTGCGACATCCACTATCGATCTATGCGAGGATTCCCTCGAATGCGTCTTCCGTTCTCACTGCGAGCCCGTATCGGCCGTCCCTTCGCCGGCCTGATGGCGGCAGCTCTGCTCCCCCTGGCCGGATGCGACGAATCCCCGGCGGCTACGCCCGTCCCCACGCAGATCCAGGTGTCTCCCGGTTCGGTGACCCTGGTCGGCATCGGGACTGAGCAGCTCTTCGCCGCAACGGTCCTGGACCAGTCCGGCACCCCCATCCCGGGCACGACGGTCACCTGGAGTTCCTCCGCCCCGTCCGTGATCACCATCGATCCGTCATCGGGTCTCGCCACCACCCAGGGCGAGGGGACGGCCCAGATTCAGGCGTCATCCAGCGGCGTGACCGGCCTGGCGTCGGTATCCGTGCTTCCCCAGAACGGGGACTGCGTCGTCGAGGTCTCCCTTGCCGCGGGTCAGTCCCTGGTTCAGGACGCCGTGGGCGCCAGCGGCTGCGACCTGTTCCTGCCCTCGGGCTCGTCCGGCGACCGGTACCGGGTGGGTCTGGTCTGGCCCGAGTCGAACCAGAACACCGTGACCGTCGCCGACGTCACCCTGGGCGTCACCGGCGAGGGCGGCGTGACCGGCGGCCTTCCCTCACCGTCGTCGGGGCTGGCATTGGCCCGTGAGCCGCTCTCCATCCCCGGGGACGTGGCCGAAGCCCTCCGGGACGCCCTGGAGCGGGACCGCCTCAATACCCAGGCGCACGTCGCGTTGCGTGAGGAAGAGCGACGGATGCTCCCCGGGATGATCGAGGCCCTCCGGGAGGCCGACGGCCCCTGGACCCTGGCCGCCGAGGCGGGCCTGGCGCTGGCCCCATCCCCAGCCCGGTGGCTCTACGACCCGGCCGTCGATTCCAGCTGTGAAGCCGGGACCCCTCGCGTGGCCAAGCTGGTGGCCGAGAACGACATCATGGCGGTCTACCAGGACTCCATCGAGGCGGTGAGTTCCCCGGCGGATCAATCGGCCGTCCAGGAGATGCTGGATTACTACAGGGATCACGGGAAGCCGGTGGTGGACAGCTACTTCGGCGGGGCGCCGGACATCGACGGAGACGGTCGCCTGCGTGTGCTCATCGCTCCCGTCGTCGCATCCAAGAATGCCGTGGCGTTCGTGTGGAGCGGGGACATGTTCCCCAAGGAGTCCTGCCCCCAGTCCAACGAGATGGACCTGGTCTACATGGACATCGGGTTGGTCAACGGCATCACCGGGACCGCGCCCGCCTCTTCCCAGCAGTGGCAGGCGCTGGGAACCATCACCCACGAGGCCAAGCACGTCAGCTCACTCTACAACGGGGTGAAGGGGGCGCTGGACGGGGGCTCCGCTCGGGGGTTCCATCCCTCCTGGATAGAAGAGGGCACGGCGGAGATCGCCGCCGAGATGTCCTCTCGCACCGCGTGGGAGGCGGCCGGCGGTCCGGCCAGGGGCTCACGGGTGGACGAGCAGGACATCAGGAACTCTCCCGGGACGTTCAACGCCGACAACTACAATGTTATCCTGCGCCTGGCACGCACCGTACAATACATGTCCGTCCGTCCCAACGGCCTTTTGAACGATCAGGTCATCGGCCACCCCGGGAACATCTACGGCGCCGGCTGGAACTTCCATCGCTTCCTCGGTGACCAGTACGGGAACGCCACCACGCCCGGAGGGGACGCGGGCTTCTTCGCAACCCAGAACGCCGAGACCAGCACCCCAGGGGTACCTGGCCTGGAAGCGCTTACGGGTCGGTCCTATGAGCTTCTCTTCCTGGAGTACGCCGAAGCCGTTCTCGGCCACTCGGTGGGTCTCGGGACCCGGGCCGTGGACTTCCGGACGTACGATCTCCTTGCCACGGACGTCCTCTGCGGGACCAATCCCAACAGCGTCTTCAATACACTGGGGAGCTATCCGTGGCCCCTCACCGTGACGGGTACCAAGGGGACCTGCGACGAACCCGAGGACGCGGAGGAATCCAAGTCGTTCGCCACCGCCGCCTACGATGGCAAGCTAGGCCCGTCCGGCATCCAGATCCTGGACCTGGTGTCCAACGGAACCGGGGACGGCGCCAGGGTCACGGCCTCCCTCTCCACGTCGGTGGCGGCGAAGTGGGTGGTGGTCAGGGTCGACTAGCGCCGGAGACCACAGACTCGAGGACCGTAGGGTCCACGTTCCCTCCGGCCAGCACGATCACCAAGGGGTCCTGAGCCCCCTCTGGCGGCCTCGTCGGGTCGCCGCGAGGGTGGTGAGCCAGCTTGCCGGCGAGGAGGGCGGCGAGAGGCACGGCGCCCGCCCCCTCCACGACGCATCGTAACGCACTGTAGGCCAGGCGCATGGCGTTCGCGATCTCATGTTCTGTGACAAGCACGTGATCCGAGATGAGGTGGCGAACCAGTGCGAGGGTGAAGCGGTTGTCGAGGTCGATTCCGCCCAGCAGAGCCCCGGCGAGGGTCTCCTCCTCCTCCATGACAATCGGCGTCCCTGCTCTCAGGCTCTCCCACATGACCCTGGCTCGCTGGGCACTGACCGCGATCACGTTGGGGCCCGTCCCGCCGGCACCCGCGCAGGCGACGGCCACGCCCGCCACGAGGCCCCCGCCGGACAGAGCGAGGGCCACATCAGCCACTTCCGGACACTGTTCCAGGATCTCCAGTCCCAGGGTCCCCTGCCCTGCGATCACCTCGGGATCATCGAATGGATGGATGAAGGTCCGGCCCTCCGACGTGGCGATCTCCCGGGCCAATCGGTCGGCCTCGTCGTAGGAGGCCGCTTCGTCCACGATCCTCGCCCCTGACGCCCCGATCGCGTCGGCTTTGACGGGGTCCACCCACGCCGGAACGCAGATCACCGCATCGATGCCGAGCTTTCTTGCCACGTGGGAGACGGCTCGACCGTGGTTGCCGCTCGAACAGGCCACGACCCCCAGAGCCCGCTCCCGAGCCGAAAGGAGCGTCATGCGACTGGCCGCTCCCCGGATCTTGAAGGAACCCGTGTGCTGGAGGTTCTCCAGCTTGACGTAGACCTCCCTTCCCCAGGCCCGGCTCAACGTGGGGACCGGGACCAGGGGCGTGGGGATGACGAACTCCCCGATCCGCTCTCGCGCCTGAGACACGCTCCTCCGCCAATCGGACAGGGAGCGGTCTCCGATCATCGCATCGGCCCGACCCTCCGCCGCGACGCTGGAGGCTGGATCAGGACGTCCCACGGGCCAGCTCGGCCTCGGCGGCCACATACCCGAAGGCCGGCCACTGGCTTCGTTCCGAGACGATGGCCTGGAAGATCTCCCCCGCCCGCTGGGGGCGGCCCTGGAGGAGGTGCCAGGTGCCCACACCGTAGGCCGTGGTCGTCCCCTGGAGAGTCGCTTCACCACCCGTCCCCAAAAGATCTTCTTCGGAGAGGTCACCCTTGAAGAGCAGGAGCAGCCGATGGTAGGCCGTGTTCTCGATGATCTCCATGTCGGCGTCGATGGTGTCCAACAGTGTCCCGGCGGCGGCATCTTCTCCCAGCCGCCGCAGGATGAGGTATAGCCAATAGCTGGACGCCACCAGCATGTCCGGGTTCACGGCCGCATCCACATCAGACTGATACGCCTCCCGGGCTCGGTCCCAATCCGCCAGAAGGTAGTGGGCCAGTCCCAGGTGGTAACGGATGTTCGAGTGGAGGGTCGAGGTGGGGATTCCCAGCGCATTGGGAAGGCCGTCGGGCTCCACCTGGTCCGGCTCGCCTTCGACCAGTTCCCACGCTGCGGAAAGGTCGTCCACGGCGCCCGGGAAGTCCCTCACCGTGATCCGCCGATGCCCACGATGACGGAGGAATCGAGCGTCCTCGGGGAACCGTCGGACACCCTCGCTGAAGGACTCGATGGCCTCGTCGTAGCGGCCGAGGTACCCTAGCCGGCGGCCGACCCAAACCAGTGCGACGGGATCCTCCGGCGATTCCCCGAGCAGGGCCCGAGCCTCCAGCAGCAGGGAGTCCTGGAGGGGCCAGCTCCCCGAATCCAGCATGGAACGTGTCAGGCTATCCCCCAGGAGGGAAACGGCCTGGAAATCCAGAGGGTCCCGGTCCGTGGGGGCTTCATTCGATTCGACCCCGGGGCCACACGCGGCGGCGAGAAGGGCCACCGGGATGAGGGCGCGACCCCCCAGACCCGAACTCGGTCGGCTGACAGCGGACTCTCGGTGCATTTCACGGCTTCCTTGGTGGATCAGACGGAGGTTACCGGGATACCATAGATTCCGTCGCGACGTAAGCCAATAACCTGGGGCCCCGAGGCGCCAGGGCACCCCATGACCACAATCCCGAGCCCATGCCCCAGCCCATCCTCCACACCGACCTCGTCCGGAGCGGTGCCCGCGACCCGGACGCCTGGATGGTGGTGATCCCTGGGATCTACGGCGCCGGGAGAAACTGGCGCCCTGTGGCTCGCCGGCTCGTGGAGGCCCGGGAGGACTGGGGGGTGATCCTCGCCGACCTGAGGGGTCACGGACGCTCTCCCCACCTGGACCCGCCCCACACGATGGAGACCGCCACCCATGACCTGGAGGAGACTCTCCGGTCCCTGGGCCGTCCGGTGCGCGCTATCCTGGGCCACAGCTTCGGCGGGAAGATCGCCCTCACCATGGGAACCCGGGGCCACCTTCCACTGGAGCAAGTCTGGGTCATCGATTCCACCCCCGAAGCCGGGGATCCCCGGGGAAGCGCATGGGGAATGTTGAGGGTGCTCCGGATCCATCCCGGGCCGTTTCGGGACCGGGACGAGGCCATCTCGGCCATCGAGTCCGAGGGCTATCCCAACCGCGTGGCCCAGTGGATGTCCACCAACCTCGTGTCCCGCGGCGACGGACTGACATGGCGGCTGGATCCCGATCAGATGGAGGCCATGCTCAGGGACTTCTTCCTGGAGGATCGCTGGTCCATCGTGGAGGACCCACCCCAAGGGCTGGGTCTTCATTTCGTGCGGGCCACCGACTCCAGCGTCCTCACGGAGACCTCGGCACACCGCATCCTGGAAGCGGGGGGGAGGACCGGGCGCGTACATCTCCATACGGTGGAAGGCGGCCACTGGCTCAACGCCGACAACCCCGAGGCCATTCACCGGCTTCTCGTCAGTCACCTTTGACCTGCCCTGCCCACGGCCCCCGCGCCCCGCTCTTCTAACGGGCCGCGAGCACCTCTCGAACCAGCGCAGCGTTCTTGCGGCTCGCACCTCGGTGGGCTCGGACCACGTCTCGCCCGTTCGCACCGAGTCGGGCGGCGGCCTCGGGATCTTCCAGGAGAGCCAGCGCTTCGGCCATGGGATCGTCGGAAACCCGTATGCCGTCGCCCTCCAAGAGGGCCTCGACGACGGCCGCAAAGTGCTCGTAGTGTGGTCCGATCACCGTGGGACGGCCCAGCGCCACGGCTTCGATGGGGTCGGACCCGCCTTTGGTCACGAAGCTCCTCCCGACGAGAACCACATCCGCCAGGGCATAGGCCTTTCGGAGTTCCCCCATGGTGTCCAGCAGGAACCGCCCCCCGCCCCCCGGGCCGGCCTCGGCCGGAGAGGAGCGGCGGACGAAGGTGGGATCCAGGGCCGCCACCTCGTCGAACCGCTCGGGCCGCCGGGGAGCGATGAGCAACTGGACGGTGTCGGGGCATCGCTCCAGGAGAAAGGCCTCCTCCCCCGGCCCCGTGGATCCGGCCACCAACAGGGGGCGGGACCGATCGATCCCCAACTCCTGGGCCAGCTCCTCAGCGCCCTCGATGCGATCCGACAGCGATGCCGTGTCCCACTTCATGTTGTCCGTCACCTGGATCCGGTCGGGCCGAACGCCCAACTCCTGGAATCTGCGGCCATAGACGTCGGTCTGAACCGCCGCCACCTCGACGGAGGCGAACATGGATCGGACCAGTCGCCGGATGAGTCGGTAGTTTCGGAAGCTGCCTTCGCTCAGCCGACCGTTCACGACCACGAGGGGAATCCCCCGTTCCTCGGCCGCGGCACAGAGGTTGGGCCAGAGCTCCAGCTCCATGAGGACCAGAACGTCCGGGAGCACACCGTCCAGGAACCGGCTCACCGAAGCGCTGAAATCCAGAGGAAACCGAACCACCTCCAGCCGGTCTCCGTAGAGGTCCCGGGCCCGCTCGAACCCGGTGTCGGTGGTGGCGCTGACGATCACGCGCAACGCTGGGCCTTCTCCCGACAACAACTCGTCCACCAACGTGCGCGTAGCGTTGACTTCGCCGACGCTCACCCCGTGGATGAGAACCGTGGGGCGGGCGTCGCCGTCCTGCCTCGCTTGGAACCCCGCCGCATCGTCGAGCTTGCCGAACCGCCCGGGCCAATCGGTCCGCCACTTGCCGGTGCGGATCAGGCGCCAGGCCAGGAGAGGGCTGGCGACCAGAAGGCTCAGCCCGTAGACGGTGTCCCGGACGATCCTTACCAAAGCCCTCTCCCGTCGAGGGGACGGAACCGCACCCGGACGTTCACAGGAGGCGGGCTCCCGGGTTACCATACCGGGACCGAGGGCACGCCCATCCCGCGTCAGGACCACAACGACCGTTCTCCATGGCCTCGAAACTACTGCCATCCCGCGTCGAGTCCATCCTTCTGGTGCGATTGAGCGCCAGAGGGGATGTCACGTTCGCCTCGGCGATGATCCCCTGTCTGCGGCTTCGGTTCCCGAAAGCGCGGATCGGATGGGTGGTGGAGGAAGCGTCCCAGGACCTGGTCGCCCATCATCCGGACCTGGACGAGGTCATCATCCTCCCCCGTGCCCATTGGAAGCGCCTCCGGGCTGAACGGGGGCCCCTCGCCGTGGCGGGGGAGATGGCGGAATGGATCTCCCGCCTCAGGGCGCGCAGGTATGAGGTCGCCCTCGACCTCCAGGGCCTCCTCCGCAGCGGGCTCGTCACCTACCTCTCCGGCGCGCCTCTCCGGATCGGCCTCGGGTCCAAGGAGGGGAGCCGGCCCCTGATGACCCACGTACTGCCTCGGGACCGGGGGGAGGTCCGTCGGATTTCGTCGGAGTACCACTACCTGGCCGAGGCCCTGGGACTGAGTCCGGGAGACTTCCCCATGAGCGTATATCTGGCCGAAGAAGACCAGACGGGCGCGGAGCGTCTCGTCCAGGAGCAAGGACTGGAAGGCGGTTTCGTCGCCCTCTGCCCCTTCACCACCCGGCCCCAGAAACACTGGCTGGAAGAGGCCTGGGCCGCTCTGGCCGAACGGACCGCATCCCTCTCCGGCCACCCCGCCGTCTTCCTGGGGAGCCCGGACGATCGAACCGCCATGGACCGGATCGCCGCCCTGATGCAGGGACGGTCAGTGGACCTGGTCGGCCGGACCACGCTCGGCGAGGCGGCGGCCCTCGTGGGCAGGGCCAAAGCCATGGTGGGGGTGGACACGGGGCTGACACACATGGCCATCGCCTTCCGGACACCCACCGTCGCCCTGTTCGGATCCACCACGCCCTATCTGGATGCGCCGAACCCCCAGACCCGCATCCTCCACCACCCCATGGAGTGCGCGCCCTGCGAGACCCGTCCCACGTGTGACGGGGCATTCACCTGCATGCGGTCGATCCAGACGGCCGAGGTGGAAGGGGCGCTCCGCCAGGTCCTGGCTGGGGCGTCTATTCGCCTCGGAGGATCGGGAGCGGGGGCCGCCTGAGGAGGTCTCGACTCCCCACCGCGCCCGTGACGAGCGTCAGCAGGGTGATCCCCCCCCATACCGCCAGAAGCACCCCCGGAGCAGGATCGAAGGAAAAGTCGAAGACGAATCGGACGAGACCGGCCGCGGCCAAGGTGGACAGGACCAAACCGGTGGCGGCGGCCAGGGTGCCCAGGGCGGCATACTCCGTGAGGAGAACCGCCAGAATCTGTCGACGACGGGCCCCCAGGGTCTTCAGCAATGCTCCCTCCCGCTGCCGTTGATGCCTCGAACTCGCCACGGCGCCGGCCAAAACCAGCGCCCCGGCGAAGGCGGCGAAACCTGCGAGGAAGCGAATGGCCCGGGCCACCTTGCCCAGGATGTCTTCGAGCGTCTCCTGGACCCGGGTCACGTCCAGGACCGATACGTTGGGAAACCCCGCCACCAGGTCCCGCTGGAAGCGGGCCCGGTCCTCGGCACCGTCGATCCTGGTCAAGACCACGAAGGTCGCCGGGGCCCCCTCCAGGGCGCCCGGCTCGAAGACGACGAAGAAGTTGGTCCGGAACTGTGACCAGTCGATCCGTCGAAGGCTGGCGATCTCCGATTCCACCGCCACCCCACCCACGTCCCAGGTCAACCGATCCCCCACGCCCACCGCCAGGTCCTCGGCCAGATCCGCGTCCACCGAAATCCGCGCCACTCCGTCCGCTACCGGGGCTGCCTGCTCCCACCACGCGCCCTTCACCAATTCCTCCGTGTCCGTCAGGTCGGCGCGATAGGTGTTCCGATACTCACGCCGAAGGGCCCACCGTTCCGGTCCGTCGCCCTCGGGAAGGGAATCCAAGGCCGCCCTGCCCACGCCGTTCACGGCCACCAGCCTGGAGGGGATGAGGGGTGTGAGCTCGAAAGCCCCGTCGGCCCCTCCCTCCGGCAGGAGCTCCAGCACGCCCTCCCGCTGATCCCGCTGGATGTCGAACAGGAGCAGATTCGGCCTGCCCGCCGACGTGTCGAAGGCCAGGTTTCGGGCCAGGTTGGCTTGCACCTGGAGGACCGTACCGATGATGAAGGCGCCGAACCCCAGAGAAAGGACGACGGCGACGGTCTGGTTCTGGGGTCGGAAGAGGTTGGAGAAGCCCTGGCGAAAGACATACGGCGCGCGGTGGGGGAAGGTCCGCCGAGCCAGGAACACGGCCCCGGTGCCGATGGCCCATAGAATCGCGGTGAGGGCCCCGAGGCCTCCGGCGAACACGGCGCCAGCCACCCACGAACCGGCCTCCAGGATGCTCAGGGCGAGAACGCTGGCAGCCAGGAGACCCAGGGCCAGGGCCCGGGGCAGATCCAACCGCCTCCGCCCGGCGTCGGGCCCAGCGGCGTCGAAATCCTGCCGCAGGGCTCTGAGGGGAGGCACGTCCCTGACCTCCAGCAGCGGAAGGAGGGCGAACACCACGGACACCCATACGCCCACCCCCACGCCTCCGAGGATGGCCAGGGGCGAGAGCCTCGGCGTCACGTCGACGGGAACGGCGGAGCCCAGCAGCGTCGGGAGGGATTGCTGAGCCGCCACACCCACCGCCGCCCCCAGGACGGATCCCAGCAGGCCCAGTCCCCCGGCCTGGAGGAGGTAGGCCAGGAATACGCCGCCCTGCCGGGCGCCGATGCACCGCAGCACCGCAACCTCCGCGATGCGTTCCTTCACGAACACATGGATGGCACTGCCCACCCCGATCCCGCCCAGGAGGAGGGCCCCGAGTCCGATCAGTCCCAGGAAGCTCCCCAGGGCCGAGACCGCCTCGGTCAGGTTCTCGGCCTGCTCCTCCGACGTGCGGAACCCGACCCCCGTGGCCTCGAATACGGATTCGTACCGGTCCTCGAGCCGGCGACGGTCGGCTTCAGCCGGGATCCTGAGGAACCGCGTGTACCGCGCCAGGGACCCGAACCCGAGGACGCCCGCGGCCTCCAGATCTTCCATGGACACGTAGACCCGGGGACCGATGGCCGTCTGGAACCCCACGTCGGTGGGGAGGTCCTCCACCGAGCCCACGATCTCCACCTCGAGTCCGCCCAAGACGAGGGTGTCGCCCCGACCTACGCCCAACTGGACCAGGGCCGCCGGGTCCACCAGCGCCTTTCCCGGCTCGAGGTGGGCACCCCAGCGACCCACGGGTTCCGTCCGCACGGCTCCGTAGAGGGGCCATCCCCCTTCCACCGCCCGGAGCTGCACCAGACGGACCGCATCGCCGGCCGGAGCCCGGGCCATGGTCGGCACCGTGATCGCCGCCGAGGCCTCGTGCCCGGCCGCCACCAGCGAGTCCACCAGCGAGGTGACCGAGTCGGGGAGGGGCCGGTTGGACCGGAGGACCACATCGGCCCCCAGGAGGGACCGGGATTCCTGGCGGATGGAGCGGGACACGTCCTCACGAAACGAGTGCACGGACACCAGGGCCGCCACACCCAGGGAGATGGCGAACATATAGATGCCCACCCGACGGACACTGTTCCTCCCCTCCCACAGGGCGAGCTTGAGCGCGAACCGGCTCATGGGGCTCCGGTGTCGGAGACGACCCTACCGCTGGAGAGCCGGACGACCCGGTGGGCCCGCTCCGCGAGGCCCAGGTCATGGGTCACCATTACCAGCGTGGTATCGGCCTCGTCGTGGAGTGCCTCCATGAGGTCCACGACCTTGCCCCCGGTCTCCTGATCCAAGTTCCCGGTGGGCTCGTCCGCGAACAGGATCCGGGGGCGATTCGAGAAGGCCCTGGCCAGGGCCACCCGCTGCTGCTCACCGCCCGATAGCTGGGCTGGATAGTGGTGCAAGCGGTCGCCGAGGCCCACTCTGTCCAGCAGGTCTGCGGATCGCTCCCTGATTTCGCTCCCCGATTCGGTTCCCAGCAGCTCCAGAGGCACGCGCACGTTCTCGAGGGCGGTCAGGGTCGGGAGGAGGTGGAAGGTCTGAAACACGAAGCCCACGTTACGCGCCCGAAACCCTGCCCGGTCATCCTCGGTAAGACCCTGGAGGTCGGTGCCCCCCAGTTCGACGCGGCCGGTGGTCGGCTCGTCCAGACCGGCGAGGAGGCCCAGGAGCGTGGTCTTGCCGCTCCCGGACGGTCCGAGGATTGCCAGGATGTCTCGGGGCGCGACCTTCAGGTCCACATCCTGAAGGACCGGAAGAGGCTTGCCGCCGCTTCGATAGGTCTTCCCCAGCCCCTCAGCCAGAATCATATGCGTCCCGTTCACCGGTTTCCCGTTCGCTCCCGTTGGATGTCTGTTGGATGGGCCCTGGCCCTCGTCCTCTGCCTGTCGGCCTGTGAGGGCGGGCCGGACTCCGATGCGTCCCCTCCCCCGGCCCAGCCCGAGCCGGCGCCCGGCTCCTCCGAGGAAGAACCCCGGTCGGGGTCCGATCGGTCCACGACCCGGGCCGTCTTCCTGGGAACCAGCCTCACGGCAGGATACGGTCTGGATGACCCGCTGGGCGAGAGTTGGCCCGGCCGAGTCCAGGCGTTGGCGGACCAGGCCGGGGTTCCGCTGGAAGTGGTGAATGCGGGGGTGAGCGGTGAGACCTCTGCCGGCGGTCTCGCCAGGCTGGATTGGATCCTCCGGGAGCCCGTGGACCTCCTCGTGGTGGAGTTGGGCGCGAACGACGGACTGCGGGGCCAGGACCCAGAGGCCCTGGCGTCGAACCTCAACGAGATCCTCCGACGAACCCGAGCCCGATACCCTGAGACCCGTCTCGTCCTCGCCCAGATGGAGGCGCCCCCGAACCTGGGGACGGAGTACACCCGAGCGTTCCGGGACATCTACGCCCGCGTCGCGACCGAGCAGGGCGCCAGCCTCATGCCCTTCATTCTGGAGGGAGTCGCCGGAGATCCAGCGCTCAACCAGCCCGACGGAATCCACCCCACCGCGGCCGGACATGAGACCATAGCCCGGAGGGCCTGGGAGACGATCGGGCCCATCGTCGAGGAGATGGCCCGCCCTTTGCGGCGCTAGCCAGCGGACTCCGCACCGCCCAACCCGGAGGGGAGGGTTTCGTGGGACTGCATGAGATCTACCAACTGGTCATCGCGGTAGCCCTGGGTCTGATGGTGGGATTGCAGCGCGAGGGCGACGAGTCCCCCATCGCCGGCATCCGTACCTTCCCGCTGATCACCGCCTTTGGATTCCTTTGTGGGCACCTGGGCGTGGCGCTCGGTCCGTGGCTCCCGGCGGTCGGGCTCCTCTCCGTGGTCGCATTCATGGCGTTGGGGAACGCGGCGCTCATTCGGGCCGGAGACCCCCAGCCCGGCATGACGTCGGAATTCGCGACCCTCGCGATGTTCGCCGTCGGGCTCGCTCTCTCGTTGGATTGGACGGTCCTCGCGGTGGCGACGGCCGGGATCGTCCTGGTGCTCCTTCAGGCCAAGGAACCGCTCCGCGCCTTTTCCTCGAGGCTGGGGAGGGCCGATCGGGAAGCCTTGGCCCGCCTCGTCCTCATCGGGTTGGTGATCCTCCCGGCCATGCCCGACCGACCGCTCGGGCCCCTGGGCGTCCTCAATCCCCACGAGATCTGGCTCATGGTCGTCTTGATCGTGGGGATCAGCCTGGCGGCCTACGTCGTCTACCGGGTCGTGGGGGGTGGAGGGGGGACGATCCTGGTCGGCCTGTTGGGCGGATTGATCTCCAGCACGGCGTCGACGGTCACGTTCTCCAGGATGACCGTGAAGCGGCCGTCTCTGGTTCCCGGGGCCAGCGTCATGGTCCTTATCGCCTCTACCGTGGTATTCGCCCGGGTCGTGGTGGAGCTGGCCGTGGTGTCGTGGTCGGCGCTTCCGTCCATGGCGCCGCCCCTCCTCACCATGATGGCCGCCATGGCTCTCGTTTCCGCCGTGCTTTATCGGCGGGCGGGTTCGGGCCTGGCCGCACCTCCTCCCCAAGAGCCGCCGTCCGACCTGCGGAGTGCGGTCCTGTTCGGTCTCCTCTACGCCGCGGTCCTGGTGGCGGTGGCCTTCGCCCAGACCCACATGGGGGATCAGGGCCTCTACATGGTGGCCTTCCTCTCCGGCTTGACGGACATGGACGCCATCACCCTCTCCTCGGCCCGCCTGGTCAGCACCGGCGAGCTTTCGGCCGAGACGGGGTGGCGCATGATCCTGGTCGGGGGTATGTCGAACCTTGGCTTCAAGGCCGGGATCGTGGCGTCGGTGGGCTCTCGCCCCCTTCGCAGGCCGGTGCTCCTGGCCTTCGGCGCCGCGATCGTCGCCGGCGTCGCGATCCTCTTTCTCTGGCGATGAGGGACTCGGCCATGGCACGGCTTGGAAGGCGTCTGACCCCGGTGATCCTGTTGATCGCGGTTTCTGCTTGCGGGGGAGGCGCTCCCGAAGGTGGGTCGGGCTCCGACCGGGGCGCGGAGGCGGCTGGAGAAGCCCCCACCGCGGCGACGGCCGGGGAGCGCTTCGTAGGGGAGTTTCGGTACATGGCCGACGCGGCCCTGTTCCGCCCCTGTGACAGAGAGAGGGGAATGCCGGTCACCGGGCCCGCCTACCTGGAGCTCGAGCGAGCCTACCTGGAGGTCCGACCGGGACCCGGAGAGCCGGTCCTGGTCGAGGTGGAGGGATCCATCGTGGAGCAGGCGAAGATGGAAGGCGAGGGCACGGAGCCGGCCCTGGCCGTGACTCGGATCATCCGTCTCGATCCCTCGCTCTCCTGCCCTACCGCCTCCCCTTCGTAAGGATCAGCGCTCCAGCCAGGAGGAATCCCAGCGCGGCGAACATCACCGTCTCGCGATCCCAGGTAGTCGGGTCGGCCCACGCCCGCCCACAGTCCCCGTGATCCCCCCCGCCCGCGTCCTCCCCGGCGTTCTTCCCGGCGTTCTTCGCGTCGGTACGGGTCTTCATTCCAGGGTCCGACTGGTACTGATGGGTGTTGCAGTAGACGGACCCCTCCACGGCGGTCCGCTTGCACCGATCCCCCTTCAACGTCACTCCCGCGCACTGCGCCACACTCGCCTCCTGCGCTGCTGGAAAGAACTGCTGTCCCATTCACTACGTGGAAGCCGGCCAAAACGTTTTGAAGTGCCCGAGTTCCATGTCCCCTGCGCGTACCGTCAGCGCCTCCGTCCCTTGAGGAACACCTCGATGTTCCCGTCCCGGGCATTCCAGAAGTCCAACCGGATCCGGCCGTCCTCGGTGGTGGTCACGGTTCCCGGGACCGCGCTGTGGGTCAGGAACCAACCCTCGGGCAACACGACCGCGTTCCGGGGCCGGCCGAAGGCCCGGTCCCAGACGAGCTCCTTCCCCACCAGCATGTATCGATCCGGGTCCGTATAGGTCTCCCATATGCGGAGGCGTCGGGTTTGCCCCGGCTCAACCGGGTCGTACCAGATCACCACCACCTCGGTGTCGGGCGTGACGACCTGGTTCAACGCGATGCCCCGACTCGTGATCTCCCGACCCCGGAGGGTCTCCACCTGAAGGTGCTCTCCGGTGTCCAGCACGAAGGCCTCCGGATCCGAGGCCGAGCTACCGGTCCGGACCACGTTCAGATACCGGTCCATTCCGGGGCGTCGTTCGGTGTAATCGTGGAACAGCCTGAATGAGTGGGTTTCCGGCTGCTGGAGATAGTAGACGATCTCTCGATCCTGCCCTGCCCTGAGAGAGACCTGGTGGCCCAGGCGCACGCCCAGAGGAGTCGGTGGGGAAACGGCCGTCTCGGGCTCGTAGCCAGGAAGCGTCGCACGGGTGTCGATGGGTGCCAGGACCTCGATCCCTCCGGGGACGGGGGCCGCCCGGACCTCGTAGGGAACGGCGGATGGTCCGATGTTCATGAAACTGAGTCGGATACGACCGTCGTCCTCGAGCGCTACCTGAGATGGGTAATTGACCGCCGTGACCTCATATCCGGGCGGGAGGACCACCGCGTTCCGCTTGATGCCCAGGGAACGGGCAAAGACGATCTCCCCACCGTCCGCGAAGTAGCTCTCCGGGTCGAGGTAGGTCTTGTCGATCCGGATCCGGACCTCGCCCCCTTCGGGGACGGGGCTGGTGAGCTCCACCCTGATGTACCGGCCCTCGGCGCTGGCTCGGGGATGTCCCTGGGCCCGAGCCTCAGCCCCGGACACCACCTCAAAACCCAGGGCTCGCCCCGTGGCCAGGTCCGTGACGCCGTGGACCACCTCGTCGGCGCCCGCACGGATCGAGTTGAAGTAGTACGCCGCCCCCGCCCGGGTCGCGGTCACGTCATAGAGAATCCGGAACGCCCCGCTGCCAGGCTCCTGGAGTTCGTAACGGGTGAAGTCGTCGGCCTGGGTCTGGGGGGGAGCTTCCTGACCGGCCACGGCCCCATCGCAGAGGAGACCGACCAGGACCATGGCCCCGGCCGAAATGAGACGCGCGTGCACTCGGACCCCCTCTTCTGGACTCGGTCAATCTTGTGTGGTCCATTCTAGTGCGGGAGTGCGAGGGCGGGCTAGTTTGGCCGAGGATCGGAAGGCTGTCCCCAACACGCACCCGGAGACTCCAATGCGCTCCTCCCCCCACAGGGTCGCCCCTGCCCTCTTCTTCGCCTCCGCAGCGTTCCTCGCCGCTTCCGCCCCGGCGGCGCCACTCGTCGCCCAGGACGCGGGAACGGTCGAGGCCCTGGCGGAGATCCAGGCCCGGCTGGAACGGCAACAGGAGTGGCTGGACCATCAGCTCGACCTGGTCAGCCGGCAGGTCGATGACGTGATGTTCTTCCACCGGCTGGGAGACATCGCCGAGGTGGATCGGGTCCGCCTCACGGGCCCACCCCTGGCATATCAGCCCAATCCCACGGCCCAGGGCGCCGGGAACCCCTTCATCTTCAACGCCTACGTCTTCATCCCCCGGCAACTGGACCGAAGTGGGAGCCACCCCCTCATCGTGTTCCCCCACGGCGGCGTCCACTCCAACTTCTCCACGGGCGCCACCAACGTCCTGCGGGAGCTCCTGGAGCAGGGCTACACGGTGGTGGCCCCCGAATACCGAGGTTCCACCGGATACGGCCGAGGGACCTACGAAGCCATCGACTACGGGGGACTGGAGATCGAGGACACCTACGCGGCCCGGAACTTCATGCTGGAGAATTACGAGTTCCTGGATGAGGACCGGGTGGGAATCGTGGGGTGGAGTCACGGCGGACTCCATGCCCTCATGAACATCTTCGCCCACCCCGACGACTATACGGTCGCCTACGCAGGGGTGCCGGTCAGTGACCTCATCGCCCGCATGGGCTACAAGACCCAGGGCTATCGAGACCTGTACTCCGCCGACTTCCATATCGGAAAGACCGCCTACGAGGACGTGGAGGAGTACCGCCGGCGGTCTCCGTCCTGGAACACCGACCAGTACGACGGCACGCCCCTCCTGATCCACACGAACACCAACGATCAGGACGTGAATGTCCTGGAGGTGGAGCGGCTGATCCAGGCGCTCCAGGCAGGCGGGAAGACCGGATTCGAGTACAAGATCTATCAGGACGCCCCCGGCGGGCACTCGTTCAACCGGTTGGACACGAGCCTGGCGAAGGAGTCTCGGGCGGAGATTTGGCGGTTCCTGGCGCCTCACCTGCGTCCGGCGAACCCGATCCAGTGACGCTGTCCCGCTTGCGCGCCGCCATGCCGATGGGAATTCTTGGCGGATCCCCACCACATGGACCGCGTTGATGGCCGAGACCGACGACCGCATGGAACTGAACGTCGACCCTGACATCGCCAGGGCCAGCACACCCCCCTCCCGGGTGTACCACGATCCCGAACTTTTCGAGGTCCAGAAGGCCCGGGTTTTCGCGGGCAGCTGGCATCTGGTGGGACCGTCGGATCAGCTCAAGGCCCCGGGCCACGTCCTTCCGGTCACCCTGCTCGAAGGGTGCCTGGACGAACCCCTGGTGCTCACCCGGGATGACGCGGGCCAGGCCCACTGCCTCTCCAACGTATGCACGCACCGGGGCGCCCTGGTCGTGGAGGGGGAGGGGCACCTCAAGACCCTCCGCTGCCGCTACCACGGCCGGCGGTTTCGGCTGGACGGGGCGCTGCACTCCATGCCCGAGTTCGAGGAGGTCGAGGGGTTCCCTGCCCCGTCCGACGACCTTCCGGCCCTCCCGCTCCGTGACTGGGGGCCCCTCACGTTCGCGTCACTGGGGCCGGCCTTCCCCTTCGACGAGTGGATCGAGCCCGTCCGCGCGCGGACCGACTGGCTCCCGCTGGACCAGATGGTCTTCGACCCGCACACGTCGCAGGACTACCTCATCCAGGCGAATTGGGCACTGTACTGCGACAACTACCTGGAGGAGTTCCACATCCCCTACGTCCACCGGGATTCCCTCACCGGCATCGACTACGAGAACTATCGGACCGATTGCTTCGGGTTGGGGAACCTCCAATTCGGGATCGCAAAACCCGGGGAGCTGGCCTTCGATCTCCCCGAAGGGCACCCCGATGAGGGTGAGCGCGTCGGGGCCTGGTATTTCTGGCTCTGGCCCAACCTCATGCTCAACTTCTATCCCTGGGGTCTCTCGGTGAACGTGGTCCGGCCCCTGGGGCCCCGCCGGACCCGGGTCTCGTTCCTGTCCTTCGTCCTGGACGCCGACAAGCGGGACGCCGGGCTCGGCGCGGGGCTCCACAGGGTGGAGATGGAGGACGAGGAGGTGGTGGAGTCGGTCCAGCGGGGAGTGGCCTCGCGGCTGTACGACCGGGGCCGGTATTCTCCTCGCCGGGAGGTGGGGACCCACCACTTCCACACGCTGCTCGACCGGTTCATGGCCACCGGGCCTTGACCGCCTTCTCGCCCGTCAAACAAGTGAGGTACCAGGTGCTCCAGGGGCATCCCCGCACCATACCCAGGCCCGTCCGCCCATTGGTGGCCAGATCTCTTCCCCGGCTCGCGGCCCTCCTCCTCTGGGGAGCCGCCGGATGCACTCCTCCGGCGGAGCAAGCGCCGCCATCGACGGTTCCGGAGACCTCGTCAGGCTCCACCACCGAAGCCTCCTTGGGTTCCACGGAGAACTCCGTGGTGGCCATTTCGGCCGCGGAGATGCCGGAAGAGTTGATCTACGTGACGAGTCAGCTTTCCGAAGCGGCCGTGGGCGCCCTGGCGACCGTGGCGCCGAACGTGACCGTGGTTGTCGTGGACGGCGCCGCAGAGGCCGCTCGCTACGCCGGTGAAGCCCACGGCATGGACGCCAACCTGGCCACGGCCGAATTCCTCGCAGCGACACCAGGCCTGCGGTGGATGCAGTCCTGGTCGGCGGGCGTGGAGCGGTACGTCCGGATGCGGGCCGTGGGCGCCAGGGACGAGCTCGTGCTGACGAACATGGCCGGGATGTACGGCCCGGTCATCGCCGAACACGTCTTCGCCATGCTCCTCTCCCGGACTCGAGATCTGAACCACTATCTGGCGCTCAGCGAGGAAGGGCGATGGGACCGGCAAAGCGGCGCGGCCATGGGCGCCCTCCAGGGTCGGACCATGCTGGTGGTGGGGGTGGGGGGAATCGGCTCCGAGATCGCCGCTCGGGCCCATGCCTTCGGGATGCGAGTCCTGGGAACCGTCCGCACGGCACGGCCGGCGCCGCCCTACGTCGATTACCTGGGGACCGGCGACGAGCTCGCCGACCTCCTGCCCCAAGCCGACGTCGTGGTCCTCGCCGTGCCGCTCACGGACGAGACCCGCCACATGATCGACGCAGCCGCCTTGGCCTCCATGCGCGAGGGCGCGTGGCTCGTGAACATCGCCCGGGGGCCCGTCGTGGAGACGGACGCCCTCGTCCGGTCCCTGGACCAGGGCCACCTGGGCGCTGCCTTCCTGGACGTGACCGACCCCGAGCCGCTTCCTTCGGGACATCCCCTCTGGGGGCGGGACAACGTGTTGATCACCCCCCATGTGGCCGGGAACGCTGAACTCTCGGGAGACCGGGCCTACGCGCTTTTCGCCGAGAATCTGCGGAGGTTCGGCGCGGGAGAGCCGCTGTTGAACGTGGTGGACAAATCGGCGGGGTACTGAACGGGAACGGGGGTGCCACGCGCCGGGAGGCATGTGGCACCCCCCCTTACCTCTAGATCGAGCAGGTCATGTCCACGGCGCAGCACTGGGGCGACTTGATCTTCCCGTGACCGTCGGGGCACTTGGAAATCGCCACCTCGACGCCGGCGTCGGTGACCAGGGTGTCGTGGACCAACTCCTTACCGCAGGTGGCGCAGGTCATGTTCACGCTCATGCCACAGTTCTGGCAGGTGTACGTCGCCATCAAGTTCTCTCCTCGACATCGATTCAGATAAGCGGATCACGGTGCTCCGAGACCCAATTCTAGCCCAGGATTCCCTGCGGCGCATGGGTTCGGGACATGCGTCGCCTCAGTGGACCTCTGAGCTTTGTGAGGACCCCTTCCGGAGCGGCCCCAGACCCACCAGGTCACGGACGGCTTCGACGGCCCTGCCCGTCGAGGTCCCCTGATACTCGTAGAGGTAGTCCCGGAGTCCGCGACGTGCTGGCCCCCTGCCTTCTCCGGTCCGCAATGCTCGCTCCAGAGCCGGACCGAACTCCTCGACCGAGGAGAAGCACTCACAAGCCTCCTGAACCAGCCGCCCCAGCTCGCCGCCGAGGAATTCCCAGTCTGGGCTCCGAAAGAAGACGATGGGCCGATCGACGGCGGTGAACTCGAAGCTGATGGAGGAGTGGTCGCTCACCAGGACGTCTGCCATACGCAGGAGATCGGTCGAGTCCGCGGCCCGCCGCGCATGCATGTGGGGAAGATCGGCCCAGCCCTCGAGAACCCCGAACCAGTCCACCCCATCGGAAAAGTGCTTCATATCCGGGCGCAAGAGCAGATTGTGACAGGTCAGCACGACGTTGAGGTCGTCCAGGGTGCGCAGCCTCTCCACCACTCCCGGACCCACGGACTTCACCAGAGAGGAGGCGCTCCAGTGAGATGCGACCAGGACCGTCTTCCGACCCGGAACGAGACCCGATCGCCGGACCTCTTCGGCGGTGGCCCTTGGCCGAGCGTATAGCTCGTCCAGCTTGTGCCACCCGGTCACCGCCACCGAGACGGTCGCCATCAGTTCCGGGTCTTGGGAGGCCAGGTACCTCGCGGCCCGCTCGGACTCCACGAAGACCGCCGTGCAGCGGCTGATGGGAATCACTCTCAGCGTGTACGGGCGTCCTAGCCCGTCGGCCCCGGACACGCCCCCGTGGGCCAGCAGGAGGACCTGGCTGGGCCAGAGGTATCGGGTCCTTCCGGCTCGATCGGTCCGGACGACGAGATCCCAGAACTGGAGCCCCGCCCTCTCCGGGGGGAGATAACGGTCCCCCCACCCCAGCGTCCTCAACGCCTCCTCGACTTCATCGGGGGGGATGGAGTGGTAGGCCTGAGTCGCGGTGAACCGAAGATCCACGTCCGACTGGCCGGACAGGGCGTCGAGGATCCCGCGGGAACCGGCCAGTCCAAAGTCGTTGTAGAACTCGAACAGGACGCGCCGTCGCCCCCGCCGGTAGAGGGCCCTCAGGAGCCGAGGGTCGATCCGCTTGAGGGGATTCCGGGGAAGCCACGTCTGCACGGACCTACGTCTCCCCGGCGGCTGGTGCCTCACGATAGATCCACCCGCCCAACAGGGCGGCGAGCATCATCTCAACGAGTCCCACCGCCCCCCACTGCACCAGGAGGTGGTTCGGGTAGATGCCGGCCAGGTAGTAGCCCACGAGCGACAAGAAGTACCCGCCGAGCCAGAGCATCACCGCTACGAGGATCGCCGTCCCAGGACCCGGACCGAAACGGGGTCGGACGGCCGCGTAGAAGAACATGATGGAGAACCCGGTGATCAGACTCACCCCCATGGTGATGGCCATGACCGAGCCGCTCATCTCCATGGAGAGCCCCAGCTCCGCCAGTCGCGCTTCCATGAGCTCCATGTAGAGCATGACGGCACCGGCGCCCTCGATGAGCCAGATGACGAATCCCGCCGCGACTCCCGAGACCAGAAGCCTCCCGATGTTGATTCCCCTCATGTCCTCGGACTCTCGATGAAGGGTGGGCCTGCCGCACCGCACCATGGTCCCGATCGGCCCGGGACGGACAGCATGCGGCCACCACCGGTCCGGGTGCAAGACCCCGCTTGACGGGCCACTCCCCCTCGGGGACCTTGCGGGATGAACATCGAGCCGCGGGACATCGAGATCTGCCTGAAGGACCCGGGACTTCCCACCTTCCAGGGTGGCTCACCTACCTCGACCCCTATCGTCCAGACATCGCTGTTCACCTTCCCCGACCTGGCAAGTCTTCAGGACGGGCTTTCGGCCGAACACGAGACGAACGTGTACACTCGAGGCCAGAATCCCACGGTACAGGCACTGGAGTGGAAGCTGGCCGCGTTGGAGCGGGGAGAGATGTGCAAGTGCTTCGGGTCCGGGATGGCCGCCATCAACGCTGTCATGACGAGCCAGCTCCGGGCGGGCGACCACGTCCTGTTCGTGAACCAGACGTATGGGCCGACCCTGCAACTCGCGGAACGATTGGGGCGGTTCGGAATCGACCACGATGTCGTCCTCGACCTGGCCCCCGGGGCGGTGGAGGCCCGGATCCGTCCCGACACCCGGCTCATGTGGCTCGAGAGTCCGGGGACGATGACATTTCGGATCATGGACGTCCCGGCCCTGACCTCCCTGGCCAGGGAACGAGGGATCGTCACCGCCATCGACAACAGTTGGGCGACGCCGTTGGGCCAGAAGCCCCTGACCCTCGGGGCGGACCTGGTGGTCCATACGGCGTCCAAGTACCTGTCGGGACACAGCGATCTCATCGCCGGGGCGGTGGTCGGGTCCGAAGAGAGAATGACCGACCTGTTCTACGACGCCTTCCTCCTCAACGGAGGGGTTCTCCCCCCCTTCGAAGCGTGGCTCCTTCTGCGCGGCCTCCGAACGTTGCCCACCCGGCTCGCCCAGCACGAAGTCGACGCCCTGGCCGTGGCGCGTTTCCTGGATGGCCATCCAGCGGTGGCCGAGGTGTTCCACCCCGCTCTGACCGGTGATCCCGCGCTCAGGGATGCCCAGTTGAGGGGGTTCACGGGCTTGTTCAGCTTCAGTCTAGTGGACCCCGAGTGGGAAGCGGTCCGCAGGGTGATCGACGGGCTGGCTCATTTCCAGATCGGAGTGAGCTGGGGCGGCGTGGAGTCCCTGGTGATCACCCCGGACCGGGGGACGAACCGGGAGGCGCTGCGGGAATCGGGCATCCCCCCCAACCTGATCCGGGTGTCCATCGGGTTGGAAGGGGCCGACGTCCTCATCTCGGACCTCGCCCAAGCCCTGGAGGCCTCGAGCTGACGGCTGCGGGGGCGGCCCGTTCCTTCTTACCCCCCCTTGCCCGACTTCCGGCCCTTTCGAGGGGAATGGACCGCCTCCACCCGAGCGATGAACTCCTGGATCGGGATCCGCCCGATCCACTCCCCGATCAGGTCCAACGGAAGGTGCTCCAGCCCGCGGAACCGGACGCAGGACTTGCCCACGTCGAAACGCTTCCCCGTGGCCCGGTAGGCTGCCTCGAACTCCTCGCCATCCGCCTCGCTCATGTAGATCCCCGTCAGATAGACCGCCATGTGGTTCTTCTGCGAGGCCAGAGCCGCATACAGGAGGGGCTGTCCGTTGTAGGTATCGGGGAAGACCTCCAGGGGGACCTCATAGGCGATCATCCCCCAGTTCATGGTCTCCCGGTACCCTTCCGGAAGATTCTCCACGATTACGTCCCGCACAGCGGATATCGCCTCCCTGCGGTCGGCGGGCAGCTCCGCCAGGTACTCCTCGACGGTGGTGGCTTCGGATCGCATGGCGGCCCTCCTGGATCTGTGGCGGGAATGGTTCACGGGTGGGTCGGTCGCACCCTCCCCGTGGTCGGTACGGCGGGCGGTTCAGGGCTGCACGTACCGGGGGTAGGTATTCTTGGCCGCCTCCGCGCTGGCAAGGTCGATGTCCAGGGTGAGGAACGGGATCTCGGGGCTGGTGACCCCGAGCACGTCCCCCTCCTCCGGGTCCACCACCCAGCCCGCGCCACCCCACCTGCCATGGGCCCCGGCGGGACCCCCGAAGTTGGATGATAGGCAGTAGGCGCCGGAAACGACCGCCGCGGCCCGTCCCCCGGCGATCCACTTGTCGGTGGACGGGAGCAGGGTGGCCCGGGGACAAAGAAGCAGGTGGGCCCCGGCTTCGCCGTAGTCCCGGGCGTGACGGTTGAACCAGATCTCGGTGCAGATCAGTGCCCCGACCAGGGGCTCCGCCGCCCCGGCGCTGCCACCACCCCGGCGACCGCCCGGAATCCCGACCCGCCTGGTCACGAACTCCGGCTCGCCACGATCGTACCAACCCGCCTCCCAGAATCCCTCTTCCTGGGGCAGATAGCGTTTTTCGTGCAGGGAGACCGGTCCCGTTTCTCGGGTCCAGATGAAGGCCTGATTCAACCGGCGTCCGTCCCGGAGCGTCGGGCGAGTGCCGGTCACCACCGATGCCTCCAGGTCACCGAGGCGAGCCATCCACCCCTCGTGATCCGCCACGGCCCGGGCCCATCGATGGGCCAGTTCAGCCTCCGGACCGGGACGGTCCCCAGCCAGCCAGGGGCTAAAGGGCATCTCCGGAAGCAAGACCAAGTCGGTGGATGCGCCGGTAGTGTGGGCGCAGAGCGTTTCCCAAGCCGGCCGGAAGGCTTCGGGGTCGTTCGGCAGTTCACAGACCGTGACTCGCAACGGTGTTCTCCCTCGTTCGGGTTCGGCCCCCAAAGGACTCCGTTCCGCGGCCGTGCGCAACTCCGCGGCAGCGCCCCCAAAAACACGAGGGGCGGAAGGCCATGCGCCTCCCGCCCCCGGGTCCACTCGATGAACCGGCCATCCGGCCGGCCCATGCTTTTATGAGGTCAGCGGTGGTCGCCCCTGCAGAGCGCCACCACCATGAAGACCAACAGTCCCGTCCCCAATCCTACACCCAGGGCCAGGCTACTACTCGCGAATCCGATTCCCGCGCCCACAGCCGCCGCCACGCCTAGACAGGCTCCAACGGCCGGCTTGGCCTCGAAGGCCTGCTGGTCTATGGAGATCTTCCCGCCCATCATCGCCCATCCTCCAGGTTACAGTCGCCAAGTTCAAGTCCCCTTCATCCTTCACCCAGATACTACGGATGAACGGCGAAAAAGTTCTGGCGGTTCGGTAACAGGAACGAAACAACTGGGGCGGAAGCCGGGACGGCGGGCGGAGAGCGGTCGCGTCAGGGCCCTCCGTCGCCGCCAGGGCATGCCTCGACCGACGTGGGCACCACCCTGTCGATGGCCACGATCCGGAAGCGGCCGTCGTAATCCGCCGCGAACCCCTCGGTGGTCCGAGGCAGGATCTCCCCGATGAGTACCGCGGTCACGGGAACGTAGGGCTCCGCGTCCATCGACGCCCGTACCCGCCCCAGGTCCTGGGCAAGGAGATCGATCACCTCCAGCTCTCCTACGATCCAGAGGTCTCGATCCCCACCACAGGGACGGAACGAACGTACCTCGTGGCCCCAGGTGAGGACCCCGGTCACCGTGGTCGTCGCTCCGACGCGCCGGTCTCCCGCCCGGAACAGGAAGACGAGAGGGACCGCGACGAGGACCAGGAGGATGAGGAACCGAAGCCACATGGCTGGAGTGCCCACCCCTGGCTCGGGGGCTGAGTCGATCTCGTCGAAGGGCTCGGGTGCGGTCACGGCCAGGTCCTGCTCGGGTCCGGGGTCGGCCCTCTTGGAGAGGAGGGCGTTCGTGGGAACACCCTGGTAGAACCCGACCGCCCCGGCAATCCCCCACCTTCTCGCGGGAGCCCGACCCTGGCGAGGACGCAGCCCTCGATCCATGATGCCGCATGCCTGAGCCGCCCCCCGCCGATCACGCTCCCGGGTTCCGCAGGGCCCTGACGCCCTTCGACGCCACCATGGTGGTCGTGGGCGGGATCATCGGCGCCGGGATCTTCATCAATCCCTATATCGTGGCTCAGCGCCTGGACTCCCCGGGGCTCGTCCTCGCGGCCTGGGTCGCCGGCGGGCTGGTCGCCATCGCCGGGGCACTCACCTTCGCCGAACTCGGCACGTTGAAGCCAGCCGCCGGCGGACATTACGCGTATCTCCGCGACGCCTACCATCCCTTGGCCGGGTTCCTCTACGGCTGGGCTCTGCTTCTCATGATCGAAAGCGGCGCCATCGCCGCCGTGGCCATCTCTTTCGCGGAGTACACCTACCGGTTCCTGGGACAAGCGGGGATGCCGACGACCCCCCTTGCGGTCTCGGCCATCGTGGTCACCGCCGCCATCAACTACCTGGGAGTCAAGCCAGGTGCCCGGGTCCTCAACACCTTCGTGGTACTCAAAGTTCTTGCGCTGCTGATCCTCATCCTCGCCGGTCTCTTCTTTTCCCTGGGTGTGGGGGGGACCGCCGGTACCGGAGCGGCTCCCGAGCCTTCGGCGGCGGCCCTGGACTCGGAGGCCCGCGAGGGGGGACTGTCGTTCCTGTTCTTCGCCTTCGGGGCGGCCCTGATCCCCATCATGTTCTCATACGGTGGGTGGCAGAACGCGAACTACGTGGCGGAGGAGATCCGCGAGCCGACCAGGAACCTCCCCCGAGCGCTCTTGATCGGAACGGTGATCGTCGTGACCGTCTACCTCCTGGTGAACGTCGCCTACCTGAAGACCCTCGGGCACGGTGGGCTCGCCGCCACCATGACCCCCGCGTCGGACACCGCCGGGCGGCTCTTCGGGCCGGCTGGGGACCGATTGGTCGCCCTCGCCATCTCGGTGAGCACGTTCGGATTCCTGAACCTGACCATGCTGGCCCCGACCCGGGTGTACTACGCCATGGCCCGGGATGGCGTGTTCTTCCCGTCGGTGGCCCGGCTCCATCCCCGGTTCCGGAGCCCTTCGCGGGCCATCGTCGTCCAGTCCGCCTGGGCCGTGGGACTCGCCCTTTCGGGCACGTACGCTCAGCTCGTGGACTACGTGGTGTTCGCCGACTGGATCTTCTTCGGCTTGGCCGGCGCCAGCCTCTTCGTGTTTCGCCGGACGCACCCGGCGAGCGGGCGAGCGGAGGGTGCGTTCCTCACCCCGGGATACCCTTGGATTCCTGGCATCTTCGTGGCCGTGGCGGTCCTGATCGTCGCCAGTGTGCTTCGCTCCAACCCGGTGGGCTCGGGCATCGGCGTGGTCCTGCTGGCCACCGGTGTGCCCGCCTTCCTCTACTGGTCACGAAAAGGCGCGGGGTCCGATCTCAGGGGAGGATCAGCGAGAGAAGGGTGAGGACCGTGGCCCACAGGATCGCCCGCCGGATCAGGCTGGAGGCCTGACCGCGCACGACGGCCAGTTCCTCGGGATCCTCGATCCGTTCCATCCCCTGCCCCATGTCGCGCAGACCGCGCGCAGCGAGGAGGGTTCAGGTCTTCTCTCGGTGCTGGAGAAGCCCGATGTTCGCCGCCAGAAAGGGAAGAAAGAGAATGGCCCGCCACCACCGCGGCGCCCCCTGGGAGAGCAGCAGCCCGAGCGCGGCCAGGGCCACGGCGGAGGCGGCGACGCCCCCGAGGAGCCGTAAACGCCGCTGGGTCGAACCGATATTGGGCACGGGCATGGCACTAGTCTCCGAATCGGTAGCCGAAGTACTCGATGTCCTTCCAGTAGAGGTCCCGAACGATGGCTCGGGTCTCGTCGGTATAGATCTCCGAATAGGGAGGGTGCCGGGAGGGATTGAGATGGGGGAGCTCGACACCCTCGATTCCAAGTCGCTTCAGGACCTCGCCGAAGTCCTGGGCCAGGTTCTCGAAGCGCCCGATGAAGTCCATCTCGATCTCGCCGTTCACGGACCGGAGCCAGTCGACCTGGTTGGAATGCCAGTAGTGGTCGACATGGTGCGGGTGCATCTCGGGGATCTGGAGGTACTCCTCGAAGGAGAGGGCCTTCTGCTGGGTCTCCTTGTGAGCGAGGCTACTGTGGTAGTGGTAGTCGGAGCACTCCTTGTCCCAGGGGTTCCGGACGAAGGAAAACTTGAAAGCCTTCCTCCAGCGGGGCTCCTGGCTGTGCTCGAGAGCTCTGCCAGGATAGGGGTGGTCCGACTTGGTGTCGAGCGCCCGGACCACGCTCATCCCCCCGGTCTTGTTGATGTGGATGAAGTAGCAATCATGCCCGCGGATATACATCCGGAGGGACTCCGTGAACGAAGTTGAACGCCGCTGACCCGCCTCGACAAAGGCCATCTTCGAAGGCACCCGGAACATATTCCCTGGCGACACTTCAGAACAGCAACCCCGGGCCTGGGGGAGGGCGCTCCCCTGGAACCGACTCGGCGGACCCGCTATCGGTTCGGGCAATCGGGGTAGATGCTCAGGCTCTCCACCTCCTGGCGCACCTCCTCGTAGATACCCCGGGGAGGAAGGTCGGGACGGTCCTCGATCCAAGCCCCGCACTTGACCCCCCGAACCAGCCTGCCCTGATCCCGAATGCCACCATTCGGATGATACACGGTGAGCTCTCCCGCCCAGGTGCCCTCCTCCAGCGTTCCCTCCACCTCCACCAGCGTCGTGTCGTGGGGGAAGAGACGAACGATCCTGCCGCTGAACGGCTCGAGGGTGACGGGGTCCAGGTACGTGCTGTCCCGTACCATCAATCCGTCCAGATCCTGGACCGGCCCGGGACCGCAGGCGGTGGCCAGGAGCAGCGACGCCAACACCGCAACGCGGATCACGCTGGCGGTCCCGGCCCGCATCAGCCGCCCTTCCGGACCGACTGGATGACCCGATCGAGGCTCTGGAGAAAATCGGAGCGGTGACGAGAAGAGAAGGCCGCCGGTCCCCCAGTGATCGTGCCGTCCTCCCTGAGGCCCGCCATGAGTTCCCGGGTCGCCAGGGCCTCACCGATGGACTCCGGTGTGAACTCCCTGCCCCGAGACCCGACCACGCGACCGCCCTTCTCCAGGCAGCGGGAGGCCAGGACGATGTCGTCGGTGATGATCACGTCCCCCGGCTCGGTGTTGTGTGCAATCCAGTCGTCGGCCTCGTCCATCTGGCCCTCGTCCTTCACCACCACCAACTCGAGCCAGGGCTCGTCGGGAACCCGCATCCACCGGTTGGTCACCAGCGTGACCGGGACGTCGTAGCGCTTCGCGACGCGATACACCTCCTGCTTCACCGGACAGGCGTCTGCGTCGACCAGGATTTCAAATGTGGTGGGTTCGGTCATTGGGGAAACGACCCCTGACGCAGGCGCCGAAGGGATGGGTTCATCGGGTCCTGAGCCGCATTACTTCGATCCCGAACCTATCGGTCCCGAAGAGCGGTGCCGCGCCCACAACCTCGATGGTCTCATAGCGGTCTCGCGCCCAAGCCAATAGCTCTCTTCCATACCCTTCCCCGAAACCACCGAGGCCGTACTCCCTCGTGTCCTTTTGTACAAGGATGAGGAGGTCCGGAGGTAAGCGCTCCAGGCTCTCCAGCATGTTGTCCTCGCCGAAATGAAGGACCTCGGGCGGCATGAAATTCAAGTAGGGAGTCGGTGTTTCGGTCCTCAGCAAGAAGTTCAGGGTGATGCCCTCGGGGATCACCACGAATGTCTCTCCGTCGCGGAGGTTGGCTGATATGACGTCGAGTGCCCGCCCAACCGCAGGTCCTCGGACCGGATCGGTCCTGATCCGATCCGGTGCGGTCCCGAGAACATACGTCTTTATCTCCAGGCGGTTGGACTGGTCCACAAGGTGAAGCGCGGCCACAGCCACGAGAATCCCAACCGCCCACAGTCGAAACAGGCTACCGGTCCAGCCCCGGGAGTCGGCCTCCCGGGGAGCCCACTCGAGCACGGCCACGATCATGACCATGGTGCCCGGCATGGCCAGGGCGAATCCATAGTGAAAGACGCCAGTGGCCAAGACCATCTTGCCGGCAAACAAGAAGGCGACCAGGATCAGAGTCACAACGAGAGCCGAAGTTGCGCAGACTCGCCCACCCGCACCTGGCCCCGGTAGACGACGCCACATGAAGACCAAGAGAGTGAGGAGCACGACGGGCTGAGCGCGCGACAGAGCCAGATAAGGGACCATCGAGAACAGGACCAGGCTCACGCCGACCCCGGCCGCCAGCGCGGTCAGCCTCCAAATCAATCGTGGATTCTGACTCTCCGTTGGACGAAGACGCGCATGCGCATGGGCAAAGAGGACCCCGATGAAAGCGAGAAAGCCCAGGACAGCCAATTGGTAGGAGGTGATGGCAATGTTCCACCAGAGGGGGGACAAGCCCATGATCGCACGATAGAACTCGAGCGACGTAACCCGACGATCCAAGCTCATGGCCCAGGGGGCCGCCAAGCCGCTCAATGCTGCTCCTGCGCCGATCCGCCACGCCAGGAGCGCGTATGCGACCGCCAACGGAACCAACGCCCCCATGGTCGCCAAAGCTGCGAGGCTTCGAACTCGGGACCTGGGGAGCCCGAGCACGGCCATCCCGACCCCCAATCCGACGGGGAGGGCCAGGGAAGCGACGAATACCTCCGGCTTCGACAGCGCGCAGAGCCCTGCGCAGAGGCCCACCGTGAAAGCCCACCTTCCGCGACCCCCCAGATCCGCGAATCGATAGACTGCGAGGGCTCCGACGAGCAGTATCAGGATTCCGTGCGTCAACTCGTGCGAGTACGGGGCGACGAAATTGTAATTGGTGCGGATGAAGGCAAGCCCGGCAAGGAAGGCCGCCGTGGCGGCAAGCGCCGAAAACCGACTTGCGGCATGTGACAGCGTCCAGTACAAAGCCCACGTGATCAGTGCAAGGACCACGAGGTTGACCGCGACGAGAGTCTGTACGCTCTCCCCGAATACCCTGAACCAGAGGGCATTGAAGTACGGGGAGAGTGGGCCGTTGAAGTAGGCCAGGTCGGTATAGAGGTCGGCTCCTGCGACGAGCCGCCACGGCACGTAGAGCTCTCTTCCGAAGTCGACCAGGATGTCCGGCCATGTCAGCCAGGTCCAGGCGGTCATGCACGCACCGATGGCGGCGAGGATCAGCGCGTCCCACCAGCGCGAAGGAGTCCTTTTCAAGGCCACCCGTGCAGCGCTCCTGGACGACTCGGAGTGGACGAGGCCATGCAGCGGTGGCGGGACGATTGGGCTGGGATCTGTCACGTGGCGATCATAACCTCTGACTTCGGGCGAACGGTAGGCGAATCTGATGCCTACCCTGCGCCTCTGCCAGTGCCACATGTACGGACACTCGGCACCCGGACTTTCGTCGAGGCGGGTGCGAATCTAAGTTCCGGCTAAGGTGCACTCGCCGTGGGCGCCCGCCCGCCCTCATCAGAACCCGGCAGGACCCCAAGGTCCCATCCGGCATCGGCAACATCACCTCCCGCTAGTGCCGAAAGTCGGACCCGCCTGGACCAGGGTTCTTCACGGGCACCCCATAAAGGCGGCCCAACGGCCGTGGGAGGACCAAGATCATGGCTCGTCATTCCGTTCCTCGCACTGCGGGAATCACCCTGGTCCTGCTCCTGGCGGCCGGCTGTGCCGATCAGGGGCCTACCCCGGTGAGTCCAGACCCTGAATCCCCCGCCCCCAGCCCTCTCCTCGAACTGAGCGGTGACGGCCATCTGGCCACCGTCCCGGTGCCGGGGGACGGCGACCTGGTCTTCTGGCCCTGGACGGCATCCGACCCATTGGCTCCGGCGATGCCGTTCGCCAAGGATCCCATCAACGTCATCTTCGTCGGGCCGGGCGCCGACCCGCGCATGATCCGGGCGGGCCTGATGTCGCTGGAGCTGGGTAGAGTCGGCCCCCTGGGCTCCGGGCCCCTCGCGTGCACGTGGACCGATGCAATCGGATCGGCCCAGGCCGGGTATGCGGAGCCTGCGGGGTGGGCCGGCGCCGCGATCCAACTCCAGTGCGGCGACTACGCCCCCCTCCGCTTCCACCTCCGGTTGTTCGACATGGGGGAATACACCCTGGGCGCGGTGCACTGGGACTTCCTCATCCCGAACACGACCGATCACCAGGTCCTTTCCTGGGAGACTGCAGAACAGGTCCTGCTGGCGGATCTCCTTGCACCGGCCGTGGCCGGCGGGCTGGAGTGGACGCCCATGGTCGCTCCCCCGGGGTTCCCCATCAACGACATGGGCACGGGCTGGTGGCGGACCATCCCCCAGGTGATCTGGGACGCCATGGCGGACATCCCCCAACTCGCGCCGATCCTGGCAGCCACCGGAGCCATCCCCAACGCCGACGGACAGGGGAACTACGGGATCGCCACCGACGGCTTCGCCATGCTCATCGGCGTCCCCGAGGTGGGCTACGGTGACCCCGGCGTCTTGAAGCGGGACCTGACGATCGTTTTCGATCAGGTCATTCCCAAGCCCTTCTGCGGAGATCCACAAACCGATTATCTACATGTATATGGACCCGTTGACTTCAAGCAACATGTAGTCGTGACTCCGTCGGGGAACTTCATGAGTACCTTCCACGCGAAGGGGCACCTGGAACTCACTCCCCTTCCGGACGGAAAGACCTACAAGGCGCTGGTCAACGAAAAGGTGAAGGGCGTGATCACGGACAAGAAGTCCATGACGTCGAGCTTCACAATGCGGTTCGAGATGCCTCAGACGGGCCCCGACCGCGGCAAGCTCTTCATTCGAGTGAGGGTAGGCGCCGACGGCGAGGTTTCCTACGCTTTGGAGCTGCGCTGCTGACCGGTCGGCCGCAGCACACGACGTGACACACCTTTGACGGGGGGCGGCTTCAGCCATGGGGCCGCCCCTCCCCTTTCGCCGGCACCGGCCCCGAGGGATTAGTTGCGCTTTATCCAGCCTCGCCCAACTGTGTGATTCCCGTACGAGGGCTCACCGGTGATCCGTGCTCTGATCGCTGGAAGCCACAGCCAGCCCCATCAGAGGAGATACTCATGAAGTTCATGGTCACTTGGCGAATCCACGAGGACAAGCGAGTCGAGGTTCTGGAGAACTGGGCATCCCTGACCCCCGAGCAGCGCAGGGAGATGGCCGAAGGAGTCACCTATATCGGCCGCTGGCACGACATGGCCTCGCTCACGGGCGTGCTCATCGTGGAGACCTCGGACGCCGCGGCCCTGTTCCGGTACCTGGGACAGTGGAACCCGGCCCTGGACATCGAGGTGAGCCCCGTTCTGGACGATGAGGAATCCGCCCTGGTATCCGGACAGATCGTTGCGGACCTCGGGGCCTGACCCTTCGCACGCCGCGAGGCATCTACCGAAGTTTCCGGCCCGCAGCGCAGCCTATGCGGGTCTCGCGGTCGCGCTGTGGGCCGGGGGGCTGACGGGCCAGGAGCCAGCTGCCCTCGAGGAGCTGTCCTGGCTCGCCGGTTGCTGGGAGCAGGCCCGCCCCGGCCTGCTCGTCGAGGAGCAGTGGATGCGCCCTCGGTCCGGGACCATGGTCGGGATGAGCCGGACCACACGGGAAGGAGCCTCGGCGGCCTATGAGTTGATTCTGCTGAGAGCGGTGGACGGCGTGGTGCAGTTCCAAGCCCATCCCTCGGGTCAGGCCTCCGCCGCGTTCACGGCCACGATCGTATCGGACACGGCCCTGGTCGTGGAGAACCCCGATCATGACTTCCCCCGCCGCATCGGCTACCGCCCCGTGGGTCCGGACTCCCTACGTGCGTGGATCGACGGGGGGCCGGGCGAGGAGGGCCGCCGGGTCGAGTTCCGCTACCGAAGGACCTCCTGTCCCTGAGCCCCGGAGCCGCCACCTCTTCGCTTCTCCGGCGATCGATTATCTTCAACCCATCCCGGGGGTGCCGACCCAGGACCGGAGGCGATCCAGCCCTCCACGGCACTCCCCCGTAATACGGCGATCGTGGCCCTCACCGTCCGGACCGCTACAGCTGACGACATCGACGATCTCCTTGAACTGGAGGAGACCGCGTTCGAGATCGACAGGCTGAGCCGGCGCCAACTTCGGCACCTGCTGACCCGAGCGAACGCCGCCGTTCTCCTCGCAGAAGAGTCCGAGTTGGGCATCGTGGGCGACTCGGTCCTCCTCTTCTCCAGGGCGAGCGCCACGGCGCGCCTCTACTCCATTGCGGTGCACCCAAACGCCCGTGGACGCGGGGTGGGCCGAGCGCTGCTAGCCGCCGCGGAGTCCGCCGCCTGGGAGAACGAACGGGCGTGGATCCGGGCGGAGATCCGCAAGGACAACCGGGCGTCCATCGCCCTCTTCGAGTCAGAGGGATACCGCAAGTTCGGCGAGTACGACGACTATTACGACGATCACATGGACGCCTGGCGCTACGAGAAGCAGCTCGGCGACCGACTCAAGCCCGATCTCGCGAAGGTCCCCTACTACCGACAGAGCCTGGACTTCACCTGCGGACCGGCCGCCCTCATGATGGCCATGCGATCGTTGGCGCCCGACGTCGAAATGAGTCGCAGGACTGAGCTCCATCTCTGGCGGGAGGCGACCACCGTCTTCATGACCAGCGGGCCCGGAGGCTGTGGCCCGCTCGGACTGGCTCTAGCGGCCAGTGCCCGAGGCTTCGATGTGGAGGTGCTGCTCAGCTCCCACGGCGCCCACCTCCAGGAGACGGTCCGCTCCCCGGAGAAGAGGGAGGTCATCGCTCTCGTCCAGGAGGATATGGAATCCCAGCTGAAAGACCGGGGCGTTCCCATCCGAGTCGGCCCCACTTCCCTTGCAGAGACCGAACGGAGGTTCCAGGAGGGCCAGATCCCCCTGATCCTCATCAGCTCTTGGCAAATCTACCAGGAACGCACGCCCCACTGGGTCGTGGTCACGGGGTTCGACGAGCACTTCGTCTACGTCCATGACCCCTTCGTGGACGAGGAGGAGGGCGAGGTCGTGTCCGATTCCATCCACCTCCCCATCGGGCGGAGCCTCTTCAACCGGATGACGCGCTACGGACGTCGTGGACTCCAGGCCGCCGTATACGTATCCGCCGGAAAGGCCAAACGCCGATCCGGATCGCGAGCCGCCTCGGGAATCCGGGGCCGGATGAAGGCCGGGGCCAAGCCGCGAGGGGACAACCGAGCATGAGTCCTCGCCTGGTCCTCCTTGCAGACGATCCGGCCCGTGTGAGTCGGGAGATTCCCCAACACACGGTCATCGGAGTCCGGGAATACCTGAGCGACGGACGCTGGTCCCGGATTCGGGGGCTGCGGGTCCTCAACCTATGCCACAACACCCAGTACCGTTCGCCGGGATACTATGCCTCCCTGCTTGCGGAGGCCCGGGGGCAGCGGGTGCTCCCATCGGTGCGGACGCTGCAGGACCTGAGCCGCAAGCGTCTCTACGCGACGGACGTCGAGGCGCTGGAGAGGTCCCTGGATCAAGCCCTGGAGAACGGACCGCAGGCCGATCCAAGGGGCCGATTGGAACTGATGGTGTTCTTCGGCGAGGCTCAGCTCGAACAACTGAGGTCCCTGAGCCGATCTCTCTTCGAAGCTTTCCCCGCACCGATCCTGCGAGTCCAGTTGAAGCGCAACGGCACCTGGCAGATCGACTCGATCCGTACCGTCGGGCTGCGCTCGTTGGAGAGTGATGACCGCCCTCGGTTCCTCGCGGCCCTGGGACGCCACCTGGGCCGACGATGGGCCCCGCCGAGGGACCGGGGCGAGTCGCTTCGCTACGACTTGGCGATTCTGCACGATCCCGAAGAGGCCCTGGCGCCCTCCAACCATCGAGCTCTGAATCGTTTCATCCGGGCCGGGCGGGAGTTGGGAATCGAGGCCGAGCTCATCACCCGAAAGGACCTTGGCCGGCTGGGCGAGTACGACGCCCTGTTCATCCGTGAGACCACCGCCGTGAACCACCACACGTACCTGTTTGCCCGAACGGCGGCCAGCGAGGGGTTGGTGGTCATCGACGACCCGGACTCCATCCTGCGCTGCACCAACAAGATCTTCCTCAAAGAGCTCATGGAGCGGGAGGGTATCCCCACGCCACCGAGCCTGATCCTCACCGGGGGCGAGTTGGACCGGGCGGAATCGGAATTGGGGTATCCCGTGGTCCTGAAGGTCCCGGACGGCTCATTCTCACGGGGAGTGGTCAAGGCAGCTGACCGGGCCGAGTTGGAGGAGAAGTCGGCCGCCTTGTTTCAGGAGACGGAGCTCCTTCTTGCCCAGGCGTTCGTACCCACACGCTTCGACTGGCGCATCGGGGTTCTCGCTGGAGAACCGCTCTTCGCCTGCCGCTACCACATGTCCCGGGGTCACTGGCAGATCCTCGACCATCAGGCTTCCGGCGGGGTTGGGGAAGGCGACGTGGACACGCTGCCGCTGGAGGAGGTTCCCCCGGCGGTGCTTGAAGCCGGCGTCCGCGCGGCCCGGGCCTTGGGAGACGGTCTCTACGGGGTGGATGTGAAGGAGACGGAGGAGGGCGTCATGGTCATCGAGGTGAACGACAACCCAAACATCGACGCAGGCTATGAGGATCAGGTCCTCGGGAAGGAACTCTACCTTCGCGTCATGAGGGAGTTCTCGGCGCGGCTGGACAAGCGTACGCAGGGCAAACCCGCAGCGGGATAGCCTGGAGCGTACCGGGCACCGGTCCCTGGCGAGACGAGAAAGCGCCCACCCAGTCTACGGTGACTGGGTGGGCGCTCTGGTCCAACGTTGGGAGGCGCCGAGTCCGAGAGGACTGGCATCTCCCCGGGGTCAAGCTGGGACGCTAGCTCCCTAGCGGAATCGAAATCCCGGCCCGGGCGATCCAGCGGAAGCCGGAGGAGGACGAGTCCTCGATGGTCGTGCCTTCGAACTCGGCATCGCCGTAACTGGTGTACATCCCGTCCCCGGCGATGTCGATGCTGATCCGCGAGAGGGGGATTCTGACCCCCACCGTCGGACCGACGGCGAAGCCGCTGGCACTCAGCGACTGTCCCTCAGAATCTGCGGACAGCCTGGAATAGCCACCCTTCGCGCCGACGAAGAACCGGGCGCGCTCCCCAGGAAACGGATACCGCGCGACTCCATAGATGTCCATTACGTTGGCGTCAACGGTATCGACGTCATCCACGCCGTAGGACGAGTAGTCGAAAAGACCACCGATCTCCAACCCTGAGGCCAGGGGGTAGACCAGCTCGCCGCCCACGGTCCAGCCGGTCTGGGAGCCCTCGAAATCATCACCGGTGAAGTTCCCCGCCCCGCCGGAAATCCCCAGCCGAATCTGTCCTTGCAGGCACAGCGGCGTGGCGAGAAGAGCCAGCATGGCATACCCGAGAACCCTCTTCATTTGGCCACCTCCTGGATTGGTGTGAACTACTGTAGTTCCAACTTAATACCGCTGGCCTCACAGGAACAAATGTTTTTTTTCAGCAAAACTTCTTCGCGTTTCGGGGGTCCCGGAGGCACTGTCCTACCCAACCGTACGTATTCCTGCCCTGCCCCCTACGTCACTTGGCGGATCTTTCGCCTCCCCGCCTCCCCGCATCGTTCGGTGGTCACCGGGCCCATCCGTATCCGGGCCCCTGGAATCCGAACGGCAGAGAGGCAGACCGTGGACTCGATCACCGGGACGATGCTCATGGCGGGGTGGATAGGGATGGGCGGTGGGGTCCTGTCAGGAGCCGCCATCGGACTCTTCTTCCACCGAGAGGCCTGGATGGGGGGCTACGGGAGCTTCCGGCGCCGCATGACGCGCCTCGGCCACATCTCCTTCTTCGGGCTGGGGTTCGTGAACCTCCTGTTCGCACTCACCCACCACCTCGTTGCCCCGGAGCCCATGCGGACGGCCGCCGTGGCGTTCCTGATCGGGGCCGTCACCATGCCCGCCTGCTGCTTCCTGACCGCGTGGAGGAAGGAGCCGTTCCGGCACCTGTTCTTCATCCCCGTCACGGGGGTGACGGTGGGGATCATACTCATCCTCGCGGAGCTGGGGAGGACACTATGAAGATCGGATTCATCGCCATGAGCGGCGTGAGAGTGCACAGCCCGGAGTTGATGGAGCTCGGCCTGAACCTGCCGGGGTTCGTGGAGCGGAGCGAAGTGATCGCCTCCCTCCCCAGCCTGGGGCTCCTGACCCTGGCTGGGATGACCCCGCCCCACATCGAGGTGGAATACGTCGAGGTCCCGGACGTCAGCGCGCTCGAAGGACTCCCGGGACCGTTCGACGTGGTGGCCATCTCCAGCTTCACGGCCATGATCAAGGAGGCCTACCAGCTGGCGGACCGCTATCGGGAAGCCGGCGTCACGGTCATTCTCGGCGGACTGCACGTCGCGCTTCAGCCCGAGGAGGCCGCCGCCCACGCCGACGCCATCGTCGTCGGGGAAGCGGAACCCGTTTGGCCCCGGCTCGTTCGGGATCTGGAGGCTGGAACGCTGATGCCCCGCTACAACGCGGGCTGCACCCCCTTCGATCTGGCCGACTCTCCCATGCCCCGCTTCGATCTCCTGGACCCGGAGCGCTACAACCGAATCACCGTCCAGACCCAGCGCGGGTGCCCCTACAACTGCGAGTTCTGCGCGGCGTCGATCCGGCTACGGCCCGGCTATCGCACCAAGCCCGTCGCGAGAATCCTGGAGGAGATCGCCGAGATCCGGAAGATCTGGGACGAGCCGTTCTTGGAGTTCGCCGACGACAACACCTTCGCCAGCAAGAAGCACGGGCGAGCGTTGGTCGCAGGCCTGCGGGGCCTGGGCCTGAAGTGGTTCACCGAGTGCGACATTTCCGTGGCCCGGGACCCCCAGCTGCTCCGGGGAATGAAGGAGAGCGGCTGCGCCCAGATCCTGGTCGGCCTTGAGACCCCCCAGGCCGACGGGCTCCAGGGACTTGAGCGGCAGTGCAACTGGAAGCGACGGCAGCTCGACGGCTACAAGCGGGACATCGCCGCGATCCAGGATGCGGGGATCACGGTGAACGGGTGCTTCGTGCTGGGCCTGGACGGGACCGATGCGGGTTCCTTCGACGCGGTGTACGACTTCGTGAGAGAGACCGGGCTCTACGAGGTCCAGATCACGGTCCTGACCCCCTTCCCCGGTACGCCGCTCTACCGTCGGCTTCTGGGCGAAGGCCGGATCCTCAACCCGGGCGCCTGGGAGCTGTGCACCCTCTTCGATGTCAACTTCGTGCCGGAACTCATGAGCGTGGAGGAACTCGAGGTGGGGTTCAGGGACCTGATGAGCCGGCTCTACGAGCCGTCCTTCGTCCATCACCGGCGGCGGGAGTTCTTCAGGCGGAGGCGGGCGGCGCGGAAGTTGGCGGCGGTGGCGTGATCGCACAAGCGGCTCAGGAGCGCGTCATAACCACCGTTTCAGTTCTTCGGAGAACCGATTGTAGAGCCACGCCACGCCGACCAGGCAAAGGCCCAGAACCAGGAAGACGCCTGTCCGCGCACTATCCGAGAGCCCCTGCGTATCGACGACGAAGACCCGCAGCAGACAGATCCCTAGCATGGCCAGGGCGACTCGACGATAGGACGAGGCGCGAATGGCGAAGCCCCCGACCATGAGCCCAGCCGCGAGGACGGCCCAACCGGCAGTGGCCCACTGGGGTCCGACGGGCTCTGACCCGTAGACCGCGAGCATCCCGGTCAGGGCCGCGAGGATCACCAGAACGGTCCGGGCCCTCCCCCACATTTCCGCGAACATGGGGAGCGCCGATTCGTCCGTCATGCATCGCTCGGCCAGGAGCGTCAGAATCGAGAACAGGAGAAGGGGCGCCAGCACAATGACGCCACCCGACGCATCCCCCGCCTGGGCCTGGACCATCACAGTCCAGTGGAGAACCACGAAGGCCGCGACACCTGAGGGTACGGCCCGATCCGCGCCAATACGGGGACCCAGCACCATCAGGCCGAAGGCGAACCCTGAGGCCGCGAGCACAAACCACCCGGCCGGCAGCTGGGCATGGGCGAGGGCGCCGACCAGCAGGAGTCCCAGCCCGTACGTGGCCAACGTGACGAGGTTGGCGGGGGCGGCCGTCGGATCTTCATCTGAGACCTCCGTTCCCACCGCCCGATCCATCCCAATGGCCAGGATGAGGGGCACGAGGGTCACCACCGAGCCGATCCAGATGGACTGCAGGGCGGCACCCCATACGTCGAGAGTCTGGGTCCCCATGGCCATGTAGCCGAGCCATAGGAGGGCGATGGCTGCCAGGAGCATCTGTGTGCTGCCTCGGACCCTGGCGATCAGGGCAAACACCAGGGTCCAGCCCGCCACCCAGGCGAGGGTAACCGGCAGGGGTCCGAACACCTCTAGGGACAGCGGATAGACCAGGAGCGCCGACCCGAGGCAGACGGCGGGGGAGAGCCAGGCAGGAAGGCCCTGGGACGATTCCGAAGGCCCGGTGACCTCGAGGCCCTCAATGGAGACCATGCGCTCCTGGAAAGCGAAGAGCAGGAACGGGACGACCATGGCCATCAAATAGAGGTCCGGTGAAAAGTCCAGGTTCGTCACAGCGGCGCCGAACCCCACCAGGACGACGACTCCGACGGCTTGGGCGTGGACGACCCCCGGATGGGAGATGCTCTCATAGGCCGGTCGAGCCAGGGTGTGGAGGACGACCAAGGCGATGGTGATCATCCCGACCAGCAAAGCGAGGGTGGGCACGGTCAGCCCACTCTCGCTGGCGAAGTATGGACCGGCGAAAGCCACTGCCGTGAAGGCGAACAGCAGTGCACCACTGCGTCGCATGAGAACGATGCCCGCGAGCAATCCGTGGGCCAGGATCAGGGCGATGACCAGACCGGGCTCCAGACCCAGGGCTCGCGCCAACTCCCTGACGAGGACGAACCCTCCCAACGCCGCGTGGGCCGGGGCCAGATAGGGTCCCACATTCCGCAGGATCCCTCCGAGGTGCGCTTCCAGACCGTGCGCCTCCCCGCTGGTCTCAAGATCGGCCAACTCCCCCGAGTCGGGCCCGAAGCCGTACCAGATCTCTTCCAGACTGGCCTTGAGGAGGTAGACGGCAGCCACTCCCAGCCCTCCAAGGGCCAATCCGATGGAGGATCCTGCCGGCGAAGGGAAGTAGAGGTAGTGGACGAACGCCACCACGAGCGCGAGTTGCGCCAGCACGTGGAAGGTGAGCAGCCGGGTGTAATGGGCGGCGAGGAGGAGCAGGAGCGCCTGGGTGGTAAGCACCAGGTTGAGCGCCATGGCGTCCAGCGCGGCGAACCAGCCCAGCGTCCAGAGAATCGTGCCGAATGCCGGGTAGAAGAGGAAGTCGCGATGCTCGATCTGCCAGTAGTACCAGGCGAGCAGACCCTGGAACCCTCCGAGCGTCAGGTAGAACCACTCGATCGCCTCGGCTTCCGCCCTCGTCATGAAGAAGACCATCGACACCAGGGAGGCGAAGAGCACCAGGTTGGTAGGACCTATTTGGCGCGCTGAACGGACCTGGACTGCGGTCAGCTCACCCTCGTCCCGGTCCCGATCCCGCCGCCACCAGAGCACGTCACCGATGAGGAAGATACCGTAGTAGGAAGTGAGGAACGCGAGGTTCAAGAAGAAGCCCGGGTTGCCCGCCTGGGTGGAAGCGCCGGGGGCGAACCAGAGAAGATGGGATGCGTACGAGGCCACCACCCCCACCATCCCCACCGCCATCCATGAGTGGCGCAGCATCAACGCCGCCGCGGTGAGCGCGAGGAACGAGATCAGGACAAGGGAATAGACCGGGGCTCCGCCCACCGCGACGAACGCCGAGATATGGCCCAATACGATTCCCAATAGGGCGGTAGGCTGAGAGCGCCAGCGCGTGGCAAAGGCCAGCACCGACCCCATGCTCAGCGCCATCCAACCGATGGACACCGGGAGAGACACGGCACGCATGGCGGGAACGAAGTGGGCCGAGAACGCCACGAAGAAGCCGAACGCCAGCCCAGCCGCCATGACGGGGCGGGCAAACCTCTCGAGCCGGTGCTCGAACACCCGACCCACCCCGAAAAGGGCCATGGCCGAGGCATAGGCGAGCGCGACCTTGGCCACCGCGGGGAGTTGGGGTAGGACGCTGCGGGCAAATAGCGCGAGGGCGATGGCCAGGATCCCGAGGCCGACCCTGAGGAGCCACTTTGTTCCGATGAGCGTCTCGAAGTCGATGGCGGATCGACGCTCCGTCAGGGCGACCGACTCGGACACCCCCGACTGAGCCGGGACGCTCTCGGCCGGCGGGCTTGGAGGCTCGAACGCCTCAGTCTCCGCCCTCTCCACATCTTCTGTGCCCTCGACCTGCGGACCGCCTTCCCACCAATCCCGATCCACCCACCGAGGCCGTCCGACCGTCTCCGGGGGAGGCGCGAGCCCCCCGGCCGGAGGCGTCGTCGGCTGTGGCGGCATCTCCGCAGCCGTACCAGGCGGGACATCGACCGAAGCCGATTCCTTCTCCGACGCCACCCCGCTGTCCGGGGCGATCTCGCTCATCCGGCCACGGAGGGCGTGCACTTCCTTCTTGAGCGCGGTGAGTTCGTTCGATTGGGCTCCTGTGCGCCGAAGCACGATCACCAAGAGAATGGGCCCGCCTACGACCCAGGCTACGACGACGAGACCGACGAGGGCGAGGAATTCCATCTTCAGCGGCCCATGAGGAGAACACGAGGGGTCAGGTCCAGGTCGAGGGCGCTACCGTTTTGGGATCCTCGACCGAGGGGGATTCGGCGAGCGTGGGCGCTGGGCTGGGGTTTCATCGCACCAACCTGAGGGGTTCGCGGTGACTCGCGCGGGACCTGCGCGGAACTTGCGGAACAAGATGGGATCGGGCCGCGGGAAACGCGAATCGGTCGCAGCGACACCAGGAATCCGGCAGGAGGAAGGCCGCGAGGGGGAGCCCGCCGAGATCCGGCGGGCTCCCCCTCTTCCCATTGCCTGCCGTGCCGGCACTGCACCGGCGTTCAACGCATCAGGCGCTGGCGGGAACCACCTGGGCCTCCGAAGCCCCGCCGTACACCGCACCCACCACGGCACCGTAGACCAGGTGCCCCACCAGGCTCCCCACCGCCATGGCGCCGAAGCCTGAGAAGAAGGGCATGCCCATCATGGGCATGACCGCGACCTGGGCGAGGAGGAAGGGCGCGAGCCCGTAGAGTGCGCCGCTGGCCCAGGGTGCGCCCGGCAGGTTGCGCCCCACCACCGCGTACCCCACGGCCAACGTGATCCCGATCATGAAGTGCGCCGCCCAGCCAAGGATCGCGACGCCGCCCATGGCACCGGCCAGCATGACGGCAGGATTCATGGCCGGGATGCCCATCAGTGGCGCCACATAGAGGCCCACCACGGTCATCACGGCGGTTCCGATGATCCCTGCGACGGCGGCCCTGGCGATGTTGATTCTCATACCCCTCCCCCTTCGACCGTTGGCCTACTCCCGGCAACGGGTGGATCCCGCACCGGGGAGAGCCGGCTCCTGTGGGCCGAACCGTCGGGGCCGCCGAGAAGTTCCAAGAACCCGCCTGGCCGGGGCTAGGCTTCGCGCTTGAGCCCGATGCGGGACGCGATGTCGTCGAAGCGGGGATCACCCCAGAGGGTGTCGTAGGCCGGATCCACGTGGCAGTAGATGAGCCCCGCGCTCCGCGCCTCGAGGGCCGTCTCCAGGGCCTCGAACGCCTTGTCGAACTCTCCGAGGGCGCCCCAGGCGGCCGCCATGAACTCGGAGCGGACGTAGGCGTCACCCGACTGGGCCCGATCGAGAAGCTCCCGGGCCTCGTCCTTTCGACCCAGGTCCGCGAGGGCCCGGGCGATGTAGGCGTTCACCGACACCACACCGCTCACCTCGTGGGCACGCTGGAAGCGCTCCAGGGCGAGCTCGGGCTCTCCAGAAAGCAAATGGCACTGACCCAGCACCTGTAGAGCCCGGAACGAAGTCGGGTCCAGTTCGGCGGTGCGCTTCGACTCTTCCACGGCCTCGTCCAGCTGTCCCGCGAACATGAGGAAGCGCGCCAGGAAGTAGCTGAATACCGGCGAGAGCGGGTCCAGGGCGAGCGCGGCGCGCATTTCTTCGATGGCGCCATCGAGCTGTCCATTGGGGGGAAGAATGCTGGCCAGTCCCCAGTGGGCGTCGGGGTACCGGGGATTCGCCGCCACGGCCCTTCTCAGGGCGAGCTCGGCGCGGTCGAAGTCCCATTCGAACCAACCGTACACCTTGCCCAGCGCCGTGTGGGCCTCGGCCAGGGACTCGTCCAGTGCGATGGCCTTCTGGGCCGCGGACTTGGCCTCCGGATAGGACTGCTCAGGGGGGACCCAATCGTCGGCGAGCTGCATCCATGTGTCGGCGATCCCCGCGTATGCCCGGCCGTAGTCAGGATCGTGCTCCAGGGCCTGGTTGTACTGCTCCAGGCTCCGATTCAGATCGTCCTGCTGGAACCGGTAGAAGAAGAAGCGGCCCTTGAGGTAGTGGGTATAGGCCTCGACGTCCGCCGTCTCGGGATCGACGAGGGAATCACCGGTGCCCACCAGCTCGATCTTGAGGGCGTCGACGATGGATCGGGCGATGGAGTCCTGGAGCTTGAAGATGTCCTCCAGCCCCCCGTCGTACGTCTCGGACCAGAGGTGGTAGCCGTCCTCGGCATCGATCAACTGGGCGCTGACCCGCACCCGGTCCCCCGCCTTGCGTACGCTCCCCTCCACGACCGTGTCCACACGCAATTCGTCGGCGATCTCCTGCACGTCCTTCACCATCCCCTTGAACGCGAAGGATGAGGTCCGGGACGCCACTCGGAGCTCCGGGATCTTCGTGAGGGCATTGAGGATTTCCTCGGTCATGCCGTCTGAGAAGTATTCGTTCTCCTTGTCGTCGCTCAGGTTCACGAAGGGGAGCACGGCAATGGAGCGGGGGGCATCGGCGTCCTCCTCCTTCCCGGCCTGACCGTCCGGCCTCTTGGGCGTCCGTTTGGGGCGCCTCCGGCCCTGAGCCACGGCTGCGGGGGTCTCGAACATCCACGCCAGGACCATGGCCACGGGAAATCCCACGATGAGCAGCACGACCACCATGGACATGGCCCATTCCGGAACGTTCAGCGCCGGAAAGACGATGTCGAGGACCTGGATGACGACCCAGGCCACGACGAGATAGAGCAACCCTCGTCGCGCGATCCTTCGGCGCTTCAGCTCTTCGAAGAGTTCGGACGGGTTCATCGGGGGAACATCAGTTGTTTGGCCATGCGACAAGAGACGCAGGGGATGGAATCGCCGCAAGGAGAGATTCGATCCCGTGCAGGGTACCGCTCAGTGGGAAAGCTCCGCTAGGGCCTGCGGTTCGAGGTCGCCGCTCCACGCCGCGCTCACTCGGTCATACAGCCCGGAGCGCAGTTCCTCGATCACGCGACGAAACTCCGCGGACGATCGCAGTAAGTCGAAGAGGCCGGACTGGAGGACCCGGAGCTCGACGCCTGTCGGTGACTGCTCGAACGCGGTCCGAATCCAACGCAGGGACTCCTCCTCGTTTCCCGTGAATGCATAGAAGACCGCCAGGTCCTCCGCGACGATGACGGTCGTAAATCCCTCCCGGGTCGGGGTGCCGGATCGCAGAACCAGATCGGCCGCCACGGCCACGGCCTCGGCCTCGGCGCCGGACGCCCACAGGCACAGTGCCCGGGTTCCATCGTGCGGCCCCAATTCCATGGCCAGGCACTCCTGCGGCCGATCGAGGAGCACCAGACTGCGGGCCTTGATCAACCTGGGAAGCATCAAGTTGGGCTCGAGTTCGAGGGCCGCTTCGGCGTATTCCACCGCCATCTCATGACGGCCCATGTGAAACGCCTGGAAGGCCACGGCGATTTGCCGGCCGGAGTGGAGCGGGTCCAACTCCGCGCCCCGAAGGGCTTCGGCCAGGGCCTCCTCCAGATTCCCCTCCAGTGCATGGATCCGGGCCGACCAGCTCGGGACGGCCGGGTTGTTCGGCTCGAGGCTGCGGGCCCGATCGATATCCTCCACCGCCAGCCGGGTAGGAGCTCCCGACAGCGCCCGGATGTAGCTCCGGGCGGCATACCCATCCGCATCCTGGGGTGCCTCAGCCACCGCCCGCGAAGCCAGGGCTTCCGCGAGCCCAGCCATCCGGTAGGCGTCCAGCCCGAGGTCGTATCGGTACGTCAACGCCAGTGCGTAAGCCTGGGAGAGCTTCGCCCAGGCGAGTCCGTAGTCCGGGTCCCGCTCGACGGCTCTCCAGTAGGCTTCCACGGCCAGTGTGATTCCGGTGGGCGTCCTGCGTCCCAGGAACTCGTTCCCGATGACCAGATCGCGCTGTCCCGGGCTGGCCATGGTCTGCCGGGGGAGGTTGGGCTGAGCATCGGTGGTGAATCGTACGGTGAAGTCCTGCACCACTTCCCGAGCGATCCTGGGCTGCGCGTCGAGCCACTCGCCGACCTGGATGTTCCACGTCGGCCCAGGGATCTGGCGATCGTCCGAATCCAGGTAGCCGACCTGGACGGAGACCCGGTCGCCCTGTAGGCCCAGCCGGACCTCGACGAGGTAATCGACGTTGAGGGCATCGAGGATCTGGCGGACGGTGAGGGTCCGATCCTGGATGGCGCGGGTGGAGTAGTAGGACGCGACCCCGATGGACGGGACCGAGGTCATGGCGTTGCTGATCTCGTTCGCCAGGAAGTCGCCCAACTCGTCGGGGTCGGCCGAAGCGTCCCCCCCCACCACCTGCCCCTCGGGTGAAAGAACGGCGACGGTCGTCTGGTATTCCCGCCCATTCGCCTGTTCGGCTCTGGGAACGAAGACCGCGATCAGCACCGCGGCGACGACGGTCGCGACCGCGAGTCCCGCCGCTCGCCCGACTCGACCCCGTCGATCCCCGCGCCTGCCATCGGTCGGGACCGAGGCTCGTGGAGAGGCCGACTCGGCATCGAACGCGCACTCGAGGGCCCGGCTGAACGAGAGAACGTCCGGGAACCGATCACTGGGAGTCTTTTGGAGCGCCCGGTGCAGGACCTGCGCGACCCCTTCGCCCACGACCGGTCGCAGGGTTCGGACCGACGGCGGGGGTTCCGACGAGTGGCGGATTATGATGGAATGGGGGGTCTTGCCCGGAAAGGGAGGCTCACCTGCCAGCATCTCGAAGACGACGCAGGCCAACGAGTACTGATCCGCTCGACCATCCACCCGGCTGGCATCGGACGCCTGCTCCGGAGCCATGTAATCCACCGTGCCCAGGATGAGTCCGTGCTCGGTCGCTCCCCGCCCCGCTTCGCCGAGCGCCCGGGCAATCCCGAAATCTGCCACGAGAGCGTGCGAGCCCTGGAAGTGGATGTTGTCCGGCTTGACGTCCCGGTGGATGATGCCCTGGCCGTGGGCGTAATCCAGCCCCCGAGCGATCTCGGCCGTGATGCGTATTACCTCGGGAATCGGGAGCGGACCTTCCTTTCGAATCCGGTCCGCCAGGGTGTCGCCCTCGATGTAGGGCATCACGTAGTACGGCGACTCGTCCACCTCGCCGGCAGCGAAGATGGGGACGATATGGGGGTGCGACAGCCTGGAGGTCACGTTGACCTCCCGCAGGAAGCGCTGCCTCCCCATCTGATCCAACTTGCTGTCCATCACCTTCAGGACGACGAGGCGCTCCGGGTGGCTTTCCCGTGCGAGGAACACCCACGACATCCCGCCGCGGGCGATCTCGCGAACGATCGTGTAGCGGCGCGGGAGGTTACGCTCGATGGTGTCCCGGAGGTGGTCAGCCATTCAAGGACCCGAAAGGGGTGCCGTGGTGCGAGCCGGTCAGGGGGCGAAACGTGCGGTGGCGGGACGGGAATCCAGTCGCGCTGGAGACCGATCGCTCCGCATAAGGGGGGAAGGTAGGACTCGCCTCAGTTCGGCTGCAAGGAGATCCCTCGGCCCTGCACCACCCGGTCCACGTGGAGCCCGTCGACGATCTCCGCCGGCGGGGCATCAGGACGCCACCTCCTCCGCGGTATGCCCGAACGCCGAGCCGACGAAACGGACGAAGATGAATCCGGCCTGACAGATGTTCGCGATCAGGGCGGTAACATAGAGGGCCGGCCCGTTTTCGAACGAGGGGAGGAGCAATACCGCCAGGAGGCTCCCCTGCTCCAACAGCTCGAGAGACGACACGACCACCACCGCCAGCCTGTCGGGATCGAAGGTCCCCTTCACCGGTCGGTAGGAGGAGACGAACGAAGCGATGATCCCGTTGTCGAAGATGAGGAAGCCGAGGGCGGAGAGACGCCAGGTCGTGGAGGGGTCGAGGCCGTAGCCGGCGATGCCCACGGGGATCAGGGCCGCCGCCACGCCTGCCACGCTGCTGGAGATCACGAGGCGAAGACGAAGGAGATCGTGCACCGCATCACCCGGATTGGCCGATCGCCGGCGAAGCACACTCACCAGGGCCGAGAAGCCAGCGAATGCGGCGGCAATCTCGGCCATCGCGAGGAGGGTATCGGTGTTTTCGAGCATCAGCCCCCCGGGGGGTATGAGATGAATTGTGAGTTGGGTTCGGTCAGCCCGGGATTCCCAGCCAGCGCCCAATCCCATAGCCCGCGGCGGCCACCGAGGCCGTGAGCACCGTGCCCCAGGCGAGATCTACCACCACCACGATCACCGGGAAGTTCCGGAACAGGGCCAGGCAAGTCAGATCGAACGTGGCGTAGGCGAAGAACCCCAGGAAAGCGCCGAGCGCGACAGCGCGCACGACGGATTCCGCTCCAAGGGCGGGGATCACCGCGAACACCAGAATCCCCGCGATGTAGACGGCATAGAAGAGCAGCGCCGCACCCCAGACCACGTCCGACCGGAGCAGCGTGCCCAGGTGCTCCTGATAGAAGCGGTCTGCCACCACGCCGATCCATACCAGGTCGATGGCGAAGAACACCGCCGTGGTCAGGCCGTAGAGTTTGGCCAGTGACAAGATGTCCATCGGTCCCTCCTGGGAATCCGCAGAGAGCCCTCTAGCGCTTGGGAGGCCAGGGCACGAACGCCGACGTGCGATCCACGTACTGCGCGTATCCGGGCCTCGACGTGGCCAGGCCCTTCTCCAACAAGGTGACCCCGGAAACCCTGAGCAGCAGGTAGGTCATGAGGATGGGACCGAACACGGTCCAGTAGGCGCCGCCACCCACCGCCACGAGATAGAGCCCCCACCAGAGCACGGCATTGCCGAAGTAGTTGGGATGGCGACTGTAGCGCCAGAGCCCGGTGTCCAGGACGCGGCCCAGGTTGCCCCGGTCGGCCTTGAAGGCCTCGAGCTGCAGATCGGCGACGGCCTCGAGGGAGAAGCCGATCAGGAACACCGCGGCGCCAAGGAGATCCCAGGCCCCGAGGGGTGTGACCGAAACCACCGAACCGGCAAGGGGAGCGGAGATGATCCACAACAGGACCGCTTGCAGCCAGAAGACCGTGAAGAGGCTCACCCGGCCGAACCGCGGACCGTGCCGCTCGCGCATGGCGCCGTATCGGGGGTCCTCACCGCTCCTCAGGTTCCGTCTCAGCAGATGGTAGCCCAGGCGAGCGGCCCATACCGAGACGAGGACCAGGGCGAGCACGCCACGAGGCTCGAAGCGACCGTCGGCGATCAGGTACGCGAGCGTGACCAGGGAGAACCCCGGGGCCCAGAACGGGTCGACGATACTGGCGTCCGTCAGGCGAAGGCTCACGACCCACAGCATCGTCATGGCGATGAGGACAGTGGCGAGGCCGGCTAGCGCGACCATGCCGAGGCCCGTGCTCATCGGATCGCCTCCCTTGCTTCACCAGCACATGGCCGTTCAAGCATGTCCCTGACCTGTAGGAAGACTTCGCACCCCGTGCTCCTGGGAGTGTGCGGCGGCAAAGGGCTGAACACAAGCGCGGTCCAGCGGTTCGCCCACCGTGGAAGCACATTCCCATTTCTTGCCCGGGTCCATCACACCACCGCACATTCCCTCCCCCGGCCCGAGCCGTCCATGGGACCCTTGGATTCCCTACCCTTCCCCGGATGGACGAGCAGGCCCGAAAGGCAGGCTAGCCCGCGATGGATCTTCCCTCTCTGTTCCACCGCCTGAAGGAACGCAAGCTCTTTCAGTGGACAGTCGGCTACCTGGCAGGGGCCTTCGTTTGCCTGGAGGCCTTCGACATCGTTGCCGACCAGTTCGGGTGGGCGCTCTGGATAAAGCAGGGGGTGACGGTGGCTCTCCTGTTCGGATTGGCCGTCACGCTGGTTCTGGCCTGGCAGCACGGCGAAAAGGGGCGACAGGAGGTGAGCCCGGGAGAACTGATTCTGGTGGCCCTCCTTCTCGCCTCGACCGGCGTCAGCTTGGTCGCCCTCCGCGGACGGAGCCAGGACCAGGCCCGGCTCCAAACGGCAGGCCTGGCGTTCAGCTTCAGCAGGGACACACCTCACGAGCGATCGGTCGCCGTCCTTCCCTGCGCCGACCGGAGCCAGGCCGGGGACCAGGAGTATTTCGCTGATGGGCTCGCAGATGAGCTGACCACTCGGCTGGGGGCCATCCACGACCTCCGGGTGGCTGCCCGGACTTCCGCATTCTCCTTCAAGGGCTCCGATGAGAGAATCGAGAACATCGCGGGCGCCCTGAATGTCCGAAACGTCCTGCAATGCGGCGTGCGAAGGGACGGCGACCGGGTTCGGATCACGGCGTCCCTGGTGGACGTCGAGGAGGGGGGGTTCGAGCGATGGAGCGCGTCCTATGATTCCGACATGGAGGACCTTCTCGCGCTCCAGGCGGAGATGGCCTTGGCCATCGCCGGGGCCCTCGAAGCGGAACTGGCAGGTGACGAGAGAAGTCGCCTGGCCTCGAGGGGGACCAACAGTCAGGAGGCCTATGACCTCTACCTGCGGGGCATCAGCCATCAATGGCGCCAGCCGTGGTCTCGTGAAAACCAGACCAGGGCCCTGGACCTTTTTCGGGCCGCCGTGGAAGCCGATTCGACCTTTGCCGCGGCTTGGGCCCTACTGGCCACCTCCTACGTCTCCTTCGGGAACTTCCACGTAATCCCCCCCGCAGAGGCTTACTCTCAAGCCGAAATCGCCGCCAATCGGGCCGTGTCCCTGGACAACGATCTCGCCTACGCCCACTGGGCTTTGGGGTGGGTCAAGTTCGCCTATCACTACGATTGGGAAGGTGGCGAGGAGGAGTTCAGGCGTACCATCGCCCTGGCCCCGAACGACTTCACCGGATACCACAGCCTGACCTTCCCCTTGTCGGCGTTCGGCAAGTTCGACGAGGCCAAGGCGGCCGCCGAAGAGGCCATTTCCCTGGACCCGCTCGCCCTGTGGCCGCGGATCGGGCTCACGGAGATTCGCTTCAAGATGAGCGATTGGGAGAGTATCATCGCCGACGCGGAGCGTTCGCTCGCGTTCGCGCCGAACGACATCATGGCCCTCATGGACCTGGCCCTGGCCCTGGCCCACAAGGGCAGCTTCGATGAGGCGGTGCCTGCGGCCCTCAGAGCTGAATCCATGGCGCCCGAAGAGCCCCACTTCGTCCTCATGGCTGCCAACGTGTTGGCCATGGCCGGGGACACATCCGGTGCCCGGGACCGCCTCGACAAGATAGAGGCCGCTTGGCAGGAAGGGGCCCCCAACATCTCTCCCGGCGCCTTGGCTTCGGTCTACGCACACCTCGGAGACGCCGATCAGACGATCACCTATCTGAATCGGTCTGCCGACACCTACGACTCCTGGGTGTATTCCCTCAACTACCCATTCTTCCGCCCCTTTTGGGGAAATCCGCGGTTCGTGGAGCTGATCGACCGACTGGCGCTACCGAGGGAGGCCTATCGCTAGAGTCCCGCCGTCCCCACTCCAACTGGACAGCGGAACCTTTCCACCGGCCCTTTGCCCGCTGATGCGACCCCGGAGCTACGACGTGACCGCGATCCCGGAGCGCCTGGACCAAGGCCTGCTCCCGGTACCGCCACTGGATCGGTCCGGGGACCGAGGTTAGGCCGCTCGCCTACGTAGGGTTCGTCACCCGGATACGTACTTCGACGGAGCGCTTCGCTCGTCACTCTCTCGCATCGTGAAGGTGCAGGCTGACCTGAACCTCGCGAGAGAGGCCACATGTGCCCCATCCGAGCCGTAGCCGTCTTCACGGTCGTACTCGTCTTAGCGTGCACCACCCCGGGCACGATCCAGATGACCTCCCCTCCGCCGGCGGGTCTCCGTTCGGCCTGGGTCACCACCGAGTCGGGGGAAAAGGTCCAACTGCATCGCCCATTCACGGACCAGGGCGACTACGTCGGCTGGGTCGACGACGTCCGGGGCCGGGAGATCAAGCGAATCCCCCTGGGCTCCATCGTCGAGTACCGGTACCACAGCGACCTCCCCACGCTGCCCGACGGAGCGAGTTGGGTGGTGCCGCCCGCGGGCGGCGGGCAGACACCGAACCCCCTGGGTGAGTTCTTCGCGGAGGCCTTCGTGGAGATGCTCTTCGCCCTCCCCTGGTCCCTCAGCGGAGGCTGACCGATGAACGCACGACAATGCATCGCGACCCTTTGCCTCGTCGCCTTCCTCACGAGTTGCATGACGTTCAAACCCCACCAGGGGGTTCCCCCCGGAAGCGAGGGGCAGGTCCGGGTCACACTCCACGGCGGCGCGCAGGTGCTCCTCAACGACGCCCAACAGATGGACGATCGATACGTGGGCGGGCTGGACAACCGCACGTGGTACATCGGGTGCGGGAACTGCGCCGTGCGGTCCATTCCCATCGACAGCATCGCGACGTTCGAGGTGAGGGAGGTGAATTCGGGCGGGACGGTCTGGGCGGTAATCCTGGGGGCGGGCGTCCTCGTGGGCGTGGCTTTCGCCGTGTTCGCGTCCAGCTACGAGTTTCAGCTCGAGGGGTAGTGGCGCACGGCGATTAAGCAGGATTATCTACCCGGACGTGGGGGGGGGCCGGGATCCTTGAGGGACGGTCAGGAGATGGCCATCACCCCAACCGGAGCCCGCCATGAAACACCTCCGACTGACGACGCTCGCCACCGGTCTCATCCTGGCCGGTTGCGCCTCCGGCTCGAACGCCGGGAGCGACGCCGGCCTCGAGCCATCGGTGGAGTTCGCCACACCGGAGATCCGGGCCGCCCTTGAAACCCCTTCCCACATCGTCCCCCCGGAGGTATCAAACCGAGCAGTGGTCGCCCGGGCGCTCGAAGACGAATATCGCGCCACGGAGGAGTTCGAGCGGCGGATCTCCGGCCGCATCGAGGTCGCCATCTTCGTCGACGCCTCCGGAAAGGTCCAGCGGGCCGCGATCCTCGAGAGTTCCGGCCGTCCGGCCCTCGATAGGGCTGCGCTCAACGTGGCCGCCGTGATAGAGTTCACTCCGGCCCGGGACGGGGACCGCCCCGTGCCCGTGTGGATCGCGGTACCGATCAACTTCGCTCAACGCTGAGGGTTGGAGTAGAACATTTGGGTGAGGACGGCGGAGAGTTCCCCGGCCTCACCTAGACAGCGAGGCCTCTCTGAAGGCACTTTGCCCGCTGTCGGCTCGCCACGTCGGACCGGCGGCACGCGCCGGGCTCGGGTCGATGAACCGTGACGATTCATTCGGAGGTCATCTATGATCCCGCGTCAGGCCCGCGTATCCCTCTTCTGTCTGCTCACCGCCGTGGCTCTCGGCGCGTCCTTGGGAGTCCTGGACGCCCAGGAAATCCCCTCCCCCTCCGAGTTCTTCGGCTTCGAGATGGGGGCCGACCGGCAACTGGCCCGCTGGGACAGGCTGGTGGAGTACTACGAGCTCATCGGCCAGGCCAGCGATCGGGTGGACGTGCGCCAGGTGGGGTTGAGCACCCTGGGCGAGCCGTTCCTGGTGATCTTCGTGACGTCGCCGGAAAACCACGCGAACCTCGCCGCGATCAAGGCGATGAACACCACGCTCCAGGACCCCCGCGGCGCCCCCCAGGCGGAGATCGAGCGGGCCGTGGAGATGGGCAAGGCGGTGGTGGTCCAGAGCTACGGGCTCCACTCCACGGAGGTGGCGGCGTCCCAGGCTTCGGCGGAGATCATCTACGAGATGGCCACCCGTACCGACGAGGAGATGATGCGCATCCTCGACGAGACGGTGGCCATCCAGATTCCGGCCTTCAATCCCGACGGCCAGATCCTGGTCACGGACTGGTACAACCGTTGGGTGGGCACCGAGTACGAAGCCGTGGGGCTGCCGGAGCTGTACCACCACTACATCGGCCACGACAACAACCGTGACGCCTTCATGCAGAACACGGTGGAGTCCCAGTACGGCGCCGAGATCATGTTCCGGGAGTGGATCCCCCAGGCGTACGTGGACCACCACCAGATGGGCCCCTTCGGCGCCCGCATGTACGTGCCGCCCTACGCCGAGCCCATCCGCCCGGAGGGGGATCCGCTGGTGTGGCGGGAGATGTCCTGGTACGGCGCGCAGATCGCCTACGGACTCGAGCAGGAGGGCCGAGAGGGGATCGTCAACTCCGCCCAGTATTCCGGGTGGGGCCACTTCGGCTTCCACTGGATCACTCCGTTCCACAACATCGCCGGAATGCTCACCGAGTCGGCCAGTGCGCGGCTGGCCACCCCCCTCTTCGTGCATCCCGAGCAGCTCCGGGGCACCCGGCAGCTTCCCGAGTACGAGGCCCAGACCACGTTCCCGAACCCCTGGAAGGGCGGCTGGTGGACGGTGCGGGACATGGTCATCAACCAGAAGATCGCCACCTTCGAGACCCTGGACCTGGCGGCCCGGAACCGGGCGCGGGTGCTCCACAACAGCTACCTGAAGGCGAGTCGCCAGACCGAGCGGGGCATGGAGGCGGAGACTCGTGCTTACCTGGTCTCCGGGGACCAGCACGACCCCCTCACCGCCCAGAAGATGGTGAACAAGCTCCTGGGACAGGGGATCGAAGTGCAGCGCGCCACGGAGGGCTTCGTGCACGAGGGCCGGGCGTACCCGGCGGGCTCGTTCCTGGTGGACATGGCCCAGCCCAAGCGGGGCGTCATCCGATGGCTCCTGGGGCAGACCTACTATCCCCAGAACGCCTACACCCGGAACCCCGACGGCAGCCCCATCCGGCCCTACGACATGTCCGGTGACGTGCTGGCGGAGTTCATGGGTGTGGCCGTGACCCCGGCGGGGGCGCTCCCCGACGCGGGGATGGAAGTCCTGGACGATTGGTTGCGTCCAATGGGCACCGTGGCCCGAGGAACCCAGGGCTTCCACATCGAGGGCCGCCTCAACGACGCCTTCCGGGCGGTGAACCTGCTGTGGGACGAGGGCGTCACGGTGCACCGCTTCGTTCGCGACCACGGTCCCCACGGGGCCGGAGACTTCTGGATCCCCGACGCCCCGGACGCTCTGGTGGAGCACGTATCCCAGGAGACCGGCGTGCCCTTCCACGCGATGGAGGTGGACGCCGGCGACGAGTTCGCCCCCGAGGCGCAGCGTCTCCGGATCGGGATGTATCAGGCCTACGGCGGCAACATGGACGAGGGCTGGACCCGGCTTCTCCTGGAGCAGTTCGACTTCCCCTACACCACCCTGGACGCCGATGCCATCGCCGGCGGCGGGCTGGGCGACGCCTACGACGTCATCATCCTCCCCATGGACGGCCTGGACGACATGAAGGGCGACGGGGAGGACGACGACGTGCCCCCGGGCTTCCGAAACGGCTTCGGGGACGAGGGCGTGGCGGCGCTGGAGGCCTTCGTACAGGGGGGCGGCACCCTGGTGACCTTCGGGGACGCCGGGGAGCTGCCCATGGAGGGCTTCGACCTACCCGTGCGGGACATCACCGACGGGGTGTCCACCTCGGAGTTCTGGGCCTACGGGTCCACCCTGAAGGTGAAGGTGAACACCGACCATCCCCTGGCGTGGGGCATGCCGGAGGACGCGCTGGTGGTCTACTTCGGAGGCCAGCAGGTCTTCGCCGTGGGCGGCATGGAGGGCGAGGCGGCCCGGCGCGTGGCCAGCTACGTGGACCACGACATCCTCCAGAGCGGACAGCTGGATGGAGAGGAGCTCATCGCCAACAAGGCCGCCATGCTCACCGTGGACCACGGCGAGGGACAGGTGGTGTTGATCGGGTTCCGGACCCAGCACCGGGCCCAGACCCACGGCACCTACAAGTTCCTGTTCAACGCGTTGGTGGGGAGGGAGTAGCGCACGGGGGGGACCGAAGGAAGTCGGGTCCGGTCAGCTCTCCGCCATGACCAAGACCGCGGCCGGTGCGTTGTAGAGTTCGAACGACCCGCCGCCGACCGTCACCGAAGCGGCTCCCTGAGTGCTATTCGTCCGCCTGGTATCCCACAGCGGTGCCCAGCCAGCGCGGCTCCCTCAGGGGCAGGTGGTCGCCCCGGCCCCGACTCACGGCCGAGGACCCGGTAGTCCTAAGCGCCTGCTCCACGGCGGCTTGCGTGGTCAGGGAGGGCTCGAGCTCCAGGTGGCCGAGCATGCGCCCCCGAAAGCTCCGGTAGGCCTCCTGCGCACCGCCTCGGTTTCCGGAGCGCGCCAGCGCCCAGACCAGGTCGACGAGAATCCTCTCGTCGTAGGGGGCAAGCTCCAGTGCCCGGCGCCACCAGGCGACGGCCTGGTAGAGGTTCAGGGCAGTCTCAGCTTCCCTGGCGAGGCGGCGTGCGGCGTCCACCGCCATGTCCTTCAGGGAGCGCCGCCGATCGTCGGCCCAGGCCATGAATTGCCCCCCGTCGGGCACGTGGAAGTCGGCCAGGAAGTCGTCGGTGACGAATTCCAGGGCGTCCTGTAGCCGGCCTTCCCGGTGGGCGGCACAAAAGGATTGCACGTCAGACGACAGGACGGTGGGGTCGACGGACAGGCTGTCACCGCCCAAGCTCCGGATCACGTCAGTCCCCAGGTAGCTCCGGAGGACATGCAGGGTCTGGCGGAGGCAGTTCCGAGCGTGGCACTCGTCTGCCTCGGGCCAGAAGACCGGGAGGATCGTTTCCCGCTGGCGGCGAGGCTGTCCGACGGGACCCGACTGGCAGGCGAGGTAGATCAGGACAGACAGACGCTTCGGGTGATTCTGGACGGCCTCTACGAGCTGGCCGTCCGGCCACTCGATCCGGGGATATCCGAAACAAAGCAGTCTCAGCATCTGGCGTCCGCTCCGCGAGCCCGGACCGAAGGCCATCCAGGCACCGGGGAATCTGGTTCAAAGGAACAACTTAATCTTTTGTTTTGCTTAACCTGAAAGACGAAAGGCGGTTTGGCAAGTGCGGTATCGGCGGGCATGTGACATCCGCGTATCGGTTGCAGAATCAACCCAGCTATAGGGCCGATGCCCCCGGTGGCCCGGTCAGCGGGTCCAGAGGGGTCCAGTTCTTATACCGGATTTTTCGATGAAATAGCTCAGCGTGCCGGACGGGGACCGCGGGATTCCGGACCCGAGTGTCGCCGGGGCGAAGGCCGTCACACTTTGCCGGGACCGCTCACACTTTGCCGCGAGAAACGTCGAAACCCCAACAGTTTGGCTGACATTCCTTGGGCATACCGCTTGCGCATGGGACCTCCAATGGGAGACCCCGACGGCGGCCACGTCCTGCCCTCGGGGATGGTCCTCGGGTTCGCCGGGGGACCGAGTTCACACCTCGACAAATCAGGGACCGGCCATGCAACCCTCAGCCCCCCACCCCCACCGGCTCACCCGAGCCTTCCCGCTCCTGATCGCACTGGTCGCCTGGGGATGCCAGGACTCGCCCACATCCATGGCCCCCGAAAAGACCGACCCACCGAAGCCGTCCGGGGAAACCGGGCTGGACGGCCCGACAGAGCGCTTCATCGTCACGCTCCGGGATGGCCCGCAGACCTCTTCGGTCACGGCAAAGCACCGCTTGCGAGCTGACCGTCAGTTCGGAAACGTGGTCAATGGCTTCGCCACGACCATGACTGCGGCGAGCCGGGACCGGCTTCTGCGGGACCCCAGCGTGCTGAGCGTGGAAGAGGACCTGGAGGTCACCACGACAGGGGAGCCGCAGTGGGACGCTCCTTGGAACCTGGACCGGGTCGATCAGCGTCCCGTGGAGTTGGACGGCGCCTACACCTACAACCATACCGGTGCCGGTGTCACGGCCTACGTGGTCGATAGCGGTATTCGCTACTCCCACGGGGACTTCGACGGCCGGGCCTTCTTTGGATTCGATGCCTACGGCGAAGACGGGAACGACTGCAATGGGCACGGGACACACGTCGCCGGCACCATCGGCGGCCAGACCTACGGGGTGGCCAAGGGGGTCGATATCGTTTCCGTGCGGGTCCTCGGCTGCGAAGCTCGCGGCCTCACGAGTGACTTGGTGGCGGGGCTGGACTGGGTCGCATCCCACGCCGCCGGTCCCGCGGTCGTGAATCTCTCCCTGAAGGCAGGCTACAGTAGCCAGGTGGATGACGCCGTGGCTCGCCTCACCGCGATGGGGGTCAACGTCGTGGCGGCCGCCGGAAATGACGACACCGACGCATGCTTCACCTCGCCCGCCCGGGCGCCCAGCGCTCTGACCGTGGGGGCTGCGGACATGGGCGACTACCGCGCGTACTTCTCCAACTGGGGCGACTGCGTGGACCTCTTCGCTCCGGGGGTCTCCGTTCGATCAGCCAGCCATGAGGACGACGTGGGATCCGTCTCCATGTTCGGCACCTCCATGGCCACCCCCCACGTGACCGGCGCCGTGGCTCTTTACCTCTCGTCCTATCGGTCGGCGACGACGGCGGAGGTGACTTCGGCCGTCCTCGGGGGGGCCACCCAAGGCGTGGTTATGAACTCCGAGAGTTCCAACAACCACCTCCTCTATACCCTGGACCTAGCGGCAGGCGACAGCCCGCCACCGCCCAACGCCCCGCCCGTGGCGGACTTCGAGCCCTCATGCCAGGAATCCGACTGCGCCTTCGACGATGCCAGCAGCGACCCGGACGGCCATGTGGCCCGTTGGCACTGGAACTTCGGGGATGGCTCCGAGGCGACTACCTGGAGTCCCGGCAGGCCAGAGCACTCCTACGCCGAGGGCGGCACCTTCACCGTCACCCTCACGGTCACGGACGACCGGGGAGACACGGACAGCGACAGCAGATCCGTGACCGTGGCGGCTCCGCCGGCGCCTCCGGAGGCCATCGCGCTGGAAGCCGCCGCCACGAAGTGGAAGGGCAAGCACGTCATGGACCTTTTCTGGGCGGGGGCGGCCGGAAGCTCGGTAGAGATTCTCGTGGACGGCTCGATCATCGCCGCCGCGGAGAACGCAGGGGTCTATACGCTGGAGACCTCGAACAAGGGGAAGGGCAGCTACACCCTGCAGGTGTGTGAGGTGGGCGGTGCAGCGTGCTCCGGCGAGGTGGTGGTCAGCTACTGACCTCTGAGCCGAAGTCAAAATGAAACGGGCGGTGGGTATGACACCCACCGCCCGTTTCGGTTACGGACCGCGTCACGCGGTCCTGGTTCGCGTCAGGCTAGTTGCCCATGTCGATCACCAGGGCATGCACCGCGTAGAAGTTGGCGATCGGTAGCTCCGCATACCCGAAGGTGTTCGTGTCGACCACACCGCTGTAGTCGAACTGGCCAGGTGCGGAACTCGTCCCCTGCGGCGACGACGCATAGTCCTGCAGCTTGATCAAACCGCCCGGCTGGAAGATGTAGCCGCCGGTCAGGGTAATCTCGATGCGGACATTCCCACCGCCTATGTCCTCGAAGCAGACCTCACCTGCCAAGTTGGTCTGGGACTCGTACAGGTCCGTGCAGAAGTCGAACCGAGTCTGACCCTCGGTGTCCACGTACGTCGCCCAGTTGCCGCCATCGGGGTTGAAGGGCAGCTGGAGTGCCGTCCTGGCGTTCGCCGCCCAGGCCGTCTCCGGCTCCGGCGGGTGGTTCGCGAAGTTGTTCCCGGTCTCGTCCGCGCTTGAGTCGAAGGTATCCTGGTGATAGCAGTCGCCCAGGAAGTCGCTGTTCGTCGGGAACGTGCAGACCCACAAGCCGCTCTGCTGGACCTCACGCACCTTCCAGGTCCCAGGCACGATGCCGGTGATCAAGTAGGTGCCGTCACCCGCCGTCACGTCGGACGGCTCACCCGCATCCGGCTGACCGTTGTCGTTGTAGTCGACGTAGATCGTGTAGCCGGACAGCGGCGAGTCGAACCCGCCGTCACCGTCGTTGTCCAGGTATTTGGTTCCCGCCTTGGTGGCGGTCGTCCAGTTCCCGAAGTCGTTGCCGGTCTCGGGAACGCGAGACTGGAAGTTCTCGCTGTAGGTGCAGTCCGTGGACGTCACCAGCCCCATGGCATCGGGCGTACCCGGATTCGGATACGAGCAGGTCCAGCCGCTCTGGAGAACCTCACGCACCGTGTGCGTCCCTGGGAGGACACCGGTGATCAGGTAGTCACCATTGGTGTCGGTTACGTCGGACGGCTCACCGGCATCCAGCTGACTGTTGCCGTTGTAGTCGACGTAGATGGTCCAGTTCACGAGGCCTGGATCGGTGCTGATGTCGCCGTCGGCGTTCAGGTCCTCCTTCTTGGTGCCCGCCTTCGAAGTCGTCGTCCAGTTCCCGAAGTCGTTGCCGGTCTCGGGGACACCGGACTGGAAGGTCTCGGCGTAGGTGCAGTCCGTGGACGTCACGACACCTGTTGTCGGGTCGGGCGTGCCCGGATTCGGATATGAGCACGTCCAGCCGCTCTGGGGTACCTCACGGACTGTAAACGCACCGGGCACGACACCGGTGATCAGGTAGTCACCATCGGTGTCGGTTACGTCGGACGGCTCACCCGAATCCAGCTGACTGTTGCCGTTGTAGTCGACGTAAATGGTCCAGTTCACGAGGCCTGGATCGGTGCTGAT
>JBDHCV010000014.1:0-66155 GCA_039591855.1 Gemmatimonadota bacterium | reverse complement strand
GGCCATCGGTCAGTTCTACGCCATCGGTCTCGGGATGGACACGCCCTACACCGTGTGCGGGGGCCTTCAGGACAACGGCACCTGGTGCGGACCCAGCCGCCTGGCCAGCGGCGAGATCAACAACCACATGTGGGCCACCATCAACGGCGGTGACGGGTTCTGGGCCGTCATCGACCCACGGAACGCCGACGTGGTCTACGCCGAGTCCCAGGGCGGAAACATGGCTCGGGTGGACCGGAGCACCGGTGAGCGGATGACCATCCAGAAGCCCCAGTGGAAGGAAGTCTGGCTGGCCTGGGAGGACTCGATCCTGGCCGTCCGAGGCGATCGGGAGATGGACCAGCTCACCAATGCCGAGCGCCAGCGGGTCCAGGGGTTCAGAGAGGCCCAGGTCGGGGATTCCACCAGGGCGGACATGCGCTGGAACTGGAACACGCCCATGATCCTGTCGCCCCACGATCCCGACGTCTTCTACGCCGGGGGGAACCGGGTGGTGAAGTCCACGAATCGCGGCGAGGACCCGGCGATCATCTCTCCGGATCTGACCACCCAGGACGCCGAGAAATGGGCTATCGCCAACTCCTCCACCGGCACGACCGGAGGGATTACCCGGGACGCCACAGGCGCCGAGCACTACACCACCATCGTGGCCCTGGACGAGTCCCCCCTGATCCAGGGGATGCTCCTGGTGGGGACCGACGACGGCAAGGTGTGGCTCTCACCCGACGACGGAGAGGAGTGGATCGACCTGACCGGGCGCTTCCCCGGAGTGCCGGACGAGACCTACGTGAGCCGGGTGGAGCCATCGAACCACGACCCCGACCGGTTCTTCGTGACCTTCGACGGGCATCGGACCAACGACTTCACCCCCTACGTCTACGTCACCGAAGACCGGGGCGAGACCTTCCGTTCTATTTCGGCCAACCTTCCCACGGGCAAGCCGGACTTCGTCCACGTGATCCGGGAGGATCCGATCAACGAGAATCTCCTCTTCGTCGGCACCGACGTGGGCGTCTACGTATCCACGAATCGCGGAGGAAACTGGCAGCGATTCATGGAAGGGCTGCCGACCACGCCGGTCCACGATCTGAAGATCCACCCCAGGGATCGGGAGTTGGTGGCCGGAACCCATGGGCGGTCCATCTGGATCGTGGACATCGCGCCCCTCCAGGAACTGACCGACGAGGTGCTGGCCGCCGACCTGCACTTCTTCACCCCCAAGCCGGGGCACCAGTTCGCCAGTCCTCCCATCGGTGGGGAGTCCACCGGACACCAGTGGTTCGCAGAGAGGAGCGCGCCCTACGGAGCGGAGATGGTCTACCATGTGGGCCAGGAGTTCGCCGACCGCATCGCTGAGGCGGCCGAAGCCGGTGAGGGGCAAGCCGAAGGCGATCGCCCCGCGGCCGCACAGGCGCGTCGGCGCCCCGGAGGCGGGCCCGGCGCACGGGGCGCTCAGGGACCCCAGGCCACCCTCGAAATCCGGGGAGAGGACGGAGAGGTTCTGCAGACGCTCGACGGACCGCTGACTGCAGGCCTCCACACGGTGCGGTGGGATTTCCGGGGCGAGGCGCCTGAACCGGAGCCCAAGAGCCCGGCGGAGATCCAGGACTCGCTCCTGAGCGTGGAACGGCTGAACGCGGTGCTCGACTCGCTGGAGGCGGAGGGATTCCCCCGTCCCATGCTGGACCGGGTGGGAGGCATGATGCTGTCAGGGAATCGGCAGGGCCTCTTCAGGATGTTCGGGCGAGGGGGAGGCGGGGGCGGCCCGTCATCCGGCTGGAACGACCGGCCCGCGGAGCGTATGCAGGCCGCGGGAGCCGGTCGGGCGGAGGTCGCTCCCGGTGAAGAGGGCACCGAGGGACAGCCGAATCTGGACTTCAACCAGATCCGTCGAATCGCCCGGGCCATGGGCGGGGGCAGAGCATTCGGCGGGGGCGGCCAGGGGCAGGCTCCGTTGGCGGAGCCCGGCGAGTACCAGGTCGTGCTCAAGGTCGAGGAGGACGCCATGGAGCGCACCCTCCAGGTTACCCGGGCAGGCGAAATCTCCGGCAACTCGAGTCCGTTCTTTTACGGAACCCTGGACGACTTCATCAAATGGATGGAGCGGGCCGCCAGAAACCGCCGGTGACGAGGGATCCACATCGACCCGGCCCTCCCATCATCGATCGAGGAGATGCATGAGAAGACAGACGATCGCCGTGGTTCTGGCAATCCTGCCGATACTCACCCTGTCACAGAAGACCGCGGCCCAGGAGTCCGACGCGGTGGATCTCACCGGGGACTGGGAAGTGTCGGTGGAGGGTCCGCAGGGCGTGCGCACCATGACCGTGAAGCTGGTCCAGGCGGGTCAGGAGCTCCTGGGAGTCATTGAAGCACAGATGGGTGAGATGACCATCGAGGACGGCTCGGTGGACGGGAACGCCTTCCGCTTCACCGTGACCGTGACCCGAGGCGCCCGCTCCATGGCCATGACCTACGTGGGCACCGTGGAAGGCGACGCCATGGCCGGTTCGGTGACCAACCCCCGGGGCGAGGCGCCGTTCACGGGCAAACGGACCGGAGGCTGAACTCAGTCTCTGAAGGCCACCGCCGGATCGATCCGGGAGGCTCGGATCGCTGGTATGGCGGCCGCGGTAAGGGACGTACCCAGCAGGACCAGCCCCAGCCCGCCGAGCAGCGGTGGGCTGGGGCTTCCCACGCCTTCGATCAGTCCGCCCAGGACCCGGGTCAGGGCCAAGGCCAAGGTCAGTCCCACCAACACACCCAGGAGGGTGAGCTTCAGGGCGCCGCGCAGGATGAGCTGGGTCACCTCTCCCGGGCGTGCGCCCAGCGCGATTCGCGTGCCGATCTCGCGCGACCGGGTCCCCACGCTGTAGGAGAGGGTTCCAAACACGCCGAGTGCGGCGAGCAGCAGACCAAACGCGGCGAATCCGGTCCCCAGGACCGCACCCAGCCGGTCCTGTGAGATGTTGCCGGCGCGCAGCGAAGTCATCTCCGCCTGCTCGTAGACGGCGAGGTCGGGATCGACGGAGCGCACGGCCTCCCGGGCCGCCTGGAGAACCGCGACGTCCGTCCCCCGCAGCATGAAGTGGAGGTTCTCCGAGGAACGGGCAATGGGATCCCGCGTGTAGGGCAGGTACCAAGTCTCGGAGTAGTCCCCCTCCTCGTCCACATCGCCCACGACTCCCACCACGGTCATCCAAACGGCACCCGGGCGGTCGATACGGACCCGCTTGCCGAGCGGATCCTCTCCCGGCCAGAACCGATCGGCCAAGGCCTCGTCCACGATCACGGTGGGGGCGGACCCAGGCCGCTCCCGATCGTCGAAGTCCCGCCCTCGGAGCAACGGTATGCCCGCGGCTGCGAAGTAGCCCGACCCAACCATACGGTGATGGATCAGGTGGGTGGAGCCCTCGGGGTGCTCCACACCTTCTACGGCGAGAGGTGCACCCCAATCTCCGCAGCACAGCGGGTTCACCGTGGAGTACCCTACCGCCTCCACGCCCGGTACCGCCCCGAGGGCACGGGTCAACTCGTCCACGACCCCGGCCCGGGCCTCCGGTGGGGCGAAGCGCTCCTGCTCAAGCGACACACGCATGGTGTAGAGCCCGTCGAGCTCCATTCCGAGATCGTCAGCCGCCAACTGCCGGAAGTGGCTCGACAGGACCCCGGCCCCCGCCAGCAAAGCGAAGGACAGGGCCAACTGGGTCACCACGAGCCAGCGCTGGACCCGGCTCGATCCGGGAGAACTCCCCCGCCCTCCATCCCGGAGGACCCGGAGGACCCGGCCTCCGGTACCACGCAGTGCCGCAAGGACACCTACGGCAGAGCCGGCCACCACCGACAGCACCACGGCGAATGCGATCAGCGATGGGGAAAAGCTGACTCCGCCCATGGCGAGCTCATCCCGCATGACGTCTGGGACGAGGACGTCAACGGCGTCTCCCAGCCAGGCGGCCAGCACGACGCCCACCGCCCCTCCAAGGAGGAAGAGGAGGACGGTCTCCACCACGAACCCCCTCACCTCGCGAACCCGTCCCGCCCCGAGAGCGACCCGGATGCCCACCTCCCGTCGTCGTGAGATGAACCGTGCCACGAAGAGGTTGGCGACATTCACACAGGCCAGCAGTAGGAGGAATCCCACTGCGGCCATCAACGCCACCAGCACGCGGTCGTCTTCGCGGATGAAGTCTCGGCGCAGGAGTTCGGCATTCAGGAAGAGGTCCGCATTGGTGTCGGGCCGGGTCTCCTGCAGCCCGACAACGACCCGGTCCAGGTCCCGTCGGACGCTCTCCAGGGTGGCTCCGCCCGCCATTCGAGCGACCACGTTCAGGTCGTGGGAAGTCCCGTCGGTGGGGTCCCAGCGCCAGGGCACCCAAAGGTCCGCGTCGTAGGGGTAGCGGAAGCGCGGCCGGAGAACCCCCACCACCGTCAGCGTCCCGCCGTCATACTCCACGGCCCGTCCGATGACGCCCGGATCAGCCCCGAAACGGGTCTCCCACACCGTGTGCGAAAGGAGGGCAACCTGGGCATCCCGTCCCAGGCGCTCCTCTTCCTCGCTGAACAATCGGCCGAGGACCGGGCGGATTCCCAGGACCGAGGCCCACCCCTCGGAGACGCGGAGGACATTGACCCGTTGCGCGGCTTCGCCCCCGGTGAGGACGTGGTTGGATCCAGTGGCGGCGGCAACGCCGTCCAGGGTTGTGGCCTGAGCCCGGATGGTGGTGAAGTCCAGGGGGGACATGTTGAAGATCCGCGGTTCCCCCGAGGCCGTGACCCGCCTGTCCCGGAGACGCAGGAGTTCGGAGCCGTCCTCGAAGGGCAGCGCCGCATGGAATACCGTGTCGGCCAGACCAAACAGCGCGGTGGCGCCCCCGATGGCCACCGCCAGGGTCGCCACAACGGACAGGACGAATCCGGGGCTTCGCCGAATGGCCCGGCTGGAGGTCCGCACGTCGCTCCACAATTCGTCGATGAGGCGGCCCAGCCGGTGCGACCACCCCGCCGATACGTGAGCCGCCCGGAGGGCATCCTGAGCCACCGATCGCGGGGCGGGACTAATACCCGCCACGAGGATCCAACGCTCGTCAGGATCCACGAGGACGGTCGCTCGCACCTGTCCGGACCGAATCTCGAAGGTGCGATCCCCCAGGGAACGACTACCGCTGGGAAGGCCGCTGGAGGCCAGCCGGTCGAGGAGGTCCGCCAGGGCACGACGCACCACCGGCGGCGCGGTCCGAACCTCTCGGGTGGCCTCCCGGCTGAGTTCAACTCGCCAGGCGGGCGCCGACGGTCCCCTGCCGCTCATCCCCCGAGACCCAACTCGCGGCGCAGCACCGACCATTCCGTTGACTCCCCGGACGATCGATCGTCGAGGGCGTCGGCAACGTCCTGACGTCCAGCCGCCCCCCTCATCCGTTCGAGAAGCGAGAGGTCTTCGATGGGGACCAGCGCACAGACCTGCTTGCCGTGTCGGGTGAGGACCACCCGTTCCTTTCCGAACGCCACCCGGTTCACCAGATCCGCGAGATTCCTGCGGAGATCCGCTGTCGAGACATCATCCATCCTGGCACTCCGGTTGGGGTTCGTTATGACCATTTTGTACATTTTATACATTTTGGTCAAGGGCCGTCGGAGCGACCCGGCCATAGCGGCCCCCTTGCGCCGGTGTGGGGCGCCTGCGGTCAGTCCGACTTGATGGCGAAGCAGTAGAAGAGACCATCCCCTCCGCTCCCCCGGAGGGCATCCTGACTGCAGCCACGGGACCCGTGGGCCGAATTCCACGACGTGGGATTCTGCCCCCCACCCTGCCGATCGTGGTGGCCCACGAGAGCGCTCCCTTCACCGGCCGACGTCCAGTCCATGCAGGTGGAATCGTCCCCTGGGCCCATGGACATCCCGTCCAGGGTCGATCCAGTCAGAATGTCGTGGCGGTTCGGACTGTCTCCCCGACCATTCACGATCTCGCCGCGCTCGTCGAGCTGGGTCTCCTTGGTGAGGTTGTTCCCGTCCGAGTGGAGGTCGGCCACGTCCGCGGCTACCTGGACCCCCGCCGCATTGTGCCAGGGTCCGGGCCCGATGCGATCCCGGGCGTTCACCACCTCGCCCCCGTCCACCCCGGCGGTGCTCAGGTAGGCGAACCACTGCAAATCCCCGGCGCCGACCGCGGCGGCGAGGGTCTGACAGTGAGCGTCAGCGCCGGCCAGCCCTCCCAGGTCCGCGCCAGTACCGGGTCCATGGCTGGTGATGAAGAAGGTCATGGGGTGGTCTTGGGCCCCGAGTGGCCCGGCGAGGACCAGCAGGCACAGCGGAATGGATGCGAGTAGAATCTTCATGTTCCCTTTGCCTCTGATGACGGCCGTCCAGTTTCCCGGAACGGTCATGTGCTCTTCGATTCCCAGAGCGCCAAGATGGCGCCCGCCGGGTCCCGCACCACGGCGATCCGACCCCCGTCCGGCCCCCTCGGACCGGCGACCACCTCGCCGCCGAGACGGGAAGCCGCCTCCAGTGACCGCTCGAGGTCGGGGATCACCACGTACGAAAGCCAGACCGACGGCCAATCGGCGTTGACCCCCCGTGCGTGACACACCCCCGCCGCGGGGGTGCCGTCCGACGCCGTCATATTGAAGTCCGAGTATTCGCCCATGGACACCGGATCCGCCTTCCACCCTGCGACGGCCGCCCAGAAATTCCGGATGGCGGGAGCATCGTCCACGGTCAGATCGGTCCACCCGATCCGGCCGGGAATGGGAGCGGGCTCGGGGGCGGGCTCTCTCTCGCAGCTGGCCTTGAACAGGGTCGTCCACACATCTGTTTCAGGCTCCCTGCCCTCCGTCGTGACCGCGACGGCGTCTTCGTCGTAGAGCACCGTCTGCCGCATGGGCCCGCCGGGGCCCTGGCCCTCAAAGACCACGGCGTGGCCCTCCCGGCGACCCCGCATCTCCATGGGATCGCCCCCGGGGTCGCTATAGAAATGCATGGCGAACTCCTCCGCGGCCCCGTCCCACCGAATGACCGTGTGGGCCACGAAAGATTTCACCCCGTCGGTCTCCTGCTCGTATTCGGAGGCCAGTCCCCTGCCGCCCAGAATCAGGCGCGCAGCAGACCGTCCGGCGACTCGCTCGGCCGCCGGAGCCCCCGGCCCCGGGGCGAACCACTCCTCCCCCGACCAGTGACCAACCCCCCTGGCCAGGATCGTCCAAGGACCCTCTTCCCCAGTATCCATCGAAAACTCGTCCTCTTTCTTCGCGCCCCGTCACCTTTCGAGCGTCGGCCTCTACCGAGCTCGAGTCGTCCAGCTTCGGATCCACCGACCCTCCATGGTCGGCTCTCCTCCCGGCCCGAGTAGAACCCAGTGGTATCGATCAGGCCCCTCGGGACGCCATTCCTCACGCATCACCCCCACGGGTGCCTGGGGACCCTGAGCGGTAAGGTCGTTCACCATGACGTCACCTTCGAACCGAGTGGTGAGGGAGAATCGGTCGATCCCCATTCCCACCGCTACGCCCCGCCCCTCGTGGGTCCCAGACTCCGAGTCCCAGGTCCAGAAGAGCTGCGACACTTCCCGCAGGGCCTCCCCGGAGGGTTGGAACTGTCGGGCCAGGACCCCCTTCCGGCCCACGGCCCACTCCAGCGTCTGGACACTGCCACTCATCTCCCAAGCGCCACCCACGAAACCCGCGAAGGGTGCGAAGCTCCCGGGGCCCCACAGATCCTCTCCCCCGCGGCAACCGGAAGGGATCTCACCGGGCGTCCGCCCCGCCCCACTCCCTTCGGCAATGAAATCGGAGACTCGCCCCGCGAACCAGATCTGGTGTTCGAGGGCCAGGAGGTGGCCCCGTCCCGCGAGCACCTCCACCTGTCCGTCGGGAAGGCAGTACCCCAGGAGCGCGGCCACGCGTCGGGTGTCCACCAGGTCCCGCTCTCCCGTCAGTACCAGGGTAGGCACCGTCACCTCTCCCATTCGGGCGAAGGCGCCGGGGACCAGAGGTTGATCCGGGTTGGCCGCGAGGGCCCAGAGGCTCGCGTTCTCACGGACGATCCCGGCAACTGCCCCGCGAACCGCCGGGTCCGGCCCGGGGTCCATGATCGGGGTGGCGAGCCAGGCCTCCGCTGCCGCATCTGGGCCACCCTGCTGGAGCGCCTCCCCCACGGGCTGGAACCACTCGAAAGAACCCACCGGCGCGTAGCCGCTCAATCCAGGAGAGGCCAGGACGAGACCCGAGACCCGGTCCGACGCCGCCAGCGCCACGTCGGCCGCCGCCTGGGAGCCGGAGGAAAGCCCGACCAGCCAGGCCCGGTCGACCCCTGCAGCGTCCATGACCTCCAGGACATCCAGATAGGAGGAATAGGGACCCGTCGGGTCAGGACTCTCTCCGTGGCCTCGGGCATCGAATCGGAGGATCCGGTGGTCCCTGGAAAGCTCCGCCACCACTCCGTTCCACATCCGCTGATCGAGGCTGAACGCGTGGATCAGGACCACCGCCGGCCCCTGCCCCTCGGCGGTCCAGTAGAGTCCTGAGGCAGTGCGGCCCGTGTCGGCGGGGATCTCCGACGTACCCTCGACGACTCCGTATTCGTGCGCCAGGGCGGACCAATCGGCGTCCGCATGTTCGGAGGCAGCGGGGCGCAGGGTAGCGACCGCCAGGGGAATCACGAGGAGAACGGATCGTCTCATGGCGTTGGGCGGAGGAGAGGTGGCGCAGGATGCTGGACCCCGTGAGCGGTGGGGACCACGGTGTGGCCGCCACCTCCGCGGAGGCAAGGCTCATCTCACTCCGGCCCGGAATCCTCCCCGGCCCCGTTGCCGCCTGAACCCTCCGCCCCCTGGACCCGACCCGGTTCAGACCCGGAGAAACCGGCAGCAGAGGAACCGTTGGAGTCCGCCGCCCGGGGTCACGTGCTCGACGCGCTCATGCTCCACGCCACGGAAACGCTCCCCCAACTCGGACTCGAGTCCGTGGGGGTCGTAACGGACCACGGGAAGTCCGCTACACCGCTCCGGCCCGTCATGAGCGAACGTGGACACCAGGAGGTGCCCTCCGGGGCGAAGGGCCTGGGCCGCAGCCTCCACGTAGGCGGCCCTGTCCACCGCCTCGGTGAGGAAGTGGAAGACCGCACGGTCGTGCCAGAGGTCGATGGCGGAGGGCGGCAGTGGCGTATCGAGGATGTTCCCCTCGAGCCATTCCACCTCGCCGGCCCGATCGCCCAGGCGTGCCCTAGCCCCGGTCAGGGCCACGGCCGACACGTCCAACACGGAGACCCGGGAGTATCCCCTCTCCAGAAGCGCATCCACCAGCGTGGACAGGCCGCCTCCGACATCCAGGAGGCTTGCGTCTCCGGGAAGCCCCGCCGAGTCGATCATCCGAAGGGACACCGTGGGGACGGACTGGTACCAACTCAGCTCTTCGGGCGGCTTCGCCGCGTGAACCCGGTCCCAGTGCTGTCTTACGTCCATGCTTCGGCCTTCCGCGAGAATCGGGCCAGATGGGGGTGCCTGGGACGGGGTGGATCAATCCGCGCCCGGAGGGGCTACCACCCGTCTCACGGAATCATAGCTTAGGGTCCAGAACAAGACCCCCCGAGACTGAAACACCCTCGTCAGCAGGAGATCCGAACCCATGCTCCGGTCCAAGCCCCAACCCAGTCAACACGGGACGGCGCCCGCGTACGGCCTCCGGGCCGGCCTGCTTCTGGGCCTGGGCCTCCTGCTGGCCGGTGGCGCCCTTCCCGGGCCCGCTCTGGCACAGGACGCAGCCCAGGACCTGAACGCCCTCAGCCGCTCCCTGCAGGAGCTGTCCAACCGGGTCCGTCCCGCCCTGGTCCAGGTTCTGGTGACCGGGTACTCGCCGTTCGAGGACGACCGGCAGGCCGGGGCGGCCCTCACCCGGTCGAAGAGCACCGGCTCCGGGTTCATCGTGGATCCGGACGGGTACATCATCACGAATGCCCACGTCGTCCAGGGAGGTGAGCGGATCGAGGTACTCTTGAATCAGCCGCCCCGGGCGAACGAAGGGGACGTCCGCTCCCTGGTCTTCGAAACCCGACGAGTGCCCGCCACCGTGGTCGGCCTGGATTTCGAGACCGACGTGGCCGTGCTCAAGGTGGCCGAGTCGGGCCTCCCTTCCCTTCCTTTCGGCGAATGGGCCGACCTGCGACAGGGCCAGCTCGTATTCGCCTTCGGCGCTCCACGCGGGCTGGACAACACCATGACCATGGGGCTGGTCAGTACCCCTGTGAGACAGTTCACCCCTGACTACCCCATGGTCTACATCCAGACGGACGCCCCCATCAATCCGGGAAACAGCGGAGGGCCCCTGGTCAACGCCGACGGCGAGGTGGTGGGGATCAACACCATGATCCTGAGCGAGTCCGGGGGAAGCGAGGGACTGGGCTTCGCCACTCCCAGCCTCGTGGTGGCGTTGGTCTACGGGAAGATCCGGGAGAGCGGATGGTTCCCCAAGGGGACCGTCGGGGTCCGGCCCCAGACCGTCACGCCCACCATGGCCCACGCGCTGGGCCTGAGCCAGGACTGGGGTGTCATGATCGCGGACGTGATACCCGGCGGCCCGGGCGCCCAGGCAGGTTTGCAGCAGGGCGACATCGCGGTGGCAGTGGACGGGGAGCCGGTGGACAATCAGTTGGCGTTCTCCTGGAGAATCTACGACAAAGCGCTTGGGTCACCGGTGCAGATCGAGGTGGTCCGAAACGGCCGCCGCGTGCCCGTCACGGCCCGGGTCACGGAGCGCCCCGGCGACCGGTTCCGGCCCCAGACGGCCGTCACGCCGGAGCGGAACCTGTTACTCAGGCTGGGCATCATGGGGATCGACCTGAGCGAACTCGCCCAGGAGGTGAGGCTCGCGACCCGCCGCCCCGAAGGGGTCGCCGTATTGATGGCGGCAACCGCGTCGGATCGGGGTGGCGTCGGCCTCAGACCCGGTGACGTGATCTATGAGATCAACGGGCGCCCCGTGGCCAGCATGGCTACGCTCCGGTCGGTGATGGAGGCGCTCCCGCCGGGGGCTCCGGTCTCGCTGCTGGTGGAGCGGGAGGGATCACTGTCCTACCTCACCTTCGAGGTATCCTAGGCCCGTCGATCGAGGAGAGTCAGGGCCCCTGGGCCGCCAGTTCCCAGTCTTCGGATCCCCAAGACCGAAACGCCTCATTCCAGCTGTTCACCGCGACGAGGTCCTTACGCCACGCCGCGAAGTTGGCGGAAATGGTCCGGTGGAGATCTCGGTAGCAGTAGACCAGGGGTCTGGGGAGGCGTAGGGCGTGTTTGGCGTTCCTCAGCCCGCCGGTAAGGGCCAGCGTCAGGAGTCCCGCCCGCCGCGCCAGATCGTCGGGCACCGAGGATTCGACGCTCTGATGCCGTCGTGCCTGGACGTAGCATCCGAGCTCGGCAAGTCTCGCATGATCTTCCACCCACCGTCGGGTCGGCATGCAGTCGCGGTCCACGATCAGAACGTAACCCGGAGTCGAACGGGCGAGAGCCAGGTTCCCCGCCCGGGCCTTCCAGTGGCCCTGATCCTGGTGCCAACAGTGTTCAACCGGGATGGGGAGACGCCACTCGCCGGGCGTTGTTTCAAACCAGTCAGTCCGAGTCAGACCCTTCTTCTTTTCTCGCGCCCATCGGACGCCCACGGGCCCCCTGGGTCGCAGCTCCAGTGCAAAACCGTAACGGAACGGTAACCCGGCCTCAAAGGACCCGTTGAGACGTTGCCGGGACCCGGACCAGGGGAGAGTCTTGTACCAGCGCCGCATGGGAATCGCGGTGCCGTGACGCAGCTGTTTCTGATTCGTATCGGCGGGTCCGCCTCGGACCCACGAACCAGAGGCCCGCTCGGCCTCTCCGACAAGGAAGTCCAAGATGCGCAGACGGACCCCGTTGTGGTTCCTCGCCCTGATCGCTCTCCTGGCAATCTCCACCTCTCACGCCGAGGCACAGGTGGAGGTGCGCTTCGGCGAGGCATCCCTGAAGGTAGGCGGCCGACTCCACATGCAGTACGCCACCAGCTCGGTCGAGGGCTACCAGCCCTCCCACAACTTCTTCGTGCGGCGCGCCCGGGTGAACTTCGACGTCACCCTGAATGACTGGATCGACGGCAGACTCCAGACCGCCTACGTACTGGGGTTGGTGAACCTCCAGGATGCCTATATCCGATTCAAGTTCGACCCGCTGTTCCAGGTGACCTTCGGACAGTTCAAGCGCCCGTTCGACATGTTCGAGTTGGATTCCTCCACCCAGCTCTCCTTCATCGAGCGGGATGGACGGATCCCGGGGATCGACAGCTGTCTCGGCGTAGGGAGGACCTGCTCCTACTCGCGGTTCACGGAGGCGCTCTTCTACTCCAACCGTGATATGGGAATCCGGGTGGCGGGGTCGACCGGCAAGCTCGACTACGCTGTGGCTCTCACCAACGGGGAGAGCATCTCCATTGCGGGAGACCAGCGGGGCGCCAAGTCCTGGTCGGGGCGGGTCTCCTACCAGTTCGCCGATCGGTTCTCCGCGGCGGCCAACATCTCGGCCCACGACTACTACATCGAAGACACCGAGGAGGACGCCTACGGATACGCCTACGGCGGGGATCTTCGGTACGGCGGGTACCAAGACGGCCTCCACGTCATGTGGGCACTGGTCGCGGGAGACAACTGGCGGCAGCTGGACGACGAGAACAACGCGGCCCAGTTCATCACGACTCAGGGCCTGGTCAGCTACTACTTCGAGCGGGACGCCGACCGCCTCAAGGCCTGGGAGCCGGTGTTCAGGGTCAGCTATGGCGATCCGGATACCGACGCGGACAACGCCGCCGCCCTCATCTACGAGCCGGGCGTCTTCGCCTACTTCGGCGGTCGGAACAGGATCGGCCTCAACTGGACCTTCTACTCCCCCGCCGAGGGGGACATGGAGCACGCCATCCGGGTCCAGACTTTCCTGCACTTCTAGGGGGCGGGTGCGGCCCACCCCGGACGGGGAAGACGCCGAGGGAAGAAAGACCCCGGCCGGGAAGACCCCGGCCGGGGTTTCAAAATTGGAGGACCGATCCGCCCATCAAGAGAACTCGACCGGGCGGAGCCCCAGGCCTACCTCCCGCCCGGCACGTAGGTGAAGCCCACCGAAACGGGGATGAACTGGGTATCACCCGCCCCGATGTACTGAACGAGAATCCACGGCACCCACGCGCCGCGGGGAATGGAGAGCCCCACACCACCTCCGTAGGAGAAGTCCCAGGTTGTCTCCTCCTCCCCCTCGGGAAGGGTCGTGTCACCGTCTCCGAGATCCCAGTTGTGAGCCAGGGCTCCCACCTTCCCGACCAGGAACACACCGGGTCGGGTGGGATCCCCGAGCCGATAGGTGGCACCGGCGTACCCACCATAGAGATTGGTCTTTCCGGGTACGACGTCCTCATCGTGGGAGTTGCTGCCGTAGAACACCTCCCCCAGAACGCCCAGGGCCCGCGCCTCACCGACAGGCGCCCAGACACCTCCGTTGACCATCCAGCCGGTCTTGGCGAAGTCGCCGTAGTCGCCCATGGGGAAGGTCGCGCCCGCGCCGAGGACGAATCCGATCTGCCCCTGGGCCAGGCCGGGCAGTGCCGCAACGGCCAGGAAGAACGTTGCGGCGAGAAACAGGCTTCGCCTCATGAAGGCCTCCTTGCACGGGACCACGTGAACGCGGATTCGGAAAATTTCCGAGCCGCTCACCCAATGCCTAAATGGAAGGGGCCAAGGTGCCAGTCAAGAATACTATCAAGCTCAATTAAGCTGATGTTTTTACAAATATGGAACACATGTTCCCATCAAGGGACGGTCAGACCTCGCTCCTGAAGGGCCCGATGGAGCTCACTCCGGGAACCGATCTCCAGCTTGGCGAACACCCTGGAGAGGTGGGTGCTCGCGGTCCGCGGCGAGATGCCCAGGGCCTTCCCGATGGCCTTGTTCGACTTCCCATCCCCGGCCAGCACGGCCACCTCCAACTCGCGCCCGGTGAGCCCTCCGGCTCCCTCGGCGCGGCTCGCCGCCGGCGGCCGAGCCTCCAACTCCCGAAACATGCCCCTCGTCCGCTCCAGTTCGGGCTCGGCCCCAAGGCCCACCAACGCATCATGGACCCGCTTCAATTCGTCCAACGCCCCCTCCCGGTCCCCGGTCTCCGCCATGCGGCCTGAAAGTTGCCGGCGAAGCCGCAGGGCGTCGGGAATCATGGGGATGGCCTCGAGGGCCTCTGCCGCTGCGCGGAGTCCGTCCAGGGCCCCCGCCGGATCGCCCCCGAGCCAAGCGCCGATGGCATCGGATGCGTCGGCCCACGCCAGGCCAAGGCGATGCCCCATGCGTCCCGCGGTCTCCCGAATCACCTTGCCGTGAGCCGCTGCCTGCTCCAGGTCCCCCAGGCGGAGCTGGGCCTCGGTCACGATGGGGAGGAGCCGCTGGATTCCCCACGCCACGTATCCCACCTCCCCGGCCAGTTCCAGCCCCCGGGTACCAAGGGCCACGGCCTCCTCGAACCGCCCCTCCTCCAGAGCGATCCCGGCTTGGCCTGTCATTACGGCCACGGAGGAGTGGACGTCGTCCCGTCCCATGGCGGCCCTGGTCTCGACCAGGGACTTGGCCTCCGTCAGGTACTCTTTGGCCCGATCGCTTCGACCCTGCCCGAGATGGATCGCGGACGTCCACACCAGGAGCCGGATCAAGATGCTCCCCAACTCCAGTTCCCGGGCGATGGCGATCCCGGCCTCGCCCAGGGTGAGACCGTCCGTCCAGGCCCCGGTGGCCCAGGCATAGTGGATCTCCAACTCCCACTGGTGCAGCCTTCGCAAGGGAGATCGGGCGGCCACGTCCAGGTCCCTCAGATGGCCCAGTTCGTCGGCGAACGACTCGCCGTCCCCGGACATACCGGCGAGAACCGCCAGGGCCCAGTGGGCGGACCATAGGAGGTCCGGCAGGGCGGCGGATGTGGCGTACTCGACCGCCTGCTTTCCGTGCTGCCGGGCATGGTCTGGACGACCCAGCCAGGTCTGGACCAGGAGGAGCCCACGGTGGGCCCGGGCCATCAACACCGGATCGTCGGCCCGCTCGGCATGGGCGAGCGCCTCCTCCAGGGCCCGCTGGGCCTCTCCGGGGCGGCCGAGCTCCTGATGACACATACCCGCGGCCAGCAGAAGGGCGCCCCGGGCTTCAGGGTCCGGAATCCCCTCCAGCTCCTTCAAGCCCGCTTCGAAGAAACGAAGCGCTTCGCCCCTGCGTCCCCTTCGATACTCCACCATCCCGCGCCGGCGGAGGGTGGTCGAAGCACCCGCGGCGTCCCCCACCTCCCGGCACGTTGCCAGGATCCGATCGAAGTGATCCGCGGCCTCATCGAACGCCCCCATGCGCAGGAGGGACCGTCCCATACCCATCTCCGCACTCAGCCGCTCGTCCGGGTTCGACGCCACGTCCATGGCGAGACGGAAGAACCGGGAGGCTTCCCGGTTCGCCTGGAGTCCCAGAGCCCGCTCTCCGGCCAGCAACAGATGCCGGGCCCGGGCCAGGCCACCCCCGCCCACGTCGCCACCCAGAGCCACATGGGTCGCCAGTGCGGTCATCCGCCGAGGGTCCTCGGCGACCTTCGGCTCCAGTGCCCGAGCAAGTCGGGAATGGAGATCTCCACGCTGGGAAGGCGGAAGCCCGTCATACCGGGCCTTCAGAAGGAGGGGATGGGTGAACTCCGTGGCGGGATCCCCACCGCCCCAGCCCTCGCTGGGCTCCATCAGGATCCCCGCCGCCAACAACTCCCCCAATCCCGCCGTAAAGGCCTCCTCCTCCAACTCTGAGGCCGCCTGCAAGAGCCAGAGTTCCTGCCGGTGCCCGCACACCGCAGCCAGATCCACCAGGGCACCGGCCTCCTCCGAAAGGGCCAGGAACGGTCCCTCCAGGGTCCGGGTCAGGTCGGGGGTCAGCGTGAGATCGATCTCCTCCCATCCTACCCAGACATCACCGCTGGTCCGCAATTGCCCCTCCCGCACGAACCCCCGGAGCAGTCCATTCAGGAAGAGGGGATTCCCCAGGGTCCACTCGTGGAGCCGACTCGCGAACCTCCGCCGCGCCAAATCAGGAATCCGGAACGCCTTCTCCAGGAGCTCCTCCACTTCCTCCGGAGAAAGGGGAGACAGTTCCACCACCCCTCCCACGCCCTGGTCCCGCAGGGAGCGGGCGAGGTCCTCCGCCTCCCGGGCGACCGCTCCCCGCTCGCCCGTGCGCACGGTTGCCAGGACACCGAGCTTCTTGCCGTCCAGGTGACGTCCCAGGAAGTGGAGCAGCTCCAAAGAGGGATGGTCCGCCCAGTGGAGATCCTCGAGGACGATGAGAACCGGTTGGGTGGAGGACAGTTGAAGCAGGAGATCCCTCAGAATCCAACGGAGCCGATGGCGCACCTCGGCGGGGGAACTCCCGGGCTCGGTCGGAGGGACGCTGTCCGCGGGTACGACGCCCGGCAGAAGCGTCGCCAACTCGGTGGACCAGCCACGGGTGAGGGCAAGGAGTCGCTCGGGTCCCTGGGCACGGAGGGTGGGAGCCAACGCCTCCGAGACCACACCATAGGGAACCCCTTCCTCCAACGAGAACGCCCGACCCTTCGCGACGATCCAGTCCTCGAGGTCCAGGCCTTCCAGGCAGACCTCCAGCAGACGGCTCTTTCCCACCCCGGCGGGTCCGGAAATGAAGAGGGCGCTCCCCTCCCCATGTCCCACACCGCGGACGAAATCCCGGATTTGTCTTCGACTCTGGTCCCTCCCGACGAAGGGGAGGTGAGGCGGGGTCACATGGGTCATCAGCGTCTCTCCGCTCCATAGGGGACGCCGACCAATGTTCTGGATTGAGTCCGGACTCGCCAGCCCGACCGGGTTAGGCGTCCACCTCGACCTGATGCCCCCGAGCCTCGAGCGCGGCCCTCAACTCCTCTACGTGATCGGGGCCCCGGGTCTCCAGCTCCATGACGATCTCCACGTCCCCGACGGAAATGTCGGCAAAGCCGCGACGGTGATGGACGTCCTGGACGTTGGCGCCGAGTCCCGCCACAATGCTCGTGAGGCGCTCCAGATTCCCTGGGCGGTCTCGGACCTTGACCATCAGGTGGACGAGGCGGCCCGACTCAACGAGCCCCCGCTCGATGATGCGGGAGATCATGTTCACGTCGATGTTCCCACCGCACAGAACCGCGACCACGTTCTCCGCCTCGGAAACCGCCACCGAGCCGGAAAGCACCGCCGCGAGGGGTGTCGCACCCGCGCCCTCCACCAACACGTTCTCCCGCTCCAGCAGGAGGAGGACAGCTCGAGCGATCTCCTCTTCGGAGACCGTCACCACCTCGTCCACCAGGTTCCGGACGATGGGAAAGGTCCGATCCCCGAGGCGCTTGACCGCGATGCCGTCGGCGATGGTGTCGTGACTGGTGATCTCCACGGGCCCCCCGGCGGCCAGGGACGCCTGCGCCGAAGCGCAGCGGTCCGCCTCGACCCCGATCACCCGGACCCCGGGGCGTTCCGCCTTCACTGCGGTGGCGATCCCCGAGATGATACCCCCGCCCCCGATGGGCACGATCACGACGTCCAGGTCGGGAACCTGCTCTAGCAGCTCGAGACCCACCGTTCCCTGTCCGGCGATGACGTGATCGTCGTCGAAGGCGGGGATCATCACCAGGTCCCGCTCGTCCCGAAGCCGTCTTGCCTCGTCCCGGGCATCGCTGAACGTGGCTCCGTGGAGGATCACCTCGGCCCCGTACCGCCGGGTGTTGCCGACCTTGACCAGAGGAGTGGGCCCGGGCATGACCACCGTAGCCGGGATTCCCAGGCGGGAAGCGTGGTACGCCACAGCCTGTGCGTGATTGCCGGCCGAGTAGGTCACCACCCCCCGGTCCGCTTCCGCCGCCGTGAGGGTCAGCATGCGGTTGAGTGCGCCCCGGGCCTTGAACGAGCCCGTCCTCTGGAGGTTCTCCATCTTGAACCAGAGGCTACATGCGACCAGGTCCCCGAACAGGATCGACGGATTGCACGGCGTGCGCAGGACGTCGCCCGCGATGCGGGCTCGGGCCTCCCTGATGTCGGCGACCGTTACGGCCATGGGTCGGACTCGGCTCGATTCCTTGGGCGGACCGGCCTAGTCTCGCTTCCGGAAGATGCCGACGCGTAGGGGGCGGTCCAGCGAGTAGGTGAACTCCTGGTCGCCCTTGGTGGAGCGCTCGTACCGGGTCCGGGGGTAGTCCTTCCCCAACTCGCTCTCCACGCTGAGGAGCTCGTTCGGCTTCAGAGCGTCGGTGATTCCGGCCAGCTTGTCGGCCAGCGACTGCAGCATGGCCTTTTCGGCCTTCTCCTGGACGGCGTCGGTTCCCTCCGCCGTGAGATCGACGCCCCGAACCATGGCATACTCGTCGAGGAACTCGTCCAGCGCCCACTTCCGCTCCCCGGTCCGGCGGAAGCCCACCTCGGTCATTGCTTCGGCCCGGAAATCGGGCTCCACGGTCTCAACGCGCTTACCGTACCTGCGCACGATCGGCATCTAATGACTCCTTACGAGTGTTCCGGACAAGTGTCGGTAGGAGGCCCCCTCACGGGATCCCGATGAATTTGTGGGTCTGGAGGCTGAGCCGCCAACGGGGGTTGGATAGACAGTACTCCACAGCCAGGCGCACGTTCTCCGCCAGGGCCGGGCCGTCCATGGGCTGAAGATAGAAATGCTCGAAGTCCATTCCCTCGAACCGTTCCGGCTCCGCCCCCACCTGGGGGTACACGAGCTTGAGTTCGTCCCCCGATTGCTGAACCAATGGGGCGCCGGCCTTGGGACTGACGCACACCCAATCCAGCCCCGGAGGCGTCTCGACGGTACCGTTGGTTTCCACCGCCACCTCGAATCCCAAGGACCGAAGGGCCGCCACGGCTTCCGAATCCAGCTGCAGTAGGGGCTCACCCCCGGTGCAGACCACCAGTCGTGGCCCGGGCCCTCGGGCACCCCCCTCCCACGCCGCGCATACGGCGGCGGCAAGGTCCCCCGCCGTGGCGAACTTGCCTCCCCCCGGTCCGTCGGTCCCGACGAAATCCGTATCGCAGAACCGGCAGACCGCACTCCCCCGATCCTGTTCACGCCCGGTCCAGAGATTGCACCCGGCGAACCGACAGAAGACGGCCGGGCGACCGGCCTGCCGACCCTCACCCTGGAGCGTATAGAAGATCGCTTTGACGGAGTACATCGGACACAGGTTGAACGGAAGGGAACCGAACCGAGTAGCGGCAGCTCTCCAGCCTTGCACACCCCACGATCCCGCCTACTCCCTTGCCGCCGAGGATCGCTGAAGCAAGTTGAGATCAATATCCCACCCCAGAGCCAGGGAATCCATGACCGAGCGCACAGGCTTATTCATTTCCGCCGCTGGCAACCTCCTCATGACCGGACTCGGAGTGGGATTCGCCCTCTGGGCCGGATCCGACGCCATCATGTTCGACGGGTTCTTCTCCGGAGTCCAGTTCCTGATGGTACTCGTGAATCTCTACATTGCGGCGCTGTTGGCCCGGGGGGCGACACCGAATTTCCAGTTCGGGTACGCAGCATTCGAACCCCTGGTCATCACCCTGCGGGGCGCAATGATCCTGGCGGGAGCCGGGTACGCGTTCTGGATGGCCGTCCGCGCTGTCCTGGCGGGGGGTCGCCCGCTGTCCATGGGCATCGGCGTCCTATACGCCGTGGTCGCAGCGGTGGGGTGCCTGGTCCTCTGGGCTGGCGTGGCCCGGGCCGCGAGATCGACTCAGTCGCCCATCCTGCGCACGGACGCGCAGGCCTGGCTCATGGACGCGGGTCTGAGCGCCGGGGTCGCCGTGGCGTTTCTCGTGGGATACCTGCTCCAGGGATCGCGGCTGGAGCACCTGCTCCCCTACCTGGACCCGGCGCTGGTGATCCTCATGGTCCTCGTTCTGGTCTCCATACCCGTCAGGACCATGCGGGAGGGACTGCGTGGACTGCTGGGAGCGGCGCCCGACGACGACCTCCAGGCCAAGCTGAACAGACGGGCCGGCGAGATCCTGGCCGGAGCCCATCTGGAGGATTCCCTGATCCGGATGGCCAGGATCGGGCGGGTCCTCTACGCCCTGGCCTACGTCTATGTACCGGAGGACGCGGAAATCAGCGGAATCCGTGACTTGGATGGAGCCAGAGACGCGCTGGAGGGAGCCCTGCAAGAAGCCGCGAAGGCGGCGGGAGTGCCACACCTGGAGGTGGACACGGTGTTCACCTCCAATCGCCAGTGGCTAAAGCTCTGACCGGGGTGGGTCCGCGAGGGCCGGGGAGGTGGCCCCGGGGGTGACGCACCCCGGCCCTGGGCCGGGGCGCGCCCACGGGATTCATCTACCGCCGGCGAATCCCGGAACGGGGATGCGGAATCGTGTGCTCAATCCCCGGTGATCGGAGGGCCAAAGGCCACTCGCTGTCCGATCGCCCAGATCGGCGCCCAGGAGGCTGGCCTCGACCGAGCCGGCCTGACCTGCCGCGCCCCGGTCGAAGGGGTTCCTGAGGAGCACGAAGTCGATTCGCTCCACCATGGCGTCCAATCCTCCCGTCAGGTCCTTCCGATAGCAGCAGGTGAAGCCGTCACCCTCACTGCCTGGTCGGAGCCACGTGTCCTCGAACCCGGCCGCCAGGGCCATGGCGTAGCTGGCCGTGTTGCTTCCGTCCGCCTCCGAATTCAGGTCCCCCACCAGGATGGTGGGCTCCGGCGCGTCGTCGATCCGTCCCAGGAGCTCGGCCATCTGGGCCTCCTGGATGGGGCGGAACCGCTGCTGTTCCAGGTGGGCGTTGACCACCCGGTACGGCGCACCCCTGAACTCCACGATGGCTTCGGTCCAGCCACGCTTCAGCACCACGGGCACGGCCCCCGCGACGGAGACGGTATAGGTCGCCGCGAAGTTCCCGCCGTCCGCGCTGAGGATGGTGACGTCGTCACGGACGAGGATCGCGTCACGATCGGTGAAGCGCACGTCGTCGAAGGTCGTGGGACTGGTGGGGATAGGCAGCTCGACATCCACGTTCTCCACCATGTACGCCACACGGTAGGTAAGGCCCTCCTCCTGCAACGCCCACAGGATCACATCCAGGTAGTCGATGACCACGGTCTCCGCCGGGGTGGAACCACCGACGACCGCGTCGCCCGGAGATTGGATGCGGAACAGGGGAGCCTCCTGCAACCCGATCACGTGCGGGGGATCCTCGGCGAACTCCCTGGCCATGGCCCGGGCACGGGCTGGGAAGTCGGAGCTGCCGATCTCCATCCAGGTTTGGAGTGTTCTAAGGGGGATCTCGCTTGGCGATGGCGCGCCGAGTACCCGGTCGATGTCCCCGCCCAGGTAGAGGTTGCGGCTGGCGACCACCAGGGGTTGGGCCTGGACCGCGTCCAGAGCCATGACGCCCTCCGAGTCGGTGGGGAGGGGATCGGGATCCATGGGTCCTTCGTCGTTGCAGCCGATCAGGGCGGCGGCAGCGAGGACGATTGCCGTACGTCTCATGAGGTCCTCCGGGCTGTGGTAAAGATTGGCCGCCTCTCAGCGAGGATGTTCGGCCGTCGTGCTAACACATTGGCCCTGGGAGCGGATCGGCAGGATCGTATGAATGACTTATTCGGGGCGGTGGAATGACGTAGGGGGACGAGACCGCCGGGTGGGATCCGCCGGGGGAGGGAGGGATCCAAGGGACGGCCGGCACGGGTCGGTGCGTCACGGAGCCTCCGTCCACCTCACGGGTATGCCACACCGTGGCGTCTCGCATCCAAGCGAGCTCCCTCGCCCCCAACTCGGCCTACGGCCAGGATCCCACATGAAGGTCCTCGTGACAGGAGCTACCGGCTACATCGGCGGACGCCTCGCTCCCCGCCTCCTGGAAGAGGGGCACTCCGTTCGGGTGCTGGTCAGGGATCCAGAACGGCTCGCGGCCCGGGAGTGGACGTCCCGGGTCGAGATGGTCCAGGGGGACATGATGGATCCCAAGGCCCTGCAGGTGGCTCTCGAAGGGATGGACGCGGCGTATTACCTGGTCCATTCCATGTGCTCTGGCAAGAACTTCGCCGCCCGGGATCGGGATGCCGCCGGGCTCTTTGCCGATGCGGCCGGCGAGCTGAAGCAGGTGATCTACCTGGGAGGGATCCTCCCCGAGGCGTCGGAGGTCCGGAACTCGAAGCACCTTCGCTCAAGGGCCGAGGTGGGGGAAATCCTGCGCGGCAGGCTCCCCACGACCGAAGTCCGAGCAGGACCGATCATCGGATCGGGGTCGGCTTCGTTCGAGATGGTCCGATACCTCACCGAACGGCTTCCGGCCATGGTCGCACCCCGGTGGATCCGCAATCCCGTCCAGCCAATCGGCGTCGACGACGTTCTCTCCTACCTCCTCTCTGCACTGGGCAGGGAAGACTCTCTCGGCGTGATCGACGTGGGCACCGGCGCTCTGACGTTCAAGGAGATGATGCTCCAATACGCAGAGGTCCGCGGCCTTCCCCGCGTTATCATCCCGCTCCCGGTCCTGGCCCCGGGGCTGGCCGCCCTCTGGGTCGGGCTGGTCACGCCCATCTCCAACTGCATGGCCGTGCCCCTGGTACGGGGGATGGTCCGGCCCGTAGTCGGGGATCTGACCCAGGCTCAAAAGCTGTTCCCCGAGATCCACCCCATACCCTATCGAGAAGCCGTGGCCCTGGCCCTCGACCACACCCGGGACGGGAAGGTCCAGACCCGCTGGAGCGACGCCCTGGGAGGAGGGAAGAAGACGTTCCGATTCGAGGACAGGGAGGGGCTGGTGAGTGAGGTCCGGACCCGTCTCGTGGACGCTTCACCAGAGGACGTCTTTCGCTCGTTCAGCTCCCTGGGCGGAGACCAGGGCTGGTTGGTGTGGAACGGTCTCTGGAAGATCAGGGGAGCGATGGACAAACTGTTCGGGGGCCCCGGGCTTCGCCGAGGTCGGCGCGACCCCATGGAGCTCCGCCCTGGCGACACCGTGGACTTCTGGCGAGTGGAGGAGATCGAACCGGACAGGATGCTCCGGCTCCGCGCCGAAATGAAGGTCCCCGGCAGCGCCTGGCTCCAATGGGAGGCTGAGTCCGAGGGAGGAAAGACCCGCTTGGTTCAAAGCGCTCTGTTCGCCCCGAAGGGCTTCCTGGGCTGGATCTACTGGCACGGAGTCTACCCAATCCACGCGTTCATCTTCGACGACCTGGTGGACGCCGTGGCCGCCAGAGCCACGGGACGCGAAGCACCCTAGTCCGCTACCACCCCCCCCAAACCCGACCGCCCCGGGTTGACCTGCAGCCCCCCCTTGTGCGATTCAGTAAAGTCGCTCATCTTCTTTTTATAGTCGTTTTTAATGTGCGTATATGTTGAATAAAAAAGAAATAAAGGTCTTATTTTGCCGCACGAGCGATTTAACTCACAACTCCTGCTCACCACATCGGATATCGCCGACCTCCTGGAGGTTCATCCGTCCACGGTGAAGCGCTGGTGCAACGATGGCGACATCCCGTTCTCCAAGACCGGGGGGGGTCATCGGCGGATCCATCTCAGGGATGCGCTCGAGTTCGCCGGCGAACGGGGAGTCCAAACCCGCCTGGACCCGTTCCGCCCATACGAAGCTCACGTCTGGAGCGCACTGCAGGCCATCCGCACTGCCGGCGATGCGTCCAGGGCGGTCTCCCTTTCCATGGGTTGGCTCAGCCAAGGCCGCGCCGAGCGGATCGGATCGCTGGTCGGGGTGCTCGCCGACCTACCGGACGTGCCGCTCTCCGTTCTCTTCGATGACTTCATCTTCGGTCTCATGCACGCGGTGGGTGAGGCCTGGAGGGTGGGAACCCTGCGGGTGGCTTCGGAGCACCTGGTCAGCCAGGTGGTCATCCAGTCTCTCTTCGAGCTCGGGGCCCCTCGCCATCCCCTGCCGGACGATGCCCCGGTTCCCCCAACCGCGGTGGTCGGGGCCATGGAAGGAGATCAGCATCACATCGGCGCGCTCTGCATCAGAGTGATCCTGGAGCGCATGGGGTGGCGGGTCGTCTACCTGGGCCCGGACGTCCCGGTCGAGGAGTTCTCGGGTACCCAGCTGGATCAGGGAGCTTCACTGGTCTGCGTCTCATTTTCGCCTCCCCACAACGCCGCCGATATCCGCCGAGCGTTGCGAATCCTCGGTCAGTTCTACCGCAGCGAGAAGCCCTTCGCGCTTGCGGTAGGAGGCTCCGGGGTTATAGAACCTTCGGAGATCCTCCTCCCGGACGGTCCGTTCGCTGGGCAGGAGGTCTTCCGTTCCACCTCCGACTTCATCGAATGGGTCGGCAAGCTCGATCCGGCCCGCACCTCTGATGCCGGGCTCAACACGAAGGTAGAAAGGCACTCATGAAGAGAGCGGAGCGAGTGGCCATTCTCGGGCTACTCTCGTTCACCGCGGCCGCCCTCCTCGGGTACTGGGCGTTCGCGTTGCACCCCGAGTGGCTCCCACAGCAGGAGCGGGCACTGAAGTTCTACTCGATCTCGTTCCGCTTCTTTGCCCAAATCCACATAGCGGTGGCGGCTCTCGCCCTGGCCGTGCCCCTCGTCCGGAGAGGTGGAGGGAAGTGGATCCCGGGGTTCATGGGCGTATTCCTGGTGAGCTTCCTCAGCGAGTTCATCGGTACCGGGTATGGAATCCCCTTTGGTGGCTACGGCTACACGGCGCTCCTCGGGGTCCAGCTGGGCGGCAGGGTGCCCGCGCTCATACCGGTGAGCTGGTTTCTCATGGCGGTGCCTTCGTTCGTCCTGGCCCAGGCCACCCTGGCCAAGAGGCCGGTTTACTTGCGGCTCGTCGCGGCCGCGGCGCTCCTGGTGATCTGGGACCTCGCCCTGGATCCGGCCATGAGCTACCTGACGCCCTACTGGGTGTGGGAAGAGACGGGCCCCTATTACGGCATGCCATGGATGAACCTCCTCGGCTGGTTCGCCACGGGTGTCGTCCTCATGGCGCTCCTCTCGCGGCTGGGGGGCGCACGGTGGAGTGAATGGGTCCCACCCCGCTTCTCCGCCGCCTACTACGGAGCCGTTCTGCTCATGCCCCTCGGGATGGTGGTCGCCGCCGGGGAATGGTTGGCCGTGGTCGTCACCCTGGGCGCAGTCGGAGTCTGGGCCGGCGTGACGAGACTGGCCGGAAACCTGGACAGGGAGGCCGCCGGCCCGCCGGCCCACACCTCGTCCGACGGAATCGAAGCGCCTCCGCGACAGGTGGCGACCCTGGGCCTGGGAAGCTGACCATGCCCACAACCGCCGCCGCTACCGCCAGCACCGCTGAATCCCTCGAACGCTCGGCCGAGGTTCGTGCTGGACTCGGCGGTTCCCTGGACAGAACAAGGGAGTCGGGGTTCCCCCACGTCCCCGTCGAAGGGAAGCTCCTTCGGCCCCTCATTGCTTACCTGGCCGTACCGGCGGAGCGGCGGGGGGACCTGGACCAGCGGTTTTGGTCCGGAGCCCTGGCCATCCAGATGGTCCACGAGGCCTCGCTCCTCCACGACGACATCCTGGACGACGCCACTGAAAGACGCGGCCGGGAGACCATGGTTGCCGAGAAGGGGATGGCCCGGGCCCTTGTCGAGGGTGATCACCTGCTCACAGCCTCCTACCGGGTGGCCTCGGAGACCGGGTCCCTGAATTTCGTCACCGCGTTCGCTCGTGGGGTGGAACGGACCGTATTCGGAGAAAAGCTACAGAATCTGCAGGCGGGAAAGGCGTTGTCGGAGGCCGAGTATCGCCGTGTGGTGGACGGCAAGTCCGGCGAGCTCTTCGGGTGCGCCACCGCCCTCTGGTCCTGCGTTTCCGGAGAGGGATCCCCTGACGCAGCCCGCTCCCTGGGTGTTCGGGTGGGTCGGCTCTATCAGCGGGTAGACGACTTCCTGGACTACTGTCCCCAGACCCAGTCGGGGAAGGCTCCTCACCAGGACTACCGTCAGAAGAAGTGGACCTGGATCCTGGACTTCGCCGAGTCGCCCGGGTTCCAGACCCCTGTGGAGGAACTCACGGCCCGGCTCTTCTCTCCGGGCGCCCTGGGGGAGTCCCCCATGCGAAAGGCCCTCGCATTCCTCCACGCCGAAGCGGACACTCTGAGCGCCGATCTGGAGTCAGAACTGGGACGCCTGCCCGAGCTGGTCGCGGTGATCCGCAACTGGACCGAAGCCGCCCTCCAGGCCCTCGAGAAGGAGGAGGCCGCGTTCCGGGTCGAGGACCCAGTACCGGCACAGACCGACTGGCTACCATACTTCGCCAAGAACTCTCGGACGTTCCGCTTCGCAGCGCGGCTGTTCCCGCCCGAGGAAGAGCGGCTGATCGCGGGCGTCTACGCCTTCTGTCGGTTCACCGACGACATGGTGGACGGGAGGGAGGACCTGCCCGCCTACCAGTTGGAGGCTCGCCTGGAAGGGTGGCGAGAGCTCATGGCCCGGGCCTACGAGGAGCGGGCTTCCGGCGTGCCCCTTCTGGACGAGGTGCTGGGCGAGACGGCGACCCGCGGAGTCCCCCTGGACTATGCCATGGAGTTGGTGGAAGGGGTGGCCATGGACGTCGCCCCTCGGGAGTACGAGACCCTGGAGGACTTGCAGGTCTACACCTACCGCGTGGCCTCCGTGGTGGGGCTGTGGGTCAGCGAGCTCTTCGGGGTCCGGGATCCCTGGATGTTGCAGCGGGCCGAGGCCCTGGGTCACGCCATGCAGCTCACCAACATCCTGCGGGACGTGGGTGAGGACTGGCGGATGGGCAGGGTCTATCTCCCAAGAGCGCTGATGAAGGAGCACGGGGTCCACATCGACCTCCTCGAGGCCATGGTGAGGGGAGAGGTGCCCCCGACCGATGGGTATCGGAATCTGCTGGAGCATCTCATGGGCGAGGCGGACCGCAATTACGACCTCGCTATGGAGGCGGTCCCACACCTGCCCTCCTTCTTCAAGAGGCCTGTGGCGGTCGCGGCCCGGGTCTACCAGGGAATCCACCCCCGGATCAGGGCCAACGGTCACGACAACCTCACACGGAGGGCCTTCACTGGGCTCCGGCACAAGCTGGTACTCGGTGGAAGGGGGCTATGGGAGGCCCGGGCTCGCAGGGGATTACCAAACACGCAGCCGGCGCCCGGCGGAAAGACACCGCCGGTCCATCCCTATGGAGCCGTGGGGGAGTCCGGTCACCTGGGCGCGTCGGTCTCATGAGGCGACTGGGAATCGGGGCTCGTCTTGCTGGGCTGGCACTGTGGGCGATTGTCCCTGGGGTCGCGGTGGCGCAGACGCCTGTCGCGGACGAGGCCCTGGCCGTCTTGAGTCGCGCCGCAGAGGAGGGCGAGCCTCTGGATCCTCTGGTCCGGATGGACCTGCTCTACCACGTGGCGACCGAGGAGGAGGCATGGGTCGACTCGCTGCAGACGGCGGTGGACGCAGGTCTTGCTCGAGCCCGAGAAACCGGAGGAGACTCGCTTGTCGTGTCGGGATATCTCGGCGCCCTGGAGGTTCTACGGGCCAAGCACGGCACCTGGCCCCCGTCGCGGATCAAATGGGTTCGCCGAGGCGTGGAGCGGCTGGACCTGCTGGTGGACGAAGAGCCGACCGACCTGCACGTACTCTACCTGCGCACGGTTTCCACGCTCTTCCTCCCCTCCATCATGGGTCGGGAGGAACAGGCCGGTCAGGACCTGGAGTCTCTCGCCATCCTCCTCCTCGAGGCGCTTGATTCGGGCCCGAGCCTGGCCCCCGCCATTCAGGACCGCATCACGGGGTTCGTCCTGGAGTACGGGGATCGACTGGACCCGGAGATCCTCCACGAACTCCATACCGCCCAAAAGCCGGGGGATCCGTCGGACGAGCGGTCGGGTGTCTGACGTCGCCGACTTCTCGTCGCGTGCCTGGTGGTTCGTCGATCAGACCTTCGGGCGTTGGATGGACGTGCGAATCCGCGCCATCCGGACCCTGATCCCCAGCGCTGACCGCCTCCAGGGGGGCCCCCTCCTCTTCGTGCCAAACCACACCAGCTTCTGGGACGGGTTCATCATTCGTCGGATCCAGAAGCGACTTCGGCCGGACGCCCCCCTCTACTCCATCATGCTCGAGGACGAGCTGGAGCGCCGCCCCTTCCTGCGAAGGCTGGGAGGCATGGGCATTCGTCCCGGAGACCCCCGATCGTTCCGGACGGTGTTGAACGTCCTGGCGCGACGTCTGGAAGCCAGACCCGACGCATGTGTCGCCTTCTTTCCCCAGGGCAGGATCTGGCCCTCGTTCCGGCGACCCTTGGGATTCCACTCGGGAGTGAGAACGCTGGTACGTCGGCTCCCCGCACTGAGGGTGCTCCCCACGGGTCTGCACCTGGAGGGCCACAACCGGACCGGACTCACGGCCTACGTCTCCGTGGGTGACCCCCTGCCCCCGCCGGACCTGCAACCGGACTGGGTGAGGGCCCTGGAGCAAGCCGTCGAGGCTGAGATCGACGGGATCCTGGACCACGTGAGCCTCCACGGTGAGGACGGTCCAACCCGCTGGCCACCTCGGAGCGCCGCCACGGAGCGAGCTCCGGAGCCGAAGGCGAGCGGAACCCAGCCCCAAGACACCCATCGGGGGTCGGTGGACGCCACCGCACCCCATTATTGAGCCAGAGCAGAGAGAATGAACGAGACCAAGAAGACCGCGGTGGTGATCGGGAGTGGCTTCGGAGGCCTTTCCCTCGCCGTTCGCCTACAGGCCGCGGGGATCCAGGTGACCCTGGTAGAAAAGCGCGAGAAGATCGGTGGGCGCTCCTACCAATTGAAGGACAGCGGCTACGTCTTCGACATGGGTCCGAGCCTCATCACCGCACCGCGCATCATCGAGTCCATCTTCGAGGCCGCAGGGCGCAGGATGGAGGACTATCTGGAGTTGCTTCCGTTGGACCCCTATTACCGCATCTACTTCCATGACGACACCCATCTGGACTACGTGGGCGACGCCGAGCGCATGAAGGAGCAGATGCGCCAGTACAATCCGGCCGATGCGGAGCGGTTCGACGCGTTCATGGACAAGGTCCGTCCCATCTACGACGCCGTCATCGCCGACCGACTGGGGTCCAAGCCCTTCGACACCATCGGATCCATGCTGGGGTTCCTCCCTCGCATGGCCAAGCTCCGGGCCCACCGCACCGTGACGTCCTTCGTCAACGGCTTTTTCAAGGACTTCCGCCATCGGTTCATCTACTCGTTCCATCCCCTCTTCGTGGGCGGAAATCCGTTCAACACGCCGTCCATCTACCTCATGATCCCATTCCTGGAGCGCCAGGGCGGCGTCTGGTTCACCCGGGGCGGCATGTATTCGGTGGTGGAGGCGCTGGGGAAGGTCTTCGAGGAGCTGGGCGGTCGGATCGTGACGGAAGCCGAGGCGACGGAGATCCGCGTCCAGGGGGGCCGGGCCGTGGGGGTGGAGACGGTCCAGGGATACTTCCCGGCGGACCTGGTGGTTTCGAACGGAGACCCCGGGCACACCTACAAGCACCTGGTGCGCCCCGAGCACCGGCGGAAGTGGACGGATCGGAAGGCAGACCGAATCGACTACGCCATGAGCTGCTTCCTGCTCTACCTGGGGACCAGGAAGCAGTATCCCCAGCTCAAGCACCATACGCTGATCCTGACCGAGCGGTACGAGGGCCTGCTGAAGGACATCTTCAAAAAGAAGATCCTCCCGGAGGACTTCTCCATGTACCTCCACGTGCCCACCCGATCCGATCCCGGCATGGCGCCCGAGGGGTGCGAGAGCATGTACGTCCTCGTGCCGGTGGCCAACAACCGCTCCGGCATCGATTGGTCCAAGGAGGCCGAGCCGTTCAGAGACCGGATCCTGGAGTTCCTCGAAGAGTGGGGTATGGACGGGCTGCGGGAGAACCTGGAGGTGCTCCACACCTTCACCCCGGAGGACTTTGCGACCCAACTGAACGCCACCGACGGGAACGCCTTCGCCATCGAGCCGAAGTTCACTCAGACGGCCTGGTTCCGGCCACACAACCGGAGCGAGGACGTGAAGGGGCTGTATCTGGTGGGTGCGGGAACCCACCCTGGAGCCGGGGTGCCGGGCGTGATGCTCTCAGCCGAAGCCACCTACGGCTGCATCGCCGACGATTTCGGCCTGCCGGACCAGTGGGACTGGGACGAGCCGGGCCGGGTGGAACTGCGTCAGGCGCCCGGGAACGACTCCGTGACGATGCGGGCCGCGGCAAGCCCAGACTCCAGCGCACCCTGGATCGACGCCGTCTCCATGTGATCCCCGGCCAGGATCACGCCTCCCGGCCCGACCCCGGTCCGGGAGGGGGGGTCCACAACGCCGGGCGGCTGGGCCGGAAGCGCGTCGGCGATGGGGTACTGAGCCAGGAGAGTCCATTCCGAGGCCGCCGGGTACCACGTTGCGCATTGCTGACGGACAGCGTCCTCCTCGCCGCCCCTTCCTCCGTCCACAGCCACCACCGCGATGAGCTCGCGCCCTTCCGGCGCGTAGTCCGGGCATACCCGGCTCATCACCGCCAGGTTGTTCACCGGCCCGACACCGGTCCCGTTCAGCACCAGGATCGGTTCGTCCACCGGTGAGTGGTCCGCGGCGAAGTAGTAGCAGGTGGCGCCGTGGGCACCCGGAGCCGCGTCGCCGGTCAAGGCCGCCGAAGCCCATGGTCCGGCCGCTACCACCACCACCCCGGCCTCCACGACGTCCCCGTCCGCCAAGGTCACGCGTCCCGCTTCCACCTCGACCACCTTCGCTCCCGTCCTCACCACCCCAGGGCGAAGGCGTGCGGCCAGCTGCCGAGGAATCGCCTCCATTCCACCAGCCGGGACGCATGCCCGACCGGTGGAGAACATCTTGAAGGTGAAGTGGAACAGGCGACTCGAAGTCTCCAGGGCGGGATCGAGGAACACGCCTCCGTAGAAGGGCTTGAAGAACTCCTGGATGAACCCGGGACTGAAGCCCCGGTCCCGGAGCTCGGCCAGGGTCGAGCGGTCCGGTCCCGTCAGCAGTGCGGCGGCGGATTTCCCACCGATCCTGGCCCGCAACCCGGCGACGCGCATCTTGTCCGCGATGGTCCCGATGGAAGCCCTGAGCGTCTCGGCCGCCCGCCTGGGGTCCCGCCAGGGATCGGAGAGCCGGACCGGTCCCGAGGGGGTCATGACCAGGGCCCCGGGGGCGAAGCATCGGAGATCGAGGGCCGTCAGATCCAGGACCTCTCTCCCTGCCGGATACGAATCCAGGTAGACCTGGAAACCCCGATCCAGGAGGAACCCGTCCTTCTCGTACGTCCGGACCCTGCCCCCCACCCGGTCCGAAGACTCCAGGAGGAGCACGCGCCGCCCGGCCTCCTCGAGGCGCACCGCGCAGGTCAGGCCAGCGAGCCCCCCTCCCACCACCACCACGTCAGTCCGGGTCATGAGCCATCCCCCCCATTCCCGGTCCGCTCCATGGGGTCCTCGTGCCGCCCCAGTTGGTGCCTGAGGGATTCCTCGAGGGAGGGATAGAGGAAGTGGAATCCGGCGTGCTCAGCCCGGTCGGGCAGCACCCTCGCGCCTTCCAGGAGCAGCGTCCGGCCCATCTCGCCGAACACCGCCCGGACGGCCAAGGACGGAAACGGCACCAGGGCCGGCCGGCCGAGGACCCGGGCCAGCGTGTCGGCGAAGGTGGCGTTGGGCACGGGCAGGGGGGCGGTGGCGTTGACGGCCCGACGCACGGTCCCCTTCCCCAGGGCGAAGAGAACCAGCCCACAGAAATCGTCGATGTCGATCCAGCTCATGAACTGCCTCCCCGTTCCGACCCTGCCGCCCACACCCGCTTTGAAAGGCGTGAGCAGCTCGGCCAGGGCGCCGCCCCGAGGGCTCAAAACGATCCCGGCCCGAAGGTGGACCGTGCGAATCCCGGCCCGCTCCGCCGGGACCGTGGCTCCCTCCCACTCCCGACACACGTCGGCGAGAAATCCCTTGCCCGGATCCGAATCCTCCCTGACGATGGCGTCTCCCCGGTCCCCGTAATACCCCACGGCGGAAGAGGAAACCAACACGCCGGGCCGGGATGGAGCCCTGGCGAGGGCGTCGGCGAGCAGACGCGTTCCCAGGGTCCTGCTCTCCTTGATCCGGGCCTTCTTCTCCGGTGTCCAGCGCCCGCCGGAGATACTCTCTCCCGCCAGGTGAACCACGGCGTCCAGCCCACTCAAGTCTCGGGGGTCGAGTTCACCCTTGTCCGGATCCCACCGGATGGCATCCCCATCTCCGCGCCGTCCGGGGCGCACGAAGGGAACCACCGCGTGGCCGGCGGCGGTGAGGAGCGGGGTCAACTCCCGGCCGATCAGGCCCGAAGCGCCGGTGATGCCGATGCGCAGGTTCGGGCCCAGGTCGGCCTGGCCCAGCCGGTGGAGGTCGCCGGCAAGCCGGTCGTGGCGGAAGCGGAAGAGGCGGCGGAGATCGGACTCCACCGCCCACCCCGCGAAGGCTTCCCCCAGGAGGCCCAGGGGCACCTCCCACTCCACTTCGTCCACCAGGCGGCATCGGTCCGTGCCCTCGGCCTCGAACCGGTGGGTATGGACCCAGCGCTTGAAGGGGCCCTCGACCTGCTCGTCTCGGAAGAGGACACCGGGTTCGAAGGCGGTGTGCTTCACGGTCCACGTAATGGGCACCGGTCCGCGGCGAAAGCGCAGGGTCACCGTCCCCCCGTCCTGCATCCCCCCGGATCGGTCCACGACCTGCAGGCTCTCCCAGGGAGGCGTGAGGCGCTCCATGGCCCCCGGACGGGTGTGCCAGGCGAACACGTCAGCCACGGGGCCGTCCACCGTGCTCTCGAATCGGAAGCTGGGCATCAGCGCTCCCAGGGGTTGAGGGTCATTTGCCGTACCGTTCCAGATAGCCGCTGAGATCCAGCTTTCGACGAGTGGACGCTGAGGTCATGGACCGGACCTTCCCGAACACCGGTCGCTCGGGCCAGCCCCGGTCGTATCTCCCGAGCACCCAGAAGATCCCCGACCAGGAGTTGGGGTCCCGCCCGTCGAGGGCGTACCGGTTGTTCAGCTGGATCATGGCGTCCAGAGCATCCTGTGGCGTGGCGGACCATTCGAGGATCTTCTTGCCCCACAGCATGCGAAGGTAGTTCTGGATCACGCCATCCCGCTGGAGCTGACGCTGAGCGGCGTTCCAGAGTTCGTCGGGAGTGTCCGCCTCTTCCAGGGTCTCCAGGGTGAACCCGGGGCGAGGATCGGAGGCATGGTCAGCCAGGGTCTGGCGAGCCCATTCCGGAAGGGACTCGTAGCGGTCATACGTGTTCGGATTGCGCACGCACATATTGAACCCGATCTCGCGCCAGGTCACCAACTCGTCCAGGAACGATTCGGCGGAGGCCGTCATCCCCCACCACCCGCTGCGCCTGCCGTCGGCGGTCGGAGAAAGCCTGAGGGGCGACCATCCCTCCCGGGTCACCACGCCGTGGAAGACCTCGTGGGCGGAAACGTGCCCCCAATGCAGCCAGGGGGACAGCCCCGAGGCCCCGTCTCGGTCCGGGTGATTGCGGTCTTCCCCGTACCGATGGAGGGTGGAGTCGAGGAATCGCTCCATTGCCCGCAGCCCTTCGACTCGCCCTCCCCGGCCGGGCAGAGCCGAGACGTCCTGATCCACAGGAAGGTCCACGATTCGGCTGGAACCGGCCCGGCTTCCGGGCAGACCCAGGAGTCGGTCCAGGTCCGCCATGGGCCACGCCTCCAGCACACTGTCGAGAGCACCCTCCGGCAGGGGCCGAAGTCCCTCCTTCAGAGGATCGGGAGCGGGAGCGTCGGGCAGGTGATCCGGCAGGGTCTTATGCAGGAACCGCCGAAAGGAGTAGGCGGTGGTGAAGGTCCGATCCGGAACCGCCATGGGCAGAAGGCCGTTGGAGTCCACGGCCACCGTCCTTACGTCCAGACGTTCCGCCGCGGCGGCGACCATCCGGGGTAGGAAGAACGCAGGGAAGTCGTCCGTCACCACGAGGGCGCTGCGAGCCGCCAACGCCTCCAGCAGGCCCCGGCCGGCGGCCTCTCCGGGTTCGACGTAGGGATAGTAGAAGACCGGCGTATCCCGGAGCGCACTTCGTTGGTCCCACATCCCTTCGACCACGAATCGGTGGAAGCGCACCGACGCCCAGTGGTATCCCACCCTCAAGGGTTCGAACACGACCAGAGGGAGGTCCAGCCGCCGCGCTTCCTCGGCGGCGTGTTGAAGCGCCCAGTTCCAGCCGAGCCGCCGCGCCGAGACCATCCAATACAGCACGAACTGGCGGTCGCCTCGCACGGGACGGTCGTTCAGTGAGCGGAGCCTGGATTCGGGGATCATGTGTCTGGTTACCCCCCTCCGACCCCCGCGTTTCCGAGGGTTGGACCGGTTCATTGACAATATTATCTGTTGTCACATATATTCAATTATACTCTAATTTCAGAGGCTCAGATGACTCGGCCGCGCCTTCAGGACGAAATCAAGCAGAGCCGCCCCTTCGACCAGCCGGAGGCGGAGGCGATCTTGAACGTCGCCCGTACCCAGGAGGTGCTCCGGGCTCCCCTGGACGCCCTCATGAAGAGCCACGGGCTCTCCGGGTCCAGCTACAATGTGCTTCGGATCCTCCGGGGTGCCGGAGCCCAGGGCCTCCCATGCAGGGAGATCGGCGAGCGGATGGTCACGCGGGTGCCGGACGTGACTCGACTCCTGGACCGCCTGGAGGGCGCGGGACTCGTCACCCGACGGCGGGACACCCAAGACCGCCGGGTCGTCCTCACTCGGATCACGAAGGACGGACTCGAGCGGTTGCAGGCCCTGGACGGACCGATGCAGGGCCTCCAGAAGCAACTTCTCGGACATATGGACCGGAATGAGCTGGAGACCCTCTCTCGGCTCCTCGAGGCGGCCCGCCACCGGGACGCCTGAACCCAGCCGGTGGGAACCCCGAGACATCGCTCGGGATTCTCGTTTGAGAATAGTTGTTATCACAATATTTGCTACAACAACAGATTCAAAGGAGGATCCGATGAAGATCACGACTCGCATCCTGGCCGTGGCCGTCCTTGCGGCGGCCACCACCGCCGCCACTCCGGCCAAGGACGGCCCGGCCGCCGACGTTGCCTGGACCCTCGACGCGTCCCACAGCGTCGTGGGCTTCTCGGTGAAGCACTTCTTCACCCCGGTCCAGGGTCAGTTCGAAGACTATGAAGCCGTGGTGAGGTTCGACCCGGCCAACCCTGAGGCCTCCACCGTCGAGGTCAAGATCGCCGTGGCCAGCGTGAACACGAACAACGAAAAGCGGGACACCCACCTGCAGACGGCCGACTTCTTCGACGCCGAGACCTATCCGTACATCACGTTCAAGAGCACTTCGGTCCGGACAGCGGGAGAGGACGAATTCGTCATTACCGGCGACCTGACCATCAAGGACGTCACCCGGGAGGTCGAGCTTCCAGTGACCCTCCTGGGCGTGACCGACCTGGACGATGAGATGTCGGCCATGTTCGGCGGCATCCAGACGGTCGCCAGCTTCCAGGGCGGCACGATGGTCAACCGGAACGACTTCGGCGTGGGTACCGGCAGTTGGGCCGCCACCCTCGTGGTGGGCGGCGAAGTGAACGTTGACCTGGCCCTGGAGGTCAATCGCTGACCGACACCGGGAGGGGCGGCCGTGGTCGCCTCCGTTGGGGATTCAGGTTCCCTCCACTCGAAGGCCCCCGGGCGCGGTGACGCTCCGGGGGCCTCTCGGTTCCCGGAAGAGGGACCGTTGCGGCGCCCCCTCGTCGCACCGACAATTCGAGGGACCCAAGAGACCGTTCCCGCCGACACCGCGATCCATGGCATTCCCCATCTCTCCTCCCACCTTCCGCACCCCCATGGCGTTCCTCGTCATGGGAGCGGCTCTGACCATCGCCTGCGGGGACTCCCCGACCGGCGAGAGCGGCGACTCGGGTTCGGACTACCTCACCGGGCAGGACGTGCTCTTCCTGGCTCCCCTGGAGCCGGACGTGGTCTCCTTCTACGGGCCCGGGAGCCAGGAGTTCGGACATCTGCGGCTTCCGGAAGGTCCCCCTCCCCATCCGGTGGTGGTGGTCGTCCACGGGGGCTGTTGGGTGTGGGCCGTCTCTCTCCGCTACATGGATCGCTTCGCCCAAGCGCTGACCGACCGGGGCGTGGCGACCTGGAGCCTGGAGTACACCCGCGTAGGTTCTCCAGGGTCGGGATGGCCCCGACCGTTCCTGGACGTGGGCGAGGGCATCGACCACCTGGCCCAACTGGCCCCGGAGTACGGCCTGGACCTGAGCCGCGTCGTGGTAGCCGGACACTCTGCCGGTGGGCTCCTCGCGCTGTGGTCGGCGGGCCGAGGGGAAGTCTCCTCCGAGAGCCCCCTCCACGACCCTCAGGCAGTGAAAGTGGTGGGCGCGGTCGGCCTGGGAGCCGCCGGGGACCTGGAAGCGCTTTGGCGTCAGCAGGGGCTCGGTTGCGGCCGCTTTCCACTGGAAGAGATGATGGGCGGAGCCCCCGAGGACTTCCCCGAGCGCTACGCGGCCGCCTCCCCTGCCGCCCTCCTGCCCACCGGCGTCCCGTACCGCCTCATCACCGGCCTGCGGGATGACATCTTCCCGCCGTTCGCCGCCGAGGAATTCGTGTTTCAGGCGAACCGGGCGGGCGAGGACGCGGTCCTCAAGATCCTGCCCGACGCGGCGCATTACGAGCCCATCGCGCCGTGGACAGGAGCGTGGCCCGAGGTGGAGAGGACCATCCTGGAGTTGGTCGGAATCGTCCCCGAGTAGCCCCGGCTCGGAATCAGATCCTGGCCTGCACCGTGTAAAGCTGGTGGTAGCGGCCCTCCCGCTGGATGAGTTCGGCGTGGGTGCCCCGCTCCACGATCTCGCCGTCCTCGATGACGAGGATCAGATCCGCCCGCTGGATCGTCGAGAGCCGGTGCGCGATGACGAAGGTGGTCCGCCCTCGCATGAGGGTCTGGAAGCTCTCCTGGATGAAGGCCTCGCTCTCGGTGTCCAGGCTGGAGGTGGCCTCGTCGAGAAGGAGGATCCGAGGGTCGGCCAGCAGAGCCCGTGCGATGGTCACCCGCTGACGCTGCCCCCCCGAGAGCTTCACCCCCCGTTCCCCGATCACGGTGTCCAGACCGTCGGGGAAGCGGTCGGTGAACTCGGTGACGTAGGCCTGCTTCGCGGCGGACAGAAGGTGGTCCTCCGGGGCGTCCGGGCGGGCGAAGAGGAGATTCTCGCGGATGGTGCCGTCGAACAGGAAGTCGTCCTGGAGCACCAGGCCCAACTGCTCCCGGTAACTGGCCAGCTTCACCTCCCGGAGGTCGACTCCGTCCACGAGGACCCGACCCTCGTCGGGCTCCAGGAAGGTCGCCGCCAGCCCGGCCAGGGTGGATTTCCCCGAGCCTGAACTCCCCACCAGGGCGATCACCGTTCCGGGTTCAGCCTCGAACGAGATCCCGTGGAGCACGGGCTTGTCGGCTTCGTAGGCGAAGTGGACGTCCTCGAACCGGACATGCCCCTGGATGGTCGGCATGGTCCGGGTCCGGAGCGGATCGTCGTCCTCCTGGGGCCAGGAGAGGAGGTCGGCGGTCCGGTCCAGGCCGGCGAACGCCTCCGTCATCTGGGTTCCGATGTTCGCCATCTGAAGGATGGGTGCGATCAGGAATCCCAGGAACAGGGTGAAGGAGAAGAGCTCTCCCAGGGTCATCTCTCCCAGGAGGATGAGCCGGCCACCGTATCCCATGATGATGACACTGGCCAACCCCATGAAGAAGGTGCCCAGGCTGGTCACCCCGCTGGACGTCTTCAGGGTGGTCTTCACGTTCTGGAAGATGCGATCCACGCCCTCCTCGAAGACCTCTCCTTCCTTCTCCACCGCGTGGAACCCCTTGATCACGCGAATCCCCCCAAGGGCCTCGTTGAGCCTTCCCATGACCTGGGCTCGGATCGCGCCCCGCTCCCGGAACGCGGGACGTAGGGTCTTGAACGCCTGGGTGGACGCGACCCCGAAGGCGAGGAGGGGCACCATGGCCAGCAGCGTCATGGCCAGGTCGATCCGGATCAGGAACACCATGGCCACGACGGCGGTCACCGTCCCACCCACGAGCTGCACGAGTCCGGTCCCCACCAGATTCCGGACACCCTCCACATCGTCCATGATCCTGGACACCAGCTCACCGGTCTTCGCGTTGTCGAAGGTGCTGACGGGCAGGCGGAGAACGTGCTTCTGGACCTGGCTTCGAAGCTGGGCGATGAGGTGCTGGGCCTCCACGCTCAGGAGCATGGTGAGGGAATACGAGGTCACGGCCTGGACCGCGACGGCTGCGCCCAACAACCCCAGGAGCTTGAAGAGCAGTGGGAAGTCCCCGTTGGCGATCACGTCGTCCACCAGGTACTTGGTCGACGCGGGGAGAACCAGTCCGCTCAGGCGGTTGAGGAGGATGAGCAGAAGGCCCAGGGAGATGAGCGCCCGGCGGGGCCAGATGATCTCCCAGAAGGCATGGCGGAGGCTGGCGCCGGAGACCTTGGTGCGTTTCGACATTGGGCGGATCTGGGTTTCTTCAGGTTCGGCCGGGCGCGCGGAGGCCCGGGACGGGACGGGGAAAGATAGGGTCCGGGAATCGGATGTCCGAGGGCCGAGCCCCGTCAGCGTCCTCCCGGCGCCAAGCCCGCGTAACCGGTGAGCTCCACGAAACCCTCCCCGGAGACGGGCCGACCCTCCCGCTCTCCCTCCACCCGGACAGCTCCCTCCCAGTATCGGAACGTGAGGTCCATCTCCTGGTCTCGAATCAGGGGATCGACCCGGAGCTCCAGGGCCAGCGAGGGAACCGAGATCCTCCAACCCGACGGGTACCGGGCGCCGTCCACGGGACTCTCCCAGCGGTCCAGGACCCTCAGGTCCAAGACGCTTCTCGACAGGCTCCGCTTCGCCCCCGACGGGTCCATCAGGACGGCATGGCTGAATTCGGTCACGCTCCCGTCGGCCCGCCGCAGGTCATAGACCATCATGCTCCAGCCGTCGGAAAGGCGGAGGGCGAACCAGTCCCAGCCGACCACTCCCTCGCTGAGCGCCGACGTGCTCCACTCCCTGTCCAGCCAGGAGGTCCCCGTCACATCGATCTCCCGCCCCGCGATGGCGATGGATCCCTCGGTGGAGAGCCGTGGGATGGAATAGTAGTAGGAGGCGTTTCCCAGCTCGGGTCCCTTGGGGCTCAACCCGTCTTCCCCCTGGAGCACGGGAGGCGTCTCGACCCGGAGGTCCAGATCGACCCCCAGGTCGCCCGTCCGGGCCTGGAGCCGGAATCCACCTTCCCTTCCCGTCACCTCCCAGTCCTCGAGCCAGACCCTGAGGGGCTCGCCCTGGGCCCCGGCGAGATTCAGGGCCTCTCTGCCGAACCGCTCGGCTTCCTCGTGAATCTCCCGGCCCCCGTCCGTCACCGCCAGGTGGCCCATCCACGCGGTCCGGGTACGCCAGGCCGAGGCCTCCGGGTTCCCGGTCTCCTTTCCAGTGGAGGGAGCGAGCTCAGCGCGGAACAGGGTGAGTTGATAGCCCATGGGCGCCTCCTCCGGCCCCTCCAGATTCCCGGTGAAGTACCACCACTCGTTCCGGAAGCCGGGATGGGGTCCGTGGTCCTGGGGGAAGGTGAATTGCCGGGGACCATCGGCCCGCAGAAACCCCTCATCCGCGGCGCCACCCAAGATTTCGGCTACGGCGCGGGACCCGGCAGGCTCGGAGGCGCCCCCCCCCTCCCGACCACATCCGCCCAGAATCCCCGATGGGACGACCAGGAGCAGCAGCATGGCCAGCCGCCCAGTCTCAGCCGTCCGCCCGGGCGCAGCCGTCCCCCGCCCCATGACCGTTCGCCCCCACACGAACCAAGCGGTCATGTTCACTCCCCCCTCAGGGCTGCGGCCGGCGGGACGCGGCTCATCAGCCACGAGGGCGCCACGCCGGCGAGGAGGGCCCCGAGCACGGCCACGCCCACCGCCTGGAGGAGCAGCATGGGCTCCACCTCCATCTGGAGCGTCCAACCGAACGACCGCTTGTTGACCACGAAGATCATGACCACGGCCAGGATCAGACCGGCTGGAACAGCGAGGAGGCCGGCGAGAAGTCCCATGAGTCCGGTCTGGGCCGTGACCAGCTTCCAGACCTGCCCAGGGGTGAGGCCGTTCGCCCGGAGCACGGCCAACTCCCGGGCCCGCTCCAACTGGAGCGCCATGAGCGCCGCGAGGACCCCGACGAACGCCACCATGAACGCGATGGACCGGAGGACGCCGGTGATGGCGAAAGTCCGATCGAAGACCTCCAGCGTCGCCGCCCGGAGATCCCGGTTGGAGCGGATGACCAGGCCCGCGTCCCCGTTCCGACCCGCTGCAGACCGGAGGCGCCGAACCAGCTCGTCCGGTGAAGCGCCGGCGGGCAAGAAGAAGCCCAGGGAGGTCACACCCCGGTCGGCCCAAAGCCGGTCGTAGAGGAGCCGCGGCATGATCACCACCCCCCGATCCGAGCCGTAGTCGTAGAAGACGCCGAGAACGGCGAGCTTCTCCGCTCCACCTTCCCCGGGAAGACTCACCGAATCACCCGCCGCCAGGCCGTTCCGGTAAGCAAAAGGCTCCGAGACAATGACACCGCCTCCCTCCTGGAAACGGGCCATGATCCCGTCCTCGGCCCCGTCCCCCCCCAGGAATCGGAAGGCCCCCTCGCCTCGGGGATCCAGGGCGAGGGCGACGAGCCGGGCCGGTCCCGAAGGCGCCTCGAACTCCCGGCCCCGATACGTGCTCAATCCCACGTACCCCTCGGTCGCCCGAAGGCGCTCGAGGAGCTCGGGTTCAATGGTACCCTCGGCCCGAGCCGCCACGGTGGTTGGAAGGGAGACGTAGACGTCCGCCTGGAGTGTGTGATCGAGCCACCGAACCACCGTCTGGCGGAACGACTGGATCATGGTGCCCAGACCGACGGTCACCGAAACCGCCACCATGAGGGCCGTCAGGGCGGGAGCGGTCCGGCTGAGGGCCGTTCGCACACCCCGAGCCGCCATGGCCGCGAGTAGCCCGCCGATCCGGCCCAGGGCCGGGGCCAAGGCCTCCGCTGCGACTGCCGTCACGAACGGGACGACGAACGCCATGCCCAGGATTACGCCGAACAGACCTGCGAAGGCCACCAGGAGGCCGACCCCCGGGAGCAACAGGGCCCCTCCTCCCAGGAGCAGGAGGACCACCCCCGTCACAGCCACCCTGGGCGCCATCCGTCGAGCCGACTCCTCTGCGAAGGAACGCCGGAGGGTACGTCGGGGCGGCGCCGTGGCGGCTTCGACGGACGCGGGCAGCGCGGCCAGGACCGTGGCGCCCACGCCCAGGAGGAGCCCCTTGCCCAGGACCAGGGGCGGAACGGCGAGACTGCCCACCTGGACGGAGAAGTAGAGATCGTTGACCGTCTGAGCGACCAGATCGACGAGCCCCCTTCCCATGACCACTCCAAGGCCGAGGCCCAGGACTGAACCCACGCCTGCCAACACCACGGCCTCGAAGAGAACTCCCCCCACCAGCTCCCTACCCGTCACTCCGAGGGACCGCAACGCCCCGAACAGCTCCCGACGCTGTACCACCGAGAAGGTCATGGTGTTGTAGATAAGGAACATCCCGAAAACCAGAGCCAGGAGCGACAGGGCGGTGAGATTCAGGTCGAACGCCCGGGTCATCTGGACCATGGTCTGGGCCCGGGCGCCCGCGGGCTCGATCCGGGCGTCCGGGGGGAGAGCGGCCCCGAGGCGTTCCAGCGCCACCGGTTCCTCGGCGGCGGAAAGGACGAGATCGATTCGGGAGAGGCGTCCCACCCGGCCCAGCAGCTCCTGGGCCGTCGCCACGTCGGTGACCATGAGGTCGGCGGACCCCAGCCGAGCCACCTCGTCCGTGGGGTCCAGGATCCCGACGACGTGAATCCACGTGACCCCACCCCCGGCACGGAGGGGGATCGAGTCTCCGGACTGGAGGCCCGCCTCATCGGCCAGGGACCGGGCAAGGAACGCGGCCGACGGGTCGCCGATGAGGATGGATGCGTCGTCGCCCCCGCCACCGCTTCTACCCAGTAGATAGGGTCGGACCGGGCCCTCGGAGAGGGGGTCCACGCCCAGCACACGGATGGACCGGCCGGGCACGGAAGGACTTGTAAGCCTTCCTTCTACGACCGGCGCGGAGGCGCGAACGCCGGCCGCGAGACGCACCGCGGCGAACGTGGAATCGGCGAGTTCGTCGGGACCGCCCAGGATGACGTGGGTGGCGCGCCCGGCAACGGTTTCGGAGGAGGCCTTGAACGCCGCCCTGGAGCTCTCGATGGCCAGGTCCAGGGCCACCACCACCCCCACCCCCAGGGCGACGCCGAGGACGGCGAGAATCAACTGCCCCGGGTGACGGAGGAGGTGTCTGAGCACCGCCGCCCGAACCAGGCTCCTCACTCCTCCTCCACGCGTCCGTCGCGAAGAACCAGGATGCGGTCCGCTCTTTCGGCAACCCGTCTGCTGTGCGTCACGGTCATGAGGGCCGACCCCTCCTCCCGGACCAGTTCGTCCAGGAGGTCCAACACCACCTCTCCCGCCTCCCGATCCAGATTCCCGGTGGGTTCGTCGGCTAGAACCAGGGCGGGCCTGAGCACCAGGGCCCGGGCCACGGCCACGCGCTGCTGCTCACCTCCGGAGAGACGATCGGGGAACGCCCCTTCCCGCCCAGCGAGTCCCACGGTGCTGAGGAGGGCGTCCGCCCGGGCCCGGTGCTCGGCGTCGATCCGCCCGGCGAGTTCCAGGGGCAGAAGGAGATTCTCCTGTACCGAGAGCGTGGGAATCAGATTGAAGAACTGGAACACGAACCCGACGTGGCTGCGCCGAAAGAGGGTGCGATCCCTCTCGTTCAGGGTGGTGAGGTCCGTTCCGGAAACCTCCACTCGACCCCGGTCAGGGGCGTCCATCCCACTGATGAGGTTGAGCAGGGTGGACTTTCCCGACCCGGAGGGGCCCAGGAGCGCGACCGATTCGCCGGGTTCCAGGTCGAGGGTGACATCTCGAAGGACGGCGTGGCTGCGGCCGCCCTCCATGTACGCCTTGGACAGGTTTCTGATGCGAACGAGCGTCATAAGACCTGTGGATACCCCCGGGTGGCGGCGGGTTCCGCGGGTCAGGCAGCTCTTCGGGTCCTCAGCGAAGCCAGATGCATCGATACCGCGATGGCGATCCCCACGAGGAGCAGCCGAACCCATGTCACGGTCACGAAGAGCGCAGCGGAGATCCCGATGGAGAGCCACAGAAACGCCATGGATCCGTATTTGATCCGGCGCGGTAGGGTCCGCTCGTCCCGGTAGGCCTTCAGGTACTCCCCGAACAGCCGGTTGGAGAACAGCCATCCGTAGAATCGCTCGGAACTCCGACCGTAGCAGGCCGCCGCACCCAGGAGGAAGCAGGTGGTGGGAAGGACGGGGAGGACGATTCCGATCACGCCCAGGGCCACGAACAGGGTCCCGAGGACCAGGAGGCCGAGGCGCTTCGCCCGAGACAGGATGGGCTCCACCGGAGGAGAGACGTCGCGACGAGCCATTGGGCATCCGCGCTCGCGCGCGTGGGTGCTGGACGGGATCACTGACTCTCCGGGCTGTGCTGAGGACGCCCCATGGGCTCGGCAAGGACAAACCTAAAACGAACCGTCGGCTTCCTCCAGCGGCGCGTCCCTGGCCGTCGGGTCAGCGCCGCGGAGTCGGGCGTCACCCCCCAGCCCGGGTGCGCTCCAGCGCACGTCGGAGGCCCGCGTTTTCCGGATCCAACGCCACTGCGTTCTCCAGGTGCCGGACCGCTCCCTCACGGTCTCCGGAGGCGAGAAGGACTTGCGCCATCGCCTGGTGGGCGGCGGCGGCCTCGGGCCAGTCCGACAAGTTTCGCTCGGCCAGGAGGCGGGCGGCCGTGAAGGCCCCTTCCTCGGCCCAAGCGGCGGCGACTCCCCCAACGCCCCGGGCGGTGAAATCGTACGCCGCGGCCGCAAAGTACCGCTCCCTCAGCTCCAGGAAGCGGGCCATGGCCGCGTCCGGGCCGCCCTCGGCCCGGGCCTCGTCCAGCGCTTCGGCCAGCGTCTGGGGACGGGCGCGGCCGGCGTGGCACGTGGTGCACCACATGTTGACCCGCTCAGGTCCGCTGGGCTCGATCTCCTGCAGGTATTCGTTGACGGATCCCAGCATTTCCAGCATCACCCGAGCCCGGATCTTGTTCGCGTTGTCGTCGGATGCGAAGTCGTACTCGCTCAGGGACTGTCCTTCCTCGCCCACGTGGCAGTGGGAGCACCGAACCCCGAGAGCCCGGGTGAATCCGGTCATAACGGCCCGGAGTCGATCGCCCGGGAAGTCGGCGGGCAGGGACTGGAGATTCTCAGCGCGCTCAGGCCATTGGAAACCCCCTTGTCCAAGAGCCGGGGCGGCGAATGCCGCCAAGAGGATCACGGCGAGGACGATGAGGACACTGAGGCGACTGGGGACGGAAGGCGGGGGGCCCATGGATCGCTCCGGGTTCTGGCGGGGATCGAGGAGCCTTGAGAAGGCTCGGTCACACGTCTAACCAACCCGTCCGGAGATCCGCAATGTTCCCGGGGCGCGACTCAGGCCGGAACGAGATCCGCGAGTCCGGCCAGTTCGGCGAGGACCACGATGCCACTCGGGAGCTGCTCGGGGTCCAGCCGGGCGGCTCCCGCACCTCCCACCACCAGCGTCATGTCGGCGGGCAGGAGCTCGCGCAGCGTCCACAGGGAGCGCATGGAGGAGCCGTTGCGGTCCTGGACGATACTGATAGCCACCGCTTCAGCCCCCACGCCCTCGGCCGCCGAAGCGATGTATTCTTCAGGCAGGTCGGTACCCAGGAACGTCACGGTCCAACCCTGGAGCACCGCCGCCGCGGAGACGAGGCGTGCCCCCAGACCGTGACGCTCCCCGGACATCGTGGCCACCACCAGGATCGGGCCCTGGTTGGGGCCGGCTGCGTCGGTGAGCCGGGCCAACACACGCTCGATTACGCCCGTACCCAGGTGCTCCTGGCCTGGCGTCACGTCGCCCGCCACCCACCCCTCCCCGATCCGGGTCAGGAGAGGGCCTACCACCCCGGTTAGGAACGAGGCTGCCCCCAAGGTCATCGTGGCCCGCCAGAGCGTCCGCTCCAAACCGTCGGGGTCGAGGGCCACCACCTGGTCGTAGGCCTGATGCACCAGCCTCGAAGGCTCTGCGGGACCCGGCGAGCCCGGAGGCGTCTTGATGGCGGATCGATCTTGGAGCAGCAACTCCGAGGCGCCCTCGTCGGAAAGCTCCGCAACCATGCTGATGGGACGTCCCGCCTCGGTCAGCGCCCTCAATGTCCTGAGCCGCTCCACGTCCCGGTCGGAGTACAGGCGCTGACCGCCCCCAGAGCGTCCCGGCTCGACTGCTCCATACCTCCGCTCCCACGCACGCAGCGTGGCGGGTGTGAGACCCGCACGCTTCGCCGCGATGCGGATGGGGTGCTTTGGGGTGGAATCGTGGCTGTCCATGGATCACAACCTAGCCCCCTGTTGAAGGCCTGTCAAACTAATTACCTCATAAAAGTTAGACAGCCTATTGACACACCCTACACAAAACCGCATATTGTTGGACGCTGATTAGACAACTGGTCCCACGAGACCGACCCCAGGAGAGAAGAAATGCTTCGCAGACTGACTTTCGCCGCCATCGCCGCGGCCTTCCTCGCCGTCCCCGCTTCCACCCAAGCCCAGATGCACGACAAGGACATCGTCGAGACCGCGGTCGAGGCCGGCTCCTTCACCACCCTGGCCGCTGCCCTCGAGGCTGCCGGCCTGGTCGAGGTCCTCCAAGGCGAGGGACCGTTCACGGTTTTCGCTCCGACCGACGCCGCCTTCGCCAAGCTCCCCGCCGGCACCGTCGAGGCGCTCCTGGCGGACAAGGAAATGCTGACCAAAATCCTCACCTACCACGTGGTTGCGGGTACGGTCATGTCCGACCAGGTGGTGAAGTTGTCCGAGGCCAAGACGGTGGCTGGAATCATGGCCCCCATCGAGGTCAAGATGGGTAGCGTCTACGTCGCCGGAGCCAAGGTGATCACCGCCGACGTCATGGCGTCCAACGGCGTGATCCACGTCATCGACACCGTGATGCTTCCGCCGGAGATGTAGTCGGGGGGCCCCGATTCCACTCCGTTTTCAGCGGCGGTCGGCACGTGTGCCGGCCGCCGCTTAGATTTTCCCCCCCGGGGGCTGCTCTCGCGTCCGGGAGGGGAGGACTCCCCGAAGATGTCACGGGGAGCGCCATCAGTCCCCCCGGAGCACCTGAGCGGGAGGAAGACTCCCTGCCCGAGCGGCGGGGATCACCGCCGCCAGACAGGCCGCCATTCCCAGCGCCAACGCCGGCGGCAAGAACGCCCACGGGGCCAGGGCGGAGACCCCGAACAGCAGGGACTCCAGGAACCGGGTCGAAACGGCAGCGACCGCGCTCCCGACCCCGATCCCCACCAGAGCCAGCCCAACCCCGGAACGCACGACCGCTCCCACCAGCATGACGGGCTGGGCTCCAAGCGCGAGACGCAGGCTCATCTCCTTCTTCGATGCGGCCACGTGATGCGCCAGGACGGCATAGATGCCTATGGCGCCGAGCCCGGTCGCCAGGGCCGCGAGAACGATCAGGAGCCCCATCACGACCCACGAGGTGGAGTACGCTCTTCTGACCACGTCCTCCATCCGATTCACGGACCGGATGGGAACCAGAGGGTTCACCTCGCCCACCGTGCGGGTGAGGGCGGCGAGGAGTGCCACCGGATCGGCGCCGGTCCGCACCACCAGAGAGACGTCACGGGCGGGGCTCTCCGCGAGGGAAACGTAGAGAGCGGGGCCGGTCGGGCCGGCGATCTCCCCGGAGCGGATGTCTGGGATCACACCGACCACCGTGACCCACCTGTCCCAAGCATGGGGGTCGATGGCGATCCTCTGGCCCACCGCGGAGCCGTCGGGCCAGAGCAGGTCGGCCAGCGTCTTGTTTACGACCACTGCGCTCGGTTGAGCGGCCCGATCCTCGGTCCCAAGGGAACGTCCGGCCAGGGGCACGACACCGAATACCTCGAAGAACCCCGGATCGACCATCTGCTTGGGCGCCTTCACGGCCTGAGCCGGATCCACGGGCGCGGACTGGAGATTGATCGGGGTGGTGGGGGCCTGGGCCTGGAGAGGGAGCCAACCCGTGAGCCCCACCGCCTCAACCCCGGGCAACCCCGCAACGCGCTCCACCAGTCCGTCATAGAACCCCCGAGCCGACGCTACCGTCTCCACCGTGGTCTCGGGGGGAGACAACTCGGCGGCGACCAACCCGCCTGGGTCGAACCCGAGCGGCACGTCTCGAAGATTGGCCACCGTAGCCACCAAGAGCGTGGCGGCTACGAGGAGCAGGGTCGCGAGCGCGGCCTGACCCATGACCAGGGTTCGGTGCATCCCACTCGCGGAGGATGGCGCCACGGTCAGCCCGGACCTCTGTGTCCTGAGAAAATGGGCCACCGGAACGCCGTTGAGGACCACCCAGGCGAGAACGGAAAGGGCGATGGCGAATGCCAGGACAGAGGGGGAAAGGACCGAGCTGCTGACCACGACCGCCTCGCCGACGAAGAGGTCGGCGATGCGTTGGCCTCCGAAGGACCCGGCGGTGATCCCAGCCCCGATGGCCAGGAGGGTCAGCACCGTACCCTCCACCAGGAGCTGCTTCACGATGCGACCCCGGGAGGCCCCCAGAGCCGCCCGGACAGCCATCTCCTTTCGCCGCTCGATGGCCTGCCCGAGAAGGAGATTCCCGACATTCAGGGCAGTGACGAGCATCAATAGAGCGGTCCCACCGAGCAAGAGCAGGAGGGGCGTGGAAATCATGCGACGCTGGGCCTCGTCCGCCCGGGACACCGTCGCCAGTCCAAGGGAGAACCCCGGCGGATAGAACATGGGGAACAGCCGGGAGAGCCGTTCGTTGAAGGCCTGCAACTCGGCGAACGCGTCGTCCATGGTGGCCCCGTCGCGAAGGACGCCGACCCAGGTATGGCCCTGGGCCTTCCAGAAGTCGTCGTCCCGGGGATCCAGGACCCAGGGAAGCCAGATCTCGGCCCGCCCCCCGGGCGCCATGCCCCCCGCACCCTGTACCCCGACCACCGTCACCGAGGCTCCGCTGAGTTCGATGCGACGTCCCACGATCGACGGGTCCGCACCGAAGGAGCGCCGCCAGAGCGCCTCGCCGATCACCACGACGGGCTCACTACCGAACTCTCCGTCCTCCGGCCTGAGCGCCCTACCGAGAATCGGCTGAACCGCCAGGGCTCCAAACAACTCCGGCGTGATGGAGACGCCCGTGACGCTCTCGCTCTCTCCGTCGGGCATCCGAACCGCGAACGCGAGCTCGGCGTAGCCGCCGACGGCCCCGTATACGGCCTGCTCCTCTGCGTACATATCCAACTGGCCGTATGAAAACTGCCGCTCGGGCCAGATTGCCACGGTCGCGTCGGGGTCGCTCCACCAACTGGTGTTCTGGAACGTGCCGTCCACCACGGAGAACACCGCCACGTTGGCTGCCAGACCGAGTCCAAGCACGACGACGACGCCCAACGAGAAGCCCGGGTGCTTGAGTGCGGACCGCAGCGACCAGCGGACATCCATGGCGAGGTCCGAATTGCCCATGGAGCTCTCGGCCCCACTCCCGGTCAGCACCGAGTACACCACGATGGAGAGGGCCTGAGTAGCGTACCAAAGCCGGGCTCGGAAGGGCGAGTCCATGGCTCGGCGGTCGAATTCCTCCGCCAGGTCCCCCAGGACGCTCTGGCCGGCCAATCCCGAGGGAAGGGCCCAGCCCACGACGCGTTCCAGCCCCCGCGGCGGGGTGTGGCCGCTCATCGGTCCAGGGCTCCCTCGAGCCCGTCCCAAAGCGCCATGAGCCGACTGCGGGAGCGGGCCAGAATCGCCTGGCCTTCCGGGGTCACACTTACGTACCGGCGGGGGCGCCCTCCACGCTCCCGACCGCCGGCCCCGGCCGACGACTCGACCAGACGCTTCCGCTCCAATCGGTCGAGGGTGGTGTAGAGCGCTCCGCTGGAGGGAACCCGCCCAGCGACGGCTTCCATCTCGGATCGGATCGCCAGACCGTATGCGTTCTCGCCGAGACGCATGATGGTCAGCAGAACCATTTGCTCGAACTCTCCCAGATAATCCTGACTCATCGCCGGCACGTCCTCATCTCACGCCGCACCCAACTGATGGACACCGCACAGCCGTAGGCGATCGGCGCGCCCACCAGAACGAACCCGTCCCCATTAGGGGACCAACGCTCGAAGATCTCCAGTTCCCGCACCTCCACCGGCAGGTCCGGATGCGCCGCACCCCCCAGCGTAACCGTGGCCACGTCCGCGGGCTGAAGCCCCGCTTCTTCACCGGCGCGCTCGTTCACGATCACGCCCGATGTCCCGATCTCAAGGGTTGCGGGGAACTCGATGCCATTCAGCTCCACGTCCAGCGACAGCACGATCCCGTGGAAAACGCGCAGCCGGACCGGATCCGAAAGTTCGACCCCCTCCCACTCCCCCGCCGACCCGGCGGGCCGAAGGAGAAGCCTCTCCCGGGGGAGGTCGATGAGGATATCGAAGTCGGCGAGCATGTTCGGGCCGATCATCCCGTCGAACACGGTCCCGTCAGTCTCGAGACTCTGGTCCGGGAGGGTCTGGCCGCCCTCGGACGGGACTGCCAGACCTCCGAGCGTGAGACCGCCCAGACCCCCCGCCCTTGCGGCGCCGGATTCGGAGAACACCGTCACCCCCACACCGGTGGAGAGGATGAACTCCAGCTCGGTTCCGTCTGCCGCCCGCACAGGTACGATCAGGCGGCCTCCATGCTCACGGAGGGGGACCTCCACCACCTCGCCGTCATGGCTCTGGGCGTTGACGGCCCCTGCTGCAAATAGCAAAAAGAGCGTCATGTTCAGCGAAAAGCCAAGCAACCTCGTCATCCCATCCTCCCATCCGTCGACCGTCGGGAACGCGCCGAACGAGCGTTCCTCACAATGTGATGCTCACAATGTGTTATTGGTTGCACGGGGAAAAAGCAAGAGGGAGCTTCGACAGCCTGGGTCGACCCTCCTTGAGAGAGGGCGACACCCCTTGGAGGGTGCCGCCCTTTTTCGAAGCCCTCGATTGCGGCCGTCGGATACGGTGCCCGGCGCGGCCAGGCGAAAAGGCCTCTACCAGTCGATCGTGGTCACCCAATCCTCGAAGGGCGTGGGCCCGACGCCGAACCGGTCGGCGTTCCCCTCGATGTCGACGTGGTAACCCACAGCGTCGAACCACTCCAGCATCGCGGCAAAGTCTTCACTGATGGATCGCACGTCCTCGATGGGCACCTGGAAATGGGTGATCTCCCGGCCAGCTGCCTCGCTGAGTTTCGCCGCAGCCTCCAGCGGGGTCAGGGCGTCACCCGCGATGTCCAGAGCCTGGCCATTTAGGTCCTCGTGCTGCTCGAAGGCGATCCGGCCGTACTTCCCGATGTCCTCCACCGCGATCATCTGCAGGCGGGTGTCAGGCTCCATCCCGATAGCCAGGTTCCCCTCGTCGATGGCCGGCTTGAACCAGGGGGAGGACAGGTTCTCCATGAAGAAGACGGGGCGGAGGATGACGTAGGACGGGAAGCCGAGGCCCCGTACCGTCTCTTCGATCCGGTACTTGTTGTCGAAGTGAGGAATCCCGGTGTCCTGGTCCGCGGAGCCCACCGAGGCGTAGACGAAGTGCTGAACCCCGGCCTCCTTTGCGAGGCGGGCGATCCGCTTGCCCTGCTCTTCCTCGCCCTCGACGCCGGCCTCCCAGGTGTTCTGGACGGCGAAGACGCCCCACTTGCCGGCCAACGCAGACCGAAGGGACGCCTCGTCGTTCAGGTCACCCTGGACGATCTCGGCTCCCATTCCGGCGAGTTCCCGTGCGGCCTCGGAGTCGGGGTTGCGGGTCATCGCTGCGACCCGGTGCCCGGCGGCGAGAAGCTCACGGGCGGTCGCCCCGCCCTGCTGACCCGTGGCTCCGGTGACGAGAATGGCATCCTGTCCGATGTTCATTGGCGTTTCCCCATTGTTTGGTGTAACAATCATTTTAGTTAAAAGGAAATATACCCCAGTGGGGAGCGGGCACAAGCGGGGGGAGAAAGAAAGGCCCCGGGGGCCAACCGCAAGTGACGGCTTGGCTCCCGGGGCCCAATCCTCCAATCGGAGGCCCCCGGTCCCTCCGACCGGCCCGGCGGACCGGCTTCGGGTCGACCCTACCCGAACTCGATCCCCTGGGCCAAGGGCAGCTCGGTGCTCCAGTTGATCGTATTGGTCTGACGGCGCATGTAGGCCTTCCAGGCGTCGGAGCCGGACTCCCGTCCGCCCCCGGTTTCCTTCTCGCCGCCGAAGGCGCCGCCGATCTCCGCCCCGCTGGTTCCGATGTTCACGTTGGCGATCCCGCAGTCGCTGCCGCGGTGGGAGAGGAAGTACTCGGCCTCCCGCATGTGTTCGGTGAAGATGGCGGAGGAGAGTCCCTGGGGGACGCCGTTGTGGATGGCCATGGCCTCTTCCATCTCGGCCACGGCCTGGGCCGGCGTCGCGTCGGCGCTCCCGTACTCCAGGATGTAGAGGATGGGCGCGAAGGTCTCGTCCTGGACGATCTGGTACTCGTTCCTCGCCTCGGCGATGCACGGGGTGACGTAGTGCCCACCGGGGTAGTCGTCGCCCTCGAGGCGCTCGCCCCCGTAGAGGATCTTCCCGCCGGCCTCCACCACCTTGGCCTTGGCGTTCATCAGGTCCTCGACGGCCTGGTGGTTCACCAGGGGCCCCATGAGCGTGTTCCGGTCCAGGGGGTCGCCGATACGGACGTCCTCGTAGGCCCGGACCAGCCGCTCCACCAGTTGGTCCTTGATGGAGGCGTGGGCGATGATGCGCCGGGTGCTGGTGCACCGCTGTCCGGCGGTCCCCACGGCCCCGAAGAGGATGGCCGGAAGCACCATGCCCATTTCGGCGTGGGGCGTGACGATGATGGCGTTGTTGCCGCCCAGCTCCAGGATCATCTTCCCGAACCGCTCGCCCACCACCTTCGCCACCCGCTTGCCCACCGCGCAGCTTCCCGTGGCCGAGACCAGGGGGATCCGCTTGTCGTGGAGGAGCCGGTCCCCGACCGTGGAGCCCTTCCCCACCACCAGGGAGAAGATGGCCGGATCCACGTGGTTCTCCCGGCAGACCTCCGCGGCGATCTTCGTTACCGCGATGGCCGTCAGGGGCGTCCCCGACGCGGGCTTCCAGAGGGTGGCGTCGCCGCAGACGGCGGCCAGTGCCGCGTTCCAGCTCCACACCGCCACGGGGAAGTTGAAGGCGCTGATCACGCCCACCACGCCCAGGGGGTGCCACTGCTCCATCATCCTGTGGTCCGGGCGCTCGGAGGGCATGGTGAGCCCGTAGAGCTGCCGGGAAAGCCCCACCGCGAAGTCGCAGATGTCCACCATCTCCTGGACCTCGCCCTCGCCCTCGGCCACGATCTTGCCCATCTCCAGGCTGACCAGCGCTCCAAGGGCTTCCTTCTTCTCCCGCAGCGCGTTGCCCACCTGCCGCACGATGTCGCCGCGCCGGGGGGCGGGCACCTTCCGCCACTCGAGGAAGGCCGCGTGGGCCCGGTCCACGATCTCGTCGTACTCCTCCTCGGTGACCTGCTGGACCACCGCGATGCGGGACCCGTCGATGGGGGTGAGGACCTCGAGCTCGGGGCCGGAACCGACCCACTCGCCGGCGAACCCGCCGGAGTTGGACTCTTCGATACCGAGGGACTTCAGGATGTCTTGGTACATGATCTCACGATCTCGTTGGTGGTGCGGCTTTCTGGACCGGTGACAGCCCTTAAGTTTCTCAGCCTTCGAGGGCGTTTTGAAGGGTCTAGCGTGACCCCAGCAGGTCCAGGAGGCGACGATTGTCCTCGACGTCCCGGAAGGTGTCCCACTCGAGGTAGTAGCCGCCTGGATCGTACCCGACGAAGACGTCCACCCTTTCGCTCTCGACGGAGAGACCGGGCTCCCTGATTTCCACTCCCAGGGCCTCGGCTCGCTCCAGCCACGCCCCAACCTCGCTGGTGAAGAAGGAGACCGTGACGCCGGCCTCCTCCGTCGCCTGGTGGAGCCCGCGGCTGCCGTCCACCAGGCCGATGTACCCGGTGGGCGAGGCCGCATAGACCTTGGCCCAACCTTGGTCCACCAGGAGGCCGTTCCCCAGGAGCCGCTCGTAGAACGCCTCCACCGGCGAAAGGGCGTCGTAGTAGAGCCAGAGGACGGTGGCCTGCACCTCCAGCTCGGCGGGGCGCGACCCCGTCACCGGCCCGAGCGAGCCCCCTTCGGCCAGGCGCGGCATCAGGAGCGGATTCTCCGGGTGGGGATTGAACCGCTCGAACTCCAGGAAATACCCCTCGGGGTCGATGGCCACGAAGCCGTCGTGGGGACGGCCGTCGATCTCGTCGAAGTCGGCGCGCATGGGCACGTCCAACCCCGTCAGGTAGTCCCACCACCCCGACACCTGTTCGGTGACGATGGCCAGGGTCACCGACTTGGGCTCCTCGGAGGAGTGCATCCCCGCCGCGGCGTCCACGAGGGTCAGGTACGAGGCCGGCGCCACCCGGAGGATCTTCGCGAACCCGTAGTCCACCACGGTCTCGAACCCCATCACCTCGTCGTACCAGGCCCAGGCCGCGTCCAGGTCCTCGTAGTAGTAGAAGGCGTTGGTGGCCTGGATGCCGGGGGCTGACTGGGCCGGGTCGGGCACGGCGGACGAAGCGGCGCCGGAGGACAATCCGGAGGACGACCCGCCCAGGAAGGGCAGGAGGAGGATTCCGACGAGTATGGTCATCTGGATGCGCGGTTTCTCACAGAAGCGTCTCCGCCAGGATCTCCCCGTTGAACCCGACGATCAGCGTCGAGCCCGTGCGCACGGCAGGAGCCCGGAGCTTCCCAGACCGGCCCAGCAGGTGGCTCAGGAGCTCCTCGTCGTCGGGCCGGTCTCTCTCCAGATCGAACTCTACGGTCTTCTTTCCTTTGGCCACGTAGAGCCGAGAGATCCCTTCGAGGACATCGAGGGCGTCCCGCCCCTCGATGGGGTCTCGGGTCGCGCTCTGGATCTCGCCGTCGGCGATGGAATTCTGCGCAAGAAACTCTTGCGTGCGTTTACTACTCGTTCAGCCAGGGCGGTGGTAGCGCCACTCGAGCTTGGTGGTCATGGATGGTGCCCACTCGGGTCGTCGGGGGTGGTCGGTCGCGGCGGCCTCCTCAGGATCGGACCGCCCGCAGCACCACGAACTTAGGGTCGCTGGCGACGGTTTCACAGTTCCCGAAGATCCGCTTGAGCTTGGTGTGGTAGCCCAGGTGCCGATTCCCCACCACGTAGAGGGATCCGCCGGCCCGAAGAGCGCGCCGGGCCTCGTGGAACATCCCCCAGGCGATGGCGTCACCGACGGCGTGCCGGTCGTGGAAGGGCGGGTTGTTCAGGACCACGTCCGCCCATGCCCGCTCGACCCCGTCGAGGCCCAGCGTGGGAAGAAACCGGGCCGGGCGCCCGTCGCCGAAGGCGCCCCGGAAGGTCTCCCGCGCCGACTCCACGGCAAGGAACGAGCGGTCCGTGAAGCACAGCTCCGCCGAGGCGTTCCTCGCGGCGGCGGCGGTCCCCAGGATCCCGCTTCCGCATCCCAGGTCCACGATCCGTGAGCCCGGCAGGGGATCGGGCAGGGCCTCCAGGAGCCGACGGGTGCCCGAGTCGACCCGGGCCGCTGAGAAGACCCCGGCGTGGGTCACGACCTCGAACCCCCGCTGCGCCAGGAAGCCCCCCGCCAGCTCTCCCGGGACCTGGACCCTGCGGGGGAAGGGCGAGGGCCCCGGGTCCAACTCGGGATCGAGGGACGCCGTGATCACCCGGGCCTTCTTCCGGGCCAGCGACGCCCGCGCCGGACCCAGGACCCGCTGGAAGAGGTCCACCACGTTCCGCCTCAGGTGCCGCGACATCCCCCCCGCCAGAATCCGGGTCTCCGGCCTCACGACGGTGCGCAGCACCCGGAGCTGGTGCTCCAGGAGGTCGAGGCTCCTGGGGACCTTGAGGAGGACGACGGGGAATGGACCGACCGGAGCCGTAGTGCACGGGACCTGCTCGACGGTGTCGGGATCCAGCCCGTTCCCCTCCGCGTTCGCCCGCAACCCGAGGAACGCATCCAGCCCGTCGGACCAGCTCGTCACCGAAGCCCCTCCCGCCGAGGCGCGAGCCAGCGTGAGGGCCAGGGCGCCGAAGGAGTCATTCACCACCAGCGTCCGTCCTCCGGCGTCCGGGGCGCTCGCGCTCCCCTCCGCAAGCTGATGAAGCAGGTACTCGTCTGCAGCGTCCCACGCCCTCAGCGGGCTCCGCTCCCCGGGGTCGGGGAATCGACGGAGCGGGAGGGACCCCTGGGGCACTCGCATGACGTCCGACTCCATCGTCGCTCCGTGGTCGTGGTGGGCGGCGCGCCCCCTTCGCGGGAACGGCTCCCTTCATTAGTCTCCGACGCATGCCGCTTCCCGTCCACCACCGATCCAATCGCACTCCATGTCCTCGAGGGCCACGCTCGCGTCCGAAATCGCCCGTCGCCGGACCTTCGCCATCATCAGTCACCCGGATGCCGGGAAGACGACGCTGACGGAGAAGCTCCTGCTTTTCGGCGGGGCGATCCATCTCGCCGGATCCGTAAAGGCCCGGCGCGCCCAGCGTCACGCCACCTCCGACTGGCTGGAGATGGAGCAGGCCCGGGGGATCTCCATCACCGCCAGCGTCCTCCACTTCGACTACCAGGGATTCCGGATCAACCTCCTGGACACCCCCGGTCACCAGGACTTCTCCGAGGACACCTACCGGGCCCTCACCGCTGCCGACAGCGCCATCATGCTCCTGGACAACCGGAAGGGCGTGGAGGAGCAGACACGGAAGCTGTTCAGCGTCTGCCGGAAGCGACGCCTGCCCATCTTCACGTTCGTGAACAAGTGCGACCGGGAGGGGGAGGACCCCATGGGCCTCATCGACGACGTCCAGACCGAGCTGGGGATCCGGGCCTACGCCGCCACCTGGCCGGTGCGGAAGGAGGGGCGCCTGGTCGGGGTCTACGATCGCACCGACGGCCGAGTGGTCATGTACGAAAAGGGCGAGGACCACGGGGGGTCCAAACCAAAGTTCACGGTCGTGGATCTCTCCGACGAGCTGCTGGATCGGGAGCTGGGGGAGGCGGGAGCCGCGGAGCTCCGGGACGAGATCGAGCTCCTTGAGGGGGCCGGCGAGCGCCCGGACCTGGAGGAGGTGGCCCGGGGGGAGGCCACGCCGGTCTTCTTCGGCTCGGCGCTGACGAACTTCGGCGTGGACGTGCTCCTGGAGCGCTTCCTGGAGAACGCTCCGCCCCCCGTGCACCGGGAAAGCACCGAGGGCCCCGTGGACCCGGTCGAGGCCCCCTTCTCCGGGTTCGTATTCAAGGTCCAGGCGAACATGGACCTGAAGCACCGGGACCGGGTGGCCTTCCTGAGAGTCTGCTCGGGCACCTTCGAGTCGGGCACGGACGCGGTGGTGTCCAGGACGGGGAAGACCATCCGCCTGGCCCAGCCCCAGGAGTTCATGGCACGGGAGCGGAGCCACGCCGACTCGGCGGTGGCGGGCGACGTGGTGGGGTTGCACGACCGGGGGAACCTGCGGGTCGGAGACACGGTGGCCGTGGGAGGGATCCGGGAGTACCCTGGCGTCCCGCGCTTCTCTCCCGAGCACTTCGCGCAGATCCGCCTCGAGAACGCGCTGCGCCGGAAGCAGCTGGACCGGGGACTGCACCACCTCTCGGAGGAGGGAACGATCCTCCTTCTCATCGCCCCTTCCGTCACCGGTCCGGTGCCCATCGTCGGGGCCGTGGGCCAGCTCCAGTTCGACGTCCTGGTGGACCGACTGGAGCGGGAGTACGGGGTCCAGGCCTGGCTGGAGCCCCTGTCCTACCACTGCGCCACCTGGGTGACCGGGCCGGACGCAAGCATCGATAAGGTCGCCGGGATGCACGGGCGGCGCCGGGTCGAGGACGTGGACGGGGGCTCGATGATCCTCTTCGATTCGCCCTGGGTCCTGCGGCGATCCCAGGAGGAGCACCCCGAGCTGACCTTCCACGACGTCCAGCCGCGCCGCGACTCCTAGTCGGTCACAGGCGAATCCGGGCCGGGTCACCCGGCCCGTTGAGCCGGCCGCACGCCCCTACTGGGTGACGATGGTCGGAATCTTCCGTTGCCGCAGCATTTCGTTCAGCGCCTCCACCTCATCGTCCATCAGCACCTCGAACCGCTGACGGATGTCGATGAGCCGGCCCAGCAGCACGTCGTGCACCTCGGTCTGCTGGTCCGTGGGACGGAAATCCGAAGAGAACGCCCCCACGTCCGCCCCGAGGGCCGAGAGCCGACCATAAAGGCGCATGGCATTACGGAACGCGTCCTCCCGGGCCCCTGTCAGCTTGATGTCGTATAGCCGGCCCTCCACCGCGATGGCTTCGTCCATGACCCGCCGGGCCTCGGCCACGACCTCGGCACCGTCCTCCCGGCCGGCCATCATGGTCTCGATGTCCTCCAACTGCTTCCGCATCCACTCGATGCGATTGATCATGGCCACGGTCTCGTTGATCGCGTCCCGGATCTCCAGGGACAGGGCCACCTGGGCCCGGACGTCCTCGATGGTCCCGGGAGAATCCGGATCCTGGAGGACCGTGAACGGCGCCGACGATTCCCAGTCCCCTATGGTCACCCGCACGGTGTACTGCCCAGGGACGGCCCGGGGCCCGAGCTGCCCGGCGTCCAGGTCCAGATCCCAGGTCTCCAGGCGCCGCCAACCCTCGGGGCCCATGTCCACCCACGGCATGTCCGGTGGCGTGGTCCGGAGCCGCGGCTGTTCAGTACGCTCGTGTCGCAGGTCCCATTGCACCCGGTTGACGCCTACGATGGCGCGGCGGTTCAGTTTGCGGACCTCCTCCCCGTCCGGGCCGGTGATCACCACGGTCATGGGCTGCTCCACCATCTCCTCTCCGACCCAGACGTTGAACGTGGCGCCGTACGGGGGATTGCGCCCCGTCACGAAGCTGGACTCGGTCTTGATCCCCTGGAGTTGATTGAACCGCCAGGCCTCCCGAACCGGGAGCAGGCGGGCCGGCGAAGCGAGGGCGTCCCGGTCCATCAGACGGATGGGGGTGATGTCGTCGAGGATGTAGAAGCCTCGCCCGTAGGTACCCACGACCAGGTCGTTGAACCGCTCCTGGACGGTGAGCCAGTAGACCGGGGACGGGGGCAGGTTGTTGCGCAGTCGGAACCAGCTCCCTCCGTCGTCCAGCGAGACGTGAACGCCATTGTCCGTCCCGACCCAGAGCATTCCCTCCCGTACCGGGTCCTCCCGCACCGCGTGGACGAACGAGTGAACCGTCCTCGGGATCCCGCCGTCGATCCGGGCCCAACTCCCACCACAGTCCTCGGTTCGGTAGATGAAGGGATCGAAGCTGGCCATCTGATGGAGGTCCACGGCGAGGTAGGCACGGCAGACCTGGAAGCGGCTGGGCTCGATGTTGGCCACCGTGCCCCAAGGAGGCAGGTCCGGGATGTTCTCCGTGACGTTCGCCCAGGTCCCCCCGCCGTCCCGAGTGACCTGCACCTGGCCGTCGTTGGTGCCGGCCCAGATCAGGCCCTCCTCCAGAGGCGATTCGGCGATAGCGAAAAGGACCGCGCCGTCGAAGGTCATGAGGTTGTCGATGGCCACGCCCCCGCTGGACTGCTGTCGCTCATCCAGGTCGAGGGAGAGGTCGGGAGAGATGATGTCCCAGCTCTGCCCCTGGTCCTCGGTGACATGGATGAACTGACTCCCCACATAGACCCGGTTGTGGTCGTGGGGGGAGATGTGGATGGGGAAGGTCCAGTGCCAACGGTACTTCAGGTCCTTGGGCGCCCAGCCGTAGGACGCCTCGGGCCAGACCCTGACGTTCCGACTCTGCCGGGTCCGCTCGTCGTAGATCTCCAGGCCCCCGTCGTAGCAACCGTTCCAGACGAGGTTGGGGTCCACGGGATCGGGGATCCCCCACCCCGACTCGCAGCCCCCGACGCTTTGCCAGAGCCCGAGCGGGATGCTCCCGGTCCGGGAGTTGGACGGGCCGCGATACGACCAGCCGTCCTGACGATTCCCATAGACCATGTAGGGCACCTGGTCGTCCACCCAGACGTGATACATCTGGGCGATGGGAAGGACCACCCGCCGGAAGGTCTCCCCGTGGTTGAGGGAGATGGTCAGCCCCCCGTCGTCGGCTACCATGATCCGCTTCGGGTTCAGGGGGTCGATCCAGACGTCGTGGGTGTCACCGCCCCCCCGAGGCGGATTCTCCACCAGGCTCTTGCCCCCGTCCACGGACATGGAGAATCGCACGCTGGCGAAGTAGATCCGGTCCGGGTTCTCCGGGTCCACGTTGAAGCGAGTGTAGTAGGGGGCCCGCTCGTTGATGGTGTGGTTGGTCAGCTCGTGGCTCCACCGCTCCCCGTAGTCGTCGGAGCGGTAGAAGCGGGGGCTGTCCTCTTCGGTGAGCACGTACACCCGCCCCGGATCGCTGGGCGCCACTTCCACGGCCAGCTTGCCGATGAACTGGCCATCGGAAGAGGGCAACCCCGTGCCCCGGTGATCCAGGCGCTCCCAGGTCTCCCCCCCGTCCCTGGACCGCCAGAGGCCCGAGTCGGGCCCCCCGGAATCCAGCATCCAGGTGTCGATCTGGATGTCCCAGAAGGCGGCGTAGAGGACCCGCGGGTTGGTGGGGTCCATGGCCAGGTCGATGCAGCCGGCGTCCTCGCTCACGTGGAGCACCAGCTCCCAGCTCTCCCCACCGTCCCGGGTCCGGTAGACCCCCCGCTCCTCCTGCGGCGCGTAGGCGTGGCCCAGGGCGCAGGCGAAGACCACGTCGGAATCCCGGGGATCGATGCGGATGCGCCCGATCCTCCCGGTCCGCTCCAGTCCCATGTGGCGCCACGTCACGCCCGCGTCCGTGGTCCGGTAGATCCCGTCACCCATGGCGTGGGCCGGGCGGATCACGAACGTCTCGCCGGTGCCGGCCCAAACCACGTTGGGCTCGGAAGGGGCCATGGCCAGCGCCGAGATGGACGAAACGTCGAAGTCGTCCATGATGGACGACCAGCGCGTCCCGCCATCCGTGGTCTTCCACAGTCCGCCGGACGCGGCGCCAACATAGATGACCTGGTCGTTGCCGGGCTCCCCCACGACGGCGATGGCCCGGTTTCCGTCGGGCCCGATGAAGCGGAAGCGGAGCTCGGAGAAGATCTCCGGGTCGGGAGCCGAGCCCTCCTGGAGCGGCGCGGCCAGGTCACCCGGGGATCCGGCGTGCTGTCCCGAGAGCGGGATCGGAGGATGGAGGGCCGCCAGGATCACGAAGAGCGCTCCGGCCGGGATGACGGCACCGTTTCGACGGGGTCGGGCGCCGATGGGGGGGAGGCAGGGGGACCGGTCAGGGTGGGATGAAGGCCGCACGGTAGCTCGCTTTTCATGGGGTTGGATCCGGCGCCCAACGTAGGACTCGGCCCCGGGATCCTGCCACCCCCCGCCGGCCCCTCCGCCTTGCCCGTCTGCTCGAGTTTGCCGACCCTGGACCCGGTCCTCCATCGTTCCCCGTTCCCATCCCCGTACCATGACGCGCAACGCCCTCGGCCTACTCGCTGCTCTCCTGGTCCTGGTGGCCATGGCTCTGATCTTCCGCGGGGCCCTGGCCATCGCCGCGGGGGGTCTGGTTCTGGGGGGCGCCGCGGGCCTCTGGGCGCGCCGCCGGGCCACGGGCTCGCCCCGGGCCGAAGCCACGGACCCCGCCGGCCCACCCCAGCCCAGCAGACCCCTGGGCGGGTCGCTCGAGATGGGCGGCACCACGTGGAGCGTCCGGGAGGAGCGGCGAGGCGGGCCTTTCGCCCAGATCCTCATTCTGCAGGCCCAGGACGAGGGGCGCGGGGTGATGCACGTCCGGCCTCCCCCCGGGCAGCCCGCCAGGACCATGGAGGAGGTGGAGGTCCTGGCCGGTGACCCGGCGTACCGATTCTTCGGCGACCGGGCGGGCCTGAGATGGCAGGTGAGGATCGTCGAATCGGTAGGAGAGGACGGGCGGACCCGCCGCCTTGCGAAGTTCATCTCCCGAGACGGAAGGGTCAGGGAGGGGCCCTATCCGGGGGCCGGTGGGCTGGGTCACTGGACCGACGCCGACCTAGAGGGCCTGCTGGAGGCCACGGCGGAAGTCCGGGGCTGAGCCCCCCGGGGTCACCGGCCGAAGAGGTCGCGTCCGTCCAGATCGTCCGGCGTCTGGAGGTTGAGGATTCTCGCCAGGGTGGGAGCCAAGTCCACGGTCGCCACCCGTTCCTCCCGGACACCCGGCTGGATGCCCGTGCCCATGAGGACCAGGGGTACGTGCCTGTCGTAGTAATAGGGAGAGCCGTGGGTCGTGCCGTTGGGCCACAGCCAGGTCAGGAAGTTGGGCTGGATGCGGAGCTCCACGCCGAAGCGACTGAGGACGTCCGCCGGTCTGTCCGGATGGGCGGAGTTCCGGGCCAGGACCGCGAACGAATCCGGGGTCTCGCCGGCGAGCAGGGACGCCCGGGACCAGGCGTCGGCTACCCAGGGCTGGTCTCGGGTGGCCTCGGTCATGGCTCGAAGCACCGCTTCGGGTCCGTCCGCCGAGTTCGCTCGCACCGCCGCGTTGATCTGGGACTGAAGGCCGTCTACCGCCGCCCGGGCCAGCCGCCCTCCAGGCCTACCGGTTTCCTGGAGGTATTCGGGAATGGCCAGAACCCCGTGGTCCCCGGAGAACGCCAGCACATAGCCCTCGGGGCCCATTCTCTCATCCAGATATTCGAAGAACGCCCCGAGCTCCCGGTCCAGGTGCACCAGAATCTCCAGGGACTCCCGACTCATGGGTCCGTAGCGGTGGCCGATCCGGTCCAACTGGGACAGGGAGAGGGCCAGGAGGTCGGGCGCCGCATCGGAGCCCAAGGCCTCCTCCTCCACGGCAACCCTGGCGAGGGCCAACACCGCGGCGTCGGGGCCCGGGGTGTAGCCGTCCCACCACTCGCGTTGCGTGGCGCGGGAACCGGCCTCGCCGACCACGACCTCCAGCGTGTCCTCGGCGGCCCCCGCCGCCAGCGCCGCGGAACGCGCCGACTCCCGGGCCTGCTCCTCCGGAGTCAGGAAGAAGTGGGTGAAGTGGGTATGCTCCCGATCGGCCTCGTAGGGCACCGTGTCCCGCCTGGAGAGGGTGCGAAAGACCTCGGGCACCTCCGATTCCCATGCGGACAATCCCACTCGGGCGGGCATTTCCTCGAGATTGAAGCGGGTGACCCAGGGGAGGTCCTCGGAGCGATAGAAGGTGGAGGTCATAAACCGCCCCTCCGAGCCCTCGATCCAGTAGACCACGTCGCTGCTCTTCCCCGCGAGGAGCACCGCGGCCCGGTCTTTGGCCGAGAGTGACACCACCCTGGAGCCCGGGCTCTGCTCCAGCAACCAGTCGGCCAGCCCGGTTCGCTCCAGCCGCCTGGGCGATCCACCGGCCAGATCAGGACGGCCCAGCATGGGGGCCTCCTCATCGATCACGTTGAAGACCTGGGTCCATCCCCCGTCGGACCGCTCCCACCAGACGTTCCGCACCATGCCGTGCTTCGACGGGAACGTGCCCGTGGACAGAGACGCGTGACCTGGGGACGTCTCGGTGTGGGCGTGGTCGTGGGTGGCGTTGACGAACCGGAGCCCCCGGTCTGCCAACCGGGCGAGGCCGCCCTCAAAGGCCTCCCCGTACGCGGTGAGGAGGTCACCGCGAAGCTGGTCCACCACGATGAGCACGACGAGACGAGGGACGGCGGTAGGAGCGGACGCCTCCTGCTCCTGGCCGCCCGCCGCGGCCCTCTCCACGCCGAGGGCCAGGGGAGACGACAGGGCTCCCACCGCCACGAGCGGAAGCATGAAACTCCGGATTCTCAAGCGTGCTCTCCCCTTGTACTCAGTCTGGACCCCGACGCCGAATCGAGTTTGGACCAACAATGCTCCGGAAACAGCCCGGTCGTAAGGCTAGACGCCCGGTCCCGTCCCGTGCAATACTGCATCCTATCCGAAGCTACTTCCCGGAGTTCCTCGTGCGACGACATCCATCCCTTCTGCTCGCGGTCCTGCTCGCCGGCATGATCCAGGGGCCCTCGGCACTCCAGGCCCAGGCCGATCCGGCACCACTCTTCGCCGGTGAGGACGTTCTGGAACTCACCTTGGAGGTGGATTTCTCCAAGATCCTCACCGACCGGAAAGAGACCAACCCCGAACGCCCGGGTCGGATTCTCGCCACCGGCGCCGGGGGGGAAGCCCTGGAGTTCGACGTCATGGTCCGGACCCGGGGCAAGTCCAGGCTGCAGCGCAAGGTGTGCCGGTTCCCTCCTCTCAGGCTCAACTTCAAGAAGAAGCAGGTGGCCGGCACGCCGCTGGGGGGATACGACAAGGTCAAGCTGGTCGCCCACTGCAACGAAGGGGGTGCCTGGGACCAGCGCGTGCTGAAGGAGTACCTGGCCTACCGCATCTACAACGTCCTGACGGAGTACAGCTTCAGGGTCCGACTGGTTCGCATGACCTATGTGGACACGTCCGGGTCCTCCGCCCCTCGGGAGCACTGGGGCTTTCTCATCGAACCGGACGACGCCATGGCCGAGCGACTCGGGGGCGTGTCCATGGAAGACCGGGGCGAGCTCCACCCGGGCCTCTATGATCCCGACGCGGCCACGCGGCTTTCCCTCTTCCAGATGATGATCGGAAACACGGACTGGTCCGTGGTGGGACTCCACAACACCGTACCGATCTACGTGAACGAGCGGGGATACTTCGCCATCCCCTACGATTTCGACTGGTCAGGGCTCGTGGATCCTCCCTACGCCACCCCGGCGGAGGTCCTGAACATCGATTCCGTTCGTGACCGGGTCTACCGGGGGTTCTGTTGGGGCGCAGACATGGATCCTCTCTACCAGGACTTCCTCGGTCACGCCCCGGAGATCATCGAGATGGTCCGGACCCAGGAGGGGATCGAATCGGGCACCGCGTCGGACGTCGTCTCGTATCTCGAGGAGTACTTCCGCGTTCTCGACTCGGACGGGTTACGAGGACGGCAGATCGAGGGAGAGTGCCGCCAGTGGTAGGGAGCGCTCGGGTCAGGGTCTGAAGAGGACCGTCTCCCGCTCATACATCCCCGCGGCGATGCGCATGGTCAGGAAGAAGCAGGCGAGGTTCATTCCGCCTGCCAGGCCGACCTCCATCCACCGCCCATCCCCCAGGATCGCAGCTCTCATGGAGAGCGCGTTGCCCAGGATGGGCACCGCATAGGCGCCCAGGGGGAAGTCGCCCGGAGAGAACGAGAAGATTGCCAGGAAGATGGACACGAACAGAAGCGGCGCCGTGAAGAACCCCGCCTCCCGCTGCGTCCGGGCGTAGGTCCCGATGACCATGATGAGCCCGGAGATGAGCAACGCCAGCGTCACGAGGTTCACCAGGATCTGCCAGCTCTGGACCCATCCCAGGGAGAAGGTGCCGTCGGACTCCAGACCTACCGGCGAGAACCCGAGCTTGGTGATGATCACCATGCCCAGAACCAACAGGACCGAAGCGGTCACGGAGAGGGCCATGACCGCCAGGGACTTCCCAAGGACGATGGACCGCCTGGGAACGGAGGTTACGAGCAGGGACGCGAGGGTGTTGTACTCCTTCTCGCCGACGGCGATGTAGGTGGCTCTCACGGCGTTGGACACCAGGAGTATGATGGCGAGGTAGGGGATGAGGATCGCCAGGGCGCCGGTCGAGCCGTGACCGGGGTCGGAGGCGTCCAGCCGCTCGACGCGGAAGGGCTCCAGGACTCCAGGGTCCACCCCTCGGGCCTCCAACGATGTGCGCACCACATCCTCCCGGTGCCGGAGGAGCCTCCTCTCCAGGGCGCCGGCCACCCCCGCAGCCGCCCCCTCCCCGGCGTCGGCGCGGATCCAGTACCGCCCCGCTCCCCGCCCGGCGGAGACCCTCTCGCCCCCTCGCGCCTCTTCGGTGAGGGGTCCCCGGTCCCACACCTCCACACCCTCGAGCTGGGAGGCCACGTCTTTCAGGACGTCGTCGGCGTTGTACAGGACCACCTGGACCGGCGACCCGTCGCCCCCGGGCCGGGCGATCCGGCCCAGAAGGCCCATCAGCACCGGGAATACGACCAGGCTCCCCAGCACCACGCCGAAGACGAGACGTCGATCCCGGAGGAGGACCCTCGCCTCCTTTCCGAAGATGAGAGCGGTCTTGGAGCGCCCCCCCATCACCCGGCCTCCACCAGGGTGAAGAAGATCTCCTCCAGATCCGACAGTCCGGTCCGGGCTCGGAGTTCCGCCAGACTGCCCTCCGCTACCAGACCCCCGCGATGGATGATCCCGATACGGTCGGCCAAGCGCTCGGCCTCCCAGAGCACGTGTGTGGAGAACAGGATGGTTCGGCCCTGGTCCTTCAGGGTGCGGATGTAGTCCATCACCCCCTTGGCGGTGAGGACGTCGAGCCCGGCCGTGGGCTCGTCGAAGAGCAGCACCCGGGGGTCCGTGATGAGGGCCCGAAGGAGGACGGTCTTCTGCTTCATCCCCGTGGAGAGACGCTCCGCAGGCTCGTCCAGAAACTCCTCCATTCGCAACAGGTCGGCCACCCGGCCGAGATTCTCGTCGATCCGCTGGTCCTCCATGTCGTGGAGACGGCCGAAGAGAAACGCGGTCTCCCGGGGGGTCAGCCGGTCGTATGGACGCGTCTCGTAGGAGACCACCCCCAGGTCGCGACGCACTAGCTCCGGGGCCTCCACGACCGAGTGACCCCCGACCCACGCCTCCCCAACGGTGGGGCGGATGGGCGTGGCGAGGATCCGGAGCGCCGTGGTCTTACCGGCCCCGTTTGGGCCGAGGAGGGCGTACACCTCTCCCGCCGCGCAATCCAGGCTCAGGTCCCGAAGCGCCTGCACCTTCCCCCGCGATCGGGAGCGGAAGGTCTTGCCGAGGGCGCGACTACGGATC
>JBDHCV010000013.1:0-68560 GCA_039591855.1 Gemmatimonadota bacterium | reverse complement strand
CTCCAGGTTCACATCGTGGTAGACCACCCGCCCCGAGGCCACGAAGCGGTCCTGCCATCGGTAGCTGACGGTGGCGTCCGTTCCGTACCGGGTGCCGGAGTAGAACCCCCCGATGTTGATGCGCCCCTCCACCGAAAGGGGGGCGCTTCGGTCGGTGTTGGCCCGAAACCCCCACTCCACGTTGTTGTAGCTGCCCGCCGGAATGATCACTCCGTCCGAAATCTCGAAGGGCTCCGTGAGGCCCTCTTCGGTGAAGTTGACGGCGGGGAGCTGGAAGAAGGCCCCGTTGGAGAACTCGAAATGGTTGTCGATGTGAAGGAGCCGGGTCTCTGTGAAGCCCTCGCGGTTCCAGAATTCCCGATAGGTGGCGTGGGGCCGGAGCTCCCGGAACCAATCCACGTCGTCGAATCGCACGCGCCTCAGGAGTGAGAGGGAGGCGAATCGGTAGTCGGACCGGGAGAGGAATCCGACCTCGGGGTTGAAGGCGTCACCGACCTCGGAGAACGCCGCGCCCCAGCGCCACAGGCTCGAGTCGTAGTCCGCCGACAGGGAATAGCTGTAGGCGTCGCCACCGAGCCCCGGTGTTTCGGTGGCCGCGGCGAACCCATCGAACGTCAGGTACTCGCCCACCCCCAGCCGGCCGTCCAGGCCGTAGGTGAGGTTGTAGTCCTTCTCGTCGGCGGAGCCCAGGGCGTCGGTGTTCAGGCGACTGACGAAGATCCCACCCAGTCGCGTGCGATTCCCCATCTCCCGGAACGCCCTCACCGCCCCGTAGTTCTCGTTGGGGGCCAGGGGGACCTGGGCTCCCTCGGATGGATCGTAGACGTCCTGGGCGCGGGTCTGGATGTTCAGGACCCCGATGTTGAGGCCCAGCGCGCGGCCGGTGACGCGGCCTCCTCCCAGGATCGGCACCTCCCTTCCCTCCCGGAGCCCGATCCGCCGACTAAAGAACAGCTCCACGGACTGGGCCGATCCTACCGCGAAGGTCCCGGCGTTCTCCAGGAAGAAGGGCCTCTTCTCCGGGAAGAAGAGGGGGAACCGGGTGAGGTTGACCTGGGCATCGTCCACCTCGACTTGGGCGAAGTCGGTGTTCACCGTGAGGTCCAGGGCCAGGCTGGGGGTGAGCGTGAACTTGGCGTCTCCCCCCAAGGCTCCCTCCCAGTCCACGTCGGTGGATGCAAGGAAATCCCGCTCGGCGGAGGAGCGGACGTAGGGTGTGACGAAGGCGTTTCGCTGCCGGGGCGGCTCGAGCCCGTCCAGGGATCCCGCCATGGACACTCGGAACAGGTTGAACTGACGGGGGATGGGAGACCAGAAGACCTCCTCGTTCCCCCGCCGGATTCTCCTGGAGAGGTTCAGTCCCCAGGTCTGGACGTCGCCGTCCTGGTATCGCAGGGTCGAGAACGGGATGAAGAACTCAGCGTACCAACCTTCCCCGTCCACCGAGGTGGCCACGGACCAGCTCCCGTCCCAGTTCTTGTTGAACCCCGCCCCGCTTCCCGTCTGCTGCCTCGCGGAGACCGCTCCGGTCGCGCCCTGTCCCTCGCGGGTGACCTGCCCGTCGAACTCGATCCCCGCCGGCGTCGTTCCGAACACGAACCCGTTCTGCCGGTCCTGGAAGGTGTCGAGGACGAAGGAGACGGCGTCCGACTGCTCGAGGTCCACGTCTCTCCGGTTCTCGCCGGGGATGATCCTGGACGGCTCGTCGTCGTAGGCCCAGACCGCGACATAGAGTGGGCTGGGAGGGCGTGCCGCCCTCCATGGGCTCCCTCTGGGTGAATCCGTCCATCGAAGGGGCGGTTTGCCAGGCCTGATCGTCCAGGCGGCCGTCGATCACGGGAGTCGCGACCGCACGGACCGCGGGGAGGTTGGGCGGAGGGTCGGTGGACTGGGCGGATGCCGTCAACGCGGTCGCTGCGAGAAGCAGGACCGCGGCGGAGGAGAGGATTGGGATGGGGGTGGGGGTGGGGGTGGGCGGGTCCGGGCTCGATCCACCCCAGGACGGATTCACTGCCGATCCCCTCCGCTTTCGTCCTACGGGGGTGTCAGGGTCAGGATCACGAAGTCTCCCAGGCCCACGAACTCTTCGACAAGCACGCTGGGATCCTCCGAAGGCCGGGCGGCGATGAGGAGGGTGGTGGTCCCGGGCCGGTAGTGCTCGAGAGCTTCGGCGATTCCGGTTCCGTTCTCCACGTGGAATCCGCCGGCCAGGTGGACGACCAGGGCGCCCTCTCGACCGTCGATGGCCGTGGCGACGGAGTGACCCATGGCCGCGTCCCAGAGGCTCTGGGCGTCCAGCGGGGACCCGGGCATGTGGTCCCCGGCGTCCCCCATCAGCTCGTCCCATTCTGCCCTGTACGCCTGGGACGGCTCGGGGTAGGGAAGGGGCGGGAGGAAAGCCAGAGCGGTTTCGGGCAACTCGTCGAGACTATCCCGACCCAGACGCCCGGCCCGCTCCACGTACCTCCGGGGCGCGTTGCCAGCGATCACCGGGATTCCGTGGGCCTTCGCGAACTCCACGATGGGACGGTAGTCCGTCTCGTAATTGGGCCACGGCCGCACCGACTTGAGGAAGTGGTCCTCGGTGATGAGGTCCGCCAGGTATTCGTCAAGGACGTACTGGACGTCCTGCTCCACCATCTCCATGGAGAGGACGATGGGCCGTCGCGCTTCCCGATCCGTTCCCGAGCGGGGGTGCCCCGGGGGGGCTTCGCCCGCGGGTCGGGCGCTTGCCCGGCCATAGGCCACAAAGGCTCTTCGCAGGAATTCCTCCTGGAGGCCGTGAGTGATCCGATCCGAATGTTCCTCGCCGAAGAGGACGGCTTCCACACCGTGGGCTTCAGCGACCATTTCGTCGAGGGTCGCCGGCGTTCCGTCCGGTCGGAAGACGTGGAAGTTCACCCCTTCTTCCAGCGCGACCGGCGCCGTGGGGGGACCCCTGTCGTGGGGCGAGGGGGCGGGTGCTCCGCCGGCGTGGGCGCCGGCGGACCCGCACCCGAGAAGGCCCAACGAGCATGCGCATGAGAGTGCGGTCGAGACCGCTGTCAGCTTCTTCACCGGGTCTGCTGTCGCTCCAGGTTCAACTCCGTGATGTCCGCCCGCTTCCGATCGTCACCCAGGAGGTGACGCACGAAGTATTCCGAACGGAGCCAGAACCAATAGTCGCTCATGTCTCCGTATCCGTGGCGCTGTCCAGGGAAGATGAAGTAGTCGAAACGCTTGTTGGCCCGGATCAGGGCCTCCGCCATGCGCACGGTGTTGGCGTGGTGGACGTTGTTGTCCCGGTCCCCCGTGGTGAGCATGAGCTCGCCCTTGAGGTTCTTGGCAAGGTCGGGGTTCTTGGCGATGTCGTACTCGAACCGGACGGAGTCGCCCTCCACGATCTCCTTCACCCCGTGGTGGGTCTCGGACCACCACCGGTTGTAGATGTCGTTGGTGTGGTTGCCGGAGGAGGACACGGCGACCTTGAAGAAGTCCGGGTATACCAGCATGGCGGCCGTGGACATGAAACCGCCGCCGGAGTGCCCGTAGATCCCCACCCGGTCCATGTCGATGAAGTCGTGGCGCTGGGCCAGCTGCTCCACGGTGACCTTCTTGTCCTCCAGGCCGTAGTCCCGGAGGTTTCCGTACCCGTAGTTGTGGTACCACTTGGACCGGCTGGGGTGACCGCCCCGGTTCCCCACCGTCACCACTACGAACCCGAGCTGTGCCAGTCCGATCTCGAAGCGGGACGCCAGGTTGCTGCCCTGGTTGAAGGACTTGGCCACCGCCTCGGTCTGGGGGCCGGGGTACACGTACTCGATGATGGGGTAGACCCTGGTCGAGTCGAAGTCGAAGGGCTTGTACATCACCCCGTAGAGGTCGGTGACGCCATCGCCCGCCTTCACCGTGAAGGGCTCGGGCATCTGCCATCCGGCCTCCACCAGGCGGGAGACGTCCGCCACCTGGAGGTCCATGACCACCTCGCCCCCGGCGTTCCGGACCACGGACTCGGGCACGGCGTTCACACGGGAGAAGGTGTGGACCATGAACCGGCCCGACTCACTCAGGCTGGCCTGGTTGTCGTAGTTTTCCGGGGTCAGTCGGCGCAGCCCCGAACCGTCCAGACCCACCCGGTAGAACTGGAAGTAATAGGGGTCCATCCCCTCTTCGCGCCCCGTGGCGTTGAAGATCACCACGCCGCGGTCCTCGTCCACTTCCACGGAGGAGCCTATCGTCCAAGGTCCCTCGGTGAGGCGCTGCCGGAGGGTCCCGTCAGCGCCGTAGAGGTAGAGGTGCCCGTATCCGTCCTCCTCGGACCACCAGAGGATTTCACCGCTGGCCAGGAGACGAGGCTGGGGCCTCTGCATTTCCTCCAAGTAGGTGTTGAGGCGCTCCTCGATGACCACGCGCACGGTCCCGGCGTCCAGGTCCGCCACCACCAGGTCCAGGCGATGCCGGTCCCGGCTGCGCCGGGTGAACCAGAGTTCGTTGGGATCCTCAGAGGCCCAGAGGGATCTGCGGGGCTCCGTCGAGTCCCGATAGAAGAAGACCGGGGCGTTCAGTAGGGCCATGGACTGGTCCTTCCAGGGATCGTCATCCACCTGGCTGGCAGCCCGGGCATCCAGGTCGTACCACCAGAGCTCCTGCTGGGTGACGTTGGATTCCCCGGGCATGTCGTACTTGTAGCTCTCCAACTCGGGGCGCTCGTGACCCGTGTTGTGGATCACCCAGAGCATGTCGACCTCGCGCTGGTCACTCCGGACGGTGGCGAAGCGCCGGGAGTCCCGTGACCAGGAGATCGCTGCCCGATTGCGTTCGCCCCACTCCTCTTCCTTCTCGCTGTCCAGGATTCCCCGCCCGGAGCTGTTCGCGGCCCAGGAATAGTAGGGTTCTCCGTCTTCGGTCAGCCGGATCTCCTCGACCTCCAACTCCTGGTCCAGGGAATCGGCTTCCTCACCACTCTTGTCCCGGCGAACGTCCAGGATTCTCGCGTATTCCGCCGCGGTCATCATGTAGAGGTCGTGGTTCCGGGCAAAGACGACGGTCTGTCCGTCAGGGGACACGCTGGCCCATCCCGGGTGGTTGTTCGGGGCCTCGTATCCCTCCAGGAGTCGCAGGGTTTGGGAGGGGATGTCGAACTCGAAATGGAAGACCCTCTTCTTCGGTCGCTGCCGTTCCCGACCACGGTCCTCCTCCTCTTCCATGTCCTCCTCGACCTCGGCTTCCTCCTCCTCCTCGTCCTGGGAGGACTGGACATCGAACTGGAGGGTGTTTTCGTCGATGAACCGGATGCTTCGGATGGGGAGGTGTTGCCCGTCCCACGGATCCCGGGTGATTCGGGTCAGCTCGGCGGCCAGGCGGTCGTTGTCGAAGATGGGGCGCTGGGTTCCCTGGGCCGGATCGACGATGTAGTAGACGCTTCCGTCCCGGTTCTCCCACTCGTACCAGAACTTCTCACCCCCCTCGATCCAGTTGGGGCTCACGGCCATGCTGTAGGTCAGGTCCGACTGCTGGTACGGGGCCCACCGGGCCGCCAGGTCCCAGTTGGCCGATCCGTGGCCGCCTACCCACATGCTGCCATGGGGATCGCCCTGTCCGGATGTCGTGGTGGCGTGGGCCTGGGCGGAGGCCACGGACGGCACGGCCGCGAGCGAGGCGGCGAGGGCGATGAGAAACGACGGCTGGCGAGAGCTGAATCGGGGTCGCATGGAGTCTCTCCGGGAGGGGGACCCCTCGGGGGTCCATCCGGGCTTTCTGGAACAGGCGAGAATGATCGCCGCAGGGTAGATCCCGGGTGGAGGTGACGCAAGCGTCGGGCCGGGGCCTCGCCCCCCCTCCCCGGATCGAAACCTCTCCACCGTTTCCATCGTCGTGGGGGACGGTAACAGGGGCCGACGACGTCATGGCAGGCACCAGGGGGTAGGGTGGAATGGGAACCATCTTCCGGGATCTGAGATTCGGGGCAAAGCTCCTTCTCAAGGAGAAGACCTTCAGCGCCACGGTCCTCACGACCCTGGCTATCTGCATCGGGGCGAACGTCGCGATCTTCAGCGTGATCCGAACGGTGCTGCTCGAACCCCTACCCTACGACGAGCCGGACCGGCTGGTCACCATCTTCAACAGCTATCCCGGGGCGGGTGTGGAACGGGCCAGCACCGGCTCGGTGGATTTCTTCTTCCGGCGGGAACGCATCGAGGCCTTCGAGGAGCTGGCCGTCTTTCAGGGGTCCGGAAACACCGTGGGAGAGCCCGGCGCCACGGAGCAGGTTTCCAGTCTTCGGATCTCTCCCTCCCTCCTCACGGTCCTTCGAGTGCAGCCAGCCCTCGGCCGCAGCTTCACCGACGACGAGATGGACGTGGGGAACCACCAGAAGGTGATCCTCACGCACGGCTACTGGGAGGAGCACTTCGCGGGAGACCGGGACGTTCTCGGCCGTGCCCTGCGCGTCGACGGTGAGCCCTTCGAGATCGTGGGAGTGCTTCCCCAGGGCTTCGGGTTGGCGAATCGAGACGACGTGCGCTTCCTGCTGCCCATCCCGTTCTCCGAAGAACAGCGCCAGATCGACAACTGGCACAGCAACAACTACCAGATGGTGGCTCGCCTGATGCCCGGGGAGACCGTGGAGCGAGCCAATGCGCAGATCGATGCCCTGAACAACGCCATGATCGAGGAGTGGCCCATACCCAACGCGGCCCAGATCCTCCGTGACGCGGGCTTCACCACCGTGGTGCGCTCCTATCAGGAGGACGTGGTCAGGAACGTGCGCCCCATGCTGTTCACCCTCTGGGCCGGGGTGTCGTTCGTGCTTCTGATCGGGTGCGTGAACATCGCCAACCTCATGCTGGCGCGATCCCAGGTCCGGCGGACGGAACTGGCGACCCGATTGGCCCTGGGAGCCCAACGGCGGCGGGTGGCGCGGCAGGTCCTCACCGAGGCCGTCCTCATCGGCGTGTTGGGAGGGATCCTGGGCGTCGGTGTCGGTGTCCTGGGCCTGGGCCTGCTGAATACCCTGGGTCTGAGTGACTTGCCCCGAGGCTCCGAGGTGGGCGTGGACCTGGCGGTCGTGCTGTTCACCCTGGGTGTGGCGGTGGGGGCCGGAGTCCTGTTCGGGCTCATCCCTGTCCTGCACCTCATGCGAAGCGACCTCAGCGGCGTCTTCCGGACGGAGGGGCGCACCGGGACCGCCAGCCGCCGGGCGGTGATGCTTCGCAGTGGGCTCGTGACGGCCCAGGTGGCGCTGGCCTTCGTCATGCTCATCGGCGCCGGGCTCATGTTCGTCAGCTTCCGCTCCGCGGTGGGGGTGGATCCCGGATTCCGGCCCGAGCGCGTGTTCACCGGTATGGTTTCTCTCCCCGAGTCCCGGTACGCGGACGCGGAGTCCCGGAGGCAATTCACCGACGAGCTTCTCGGGCAGGTGAGAGGCATTCCGGGTGTGGAGGCGGCCAGCATGACCAGCCAGCTTCCCTTCAGCGGGAACAACTCCAGCTCGGTGATCCTCCCCGAGGGGTACGTGATCACGGCGGGAGAGTCGCTCCTTTCGCCGTTCCAGACCTGGGTCGGAGACGACTACTTCGAGACCCTGGGTATCGAGCTCGTCGAGGGCCGGACCTTCCAGCCCTCCGACGGACCCGATGACGCCAACGCCATCGTCATCGACGAGTGGCTCGCTCGACGGTACTGGCCCGACTCCAGCCCGGTGGGGAAGAGGATGGTGTGGGGGGCCGTGCCGGGTTCGGATGAAGTGGACGACGAGAACCTGTTCACCGTCGTCGGGGTGGTGGAGACCGTGAAGCAGAACGATCTCACAGCGCCCGACGAGGAGCACGTGGGGGCATACTATTTCACCTACCGGCAGAGCCCGGTGGGATTCATGACCGTCGTGGCTCGAACGGGGGTGGAGGCCGCATCGGTCACGCCCTTGGTCCGCCAGGTCCTCTCGGGGATCGATCCCGAGCTGCCCCTCTTCGGCACCCGGACCATGGAGGAGCGGATCGACGAGTCCCTGGCCTCCCTGAGGGTGCCCCTGATCCTCCTCACCGTCTTCGCGGGTATCGCGCTCTTCCTGGCCATGGTGGGGATCTACGGAGCCCTGGCGTATACCATCACCCAGCGGACCCGGGAATTCGGGATCCGACTCGCCATGGGGAGTGGTCCCGGATCCATCTTCACCATGGTCCTGGGGCAGGGGGCACGGGTGATCGGTGTCGGTCTGCTCGTCGGGAGTACCGGGGCCTACTTCTCCGTGCGCCTGATGCAGTCCCTGCTCTTCGGAGTGGAATCCACCGATCCCGCCGTCATGGGAGGGGTGGCGGTCCTCATGGCCGCCGTCGGCATGTTGGCGTGCGTGATCCCCGCGAGGCGAGCCACCCGAGTGGATCCCATCAGGGCCCTCGGGGGCTAGTCGTCCCCTTTCCGGGCCCCCCGGAACCGGTCAGTAGGGCTGGGGTGGGACCGGGGCTGGTTGCCGCCGCCCCGCCTTCCGCTGCATATACTCGCCTGTGAGGCTGCCCACGAGGGCCAGGACCACGCCGCCCCCGAAGCCCACCAACGCGATTCGACCGATCGATACGCCGTCGAACCAGATCATGATGAAGCTGGCGTCCAGGAAGAACATGAGGGAGCCGGCGATGGCGGGCTCCACGACGGTGTTTCCAGGGGAGAAGAATCCTACCACCCATCCGGTGACCAGGAAGCTGCCTGCGAACACCCAGAGTGCGGCCTGCCCGTCGATCCCCATCAACTCCCGACCCACCAGCACCGCGTAGCCGCTCAGGGTGAACCCCAGGACGATGCTCACCAGGACCCAGGGCCAGTCCACCCGCCGGTCTTCGTGGGCCTCCTCGAGCGTCCCCTGGAGCAGTTCGCCCGTCCAACCGCCCAGCATGGCCAGTCCAGGGACCACGAGCGGACTCGCCAGCCAAACGCGCAGGGGAACCGCGAGATCCAGGGCCACGGCCGAGATCACCCCGGTCACGATCACGAGGATCAGGCCCGCCACCGCGGTCTCGCGGATGGTCTCGCCTCGGGAGTGATAACCCACCAGGATCCCCGCCAGGACCACCGACAAGAGGATCACGAACCCGCCGGTCCTCGGTCGGCTCCCGTTGAGGAGAACGGAGAGGAAGAGGCTGATCAGGACCGAGGCGAAGAGCACCCCGGCCAGGATCCAACCCCAGCGAAGACCGCCCGGTCGGGGAGAGAGGGCGCTCGGTTCGGTGGGGGTGGACGCGGCCATCGGATCCCTCCGTGGTGTCGGGTTCGAGGACCCCCGCAGGGGGCTGGGATGATTGGGTGGATTGGGAAAGGCGCAAGGTATGCGCCGAGGCGCCGGGGTGCCACGGGTGGTGTCCGGACGTGTGGCGCTTCATCGGTCCATCCCCTAGGCTGAGTCAGAACCTCAAGCCTCGGAGGCCTTATGCGAGCCCACCTCTCCTTTCCCCATGGGTTCCGGTCCGTCGCCCGCACCCTTTCGTTCTTCGCGATTCCCTCCGTTTTGCTCTCGAGCTGCGGATACCAGGGCGGGGGAGCTTCCGCTCCGGGCGAGGTCCTCACGGTGAGCCTCCCCGCGGACGCTGCGGACGCATCGCTAGACGGACGGCTCGTGGTGGTCTTTTCGGCCCGTGACGAAGGCGAGCCCCGGTTCCACGTGAGCGACGGTGCGGGGGCCCAACCGGTATTCGGGGTCGATGTGGAGGCCTGGGCGCCCGGTACGGCGGTGGCCATGGCCGACACCGTGTTCGGCTTTCCGGTCTCGAGCCTGGGCGACCTCCCGCCGGGAGACTACCGGGTCCAGGCCCTCCTGAACCGTTACGAGACCTTCGTCCGGGGCGACGGGCACACCGTGAAGCTCCCCCCGGACCGGGGCGAGGGCCAACAATGGGCTCGGAAGCCCGGGAACCTCTACAGCGAGCCCGTTGAGGCCACGGTCACGGACGGAGGCAGATTGGAGGTTCGGGGCGGCGGTGCCCTCTCCCTGACGCTGAGCCGGGAAATCGAACCCCTCCCCGATCCGGCCACCATGGAGACGGAGTGGGTGAAATACGTCCGGATCCGGAGCGACCTCCTCTCGGAGTTCTGGGGGACGGACACGTACCTGGGGGCGTGGGTGCTCCTGCCCGCCGGGTTCGAGGAGGAGCCGGACCGTCGGTATCCCATCGCGGTCTTCCATGGCCACTTCCCCTCCAGTTTCGGGGCGATCCAGACCACGCCCCCGGACACGATGAGCGACTGCGTCTACAGTGCCCGCTTCGATCTGGACTGCTACAACCACGTCCAGGAGCGGGAGCGATGGAATCTGTTCCAGCAATGGACCTCGGACGACTTCCCGCGAATGCTGGTGATCGAGATCCAGCACCCCACCCCGTACTACGACGACTCCTATGCCGTGAACTCCCAGAACAACGGACCCTACGGCGACGCCATCAACCACGAGCTCATCCCCGAGATCGAGCGTCGTTTCCGAGGGATCGGCGAGGGTTGGTCCCGGTTCACCTACGGCGGGTCCACCGGTGGCTGGGAGGCCATGGCGGTCCAGGTCCTCTACCCGGACGAATACAACGGGGCCTACATCGCCTGTCCCGATCCCATCGACTTTCGTGCGTTCACCCTGGTGAACCTCTATGAGGACACCAACGCCTACTACATAGACGCGCCCTTCAAGAAGTCCGCCCGCCCCGGCCACCGCGACTATCTGGGGCACGTGGACCGGACGATCGTGGACTCAAACCACCTCGAGCTGGTCCTGGGTACCAAGACCCGGTCGGGGCAGCAGTGGGACATCTGGGAGGCGGTCTATTCACCGGTCGGGCCCGACGGGTACCCCATGCGGATCTGGGACAAGGTGACGGGGGAGATCGACCCGGAGGTGGCCGAGTACTGGCGGGAGAACTACGACCTGGTCCACATCCTGAGGAGGGACTGGGACACGTTGGGCCCCAAGCTGGTGGGGAAGCTGAACATCTACGTCGGGGATATGGACAACTACTATTTGAACAACGCGGTCTACCTGGCGGAGGAGTTCCTGGAGAGCACCACCAACCCCTACTACCAGGGCGAGGTGGACTACGGCGACCGAGCCGAGCACTGCTGGAACGGGGACCACGAGAACTCCAACGCCATCAGCCGGCTCCGCTACATCTCCATGTACGCGCCGCAGATCCGCGACCGGCTGGAGGCCACGGCTCCCCCGGGCGCCCCCCGGGGCTGGCGTCCCTAGAACTCGATACTGAATCCGAAGGTGGGAAGAAGACCCACGCCCTCCACCGGGCGAAGATTGTCCGGAAAGGCGGGGTCCTGGGTGTAGCGGTAGCCGGTGACGTTCTTCCGGTTCAGGACGTTCTGGAGGTCCAGGTAGACGACCGCGTCCCACCGCTCGAAGAAGAAGGTCTTTTCGGCCCTCACGTCCAGGCGCGCGTAGACGTCGGATCGTTCCGCTCCGACCCGGTCCCAATCCCGGACTCCACGGCCGGTGACCGGGTAGGTCAGGGCCGACCGCTCGAGATCGAAGGGGGTGTAGGCCTGTCCCGAGAGGATCCGGAGCTTGCTGCCCAGCTCCCAGCTCTCCCCCAACAGATAACCGGCCGTCAGGTCCAGCATGTGCCGCCGGTCCCAGGAGGAGGGCTTCAGGACTCCGTCGTCCCCGGAGAATTCGGACCAGGACAGGGTGTACGCGCCAAGGAAGAAGAGAGAGGCGGTGAGCTTCTGCTGGGCGAACAGCTCCAGCCCGTATGCCCGTCCCCCTCCCAGGGGCTGGAGAGGGGCGGCTCCCACGTAGCCGTAGTCGTCTCCCAGGTTGGCCAGGTTGATCCTCGGGTCGTCACGAAGCACCGGCATCTGGTCGTAGGACTTATAGAAGCCCTCGGCCCGCAGCCGCAGGCCTTGGCTCACCCGCCAGTCCCCGCCCCCCACCACCTGCCAGTTCCGAAGCTGGGCCAGGGAACCGTTGACCCGGGTCCCGTCCTCCTCCACAGCCAGCGCCAGCTTGGAAGGAGACTGATGGAAGATCCCTCCGGAGAGGGTGAGGTCCAGGGCCGGCAGTATGCCGTAACGCAAGCCGGCCCGGGGGCTCAGGGTCCAGGGATCGTCCAAGGCGGTGACGCCGTCGGCCCGGAGTCCCATCGTCGCGGTCAGTCGGCCGGGCTTCCAGACGGCCTGGGCCCATAGGGAAGGCTTCCAGAACCGGGCTTCGGAGCCATAGACGATATCCTCGGGGATGACGCCTCCCTCCACCGCCCGTTGGAACACGTCGCTCTCGATGGAGGCTCGGACCAGTTCGCCACCCAGTCCGACGCGGAGGCGAGGCAGGGCCTGGAAGTCTCCGCTCAACCCCAGGTGGGAGTCGTTTTCCCGGCTCCGGTTGCTCAGGAGCGGCTGCTCTTCCGAATCACGGTCGGCGAAATCGTAGTCGACCAAGGAATGGCTCGCCCTCAGGCGCAGCACCCCGCCCGCTCCCACGAGCCGCTGCCAGGTCCCTCCCACCGTGAAGGTGCGCTGATCGTTGTCCAGGACGCGCCGGTAGATCTCCTGGTTCTCGTAGTCGTCGTCGGGGCCAGGCTGGACGATGTCGAAATCGTCGATGGCCCCGATTCCCACGAAGGTGATCCGATCTCGCCCCGACGGCTCCCAGGTGGCGCCGACCTGGGCGTCCCAGTAGTTGGGCCGGATGGGCAGGCCCAGGGCCTGGAAGAGGAACTGGGTATAGGACCTGCGGACGCTGAACAGCCACGTGGCCTCCTCCCCCAGCGGTCCGTCCAGGGTCAGCCCGGCCTCGGACGCTCCCAGCGTGAAGTCGCCGGCGATGCCATCCCGATTCCCCGGCCGGTTCTGGACCTCGAGGACCGAGGAGAGGGCATCGCCGTAGGGGGCGCCGAATCCACCGGTGAAGAACGTGGCGTCCTGAATGAAGTCCACGTTCAAGAGCCCCACCGCGCCTCCGGCGGTCCCCTGCGTGGCGAAGTGGTTGATCTGGGGGACCCGGATCCCGTCCAGGTAATAGGCGTTCTCCGCAGGGCCACCGCCCCGGACCAGGAGGTCGTTGCGGTTGTCTACGCCCCCCGCCACTCCGGGCAGGGAGAGGACCGATCGGGAGATGTCCTGGAATCCGCCGGGTGTCCTGCGAATCTCCACCTCGGTGAGGCGCTGGACCGAGGTGGGGGCGTCGTCGTCGCCCCGGAAGGCGTCCGCCTCCACCGTGATCCCCTCCAACTGGATGGCCTGGGGCGCCAGGGTGAGCTCCAGGAAGGTGGGACGGCTGGTCCTGAGCATCACGGACGTCTCCAGGGTCGGAGCGAACCCCAGAGAGCTGGCCTGGACCCGGACCGTGCCCGGGGTCAGACCCTCGAGCCTGAACCGGCCCTGGGCGTCCGTCAGGGTCTCGGCGCCCTGGGGCTCAACCCGCACCACGGCCCCCGAAACCGGGGCCTGGGTCTCCCGGTTCAGAACTCGGCCGGTGAGCGTTGCCGTCTGGGCCGCCAAGGAAGCTGGAAGGACCGCGGCCAGCAAGGCGGTGACTGCCAGGAGGCGAAGGCTCGCGCCGGATCGGTTGGACATGGTTCGGCCCGGTGAGGGGGTGTGTGTCGGCTCCACGGTCTGAGGCAAGTTGGGTACCCGAGTCCTCTTTGGTGGTTCTGCGGGCTGGAATCGGCCGGAGCGATCGTCGATCTTGGGGGGGCGCGCGGGGGTACGCCACGACCCGGTGGGGCTGCTGCCGCGGTCCATCCGCCCGACAGCCCGACACCCGAGCACAAGAGCAACGCACCTCCCGGGGGATCACGAGTGCAGAACATCATCGGCTGGTTCGAAGCCAGTCCCATCACCGAAGCCGCAGGGGGACTGGCAGCCCTGCTGTTCATCGCATGGCTCGCGGACCGCGTGGCCGTGAGGGCGGTCCTCCGCCTGGTGGACCGGCTGGTTGAGAAGACCACCATCACGTGGGACGACCTACTGGTCCAACAGCGCATCCCGGAGCGGGTGGGTCACGTTGTCCCGGTCATGGTGATCTACCTGGGACTCCCGTTCGTGCCCGGGCTCACCAATGCCCAGGTGGGCATGTTCCGGGGGGGACTCGGCGCGGTCATGATCTTCGTGGTGGCGCTGGCCGCCTCCGCCGCCCTCAACGGCGTCAACGCGATCTACTCCAAGACGGAAGGAGCCGCGGACCGGCCCATCAAGGGCTACATCCAGTTGGGCCAGATCGGTCTCTTCGCGGTGGCCGGTATCCTCGTGATCTCCACCCTCACCGGGCAGAACCCCACGGTACTCCTCGGTGGGATCGGAGCCTTCACCGCCGTCCTCCTGCTGGTCTTCCGGGACACGATCCTCTCGGTCGTCGCCAGCGTCCAGCTCACGTCCAACGACATGATCCGGATCGGGGACTGGATCGAAATGCCCAAGTACGGGGCCGACGGGGACGTGACGGAGATCGCACTGCACACGGTGAAGGTCCAGAACTGGGACAAGACCATCACCACCATCCCCACTCACGCGCTCATCGCCGATTCCTTCCGGAACTGGAGGGGCATGAGCCTGGCCGGGGGGCGACGCATCAAGCGGGCTCTGAACCTGGACATGAACTCGGTCCGCTTCCTCACCCCGGAGGAGGTCGAGAAGATGGGCCGCCAGGAACTGCTGGCCGACTATATCGCCGGCAAGAAGGAGGAGCTTTCCCGCTGGGAGTCGGAGCGCTCCGTCCCCGAGGGGATTCGGCCCGAGCCAAGGGGCCTGACCAATCTGGGGACGTTCCGGGCCTACCTGGTCAACTATCTCCGGAGGCATTCTGGCATCCACCAGGGGATGACCCTCCTGGTCCGCCAACTTCCCCCCGGCCCCGAGGGGCTCCCCATGGAGATCTACACCTTCGCCGCCGACACGGAGTGGGCGAGGTATGAGGCCCTGCAGGCGGATCTCTTCGACCACATGCTGGCCATCCTGCCCGAGTTCGGACTCCAGGTCTTCCAGAACCCGTCGGGCCGGGACCTGGCGGACGCCCTGGGCACCCGTCGGCCCCGGGGCGAGGACGTCCACCTGGCCTGAGGCTTGGTCAGTCGGCCCTCAGCGCCTGCATGGGATCCACTCGGGCGGCGCGGCGGGCCGGGAGCCACGTGGCTAGCGCACTGATGCCCGCGAGGACCAGGGGGACGCTCAAGAAGGTGACCAGGTCGGTGCTGGAGACCTGGAACAGCACCGCCTCCATAAGGCGTGTGAGGACGAACGCGCCCAGCAGTCCCCCCAGGACTCCCAGGACCGTGGTACCCACGCTTTGCCGGAGCACCAGGCCCTGGACCGCCTGACGGTCTGCCCCCAGGGCAATCCGCACGCCGATCTCCTGTGTGCGCTGACTCACCGCGTACGAGACCACGCCGTAGAGACCAATGGCGCCCAGCAGCAGAGCCATCCCCGAGGCGATCCCCAGAATCAGGAGGGTGAAGGACGTCTCCGCCATGGACTCGGACTGGATCTGCTCCATGGTCCGCACTGACGTGATGGGTACCGACGGATTCAGGGTCCGTATCAAGTCTCGAAGCGTCGGAGCCAGTTCGGCCTGCCCCCCGCCCGTCCGGAGCGCAAGAAACCCGTGGGTCATGTCCGGGATAGCCCATCTCCCCACCTGCAAGGGGATGAACGTGAGGGGAAGAAGGTCGTCGGTCAGACCGGTGACCCGCACGTCCTCCACTACGCCGGCGATCTCGGCCCACTGTTCCTCGGATCCGAAGCGGATGCGCTCGCCCAGCGCCGGCCCGTCGAGGAACTGGCGAACGAACTCCTCACTGACCCATACCCTCGGGGCCTCGCTCCCCACGTCGGTCCACGTCGGCGCAGTGCCGTCCAGGATCTCCACCCCCAACGTCTCGAAGTAGTCCGGAGAGATCCCGACGAACATGGACACCTTCGGGAGGGCCCCTTCCTCTTCCGGCTGTGACTCGATGTCGAAGTTCGACCCGTTCATGTTCCCGCTCTCCAGGGGCAGGAAGTTCCCGACGGCCGCCGTCTCCACGCCCGGAAGGGCCCGGGTCTGGGTCAGGAGATCGGTGTAGAACTGCACGGCAGCGGTCTGGGCCTCGACCCCCTCGACCCGTCCCAGACTCAAACCCATGGTCAGGACGCCGTCCGCCTCGAAGCCGGGGTCCACCGTCCTCAGGTTCCCGAAGCTCCGCAACATGAGCCCGGAGCCCACGAGGAGGACCACCGCGAGGGAGAGCTGCGCGGCCACGAGGAGATTCCGAACACGGTGCCTGCCGCGACCGGACGTGGCCGAGCGTCCCCCGTCCCTGAGGGTCTGAGCCGTATTCCGGCCCAGGACCCGGATCATGGGCAGGAGTCCTAGGATGGCCCCAACGGCCAGTGACAGCCCGAACGCCAGGCTCAGCGAGGTGGCGTCCACGGCGATCTCGTCCACCCGCGGCAGTCGGTCCGCCGTGGCGGCCACCAGGCCCCGGACGCCCACCTCGGCCAGAACGACCCCCAGCAACCCACCGCCGAGTCCGATAAGGAGGCTCTCCGACAGGAAAGCCCGAGCCACCCGGCTCCGCCCGGCTCCCATGGCGGCCCGCACGGCCATCTCCCTCTGACGGCCCTCGGCTCGGACCAGGAAGAGGTTCGCCACGTTCAGGCACGCGATGAGAAGGAGGAATCCCACGGTGCCCAGTACGATCCAGAGGGTGGCCCGGAGGTCTCCCACGACCCGCTCCCGGAGTGGGACCACCGATACGTCCCACTGGAATCCCGCCAGGACGTCATCGGTGATCTCTGCGTCGTATTCGGAGACGCGGGACTGGAGGTCCCGGGTCCGCTGGGTCGCCGCGTCGAGGGTGATGCCCGGGCCCAGCCGTGCGATCCCGTTCATCCCGAACTCGCCGAACGCCGGATCTTCCGGGATCTCGAGGGGGGTGAAGAGGACGGTCTCCGCGGATGGGAAGGCGAATCCCCTGGGCATGACTCCCACCACCTCGGTGGCGTCGCCGTTCAGGTAGATGGTCTGCCCCACGATGCCCGGGTCCGATCCGAAGCGGGAGGCCCAGGTGTCGTACGCCAGGATCGCCACCGGCGCGGCGCCCGCCAGAGCGTCGTCCTCGTTGAACTGGCGGCCCAGGACCGGTGGGGCCCTCAAGACGTCGAAGAGGTTGGGGGTGGCCCGGACCACCGGAACTCGGGCCGGCTCCTCTCCTCCGGTCAGGTTGAACATGGGGCGGTCATAGGCGGCGAACCCCGAGAAGTGGTCGGCGAACTGGCGGTAGAAAGAAACCGTACCCGGAGAGTTGTTCAGCTCGTCGATCCCGATGCCCGGCGCGTGGTGCATGACCTCCACCAGTCGATCCGACTCGGGGTAGGGAAGGGGCCGGAGCATGATCGCGTTCACCACCGTGAAGATGGCCACGTTCGCGCCGATCCCCAGGGCGAGCGTGACCACCGCGATGGCCGTGAATCCCGGCCTGCGTAGCAAGGATCGACCGGCCAGCAACATCTCCCTCATCCAGTTCATCGTCCCCTCACGTGTTGAGTCCAGCCTTCGGCGGATGGAGCCCACCGGCCCCCTCCGGAGTCGTTCCTTGATCCCCACGACCAGCACGTCCAGGCAGCAGCCCACCGTGTCCCGCGTCACCGCCCGCCATCCCCCGCTCGCGGACCGCTCCCCGATCAGCTCCTCGAACTCGGCCCGAATGGCCGGCCCATAGAGGGAGCGGAGAGGCTGGGGGAGCAGCCCCACGCAGGCTCCGTGGAGGCGTGCCGACAGGCGGGCGGAGCGCTCGGTCATTCCCGTAGCCGCTCCGTCACAGGTTCCCGGCCGGCCCGGCGGCCCGGACGGCCTTCACCAGGGACTCGAGCCGCGATGCCTCCGCCCGGAGTACGGCCGAGCCCAGCGGAGTCAGGTCGTAATAGCAGCGGCGCGCATCGCCCCCGGGGTCCGCATCATCGGGCAGGGCCTGAATGAGCCCCTCCTCCTCCAGGCGATGGATGCTCCCGTAAAGGGTAGCGGGCCAGAGCCTGACGTTGCCCTTGGCCCGGTCCTCGGCCCGGGCGCGGATCGCGTACCCGTGTTGGGGTCCTTCGGCCAGGGCCAGGAGGATGTGGAACCAGGTCGGCTTCAAGGGCAGGAGTCGTTCCACCGTAGGGTCTGTCATGCCTTTCCTATCGTCGCGAGCGGATGTCGGGACCTCCGTCCGGTTCATGGTCTCGAATGCACACTACGGATGGATATCGATATGGTTTCATACCTAGTCCCGGGAGTCCCCGGCACGGCTCATGCACTCGTCCGTCCGGGCGGCCGAGCCGCCGGCAGCGACCGTTCGAGACACCCGCCATCCATCCTGGAGCGACCCATATGCAACCGGTACGAACCCTGATCCTCGGCGCGGCCGGGAAGGACTTCCACCTCTTCAACACGCTGTACAGGGAGGAACCACAGGTCAGGGTCGTGGCCTTCACGGCCCAGCAAATCCCCCACATCGACGAGCGGTCCTACCCGCCGAGTCTGGCCGGCGATCAATACCCGGACGGCATCCCCATCCACCCCGAGGACGACCTCGTCGATCTCATCGGTGAGCTCGAGGTGGACCGCTGCGTGATGGGGTATTCCGACGTATCCCACGAGTACGTCATGCACCTGGCCGCCAAGGTCACGGCTGCCGGCGCATCGTTCGAGATTCCCGACGCCCGAGCCACCATGCTGGCCTCGAGCAAGCCCAGCGTCGCCGTGTGCGCTTCCCGCACCGGTGTCGGCAAGAGCCAGACGACCCGTGCCGTGGCCCGACACCTGACGAGTCGTGGGATGAGGGTCGCGGTCCTCCGCCACCCCATGCCCTACGGTGACCTGGCCGCCCAGGCGGTCCAGCGCTTCGCCGAATACGAGGATCTGGCCCGCCATCGGGTCACCATCGAGGAGCGGGAGGAGTACGAGCCCCATATCGACATGGGCACGCTCCTGTTCGCCGGTGTGGACTACGAAGCCATTCTGCGGGAGGCCGAGAAGGAAGCCGACGTCATCCTTTGGGACGGAGGGAACAACGACACCTCCTTCGTCGCTCCGGACCTGTACCTGACCCTCGTGGACCCCCATCGGCCCGGGCACGAGGAGCGCTACTACCCGGGGGAGACCAACGTCCTGCTCGCCGACGCCATCTTGATCAACAAGGTGGCCACGGCCCGCCCGGAGGACGTATCCCAGGTGCGGCGCAACGTGCGGCGCATGAACCCCGACGCCACGATCCTCGAGGCCGCGTCGCCGCTGTTCCTGGACGACCCCTCGTTGCTCATGGGGCGCAGGGTCCTGGCCATCGAGGACGGCCCGACCCTGACCCACGGTGGGATGTCCTATGGCGCCGGGACCCTGGGCGCCATGAAGGCGGGCGCGGCGGAAATCGTGGATCCCCGGGAGTTCGCGGTAGGGGAGATCGCCGAGACCTTCCGAACATATCCGGACATCGGCGCCCTCCTGCCCGCCATGGGTTACGGCGACCAGCAGGTCCGGGACCTGGGAGAGACCATCCGAAACGCCGCTGCCGGAGGTGTGGAGGCAGTGGCGGTGGGCACCCCCATCGACCTGGCCCGGATCGTCGAAATTCCCCTCCCCCACACCCGGGTTCGCTACGAACTCCAGGTGCTCGGATCGCCCACGCTGGAGGAGGTCATCGATCAGGCCCTGGGGTTGGGCTGACTGAGCCGGCCCCGGCGGGTCAGGTCCCGCCGAGCGCCTTGTTCCAGTCGGCCACTCGGTCGGACTGAGCTTCCAGGACCGCGTCCGCGTCTCCTTCGATGCGGACGGACTGGATCTTGTCGCCCTGCCGGACGGCGTTGACCACCTCCTGGTCCTCGGGACCCGCGACCTTCCCGAACACGGTGTGCTTACCGTTCAGCCAGGCGGTCTCCACGTGGGTGATGAAGAACTGGCTCCCGTTGGTTCCCGGTCCGGCGTTCGCCATGGAAAGGACGCCCGGGCCGTCGTGGGTGAGTCCGGGATCGAATTCGTCTTCGAACTTGTATCCGGGACCTCCCGTTCCGGTCCCCAGAGGGCAGCCGCCCTGGACCATGAAGTCCGGGATCACCCGGTGGAAGGATAGCCCGTCATAGAAACCGCGCTTCGCCAGGTGCACGAAGCTGGCCGCGGTGACCGGGGTCCGGTCGGGGAAGAGATTGACCCGGATGTCGCCCTTGTCCGTCGTGAATACCGCCTGAAGTGATCCCATCGATCTCGTTTCTGTCCGTACGCGTGAGGAAACGGCGCATGCCGAGGCGCCTTCGTCTGATGACTCTCGATGATCGCAGGAGGCCCGCCATTCGGGCAACCCGGCCGCCTACCGGTGGCGACGGGTGGCGATGGGTCCCCTCCGCCCGGTAGTTTCTCCCCCCTTCGCCAACCCTTTTCCCCAGCGCGCGCCCGCTCATGACCCACAGGTCCCGCCCCCATCCCTCCAGGTCCACCGCATTCTGGACCGCATTTCTGGTTGCCGGCTTCCTCTCCCCCGGGACGGCGCTGGCCCAGGCCGCACCGGTCATTCCCCAGGAGATCCGGGACGCCGCGGCCCTTCTCATCGAAGCGGCCCTGTCCGACTCGTCGGCGTACGAGCGGCTGGGGGAGCTCGTGGACGGCTTCGGCCCTCGGTTCAGCGGCTCGGTGAACCTGGAAGATGCGTTGGACTGGATCGTGGCGGAGATGCGTGCCGACGGCCTGGAGAACGTGGTGGAGGAGCCGGTCCTGGTTCCCCATTGGATCCGGGGGGAGGAGTCCCTGGAAATGACCAGCCCCCGGGCCCATTCCATGCCCGTCCTGGGGCTGGGCGGCACGGTGGGCACCGGGCCTTCCGGGGTCCGGGCCGAAGTGCTGGTGGTCAGCGGCTTCCAAGACCTGGAGAACCGGGCCGACCAGGCTCGAGGTCGAATCGTGCTCTTCAACGTCCCCTTCACCACCTATGGCGAGACGGTCCGATACCGGGGACAGGGCGCGGTGGCCGCGGCCCGGGCCGGGGCGGTGGCGTCCCTCATCCGGTCGGTGACCCCCGTTTCGCTCCAGACCCCGCATACCGGTGGGATGAGCTACGAGGAGGGGGTGGCCCGGATTCCCCACGCGGCCATCACCCTGGAGGACGCCGACATGATCCAGCGCATGTCGGACCGGGGGGAGCGCGTGGAGCTCCATCTCCGCCTCGGAGCCCGGACGCTGCCCGACACCTGGTCGCGGAACGTGATGGCCGAGGTGGTGGGCCGGGAGTTCCCCGATGAGGTCGTGGTCCTGGGCGGACATATCGATTCATGGGACGTGGGACAGGGCGCCATGGACGACGGCGGCGGGTCGGTGGCGGCATGGCGGGCCGTGACCCTCATGAAGGAGCTGGGCCTCAGGCCGCGTCGAACGGTCCGGGTCGTTCTATGGACGAACGAGGAGAATGGACTTCGCGGCGGCACCGCCTACGCGGAGGCCCGGGGGGACGCGGTGGACGACCATGTCCTCGCCATGGAGTCGGATGCCGGTGTGTTCGAACCGTCCGGATTCGGCTTCACCGGCTCGGACCGGGCGTTCGAGATCCTCCAGGCCATCGGCGAGCTCCTCGACCCCGTTGGGGCGGGAGCCGTCACCCGGGGCGGGGGCGGCGCGGACATCGGGCCCCTGATGCGCCTCGGGGTTCCCGGGATGGGACTCCAGGTGGACGGCACTCGGTACTTCTGGTACCACCACACCGAGGCCGATACCCTGGACAAGCTGGATCCCCATGAGGTGAATCTCTGTGTGGCCGCTCTGGCCGTGATGGCCTACGCGGTGGCGGAGTTGCCGGAGAGGTTGCCCCGATGAGTGAAGCTGGGCTGGAGCGGAGAGCCTTCCTCGGATTGATGGCGGCGGGCTCGGCCGGCGCCGTCCTTCCGGCCACCCTGTCGGCCGCCCTTCAGGAGGCCGGTCCCATCACCACCGACGACCTGGAGGCCGCGGAGAGCATCGTCGGCCTGGCCTTCACCCCGGAGGAGCGGGAGCAGATGGTGGCCAGCGTCAACGAGCGCCTCGAGCTCTACCGAGAGCTGCGGAAGACCCGGGTCGACGAAACGGTCTCACCCGCCTTCGTATTCGAACCGGTGGTGGCGCCCCTGGACCTCCCCGACGAGGAGGTTCCCCTGGATTTCTCGGCCGGTCCCGAGGCCGGGGCCGCCCGGGGAAGTGACCTGGACCTGGCCTTCGCGTCCCTGGGCGAGCTGCAGGGCCTTCTTCGGAGCGGCGGCGTCTCGTCGGTGGAGCTCACCACCCTGTACCTGGAGAGGCTCGAGGCTTACGGCCCCGTCCTCGAGTCGGTCGTCTCCGTCACCCCTGAACTGGCTATGGAACAGGCCCGGGCAGCCGATCAGGAACGAGGGGCCGGTCGGGTCCGGGGCCCACTCCACGGGATCCCATGGGGTGCGAAGGACCTCCTGGCGACCTCTCGGTATCGCACCACCTGGGGCGCCCGGCCCTTCGAGGCGCAGGCCTTCGACTACGACGCCACCGTCGTGGGGAAGCTGGAGGCCGGGGGAGCGGTGCTGGCCGCCAAGCTCTCCCTGGGGGCCCTCGCCCAGGGGGACGTCTGGTACGGTGGCCGGACCCGGAACCCCTGGAACCTCGAGCAGGGCTCCAGAGGCTCCTCCGCAGGGTCGGCGGCCTCGGTGGTCGCGGGGTTGGTGGGCTTCACGATCGGCAGCGAGACGCTGGGCTCCATCACCTCTCCGTCGGACCGATGCGGGGCCACGGGACTCCGGCCCACCTTCGGGCGGGTCTCCAGACACGGGGCCATGGCCCTGTCCTGGACTATGGACAAGCTGGGGCCTCTCTGCCGTTCCGTGGAGGACTGCGCCACGGTGCTCCAGGCGATCCAGGGATCCGACGGCCTGGACCGATCGGTCCGGGACGTGCCCCTGGGCTGGAGGCCGGATCGGGACTTCCGGGAACTGCGGGTCGGGTACATACGATCCGCGTTCGAGTCGGATTCGCCCACGGCTGAATGGGACCGGCAGGCGCTGGAGGTGCTACGGGAGATGGGGGTGTCCCCGGTGCCCTTCGAGCTTCCCGACGACTTTCCCCTCCAGGCCCTCTCCACGTTCGTGCTGCATCCGGAGCAGGGTGCGTCCTTCGACCTCCTGGTGCGTGAGGACCGGGAAGGGTCCATGGTGCGGCAAACCCGAAATGCCCGTCCCGACCGCCTTCGCCAGTCCCGCTTCATTCCCGGAGTGGAGTACCTCCAGGCGAATCGTGTGCGTAGGTTGCTCATGGAGGACATGCACCGGCGAATGGAGCAGGTGGACGTGCTGGTGGCCCCTACCCGGGCCCCGAACCTGGTGACCGTCTCCAACCTCACCGGCCACCCCTCCCTGACCCTGCCCAGCGCGATCCGGGAGGACGGGACGCCGTTGAGCCTGACCTTCACGGGGGGGCTCTTCGACGAAGCGTCCATCCTGACCCTGGGAAAGGCGTTCCAGGACGAGGTGGGCCTCCATCTCAGGCGACCTCCGAGCTTCGGTTGACCGCGCCGGGGACTCGCCCCGGCCATTCCAGAATCAGTGGGAGAAAGCCCTATGTCCCTGCACCTGCCCATGGCGCGAAGGACCGAGACCGTCGCTCGCTGGAGCGAGCTGAAAGACCGGAGCCCGGCCTACGCATTGGTGGAGGGCGTCGACCTCGTGGTGATCCGGCACGACGACCGGGTGTCGGTTCTCTACGGGCGCTGCCACCACCGGGGGGCCCTTCTCGCGGACGGGCACGTGGACGGGCCCAACCTGATTTGCGGACTCCACGGATGGGATTACCGATACGACACCGGGGTCAGCGAGTACGAGAACAGCGAAGTCCTGGAGCGCTTCACCGCCTGGGTGGACCTGGACGAGGATCAGGTGCTGGTGGACGCCGACGAGGTGGCGGAATGGGCCGAGACCCATCCCCAGCCGTATCGGAGGGACGAGTACCTGGGGCTCTATCAGGACGTCCACGGCACCCCCGACGAGGCCCACAACGGTCATATCCAACGCCTGGCGAGGGAGGGGATCGAGGGCGTGGGGCACCACGGGCCGGTGGACGCCATGGGGGTTCCGGCCGAGCAACTTCCCAGGTGGACCGATCTGCAGGTGGTCACGGCTCAGTTGGCCCGCCGACCTCTCGCGGACGACGCGCCGGTGGGGACCCATATCGTCATCGGGCCCAGGGCGCGCCGCCCCCTCCGGCTCGAGATCCCCATCTTCGTGAGCGACATGAGCTTCGGAGCCCTTTCCGCGGAGGCCAAGATCGCCCTGTCCATGGGCGCGGAAATGGCCGGTACAGGCATCTGCTCGGGGGAGGGGGGGATGCTCCCCGACGAGCGGGAGGCCAACTCCCGGTACTTCTACGAATTGGCCTCGGGTCGCTTTGGATGGTCGGTGGAGAAGGCCGCCACGTGCCAGGCCTTTCACTTCAAGGGCGGCCAGGGCGCCAAGACCGGGACCGGCGGTCACCTGCCGGGGGCGAAGGTCACGGAGAAGATCGCCGAGGTTCGGGGATTGAAGCCGGGGCAGGACGCGGTCAGCCCGTCCCGCTTCCCGGATCTCGAGACGCCGGCCGACTTCGCCGAGGTGGCCGAGCAGGTCAGGGAGGCCTCGGGCGGGATCCCGGTGGGATTCAAGCTGTCGGCCCAGCACATCGAGGCGGACCTGGATTTCGCCATGGAAGCCGGTGCCGACTACATCATTCTCGACGGCCGGGGAGGTGGGACGGGGGCGGCCCCTCTCCTGTTCCGCGACAACATCTCCGTGCCCACGATTCCGGCGCTGGCCCGGGCCAGGAAGCACCTGGCCGAATCGGGACGAAGCGACCTGACCCTCATCATCACCGGTGGCCTCAGGACGGAGGCCGACTTCCTGAAGGCCCTGGCCCTTGGGGCGGATGGCGTGGGCATTGCCAACTCCGCCATCCAGGCCGTGGGTTGCCTGGGCATGCGGGCCTGCCACACGAACAACTGCCCCGTGGGGATCGCCACCCAGCAACCCCATCTTCGCGATCGGTTGATCGTGGAGAAATCCGCCGAACGGCTTGCCAACTTCCTGACGGCGGCCGTGTCGTTGATGCAGGTCCTGGCCCGGGCCTGTGGCCACGACCACCTGTCCCAATTGAATCCCGAGGATCTCATCACCTGGGATCGGGAGATGGCTGACCTGACCGGGGTCAGGTACGGGGGGGTGGGGAGGGTTTGACCCGGTAGAGGGTGACGGCGGCTTCTCCCAGCACCCGCCGGGTGCCTCCGGGGGGCAGGACGTGGTCTGGTCCCGTCTCCACCGTCAGCACCCGGCCGAAGGCGTACTCCTTCCAGAACCGCACCAGCCGGTCCCCGGCCCGGGAGGTCCAGGGTGGGTCGGCGAGGACCACGTCGTAGGCCGGGAGCGCTCTGCCGGGCATCCCCTCGACGAACTGGATCGCGTCCCTGCGGAACAGCCGGGTCGAGTCCTTGACCCGAAGGGCGGCGAGATTGGCCCGGAGCGCGTGGAGGGCCGACGGGCCGTTCTCCACGAAGTCCACCGAGGTCGCACCCCTGGAGAGCGCCTCCAGGCCCAGGGCCCCCGTGCCGGCGAACAGATCGAGGACCCTGGCTCCCCGGATCTCCCCGGAAAGCCAGTCCATCCAGAGATCCCGAGTGTGTTCGGAGGTGGGTCGGACCCTACCGGACGGGGAGGTCAACGTTCGACCCGCGAACCGGCCGGCGACGATGCGCATCTTACGGGAATCCCTCTCTCGTCCCTCGTTGCGGGCTCGGGTAGGGGCTACTCGGCTGCCCAGGCCAGGGCGTCGGCCTTCTCGGCCGGGGAGAAATGGCGCCCCTCGATCCAACGCTTCCCGATGGGCTGGAACAGCTTCGTGAGCGTGTCCGCCCACGAGAGGTTCGACACGACGGCCTTCTTCTTCACGGCTCCCAGGTGGGGGAAGATGCCCTTCACCTCCGCCACGAGCCCCTCCAGGGAGATCCCGCCGAATTGCACAACCTCGACGTAGACCCGGAGACCCCGCTCGTCCCCGGCGTCGGCCATTCCTTGCAGCTTCGCCTTGGTGTGATCCACAAGAAGGTCCACGTCGCTCTTCTCGAGCTTGCCGTCGATCTTGAACCCGGCGACGTGGGGATGCCCCGTTTCGATTATGGTCAACATGGGCTCTGCAGAGCTCCCGGCTCCAGAGGAATCGGCTTCGGGGTCAGCGGCTGTCGTAGACCGTGAGGCCCCCATCCCGGTCCACCGCCCAGATGTTGTAGGGGACCGGATTCGGCCCTTCCATTCCCGGCGATCCTTCGGGCATGCCCGGTACCGTCACACCCTGGATGTCGGGACGCTCCGCCAGGATCCGGTCGATGATGTCGGCGGGGACATGCCCCTCCACGGTGTATCCCTCGATGACGGCGGTGTGGCAGCCCGCGGCCTCCTCGGGGATTCCGTGGTCGTGCCGGATCCGTCCGAGCTCATCCCACCCCGACACGTTTCGTGCGTCGACCTCGTAGCCATTCTCTTGCAGGTGAACCACCCACTCGTTGCAGCAGCCTCAGGTAGGGGTCTTGTAGACTGTGACGACGGGACCGGCGTTGGCGGGCGCCGGGTTGAGCGCCGCTGCGATCACGGCGACGCCGGCCACGGCTGCACCGGCCAGTCCGAGCAGGACGGGACGCTTCATCGTTGTACCTCCGGAAGTTGACGGGTTCGGGGGGGGTGCCGGATCATCAACCCTTACGGAATGAGCGTCAAGCCCCGTGGAGCCCGCCATGCAAGACGAAGTCGAGGACCCCGACACCGGAAGCGAGGGCCCTGCCGAGAAAATCGAGGGCCCGGTCCCGGACCTCTCGATTCCCTCTTGCTTCCGGTCATTCAGGGATGGCCGGGGCCGGTTCTGGTGCCCCTGGCTGCCCAGGAAGGACCAGGTCCACACGGCGAGCGCGATGCTCCGGTGGAGTTGGCAGCGCTCTCGGCAGGGTGTTCCTCCCGACCCGACACCGGGGTCGATCCCGGTGGTTCCGGGAGACCTCCCTGCGCCCGGCGGGGGGGGATTACGTGGTCTGGGTCGGGCACTCCACCGTCCTCCTCCGCGTGGGAGGCGTGACCATCCTGACGGATCCGGTGTGGAGCGATCGGGTCTCGCCGGTCCGGTGGGTCAGGCCCCGCTGATTCATGCCTGCCGGGACACGGGGGCGGAGGGGTTGATGGTCACCACGCACTGGGGCACTTTCCGCCTCACCGACGAAGCTCCGCTGGAACCACCCGCCCGGGCGCGGCAGACCTGGACCGATGCGGGCCTTCCGCCGGAGAACCTGCAGTTATGCGAGATGACGCGCGAGGCACCTAGGCCGGGCGTAGGATGTGGGAGGAACAGGTAAGCGCCCGACTGCACGAGCTGACGGAACCGGAAGGCAAGCGTGATGACTAAGTCCGACGATGAAGGCAAGCTGCCGAGAGCAGGCCGAGCGGTCGCTGAGGCGATTGCCTCCAAGGACCTTAACAATCTGTATCGGACGAGTTGTCTATTCCGGGATCGAGCTAGGTATTGGGCTTTCTGTGCCTACTACTCGGTGATGCGGGTCGTCGACGACCGAATCGACAACCTGCCTACTCGTAGCGGACTCCCTCTGCAAGCGCGAGAGGCAGAGCACCAGGTCGTCTCGGCCTGGGAGTCAGCTGTGGCTCGCTGCTACACCGACCAGATGCCAACCGGATCAACCTGGGAGGCGTGCGAACTGACTGAGGCTCGCGAGTTGTTCGGCGCGTTCACGGAATCCCTCGACGTAGTCCGGCCTCCTCAGTTCCTCTGGTCTAGCTTCTTCAGATCCATGCATTGGGATCTCGACCATTCGCGCTTCCGCACGTGGGATGAGTTCCTTGAGTACGCAGAAGGCGCCAGCGTCGCCCCGACCACCATCTATCTTTACCTGATTGTCTCGCAACTGGGGACACCGGGGGGTCAGGTTCCGGTCGGGTTCGACATCCTGAGCTGCGGGCGGCATTTGGGTCGATTCGCCTACCTCGGACATATTGTACGTGACCTAGCCGAGGACCTTCTGCTTGGTGAGTCGGGTCTGATCTACGTTCCGCTCGATGCGATGTCTGCGTTTGGGGTGACCGAGAAGGTGCTCGTTTCTGACCTGCATCGCGGTCGGGCGAGCCGCAACACCAGGATGCTCGTCTCGGAACTCGTCAAGCGTTCCCGTGATTATCTGGCTGAAGGTCAATTGCTGTTGGACCCTCTCAGAGGTAGGTTGGGGGACGACTGCGAGCTCATTCTGGCACTGATCATCGCTACCTATGAGCGTGTACTCGACAAGATTCAAAGCTGTGACTTTGATGTGATGGGGAGCCGGCACCGTCTCACCGTCTCAGAGAAGGAGGCTCTTCTTCTGGAATTGACCGGGAAGACTTAGGCCGACGATCGCAGCCGCAACCGCTTTGAGCTCTCACCCATTCGTCCGGTCGCACGTGGCAAGCACGATATCGTTCCGTCGGTTGCGCGTGGGGAGTAAGATCTGTCGGGCCAAACCCGCTGGTGTCACCTCGCATAACAAACGGGTACCGCCTTGGCTCACCGCGTTCGCTTCAGAGAACACGGCGCGCGAGGCGCGCCGCGTCGGTACCCTTGGACGATATTGCGGCACGGCGAGGCGGTCCTCTTCTGAGGCCCCCGGCGCGCCGGGGGGAGTTCGAAAGAGATGGCCAACGCATCATTCGACATCAGCACCGGCGTGGACCTCCAGGAGGTGGACAACGCCGTGAACCAGGCGGCCAAGGAGATCGCGACCCGGTACGACTTCAAGGGCACCGACTGCACGGTAGAGCTCGACCGGACCGCGGCGGTCATCAAGCTGGACGCCGACGACCAGTACAGGCTCCAGGCCGTAGTCCAGATCCTCAGGGAGAAGCTGGCCCGGCGGAAGGTGCCCCTGAAGAACCTGGACATGGGGGACGCCGAGGAAGGCGGCGCCGGGCGGGCCCGCCAGACCGTGGGGCTCAAGCAGGGGATCGATCAGGATACCGCCCGGCGGATCGTGAAGGACGTGAAGGCGCAGAAGATGAAGAAGGTCCAGATCGCCATCCAGGGAGACGAGCTTCGGGTCACCAGCCCCTCCCGAGACTCCCTTCAGGAGGTCATGGCCTTCCTCAGGACCCAGGATTACGGGGTGGAGCTGAAGTTCGGCAACTACCGCTGAGGCACCCCCGGCCTCGTTTCCCGAAACCCGGAAGATTGCCGCGATGCAGGTACAGATCTTCGGGACGCGAAAGTGCAAGGACTCTCGAAAGGCGGAACGCTTCTTCAAGGAGCGGCGGGTAAGGATCCACTTCGTGGACCTGGCCCAGAAGCCCGCGTCCAAGGGGGAATTGCGCCGGTTCGCTCAACGCTTCGGGGTCGAACCCCTCATCGACAGGGAATCCCGCCGCTTCGGCGAGTTGGGACTGGGGCCCGCCTCCTACGGGGAGGGCCGGTGGCTGAAGATCCTCAGCGAAGAGCCTCTGGTCCTGCGGACGCCCCTGGTCCGCTTCGAGAACCGGGTCTCCATCGGCCTGGCCGAGGACACGTGGAAGGGTTGGGTGACGGGGGGCTGATACGGTCGGGGGGCGGTGCCGAACCTTCTCGGCGCCGCCCCCCTCATCCATGGGTCCCCCGCCGAAGCGGAAGCCGGATTCCCTCTCGGGTCAGCGCCCGAAGTAACCCTCCGAGCTCCGGGTGGCGTCCCGGCACTCAGGCCAGGTCCGCTGCTCGCCGGTGCGGGGGTTCATGGGCATGACCGCCCGATCCCGCGGAACCCTCTCCGGGTCCTCGGAGGCCAGGTAGGCCAGCATGGCGGTGAGCACCGCGTTGTTGGTCACCTCGTCGATGACGACCTTGTCGAAGGTGTCCCGCTGGGTGTGCCAGGTGTACGTGCCGTACTCCCACGACAGGGAACTGAGTGAGAACGCCGGAGCCCCGGCGCACACGAACGACGCATAGTCGCTCCCCCCACCCCCGGGAGTGCCGGGGATCCGCAACTGGATGTGGCGCGAGATGTCCGTGGGCACCTGGGCCAGCCAATTCCCGAAGTGGGCCGCCGCGCCGGATAGGCCCTGCATGGAGATGTTGGTCACCCGTCCGGTCCCGTTGTCCTGGTTGAAGAGGGCCTGGAGCCCCTCCACCACCTCGGGGTGATCGGCCGCGAAGGCCCGGGAGCCGTTCAGCCCCTGCTCTTCGCCCTCCCAGAGTCCCACCAGGATCGTGCGCCGTGGGTTGGGATAAACCTCCGACAGGATCCGCATGGCTTCCATCATGGTCACGGTGCCGGTCCCGTTGTCCGTCGCCCCCGACCCTCCGTCCCAGGAATCGAAGTGGGCCGAGAGAAGTACGTACTCGTCGGGAAGCTCGGTCCCGGGAAGGACACCGATGGTGTTGAAGACGGGCTGGTCACCCAGGTCCTCGGACTGGGCGTCGACACGGATCACGGGGCCCTGGTCGTTCTCGGACAGACGGAAGACCAGGCCGTAGTCCTCGCAGCTCACGTCCAATTGGGGGATAGCCCGGGTGCCGGCCCTGAAGACCTTGTTCACGCCCCAGCCCCGGGACCAGTTGGAGGAGAGGATGCCCACCGCGCCGGCGTCCTCCACCAGCCCGGCCATCTCGGCCGGACCGACCCCGGTTCGCTCGAATCGGGCGATGTAGGCTTCCTGGTAGGCCTGGCGCCGGTCCAGCATGTCCTGGTAGGACTCGGGGGTGGCGTATTCCTCCCAGTTCGAGTTGGGTCGGCAGGTCATCTCCGGTGGGCCCAGGAGGACGAATTTGCCCTCGGCTTCGGCCAGGAAGGCCTCAAGGTCCGCCGGGGTCTGCAGGTCGGGGAGCGCCAGTGCCGGTGCGGTCACGGGACCGTCCGTGCCCGGACTCCACGCGAGCATCATCCCCTCCAGGGAGCGGACCCGGGGCTCGAGCAGATCGATGTGTGTGATTCCCCGCCGCCAGCTTCGCCAGGTGCCGTAGTTCTCCCGTCGGGACTCGATTCCCCAGGAGTCGTACATGTGCATCACCCAGTCGGAGGCGGCCGTGGCGGCCGGAGAGGCTGTGAGGCGAGGCCCGATCGAGTCGAGCAGTATCTGAGCGAGCTCGTACACCTGGGAGCGGTCTGTCCCCTCCTCCCAGATCGCCTGGATGACGGGGTCTGCTGAGGTGTGGGTCTGAGCTGCGGCCGGCGCCGCGAGGCAGGCCACCGCGAGAGCGGCCATGCCGGGGCGCAGGATTCGACGGATCATGGGTGCTCCGGGTTGTGTTCCTGTGGTCCTCTCCACCCCTCGGTGGCCCGAGAGGGAAGCGTTTCGACAAGGTACAGCCGGGGACGGGTTTGCATAACCCGCAACGGTCGCCGCTGGTGGCCGCCGGCGCCGCACGTCACTTTTGCCGTCCCGGGAGGAGAGCGGGGGACGCTGAACGAGGAGCGAGGAAGCCATGTGGGATTGGATGACGGAAGGCCGGACCAGGCGCTCGTGGGCAGGACGGGGACGCTTGGCCCTCGGCGTGGCGGCGGGCTTGCTGGTGGGTTCCCAGGCGGCCTCGGGACAGCCGGCGGGTGCGGCGCAGGGGGACGGACCGGCCGTGACCCTGGCCCACCGACAGGCCCATGGGCACGAGATCCTCGCCGACTACGCCGAGCTGCTGAGAATCCCCAACGTGGCGTCGGACTCGGCGGGCATCTGGCGCAACGCCGAGTTCCTGCGGGACCGCCTGGTGGAGTTGGGGGTGGATGCCCGGCTTCTCACGCTCCCCGGTGCGCCCCCGTTGGTCTACGGCACGCTGAGAGTCCCGGGAGCTCGGAGGACCCTGGGTGTCTACGTCCACTACGACGGACAGCCGGCGGACCCGGGCAACTGGACCCACGATCCCTGGGATCCCGTCCTCTACGACGGGGACATGGCCGCCGGTGCCCAACCCATTCCGTACCCCTCCGACCCCGCCGCCGTGGATCCGGAGTGGCGCATCTACGCCCGCTCCGCTGGAGACGACAAAGCGCCCCTGGGTGCCCTCCTCCCGGTCCTGGAGTCGTTCCGGGACGGAGGCGTGACCCCCACCTCCAACCTGGTCTTCTTCTTCGAAGGTGAGGAAGAGGCCGGTTCGCCCCACCTGGAGGCGTACCTGACCCGGTACCGGTCCCTCCTGGACGAGATCGACCTGTGGCTGTTCTTCGACGGACCGGTTCATCAGAGCGGCCGTCCCCTTCTCACCTTCGGCGTCCGGGGGGTCACGGGGCTCGAGGTCACCGTGTTCGGCCCGTCTCGCCCCCTCCACAGCGGGCACTACGGCAACTGGGCACCGGTCCCGGGCCAGATGCTCGCGAACCTGCTGGCCTCCATGAAGGATGACGACGGGACGGTCCTCATCGAGGGGTTCTACGATACGGTGGAGCCCATCGGCGAGGCCGAGCGGGCCGCCCTGGAGTCCATGCCCGGCGTGGACCAGGCCCTCAAGCGTGAACTCGGCCTTGCCCGAACCGAGGGCGGCGGCGCTCCCCTGCCGGAGCGTCTTCTGCTGCCGTCCCTCACCGTGCGGGGGCTCTCCAGCGGGAACACGGGCGCCCTTGCCAGGAACGTGATCCCGGCTACGGCCACGGCGAGCCTGGGTGTCCGGCTGGTGAAGGGCAACGATCCCCAGGGGATGTTGGATTTGGTGGAGGCCCACATCCGGGCCCAGGGCTACCACGTGGTCCGGGAGGTGCCGGACCTGGAGACCCGGTTGGCTCACGAGAAGATCGCCATGGTCACCCGCGGGGGCGGGTACCCGGCGGCTCGCTCACCCATGGACCATCCCGTGGCGCTTCAGGTGATCGCCGCCACGGAGCGGGCGGCCGCCACGGCGGGGATCGGGGACCTGGTGCTCGCCCCCGCTCTGGGAGGATCCCTCCCCCTCTACCTGTTCACCGAAGGGCTGGCAAAGCCGCTCATGGTGGTTCCCATCGCGAACCACGACGACCTCCAACACGCGCCCGACGAGAACATCCGTATCGCGAACCTGTGGTACGGGATGGATCTCTACGCACAGATCCTGACCATGCCCGAGGTGGTGATCCCCTAGGCGGCCGTCACCCCCGCCCCCCTCACGGGACCCGGTCACGACCCAGGTCCAAGGGGCTATATTCCCTCGTCCATTCTTCCCGGTAGCCCAGCCGAAGGAGCATGATGAAGCCGGTCGGGGCCTCGAGACGCAGAGCCGGACGCCTGGTCCGAGAGCAGGTGGCGCTTCCCGCGGCATCGCCGGAAGCGTTCCTGCGTCGTGGGGTGGGACAGGCCCGGGGATTCTGGGCCCGGGACGACGGTTGGATCGCCCATGTGGGCGAGGCGGCGACGCTGGACGTGGAATCGGGCGCCCCAGATCGCTTCGGCCAGATCTGGTCCGAGGCCCAGCGCCTCCTCGGCCCCGCCCCGGAGCCCTGGGACGGGGGGTGGTCCTCTCCCGAGGCTCCTCCCCGGCTCTTCGGCGGCTTCTCGTTCAGGCCCGATCACCGTCCCACCGGATTCTGGAACGGATTCCCGTCGGCCCGGTTCATCCTTCCCGAGCTCGAGTTGGTCCAGGGAAGCCAGGGGACCTTTCTGACGGCCCAGACCCTGATCGACCCCTCCGCCGAGGACTCCGCCCGGGGGCGGTTGAGGGTGCTCCTGGAGGACGTGGGGCGGGGGATCCGTGAGCAGGCCGCCGATCCGGTTGCGGTGTCCCGGGCCGCCGCCAGGATGGAGACCTCCCGCACCGAATGGATGCGGACCGTCCGCGAGGCCCTGGAGGCCATGGAGCGGGGCGAGTTCACCAAGGTGGTGCTGGCCCGGATCCTGGATGTCTCCACCAGTCGGCCCCTGGACCCCGTGGAGGTCCTCCGCCACCTCCGTGAGGAGAACACCGGGTCCCACGTGTTCCTCTTCGAGCCGGAGCCAGGAGGGCCCCTGGTCGGAGCGGCGCCCGAGACGGTCGCGACCCTCCGGAGAGGGGAGTTCGCCGCCACCGCCGTGGCCGGCTCGGTGCCCCGGGGGGAGTCGGAGGAGGAGACCGAGCAACTGGCCGCCTCCCTCCTGGCCAGCGAGAAGGATCGGGTGGAGCACGCCTACGTGGTGGAGGACATGGTCTCGCGACTGGCGGAACCGGCCACGGGCATCGAGGCGGAGGAGGCTCCCCACGTTTTGACCCTCGCCCGCATCCAACACCTGGAGACCCGGATCCGGGCCTCGATCAGGGAGGGGGAGACCGTCCTGTCCCTCCTTCAGTCCCTTCACCCCACCCCGGCGGTCTGCGGCGTGCCCCGGGACGAGGCCCTCCGATTCCTCCGGGAGGAGGAGCCCTTCGAGCGGGGTTGGTACGCCGGTCCTGTTGGGTTCTTCGACGCGTCGGGGAACGGTGTCTTCGTCCCTGCCCTCCGCTCGGCGGTGGCCCGGGGCGAGAGCTGGCGGCTCTTCGCCGGCGCCGGGATCGTGTCGGCTTCCGATCCGGAGGCGGAGTGGGACGAGACCGGGATCAAGTTCGAGCCCGTCCTCCGGGCCCTGGCGAAGAGCGGCGCCCGATGACCGGCGCCGACCTCAATGCCACCTGGGCCGGGACGTGGGTGGATGCGGCCCATGGAGCCGGGCTCCGGCACGTGATCGTGGCCCCCGGCTCCCGCTCCACCCCCCTGGTCCTCGCCTTCGCCCGACACGGCGGCTTCCGGGTGATCCGCCACCTGGACGAGCGTTCGGCGGCGTTCTTCGCCCTGGGAGTGGCGAAGGCGACGGGCGTTCCGGCCGCCGTGCTCACCACCTCGGGCACCGCCACCGCCAACCTCTACCCGGCGGTGATCGAGGCGGACATGAGCGCCACGCCCCTCCTCCTCCTCACGGCCGACCGGCCCCATAGGCTCCGGGGCAGCGACGCCAACCAGACCATCGACCAACTGGAGCTGTACGGCCGGCACGTGCGTCGCTTCGTAGACGTCCCGGAGCCGACCCGGGACCCGTCGGCCCTGGGTGCCCTGGCCGCGCTGGCTCAGGAGGCGGTCGGCGTGGCGGTGGGCAATCCACCCGGACCGGTCCACCTGAACTTTCCGTTCGACAAGCCCCTGGAGCCCAGCGGATCGGGCTGGCGGCCCGAGCGGCTCGCCGGCACCGGCCATGCCGGGGGTCAGGGCACCGGCGCGAGCCCAGGCCAGGGTCGTGATCGGGCAGTCCCTCCCGCTCCGTCTCGGGGGCCGGAGGCGGACGACGAACTGGTCGGCCGGGTGTCGGAGGCGATCCGTCGGTACGCCGGGCCGGATGGCAAGGGGGGACTCCTGGTCGTGGCAGGGCCCGGGCCCATCTTCGGGGCCGAGGTCCTGGAGGGGGTGGTCCGAGGCCTGGGTGGAGCGCTGCTGGCCGACCCCCTGTCCGGGGCCCGCTACGGCAAGACCGGGGGAGGAGGGGTGGTAACCCACTACGACCCGGCATTGCGCGACCCCGACGTGCGCAGGGCCCTGGTTCCAGGACTGGTGATTCGCCTGGGAGGCGCGCCCACATCGGCGGTCCTTCTCGAAGCCCTGGCGTCCTGGTCCGACGTTCCCCAGCTCATCTTCCGGGCAGACGGCCGCCTCCACGACCAGTTGGGTCTGGTGAGCGAGCACCACGCCGTGGACGGCGTCGATCTCCTCTCACGGCTCCCCACCGCCACCGTGGCCGACTACCGGGACCGCTGGACCCGCGTCGAGAAGGCGTTGCGCGCCGCCGCCGGCGAACTCCCCGACGACTTCTTGGAGGGATGGGCCGCCCGGACCGTGCTCTCCGAGGCGCCGGAGGGCTCGGTGGTGTTCCTCTCTTCGTCCATGCCCATCCGGGACGTGGACGCCTTCGGCGGACCGGGAGGGCGGGAACTCGTGGCCCTGGGGAACCGGGGGGCCAGCGGGATCGACGGGATCGTATCCACCGCCCTGGGCGCGGGCGTGTCCCGGGACGCCCCCCTGATCTGCCTGATGGGTGACCTGGCTCTGATTCACGATGCCAACGGGCTCCTGGCAGCCACGGAATGCCGGCAGCCGACGGTGTTCGTCGTGGTGGACAACGACGGCGGGGGCATCTTCCATCGTCTCCCCATCGCTCGCTTCGAGCCGGAGTTCACCGAATATTTCGCCACGCCCCACGGGCTGGACCTGGAGCAACTGGCCGCACTCCATCGCCTGCCGTTTCAGCGGGTATCGACGCCCGCCCAGGTTCGGACCGCCTTGAGGGAGGGCCTCGCCCGGCCCGGGGCGTCCGTGGTCTGCGTCGTCACGAACCGGACCGACGGGCACGACGCCCGTCGGGCGGCCGAGGAACAACTGCGGCGGACCGCAGTAAGCGCGGTCATCGATCCTTGATCCCGGCAACAACCAAACCCGGAGTCCCATGAGCCAGCCGGACTGGAAGCGCGTCAGAGAGTACGAAGACATCACCTACCACAAGTGCGACGGGGTGGCCCGGATCGCATTCGACCGACCCGAGGTGCGAAACGCCTTTCGGCCGGAGACCCTCCTGGAACTCCAGGATGCCTTCAAGGACGCCGGTGAGGACACGTCCATCGGCGTGGTCCTGATCACCGGCAACGGGCCGGCCGAGGACGGCAAGTACGCCTTCTGCTCCGGAGGCGACCAGAGGGTGAGGGGGGACGCCGGGTACGTGGGGGGTACGGGGGTGCCCCGCCTCAACGTCCTGGAGCTCCAGCGGTACATCCGGAGCATGCCCAAGCCCGTGATCGCGTTGGTGGCGGGGTATGCCATCGGTGGCGGCCACGTGCTCCACGTCATCTGCGACCTCACCATCGCGGCGGACAACGCCGTGTTCGGCCAGACGGGGCCGAAGGTGGGGTCCTTCGACGGCGGCTTCGGCGCCTCGTATCTGGCCAGTATCGTGGGGCAGAAGAAGGCCCGGGAGATCTGGTATCTGTGCCGTCAGTACGGGGCCCAGGAAGCCCTGGACATGGGCCTGGTGAATGCCGTGGTCCCCGTCGATCGCTTGGAGGCGGAAGGCTGGGACTGGGCCCAGGAGATCCTGGACAAGAGCCCGCTGGCCATCCGGCTTCTCAAGTCCTCGTTCAACGCCGCCGTGGACGGCCAGGCGGGCATCCAGGAGCTGGCGGGCAACGCCACGCTCCTCTTCTACATGACGGAGCAGGCCAAGAAGGCCAAGGACGCCTTCCTGAACAAGGAGAAGCCGAACTTCCGGGATGAGCCCTGGTTGCCGTGGTAGGATCCCACCGGTCCGCCGAGGGAGGGGCGGCCGTCTGGGTCCTGGCGGCCAGGCCCAAGACCCTGAGCGCGGCCGCGGCGCCGGTGGTCGTCGGTGCCGGGCTGGGAGTGTTTCACGGTACCGGGCGGCTGCTCCCGGTCCTGGCGTCCCTGGTCGGGGCGCTGCTCATCCAGATCGGTACCAACCTGGCCAACGACTACTTCGACTTCATGAAGGGGACGGACACCGAGGACCGCCTCGGCCCGGTTCGGGTCACCCAGGCGGGTCTCATTCCACCCGAGACGGTGCGGCGGGGGATGATACTCACTCTGGGCGCGGCGTTCTTGGTGGGGGTCTACCTGGTCTGGGTGGGTGGCCTTCCCATCGTGATCGTCGGGCTGGCTTCCCTCCTCTGTGCGGTGGCCTACACGGGGGGCCCCTATCCCCTGGCCTATAACGGCCTAGGGGACTTTTTCGTGTTCGTGTTCTTCGGGCTCGTGGCCGTCGGTGGGACCTACTGGGTCCAGGCCCTGGCCCTGCCTCCCGACGTGCTCCTGGCCGGGGTGGCCATGGGTGCGCTCAGCACGGCGATCCTCGTGGTCAACAACCTTCGGGACGTGGAGACCGACGCTCGGACGGGAAAGCGGACCCTGGCGGTCATCCTCGGGCGGGCAGGCACACGGGTGGAGTACCTGGTCATGGCGGTGGTCGCCGCCGCGGTGCCGGTGGTGGGCGTGGCGGCCTTCGGGTGGCCTGCCCCCGCCCTCGCGGCACTCCTCGGCCTGCTCTCGTTGGTGGCTCCCCTCCGCACCGTGCTCACCTTCCAGGACCCGAGACAGCTCAATCCGGCTCTGGGCCAGACGGCCCGGGGTCTGGCGTTGTACGGGCTCCTTCTGGCCGGAGGCCTGGCCCTTGGTTGAGGGATGGGGGGGGACAGGGACTCCGGCCGTGGTCTCCGGGCTCCACGAGGCCGCGGAGCGCAGGCCCGGGGCCGTGGCGGTGGTCGGCCCGGGAGGCCGCCTCTCGTTCGCCGAGCTGGGGGATGCCGTCCGCGAGGTGGCCGCCGGGCTTCGTGACGAGGGCTTGAGGCCCGGTGACCGGGTCGCCTTCACGTTCGGACCCGACCTGCCCCTGGTCCTCGGGATCCTCGGGGCGTGGGAGGCCGGCTGCGTGGCCGTGCCCCTCAACCACCGTCTCCCCCCCATCGAGCGGGATCGGGCCCTGGGCGCCTTCGGACCTGGGCTGGTCGTCGACGCACCCGACGAGCTTCCCAGGGCTGTGGCTCCAGCGGAGGGAGCCGCCGGGCAGGGGCTGGGCGAGCCCGGTCCTGGGGCCGCGGGGTCCCACGCCGCCGCCGTCCTCCTCACGTCCGGCACGTCCGGCGAGCCGCGCGGCGTCGAGTTGACCCACGGCAACCTGGAGGCGGTGAACGGGGCGTCCGCCCGCCGGCTCGGTTTGGGGGATACGGACCGGTGGCTCCTTTCCCTCTCCCCCGGGCACGTCGGAGGTCTGGCCATGGTGCATCGTTGGATCCTGACCGGGTCGGGCCTGGAGATCCAACCGCGATTCGACCCGGGTGAAATCCTCGGACTGGTCCTCGAGGGCCGGGTGACCCACCTCTCCCTGGTCCCTGCCATGCTGGTGGGGTTGGTGGAAGCCCTGGAGGCCGAGCCCGCCCAGCGGGTCCGCCTGGAGGCCGCGTCCCACCTCCGCTGCCTCCTGATCGGTGGGGCCGCCTGTCCGCCGGTGTTGGTGGATCGGGCCCTCTCCCTGGGTCTCCCGCTGGCGCTGACGTACGGACTCACCCAGGCGTCCTCCCAGGTCGCCACCGCCACCCCGCCTGAGGTCCGGGCGGGGGGAGCCGGGTGCGGCCGGCCCCTGGAGGGCGCGGAGGTTCGGATCGTGGACGCTGTCGACCGCGAAGGGGACGGCGGCGGGGCGGGTGAGATCCTGGTTCGGGGGCCTACGGTCGCCGCACGCTATCTGGGGACCGACGATCCCATGACGGACCCGGACGGCTGGCTGCACACCGGAGACGGAGGTTGGATCGACCAGGAGGGCCGACTCCACGTTCATGGCCGGATGGACGGTTTGATCATCTCGGGTGGCTCCAACGTGCAACCGGAAGAGGTGGAGTCCTTCCTCCGCTCCCTGCGGGGAATCAGGGACGCGGTGGTCCTGGGACTCCCAGATGAGCGCTGGGGACAGCGGGTGTGCGCCGCCCTCACCCCGGAGCACCCGGGCTCGGACCCCGATGGCCTGAGGGAATCCGTGCTCGCGGCCTGTCGGCAGGGTCTGGCCCCCGCCAAGCGGCCCCGGACCATCCTGGTCGCCGAGGCGTTGCCTCTCACGCCCAACGGCAAGATCGATCGGGAGGCCGTCCGGGTGTTAGTTTCAGCCTTCTCCAACGACGCGGGTCGGTCCGATTCCGACCCTGGCCCCAACCCCTGACATCCATGGACGCCTTCAAGGAGTTCGAGTGGCGCGGCATGCTTCACGACGCCACCGAAGGAGCCCGTGAAGCCCTCGCCGCAGAACCGAGGACCTGCTACATCGGCTTCGACCCCACCGCGCCCAGCCTCCACGTCGGGAGCCTGGCGACCATCATGGGGCTCGTGCACCTCCAGAGGGCGGGCCACACCCCGATCGCCCTGGTCGGTGGAGGGACCGGACTCATCGGAGACCCCTCGGGCAAGACGGCTGAGCGCCAGCTGCTGACCAAGGAGATGGCCGCCCGAAACGCCGAGGCCATGAGGGGCCAACTCGCCCACTTCCTGGACTTCGACGGGGTCTCCAATCCGGCCCGGATGGCCAACAACCTGGACTGGCTCGGCGAACTGCGGATGGTCGACTTCCTCCGGGACGTGGGGAAGCACTTCTCAGTGAACGTGATGCTGGGTAAGGAGTCGGTGAAGCGACGGCTCGAGGACGCCGAGTCGGGGATCAGCTTCACCGAGTTCAGCTACATGCTCCTTCAGGCCTACGACTTCGTGGAGCTCTACCGCCGGGAGGGCTGCACCTTCCAGTTCGGCGGGAGCGATCAGTGGGGCAACATCACGGCCGGTACCGACCTCATCCGTCGCATGGAGGGTGGCAAGGCATGGGGAGGGGTCTTCCCCCTTCTGACCACCACCAGTGGGGTGAAGTTCGGCAAGACGGAATCCGGGACGGTGTGGTTGGACCCCGGGCTCACCTCCCCATACCGATTCTACCAGTTCTGGCTGAACGCGGAGGACCAGGACGTGGTCCGCTTCCTCAAGCTTTTCACCTTGCGGGAGAGGGAGGAGATCGCCGAATTCGCCGAGGGCGTCGAGAAGGAGCCCCACCTGAGAGCCGCGCAGCGGGCCCTGGCCGAAGAGGTGACCCGTCGGGTCCACGGCGAGACCGCGCTGGCGAAGGCCCAGCAGGCCACGGACGTTCTCTTCGGGGGCTCTCTGGAGGGGCTGAGCGCGGTGGAGATCGAGGAGATCTTCGCCGATGTCCCGGCGGGGGACGTCACAGGGGATTCCCTCTCGGGAGAGGGGGTGCTCATGGTGGAGCTCCTGGGCGACTCCGGGATCATGTCCAGCAGGGGGGAGGCCCGCCGTTCCATGGAGCAGGGCGGTCTGTACCTCAACGGTGAAAGGATCACCGACACGCAGCGACGGGTAACCGTCGACGATGCCATCGAGGGACGGTACCTCGTGGTGCGAAAGGGCAAGAAGCGATACCACCTCCTCAGGGTGAAAGGCTAGAGACGGGATGACGTCAGGGGCGAGCGAAGGACCGGGGCGGAACAAGGGGCAGGGGACTCGGGAGGGGAGTGACGACCGTCGCCGGTCGGTGGTCCGGTTCGCCGGTGCCGTCTGGCTGCGGCGTCACAGTCGCCTCATCGTCCTTCTCACGCTGGCGTGGCTGGCCGCCCTGATCACCGCGGCAGCCCTTTCGGGTCAGGAACGCGCCGGGCTCGTGGTGGACGCCGCCTGGCTTTCCGCCAACCTCTCCCATCCCGATCTGGTCGTCCTCCAGGTCGGTCGAGCCGAGGCGCCCGAGGGCCCGTTCATCCCCGGCGCCGTGCCGATCAACCTCAACGACCTCGCAGTCACCTCCAACGAAGAGGGGGAGACCCGGATCGCCCTGGATCTGCCCGCGGATCTCACCCCGGTTCGGTTGGCGTTCGAGGTCGCGGGCGTGTCCGACGACTCCCGTGTGGTGGTGGTGTTCGGCGAGAGCCGGGTGCCGGACGCGACCCGTACCTTGTGGACTCTGGATGTCCTGGGCCTGGGTGAGCGATCGTCTCTCCTGGACGGTGGGCTCGAGGCGTGGAAGGCCTCGGGGGGCGCCCTGGCGGACGCCCCCGGCGAGCCGCAGCCGGGACGGATCACGGCCGCACCGAGCCTGGACCGGAGGGTCGACGGGAAGTTCGTCCTGGACCGGGGCGCCGGCCCCGGCGTCACCCTCCTCGACGCTCGGCGGGAAGCCAGCTACGACGGGTCCCGCCCGGAGATGGAGGGTCGAGCGGGCCACATCCCAGGTGCCGCCAGCCTGCATTACGCGCACCTGTACACCGAGGATGGGGCGCTCCGCCCCACCCCTGAACTGCGCGCCCTGTTCGAGGCGGCCGGCTATGCCCAAGGGGATCAGGTGGTGGCCTACTGTCACATCGGGTATTGGGCGTCGGCGGTGGTCTTCGCTGCCCGCACCCTGGGCATGGACGCCCGTCTGTACGACGGCTCCATGACCGAGTGGGCCCAGGACGCGAGCCTACCGCTGGTCCTTCCGGAAGGGATGTAGGGCCGCCCAGCCTGGGTCGCCGAGCGGCCCTACCCGGTAGTCCCTACTGCCGCATCATCCCCGGAACGCCACTGGGCTCGGTGCGGGTCCACCACACCGGCGGCAGGTCCCGCTGGCGCGGATAGATTTCCTGCAGCGTGTCCCCTTCGTAGAGTCGCCCGTTGAACATGACGTGGGTGATGGCGGTGGTGTTCATGAGGTCGTCCAGGGGGTTCTCGGACAGGATCACCAGGTCGGCGAGCTTGCCCTCCTCGATGGATCCCAGGTCCTGATCGAGTCCGATGGCCTCGGCTCCCAGGATGGTGGCGACCCGGAGCGCGTCATGGTTGTCCATGCCGCCCGATGCCACCGACCAGAGCTCCCAGTGGTATCCCAGCCCCTGGAGCTGGCCGTGGCTGCCGACGCCCACCCGGCCCCCGGCCTCCACCAGATCCTTGGCGAATACGGCGTGGTCCTGGAACACGTGCTCCTCGTCTCTGAACCATCCGGCGGGACCCGGGCTGGGGCCTCCGCCCCGCCGCCGCGTCTTCACGTCGATTTCCTGGTGTGGGGTGAAGCGCCGCAGCTTGGCGTCGTCGTGGGGGTTCATCTTGGTGTAGTACCAGTTCTCCGCCCAGGGCCCTCCGTACGACACGAGGAGGGTCGGTGTGTAGGCGCGCATGGTGCCCGCGTAGAGAGCCACCATGTCGTCGTACAGCGGGTAGACCGGGATCGAGTGCTCCAGGCCCGGGTAGCCGTCCAGCGTCTCGGTCGTGTTCTGCTTGAAGTTCAGTGACCCCTCGGTGGTGGGCATGATCTCCAGCTCCCGGGCGGCCTGAATGATCCACTGGCGCTGCTTCCGGGTCCCCGACACGTACATCTTGAGCGTCTTGGTGTCGAAGTAGTCCGAGTAACGGCGCATGAGGTCCCGAGTCTCGTCCAGGGAACTCAGATTCTCCTGGAAGAAGACCCCCGGCCCCGTGCTGTAGACTCGAGGTCCTACGGTCTCGCCCGCCCGAACCAGGTCGGCGTACGTGAGGACGTCCGTCGTCGCCGTCTGCGGGTCCCGGGTGGCGGTGACGCCGTAGGCCAGGTTGGCCTGGTAGACCCATAGGTCCGTCCGGTGAACCCCGAACGCGGGCCGCAGGTGGGCATGGGTGTCCACGAAGCCGGGTACGACCGTGCGTCCTGCGAGGTCCACGAGCTCCGCGCCCGAGGGAATGTCGATGGCCGCACCCACCGCCTCGATCCGGTTGTTCCTCACGAGGATGGTCCCCCGCTCGATGACCTCGTCGCCGTCCATGGTGATGATGCGGGCGTTGGTGAGGGCGATGAGCCCCTCGGGAATGTCCCGGGGCGCTTCGAGGACGAAGCGGGTTTCCACCGGCTCGTACTCGGTGGGCTCCTCCTCGGCGTCTTCCGCTTCCTCCCCGGCCTCCGCTGCTTCCGGTTCGGCTTCCTCGCCGCCCTCGGGGGTCTCCTCGGCCTCCTGCCGCTGGGCTTCGGCCTCCGCCTCCTTGGCCGCATCCAGGCTGTCGGCGAACGCCTGGGCGTCGTCCAGGTCGTAGACGAAGTGGGCGTTCCCCAGGGACCAGTGGATAGCCCGCCCGTCCCCGCTCCAGGCCGGGAACTCGGCCCCCAGCTTTCCGGAGATGGCTTTGGCCGGGAACGACGCGCTCGCTGGGTTGCCTACGTTGATGGTGGGGGCTTCGCCCACCATGGGCACGGTCACCGTGTAGATCTGCCCCTGGATCAGGGCCATGGCCTGGTCGCCCGTGGGCGCCATGACCACCACGCTGGCGTTCGCCGCCTGGGGTGCGCCGGGAGAGCGCCCTCCACGCACCCGGACATGGGTCTTCTCGTCCGTTCCGTCCCATCGGGTGGAGACGGCGCTGCCGCCGGGGCCCGACCAGTAGATCCGGTCGGGCTGATCCACCCTGAAGTGGGCGTAGGACTTGCCCTGGGCCGGACCGATGACGGTGGCGTCACCACCGCCGGCGGGAATCCAAACCACCTCGGAGATGGCGAAGCCGGCGCCGGGTCCGGTGTTCTCCTCGTAGTCCCGGGCGTAGCCGCGGAATACCACGATCCGGTCCCCGTCCGGCGCCCAGGCGGGCAGGCGGTAGAGCCCTCCGAGGGTCGTGAGTTGCTGAGGCTCACCCTGCCCGTCGGACCGGACCCTGTACACGTGTCCCTCTCCAGCCGCACCGTCCCACGCGCCATAGGCGATCCAGGCCCCGTCGGGGGACCAGCCCGGTTCGGAGTGGCTCCGGCCGTCGTTCACCAGTTCCTGGATCCCCGTGCCGTCGGCGTTGGCCACGTGGAGCCGGCCCAGGGCGGTGAACGCGATCCGGGTCCCGTCGGGGGAGGGGACCGCGTCGCGGATCTGGCGAACCGTGAAGGTGGGCGTGTCTTCGATGGGGTAGTCGAACTCGACCAGGGGCCCCACGTCCAGGTCGAAAGCGACGCGGAACGGGATCGGCTCGGCGTCCCCGCCATCGACGGGGATCTTCCAGAATCCGCCCCCGTAGGATGCCACCACGTGCTGCCCGTCGGGGGTGAAGCTCATGTTGGGCAGGACCCCCAGGGTGGCCCGGGACTCCTGGTCGTCACTCTGGATCGGGTAGGCCAGCCAGCGCTCCTCCCCGGTGTCCAGGTCTCGAATCATGAGACCCGTGTGCTCGTCATGGCGGGTCCCGTAGACGAGGAGATTCCCGTCCGGAGAGAGGGTCGGGGAGAAGGCGCCACCGTAGCGGGAGACCCGGCCGAAGCTGTCCCCGGTTTCCCGGTCATAGGCGCGGATGGTGTATTGGGGGAGCTGGGCGTTGTAGGTCCAGTCTCCGGCCCCGGTCCGCTCGGCGTACCAGACCCAGCGACCATCGGGGCTCACCACGGCCCCGAGGCGCTTGGGCCCCTGTTCCATCAGTTCGGCGCCGCCGCCCCCGTCGATGTGGAAGATGCGCAGGGTGGGCGACCCGCCGAAGCGGAAGTTCCCCATTCCCATGCTGGCGACGATGTATTTCCCGTCCGGCGTCCACTCCGGCTGCTCGGCTCGGTTCGCCGCGCCTCGGGAGACCTGGATCGTGTCCAAACCGTCCGTTGCGATGACCCAGATGTTCTGGCCGCCGGAGCGGTCCGAGGTGAACGCGACCTGGGTCCCGTCAGGTGAAAAGCGGGGCTGGGCGTCGAAGGCCATGCCCGAGGTGAGCTGTGTGGCCTGGCCACCGGTGATGGGCATGGTGAAGAGGTCGCCCAGATAGTCGAACACGATGGTCCGGCCGTCGGGGCTCACGTCCAGCGACATCCAGGACCCCTCGTCCAGGTCGATGGGAATCGTCCGGCCCGGCTCCAGGGGCAGGTCCTTGGTCGCCCCCTTGGTCTCCGTGGAATCGCTGGGCGATGCTTCCTGGGCAGCGGTCGGCGAGCCGCACATGAGAAGCGCCATCGTGATCAAGGTCCATCGTCCCGTCATCATTGCCTCTCCTCTTCAATCCCCGACACGTGCACCACCGGTGAGGCACCGGCTTGGCGGAAAGTGATCCAAGAAAGCGTGTGACCTGCCTGGGTGCAAACGGCGGGTGGGATTGCACCGTGGATCAGCGGCGGGAGAGCCACTCCGGATAAGATGCGGAACGCCGAGGCAGGAGGATGTCGCTCATCCCGTCCAGTCGGAAGAGTTGGGTGGCCGCGGCGGCCAGGTCGGATGGAACCGCCGGCTCCGACCGGTCCAGATGTCCCGGACCCTCTTCCGGTGCTTCGAGGCCCACGGTCCAGGCAGAGCCCTCGGCCCGGCTCACGCGGGTGACTTCTCTGAGGACGCCGTCCTGGAACCACGCGCGACGGTCCTTCGACACCTCGACGACGTCGATTCCCGGCCCCTCCAGCAATCCCAGCCCTCCCGGCACCGGCTGGGACCACTTCAGCCACCACTCCACCCAACCCGGGATGGCGGGGGAGGGTGGAATCCGTTGGCGCAGGGTCTTCACCTCGATGCGCCCCTCTCTGAGCTTGATGCCGGTCCGGGGCGCGTCGGGCAGACGGACGTAGGCGTCGGTCCGGGATCCGGAAGCGGCGGGGTCCGCCCGTCGGTCGATCCAGCGTTCCAGCGCGGGCGGGAGATCACCCTCCAGAAACCACCGCACCTCCACGCTGGGGAGCAGGAAGGGGCCCGGCGGGTGGGAGTGATCCGCACCGCTCCCCGAGGTTGCGCGGGATGGAGGGACGTTCACCCCGCCTCCTTCAGGCCCGCCGGCGCGGCCAGCACTTCGTCCGGGATGCCGAATCCGTCCACCAGCAGTCCAGCGTGGTCCCTGACCTCCCCGCAGAGGCGGTTGACCAGGGTCCGGACGGCGCGGGACTGGGGAGCCTCCATGACGTTGGCCTCCAGGAACCAGGCCCGATCAGCCTCGATGCGTGTGAGCACGAACAGGTCGTAGACGGTTCGGAGAACCTCCGCCAAGCCCGGGGTCGGCGCCCGGTGGAGCGATGCTCGGAACGCCTGGGCGGCCAGGCCCTCGACGTGGGCCCGGGCCAGGTGGACCAGGTGATCCTGGCACTCGTTCATGGCCTCGAAGGGATGCATCCCTTCGTTGATCCGGCCCCGGAGCCGCCGGGCCACCGAGCCCAGCAAGCGCTCTTCCCGGTAGGCCAGGAGCGCCTCGTGCACCTCCGGGTCCCGGAGGTGCTCGTCTCCACCCCGCCGGGTCTGAAGGGGGTTGAACTCCACCACCCGGGCCCCGGCCCGGTCGGCCAGGTGACGCACCAGCCCCCAGGGGCCCAGGTCGCCCAACTCCTGCCGGTACCGGGTGAGCAGCCCCCGAGCCACCAGTTGGTAGAGGACCGGATTCGCCCCCTCGAAGGTGGTGAAGATGTCCGCGTCGCTCCGGAGACTTCCCAGCCGGTTCTCCGCCGCGTATCCCCGTCCCCCGCAGGCCTCCCGGGACGCCTGGATGGCTTCCAAGGCGTGCTCGGAGGCATAGGCCTTCAGTCCGGCGGCTCGGACCTCGAGCACTCTTCGGGCCTCCTCGTCCTCGACCCCGGAGTACCCGTCCACCAGCGACCGGACCGCGAACCCCAGGGCATAGGTGGCGGCCAGACGGGGCATGAGGGCCCGCTGGGTCAGCGTGTAGTCCAGGATCGGCACCTCCCGCCCGTCGTCTGGACCGAACTGGCGCCGCCGCCCTGCGTATCGGACCGCGACGGTGAGGGCCACCCGGGAGGCCGACAGTGCCGCCGCGGCCACGCTGATCCGGCCGCCCACCAGGGTCGACAGCATGGTGAAGAAGCGGCGACCCTCGGAGGGGATGGGACTGGAGTAGGAGCCGTCCGAGTCCACCGACGCGAACCGGTCCAGGAGGTTCTCCCGGGGCACGCGAACATCCTCGAAGGACAGGAGGCCGTTGTCGATGCCGTTCAGCCCCACCTTCGGGCCGTTGTCCTCGATGGAGACGCCCGGCAGAGGCTGGCCCCCTTCGTCCCGGATCGGCACCAGGAAGGCGTGAACGCCGTGCGCTTGCCCGTCGGTCTCGAGCTGGGCGAACACCGTGGCCACGCGGCCGTGACGGGCGGCGTTTCCGATCCACTCCTTCCGGGCCTCGGGGTGGGGTGTGCGAATCACGAACTCGTCGGTCTTCGGGTCGAATCGGGCGGTCGTTTCCAGGTCCCGGACGTTGGATCCGTGGCCGCGTTCGGTCATGGCGTAGCACCCGGGAAGCTCCAAGGAGCCGGCGTCCCTCAGATAGGCCTCGTGGTGTCGGCGGGTCCCCAACTGGAGGATGCTGCCTCCGAACAGGCCGAACTGGACGCCGAACTTCACCAGCACGCTCAGGTCGCCGTGGGCCAGGGTCTCGAAGACCGCCACCGTCGGTCGTGGGTCTCCGGTGCCCCCGTATTCCTCCGGGTGCGACAGGCGCCCGTACCCTCGGGCGGCCAGCACCCGAATCGCCTCCAGCACGCGCTCCCGGTACTCGTCCATGGGCAGACCCATGGGAATCCGGAGGGCCGGGTCGGTCGCCATGAGATCGAGGACCTCGTGGCGGAGGTCGTGGAAGGGTGCGTCCATGAAGCGATGGAGGGTCTCCCCCTCCCCATGGATCCCCTCTGCCGCCTGGCCCGGCACCTGCGCACCCTCCTTCCCGGGGCGCCCCGCCCCGCCGTCCGCCCCTCCCCCCTCCCGGGGTACCAGCCTCCGGCGCAGATCGTCCCGCCGCAGGCCGAACCGCCGCTCCAGCTCGGCCACCTCGTCCCCGGCGGCGTCCGGGGCATCTTCCCGAAGCCCCTCCAGCACATCTGCACGCAAGGCCGCCATGGCTTCCGGGGAGGGAGGATCGCCCTCCGTCAGCCACTGTTCCACGACGGCGCCCGCGCCGGCGTCCAACCACGGAATGGAGACGATCCCCCCGCGTAGCTCTTCCCGCTCGATCTCAGAACAGCCCTCCCCGTCCCACGCCAGCCAGAGAAGGGGCAGGAGCGGCCGAAGCGCCGGCGCGGACAGGATTGTGTCTGGAGATCGCTTTCGATCCATCGTCGTCAGCCTTCGCGGTGTCTGGAACCGGGGTTGCCCGCCCTGGTAATCGGAGCCAACATCCTAGCTTCCTCGAGCCCAGGAGATCGAGCATGTCAGCACCCCTCGTGGGGGTCATCATGGGATCCCGCTCCGACTGGGAGACCATGGCGCACGCGGTTGAAACTCTCAAGGACCTCGGTGTACCCCACGAGGTGCGAGTTGTCTCCGCACACCGCACGCCGGACCTCCTCTTCGAGTACGCTGCATCGGCCGAGGAGAGAGGGCTCGAGGTCATCATCGCCGGCGCGGGCGGAGCCGCGCACTTGCCCGGGATGGTCGCCGCCAAGACGGTCCTCCCCGTCCTCGGCGTCCCGGTCCAATCCAGGGCCCTCGACGGGATGGACTCACTCCTCTCCATCGTTCAGATGCCCGGCGGCGTGCCGGTGGGCACCCTGGCCATCGGGAATTCCGGGGCCACCAACGCCGGCCTGCTGGCCGCGTCCATCGTGGGGAACGGTCGACCGGAGATCCGGGAGGCCCTCCGCAAGTACAGGGACGCCCGGACCCGCGCCGTCCTGGACGATCCCGATCCCCGTGTTTCCCGTCCCTGACCCGAGCCCGGTGCGTTCCGTTGCCTGATCTCCCCTCGAAGGTGGGAATCCTTGGAGGCGGCCAGCTCGGGCGGATGCTCGCGCTGGCCGGCCGTCCACTCGGGCTCGATTTCCAATTCCTGGAGAGCACCCCCGACCCCCCCGTCTCGGGCCTGGGACCGGTGCTGAGCGCGGACTACGACGATCCACATGCGCTGGAGCGGTTGGCGGCCCTTGTGGACGTGGTCACGTACGAATTCGAGAACGTTCCCGTGGAGGCCGCCCGGGCCCTGGAGGCCTGGGTTCCGGTCCACCCCACCCCCTCCGCCCTGGAGATGGCCCAGGACCGGCTCACCGAGAAGACGGAGTTCCGGAGGCTGGGAATCCAGACCGCCCCCTTCCGGCCCGTGGACTCCCTCGATCAGCTTCGGACGGCCCTCTCCGAGCTGGGCATGCCGGCGGTCCTCAAGACCCGGCGGTTCGGATACGACGGCAAGGGTCAGGCGGTGATCCGGCAGGACTCCGACGTGGCGCCGGCGTGGGATACCCTGGGTGGCGTCCCCCTGATTCTCGAAGGATTCGTGGACTTTGAACGGGAGCTCTCGGTGGTCGGAGTGCGGGGGATGGACGGCGAGTTCCGCTGCTATCCCCTGTCCGAGAACCACCACGAACAGGGGATCCTCCGGGTGACCCGGGCGCCGGCCCCGGGACTGACGCCCCAGCTCCAGGCTGAGGGAGAGGCGATCCTCCGGTCGGTGATGGAGTCCATGGACTACGTGGGTGTGTTGGCCATCGAGCTTTTCCAGGTCGGGGATCACTTCCGGGCCAACGAGATGGCCCCCCGAGTGCACAACTCCGGTCACTGGACCCAGGACGGGGCGTCGGTGAGCCAGTTCGAGAATCACCTCCGGGCCGTCGTCGGCCTGCCCCTCGGCCCCACCGACCAAGTCCGGCCCAGCGTCATGGTGAACCTCCTGGGCGACCTGCCGGATCTGACCGAGGTCCTCGAACTGCCCGGCGCGCACCTGCACCTCTACGGCAAGGCGCCCCGGCCGGGCCGCAAACTGGGCCATGTGAACATCGTGACCGAGTCGACGGAGGCATCCATGGCGACGGCACGCAGGCTTCTCCAAATGCTCCCGGCCCCCATGGGCTGAGGTCCGTCCGCGCAGACCCGGGGCGAGGGGGCTCCCAGACCCATCGGGGACCTGCTAAGTTCTGGTTCAGTGTCATGCTGGCCGCGGGGCCGAACAGGCCCATCCCGGTAGAACGGGGATGGGCCTTGCCTTTTTCCCGGGCGGGAGGAAGAAATGCTGGACGAAATCAAGAGCCGGCTCGAGGGCGAGCTGGAAAAGCTACAGCGGGAGTTGAACTTCGAGCTTCCGGATCGGATCCAGAAGGCCGTAGAGCTCGGAGACCTGCGGGAAAACGCCGAGTACAAGGCCGCCCTGGAGCGCCAGCAGTTCGTGCAGGCCCGGATCGGACACATCAGCAAGCGCATGTCCGACCTCGGGAAGATCAACGTGGACGACATGCCCGCCGACCGGGTCGGGTTCGGGTCCAAGGTCAGGGTGCACAACGTCGCGATGGACGAAGAAGACATCTTCACCATCGTGGCCGGCGACTTCATGGATCTGGATTCCGGTCAGGTTTCCATCGCCAGCCCCATCGGTAAGGGGCTCCTGGGCGCCCGTGAGGGAGAAGAGGTGAACATTCAGCTCCCCCTCGGCGAGCGGACCTTCCGGATCCTGGAGCTTACGACTCTCCCTCAGCAGATGGGGGTCACTCCCGAGGACTGACCCCGGTCCTCTCGGTGATCCACTGGACCGCAGCGTCCAGTTCCTCCCGCGTGATGGTGTGCCCGCCCGGGTGATCGAACACCGTTAGGGCGGCGCCGATGTCCTCGAGGCTACCCCGGCCCTTTTCCGCCAGGGCGAAGGGTATGGCCGGATCGGCCTCTCCGTGGCCCCAGAAGAAATCCGTCCCCGCGGCCGCGTCGGGAGTGACGGGGACCAGGGGGCTGTCCACCAGGAAGCCACTCAGATTCAGCACCAGACCCACCTTGCCTGGATGGGTCAGGGCGTAGGCGGTGGCCGAGGTGCCGCCCTGGGAGAATCCCCCCAGGACCAGGGGCCCCGGGGGCACGTCCAGAATCTCGGGAAGGGACCCGACGAACGCCTCGAGCTCCGCCAGGCTGGTGCCCAGTGTCTCGTCCACCACCCGGTCCCCGGCCACGTAGCGGTACCAGGCCCACCCCGGCCCGTACCCCCACGGCATTCCGGCGTGGGGCGCCCGGGGCGTCACCAGGGTCCAGGTGGGAGGCAGCAGCGGACCCAGCTGGTGCAGGTCGTGCATGTCGCTCCCCCGACCGTGGAGCAGCACCAGGGTGGGGCTTTGGCCGGACTCTTCACGCGCTGCGTGGACCATGAACTCCAACATGGTTCGTTCTCCGTTTCGGTCGGCGCGATGTTCGCGCCGACGGGTGGGTTCAGGTCAGGGGCGTGAGGGCGAGTTCGATGCCCTCCCGGCGTCCTTCCAGCCATCCGGGCAGCTTCAACGCCTGCCCCAGGGCCGCCGGCGCTTCATCCACGGCGAAGCCCGGCCCGTCCGTGGCGATCTCCAGGAGCAACCCGTCGGGCGCCCGGAAGTAGATGCTCCGGAAGTAGTTCCTCTCCATGACCGGACTCACGTCCAGGCCCAGCCCGAGGAGGTGGTCGCGCCAGGCCGCCTGCTCCTCGCCGTCCCGGGCCCGGAAGGCCACGTGATGGGTCTGGCCGTGGCCGGGTCTTGCCGTGAGCGTGGAGGCCGGCCAGCCGAACAGGGTCATGGCGCTGTTCGGGGACACCTTCTTCCCGTCGTAATGGGCCCAGAAGTAGTGGCGGGTCTGCCCGTCGTCCTGGTTCAGGGTCTTCTTCACGAGGGAGAGCCCAAGGGCCCCTTCGTAGAAATCCCCGGCGGCCTCCAGGTCGTCGGTGATGGCCGAAATGTGGTGGATGCCCTGGAGCTCCATTCCGGCGGTCACCGCGGGGACGGGCTCCGGGTGGGTCGCGGCCTGGATCGTGGCGCCGTCACGGCCGGCGGGCAGCCGCTCCTCGGGGGGAGTGATCAGGGTTCGCCCCAGGGCGTCGGCGGGCTCGTCGATGGCGTATCCCGGTCCCGCGGTCGCGATCTCCAGGATCTGGCCGTCCGGGTCCGAGAAATACAGGCTCTGGAAATACCCCCGGTCCAGCGGCCCGGTGACCGGCACCCCGGCGTCCGTCAGGCGCCGCTTCCACATGAGCAGAGCCTCGGGAGACCCCACCCCCAGCGCCAGGTGATGGACCCCGCCCACCCCCCATTGTCCCGCCGGTGTGTTGGGCCACTCGAAGAAGGTCAGGATGGTTCCCGGCCGCCCCTCGCCGTCCCCGAAGTAGAGGTGATAGGCGCCGGGATCGTCGAAGTTCACCGTCTTCTTGACCAGGGCGAGCCCCAGGAGATCCCGATAGAACCGCAGCGTCCGCGCCGCATCGGTGGACACCATGGTGATGTGGTGGAAACCCATTGTCTCGAGCTTCATGTACCCTCCCTCCTTCCAGGCCGCGGCCCGTGGCCCGTCGCCTGCTCATGGCGGACAAACTTGTTGGAACAAATAAATACTTCAAGTCTGAAGATTGTCAATCCCGAGAGGTCCGTTGAAGGGGTTGGTTCAGCCCATCGCCTTCCGGAACCGGGCCGTGGCGATGGTGAGCCCGCCCACGGCCATGAGCGCCAGGATCGAGTATTGCCGCCAGAGGTCCCCGATCCCCGATCCCTTCAGGAATACGTCGCGGACGATCTCCAAAAAGTGCCGGAGGGGATTCAGGAGGGTGACGGCCTGGAAGAAGGGGGGCATGGTCTCCACCGGGTACAGGAACCCGGAGAGGATGATGGCCGGCATGATGATCAGGAACAGGCCCAGGAACGCCTCCTGCTGGGTATGCGTCTCGGTGGCCAGGATGAGTCCGAGCGACAGGCTGGCCAGGATGTAGAGGGCCGCGCCGAAGAGGAGGACGAGCGGAGACCCGCGGAAGGGGATCCCGAACCACTGGATGGCGATGAGGGTGATGACCGCCAGCTGGATCATGGCGATGAGGGCCACCGGAAGCGTCTTGCCCAGCATCAGCTCCCCGGGAGTGAGCGGTGAGACCAGGAGCTGATCCAGGGTGCCCAACTCCCGCTCCCGGGCCACCCCGGTCGCGGTCAGGAGGAGGCTCATCATCAAGACGATGGTCGCGATGATCCCGGGAACGTTGTAGACCTGGCTTTCCAGCCCCGGGTTGAACGCCGCCCGGGCCCGCAGATCGACGCCACCCCCCGCCGCTCCCACCTCAGCCCCCCGTGCGTCCCGTATCAGGTCCGCTCCGTAGCGGGCCAGGATCTTCCCCGCGTACCCCTGGGCCACCGTGGCGGTGTTGGAGTTGGTGCCGTCCAGCAGGAGTTGGACCGATGGGACCGCCCCCCGGGCCAGATCGGCGCTGAATCGCGGTGGGATCACCAGGGCCACCCCCGCCTTTCCTGCGTCCAGGGCCGCCAGGGCGTCCCCAGCGCGATCCGATGTCGCCACGATCTCGAAGTAGCCCGAAGCCGTGAGGGCCTCGGTCACGCCCCTGGACTCCGCGGACCGGTCGTGGTCGACCACGAAGAGGGGCAGATCCCGCACGTCGGTGTTCACCGCGTACCCCAGCAGGATCACCTGGAGGAGCGGCGACACGAAGATGACCCGGGCCGACTTGGGGTCACGAAGGAGTTGCCGCAACTCCTTCACCACCATCCGCCGGAGTCGAAGGAGGGCCAGGCGCATCAGGCCACTTCCTTCTTGAAGGTCCGGGCCGCCAGCCCCAGCCCCACCGTCGCGAAGACCACCATGGCCAGCGCCTGTGGCCAGAGGGACTCGAGGCCCACGCCCTTGAGGAAGATCCCGCGGGTGACGGTGACGAAGTACCGGGCCGGGACCAGGTAGGTGATGGTCTGCAGGACCGGGGGCATCCCCCCGATGTCGAAGAGAAATCCCGAGAGAATCATGGCCGGCAGGTACGTGACCACCAGGGCGATCTGGGTGGCCAGGACCTGGCTCTTCACCGCCGCCGAGATGAAGATCCCGAGCCCGAGGGCGCCCAGCAGGAAGAGCGTGCTCAGCACGGCGAAGAGGGGCAGGCTCCCGCGGAAAGGGGCTCCAAAGATCGTGGTGCCCGCCAGGACCGCCACCGAGACGTCCACGATCCCGATGAGCAGATAGGGGATCAGCTTCCCCACGACCACCTCCAGGCGGTGGACCGGGGTGGAGGCCAGCTGCTCCATGGTGCCTCGTTCCCACTCCCGGGCGATGGTCAGTGCGGTGAGCATGGCCGCGATGATCGACATGATGACCGCGATGAGCGCCGGCACGATCATGTTCGTGCTGTCGAGGGTGGGGTTGTACCAGACCCGGGATTCCACCCGGAGGGGGAGGCCGGGACCGCCTCCGTTTCGGCGGGCGGAGAACCCGGCGGTGATGGCGTCTGCGTACCCCTCTGAGATGGTGGCCGTGTTGGCGTCGGCTCCGTCCACCATGAACTGGACCGGCGCCGGCCGACCGGCGTCCAGGTCACGGGCGAACCCCGAGGGGATCACCAGGACGGCCCGCACCGCCCCCGTCACCAGGAGATGCCGGACCTCCCGGTCGGCCTCGAGCCGGTGATCCACGGTGAAGTACCCCGAGCTTTCGAACGCCTCCACCAGCTCCCGTGACGCCGTCGACCGGTCCCGATCCAGGAGGCCCAGGCGGATGTCGTCCACGTCCCAGTTGATGGCGTAGCCGAAGAGGATCAGGAGGAGGACGGGGAGGAAGAAGGCCAGCGTCATGGAGAGGTTGTCTCTCCGGAGCTGGATCCACTCCTTCCGAGCCATGGCCCGGACGCGCCGCGGGGATAGGGCCATGGTCACTCCGGCGCCGGGGCGCCGCCTCCCGCCAGGACCAGGGACACGAAGACGTCCTCCAGCGAGGGATCCACCTCGTCCACGGCGACGGCGGCCATGCCCTCGCCGCCGTCGGCCAGTCGCTCGGAGATCCCCGCACGGGCCGCGCCGGGGTCGGTGGCCAGGATCCGCACCGTGCGCCCGAAGAGGGAGGCCTCCCGGATGCCCGGCGTGCCCACGAGCCGGTCCACGGCCCGGGGTGGGTCGGGGGTACGGAGCTCCAGCACCGTGTCGGTCATGGCGCTCCGGAGCCCCCGGGGTGTGTCCAGAGCGATGAGTCGACCCCGGTTCATCAGAGCCATCCGAGTGCAGTACTCGGCCTCTTCCATGTAGTGGGTGCTGACCAGGACCGTGGTCCCGCCTCGTGCCAATTCGTCGATGAGGTCCCAGAAGCGGCGCCGGGCGTTGGGGTCCACCCCCGAGGTCGGCTCGTCCAGGAAGAGGAGGGGCGGCTCGTGGAGCACGGCGCACCCAAGGGCCAGGCGCTGCTTCCACCCCAGGGGCAGGGCGGCGGTGGAGCGGTCGGCGGCGTCCTCCAGCCCCGCCATGTGGAGGATCCACTCCAGGCGCTCCCGGAACCGGGACCCGGTCACTCCGTACAGCCCGGCGTAGAATTCGACGTTCTCCCGGACGGAGAGGTCCCCGTACAGGGAGAACTTCTGCGACATGTATCCGAGATTGCGCTTCACGGCGGGTCTTTCCCGCACCACGTGATGGCCCGCGACCCAGGCGTCCCCCTCGCTGGGATCCAGGAGCCCGGTGAGCATCTTGATGGCCGTGGTCTTCCCGGCCCCGTTGGGGCCCAGGAATCCGAAGATCTCCCCGGCCTCGACCTCGAAGCTCAGCCCGTCGACGGCCACGAAGTCACCGAAGCGGCGGGTCAGCTCCCGGACCGCGATGGCGGGCGCGTTCCCGGCCTCACGCATGGGCGCTTCCCCCGGGGAGAGGGCCGGTCCCCGGAGCCCGGGCCGCGGGTGCCTCCTCCTCTCGGACCCTGCGGATGAAGACGTCCTCCAGGGAGGGCCGGACGGCGGCGACGGAGGTCACCGACAGCCCGGCGTCCGACAGGATGGTGGCCAGCCCAGCGGTCTCGCCGGGGGAGGGGATCTCGGCGTGGACCGCTTCCCCGAACAGGGCGGCAGGAACCCCGGCGGCCCGGAGGGCGTCGCGGACGGCTCGGGGAGAGGAGGACTCCACCGACACGAGCAGCCCCTCCAGGGTCCCCTGGAGCCGGTCGGGGGCGTCCAGGGCGAGGAGCCGGCCCTCGTGCAGGAGAGCGACCCGGTCGGCCCGCTCCGCCTCGTCCATGTAGGCCGTGGAGACCACGACCGTGATCCCGGCCGCGACCATCTCGTGGAGGATGAGCCAGAGGTCCCGGCGGGAGATGGGATCCACCCCGAAGGTGGGTTCGTCCAGGAGGAGCACGTCGGGCTGGTGGATCAGGGCGCAGGAGAGACCCAGCTTCTGTTTCATCCCCCCGGACAGCGCCCCGGCGAGACGGTCGCGAAAAGGGGCGAGTCCGGAGAACCGGTAGAGGCGTTCCTCCCGCTGGCTCCGGTCCCGGACCGGCACGCTGAACAGGTCCGCGTAGAAGTCCATGTTCTCCTGGACGGTGAGATCCTCGTAGAGCCCGAAGCGCTGCGGCATGTAGGCCAAGTGCGGCTTCGCCCGCTCGGGATCCCGGGTCAGCGAGATCCCCAGGACGCGAGCCTCTCCCACGGTGGGCCGGAGGACCCCGGCGAGGATTCGGAGGAGGGTCGTCTTCCCGGCGCCGTCGGGACCCACCAGGCCGAACAGCTCTCCCCGCTCCACACTGAAGCTCAGGGACGAGAGGGCGTCCAGAGCCCCGAAGGAACGGCTGAGGTCCCGGACCTCGACGGCGGGGTCGGTCACCCGCTCTCGCCCAGGTCCAGGACCACATCGGCTGGCGTGCCCGGCTTCAGCGCCTCCTCGTTGTCGCCTACGACCCGGACCTTCACCGGGTAGACGAGCCTGACCCGTTCCTCGGCGGTCTGCACGTTTCGAGGTGTGAACTCCGCTTCGCTGCCGATGAAGTACACCTCCCCCCGGAACGTCCGGTCGCGATGGCTGTCCGAGCGGATGGTCGCGGCCTGCCCGATCTGCACCTGTCCGATCCGGTCTCCAGCCACGTAGATGCGTACCCAGCGATCGTCCATGTTCCTGATGGTCAGCACGGGCTGGCCGGCCCCCACCGACTCCCCGGGCTCCCGGTGACGGATCGCCACCACCCCCGGCCCCGGGGCCAACACCACCCCTTCGTCCCTCGACACCCGAGCCCTGGCGAGATTCGCCTCGGCCTGGGCCACCCGGGAGCGCTGGGCCGCGATCCGCTCCTCCCGGGGCCCCTCCTGGGCCAGGGCCAGGGTCTCTCGTGCCTGCTCGGCCTGAGCCTCGGCGACGTCGTAGGCCGTGCGAGCCCGATCCAGGGCCTGAACGCTGACCGCGCCGCCCTCGCGGAGCCTTCGGGTTCGTTCCAGGTCCAAACGACGCTCCGCCAGGGTCTCTTCAGCAGCCCTGACCCCGGCTTCGGCCTGGCGGAGCTCCTGGGGCCGTACCCCCGCCTCCAGCTCCCTGAGCTGGGCCAGGGCGGCGGCGAGGGTGGCTTCGGCGCTGGCGACCTGGGCCTCCCGGTCGGACAGGTCCAGGGCTGCCAGGGTGTCTCCGGCCAGGACCCGCTCGCCCTCACGGACCCGAATGGCGGCGATCCTCCCGGGAATCTGGAACCCCAGGGCGGCCTCGGTGGCCTCCACCGTGCCCGAAGCGGAAAGCGTTCCGGCGTCCGCACCGCCGCCCCGGGTGAAGTACCACGCCACGGCCGCTCCCAGGACCAGGACGGGGATCACGATTCGGATTCTCTGCTTCATGGTCGATTCTCCAGGTGGGCCTCGACCCACGCCATCGAGAGAGTTCCCCTTGCCCGGGAAAGGGAGACCTGGGCCAGGACCGCCGTCCCCTCGGCCCGGATGAGGCTTGCCCAGGCCCTGAGCAGGTCGGCCTCGGCGTCCAGGAGGTCCCGCTGGATGCCGGCCCCTTCCTCCAGAGAAAGCCGCTCGATCCGGGCGACCTCCTCCATGAGGCGCACCGTCTCCCCGAGCGCCTCCACCCGGGCCACGGCCTCCGCCAGGGCCGTCTCGGCCCGATCCACCAGGCCCTCCACCTGAAGCTCGGTCTCCCGGAGGGCTTCCCGGCTCTGTCGCAGGTCCGCTTCGGCCCGTTCCACCGCGCTGCCTCTGGAGCCGCCCGTGTAAATGGGGTAGCGGAAGCCGATTCCCAGATTCCATTCGGTGGAGAAGTAGCCGTTTCCGCTTCCGTATTGGTTGAGCTGAGCGGAAGCCAGGAGCTGGGGCCACCAGGCGCCGCCGCTGGCTTCCACGGCCTGGCGGGCGGCTTCCATCCGTCGTTCCGCCGCCAATACGCTCGGGTTGCCCTGGTCCGCCTCCGACCCGGGGGAATCGAGCCTCGGGACCACGTCCACCAGGTCCGCGTCGGCGATCCGCTCCTCCGCCACGCCCATGCTTCGCGCCAGGTCCCGGGTCGCCCGTCGCGTCTCCGCTCGAGCGGACTCGAAGTCCGCCAGGGCCTCGCTGAGAGCCGCCTGGGCCCGGAGTTCCTCCACGGGGGCCGCAACGCCCTCGGCCAGGGCCTGTCGTACCCGATCCAACTCGGACTCCAAGGCGCGTAGCCGTCGATCGTGGGCCGCCTCCAGGCTCCGGGCAGCCCGCACCGCCAGGAACTGGGCGGAGACCCCTTCGATCACCGATGCTTCCAGGGCCTCCCGAGACAAGTCGGCGGCCTCCAGGGAGGCGGCGGCGCCGCCCACCCGTGCCCCCCGTGCGCCCCCGTCCCAGAGCAGGTATTCCAGCGTCCATTGACTCTGTATGAGGACGTCCTCGAACCTGGGGGGGTCCTGCCGGAGCACATCCGGATCGAAGGTGTGCAGGGGAGCCACCAGCATGGGCTCCTGAAAACCGACGAGGCTCCCGCTGGCGTAGAGGCTGGGCCTACGGCTGCCCCGGACCTCCTCCAGACCCGCCTCAGCTCCGAGAACCGCTGCCCGGGCCCTGGCTGCTGTGGGGTGGTGCTCCAGGGCCGCCCGTGTGGCCTGGGCCAGGGAAAGGGGGGCTCGCGCCCCCGGCGGCTGGGCCGCCTCCTGGGCCCGAAGGGCGGGTTGGGCCCGAAGGACGGGTTGGGCCGTGACCGGGACGGCCGTCAGTATGGACGCCACCGCCCAGGCGAGCTTTGGGGCCATGGACCGCATCGGGACCATCATGCGTTCGTCTCCTCTCTGGCCTCGAGGGCCCGAACCGCGAATTCGGCGGCGTGCTCGGCCATGCGATCGATCAGGGCGTCGGCTTCCCCAGGAATCCCGGCGATCTCCTGGAGGGGTCTGGCCACCACGGACATGTGCACCGGCTGGGACATGAGGCTGACGGCCATGAGGGTCGGGTCCCCGGGTCGGATCGTGCCGTCCCGTTGCCCCTCCTCCACCAGGGAGCGGAGCCGGCCCAGGCTCCCGCTGATCGTCCTCCGTACAACGGGGTGGGGGAGCCCCGTCGAACTCAGTTGCTGAAGCATGAGCCTGGGGTATTCGGGTTGGCGGCCCATGTATCGCAGCAGGGCCGCCACGACGCTTCGGATGCGCTCGAGGGGGGACCCGGGCCCCTGGTGTGCCTGGCGGATCTCCCGTCCCACCGGGACGAGAATCGACGCCAGGACGGCCTCGAAGAGGGCCTCCTTGGACCCGAAGTGATAGGTGACCGCCGCCAGGTTGGCGCCAGCGGCTTCGGTGATGGCCCGCACGGACGTGCCGGCGTATCCCCGGGCGGCGAAGAGGACCAGGGCGGCCTCCATCAAGGTCTCCGCGGTCGGGGATCTCACTTCGCGCTCGTCATCCCCGGAATCCACATGGGCGTCGGATGGGACAAAGGTCGGCACCACCTGGTTCGTCTCCGGTCCAGAGTTAATTCAAACGTTTGTATGAATAGGGGACGCCACCTTGGAACGCAACACATTTGGAATCACCCGATCAGGGCTCTGAGCGCCTCGACCCCCTCCACGAGTCGGGGCCCCGGCCGCCCCAGGAAGGCCTCCGGGACGCAGTGCACCCGCCGGTCCCTCACGGCCGGTACCTTGGCCCACTCCGGACGGCTCAGCACCACCTCGGGGCGATACTTGGCCGGGTCCACACCACACCAGGACAGCACGATCACCTCGGGGGCCAGCTCCACCACTTCCTGGTCCGTGAGGGGTCGGCTGATCACGTCCTCGAGGCCCAGGACGTTGCGGAATCCGGCCGCAACCGCCACGTCGTGGGTCCAACTCCGTCGGCCGGGCGCGATGACCGGCTTGGGCCACCATTGGATCAGGAGCCGCGGTGCCGAGGGGGGCAGCGCGGCCTCCCGTTGGGCCCGGACGGCCGCCAGCGACTCGGACGAAAGGTCCCGGTCCGGAATGCCCGTGGCTCTCTCCAGGCCGCGGACCAGGCTTTCGGCCCGCTCCGGGACGCCCAGGAGGTCGGCCACGTCCCGGATGTCCCGATACACGTCCACGATGGAGGTGGGGGCGGGAGCCAGGAATGGAAGTCCTCGGGCCTCCAGTCCCTCCACCACGGTCTCATGGCCGGGGACGGTGAGGGTGGCCAGCACCAGATCGGGCCTCAGCGACTCGACCAGGTCCAGATCGATGTCCAGGTCCGGACCTACCCGGGGAAGACCTTGAAGGACCTCCTCGGGCCAGTCCGACTGGTCGTCCACGCCCACGAGGAACTCGGCGCACCCCAGAGCGAAGAGGATCTCGGTGTTGGAGCAGGTCAAGGACACGACCCTCACGGCGATTCCTTATATTTCATGGGTCCGCGACCCCGTTCTTCCTCGTTCCCCACCCGGTCATGGCTGCCACCCCCTCCACCATGGTTCCCCTGGGCACCGCCGCCCCCGATTTCACCCTCCCCGCCGCGAATCGTGAAGGGTCGGTGTCCCTGTCGGATTTCTCCGACGGACCGGGACTCCTGGTGATGTTCATCTGTGCGCACTGCCCCTTCGTGATCCACATCCGCCCTGAATTGTCCGGCTTCGCCCGGGAATACACCGAAAAGGGGCTCGGGATCGTCGCCATCGCTTCCAACGATGAGGTCGCCTATCCCCAGGACGGGCCGGAGGGAATGCTGCAGGAGGCCGAAGAGGCCGGGTACGTCTTCCCTTATCTCTTCGACGAGAGCCAGGAGGTGGCCAAGGCCTACAACGCCGCCTGCACCCCGGATTTCTTCCTGTTCGATGGGGATCGCCGGCTGGTCTACCGCGGCCAGTTCGACTCGAGTCGGCCCAGCCTCGGCACCCCGGTCACGGGCCAGGACCTGAGGGCCGCGTGTGACGCGGTGCTGGAGGGGGGCGTGCCGTCCGAGGACCAGACCCCGAGCGTCGGCTGCAACATCAAGTGGAAGCCGGGGAACGCGCCGGAGTACTTCGGCTCCTGACCTCGCTGCTCTCCATAAAAACGGACGCCGCCGGGGGACAGGCCCCCGGCGGCGTCTCCATCTCTGCTCCAGCCCGGCGCGATGGCCGACCGGCGCGAACAGAGCCTTGTCGTCGGTTCGACTTAGTTGCCGAAACGGCGATCGCTTGCCCGTACCAGGCTGGACGGAGTACTCGGACTAGACAAGGGATCACCTCCTTATTGCGGGTTCAACATCGGGCGAAACCACGGCGACGATGCGTTGCTCACACCGAACACGCTGGGAGCGTGATTGCCGCGCCTAAGATGGATGGCCTCACCGTTTGGCGCAACGGAGCCCTGCAACAGCCTCAGGCGCTGGGCGTCTCCGTTGCTCCACCGGAAGCCCCGGGGTCCACGGGGGCATCCCAGTAGGCCTTGCGGACGTACCAGAACGCCAGCATGAGGGCCGCCGCGATCCAGAGGAATCCCCAGGCGAGGGTGGGCACGCCGGTGAGCTCGGCGAGCATGGCCGCGTCGGATCGCAGCTCGGGGCGGTCCAGGACGTCACTCTTGATGTCGAGGATGGCGTAGAACACGCTGGTGAGCCCGAGCACGGTGGCGATACCCCGGTTCAACCCCGGCCCCGCCTTCCGGGCCGCCAGGAGCAGGACCGCCCCGAACGCGAGCCCGAACCCGAATCCGAATCGCGACCGGACGTAGAGCAGGGTGACCGCCAGGGTCAGGATGCCCAGCATCCCGGTCAGCATTCCGGGCCGGACCCTTCGGCTCCGGGCCGCCAGGAGGATGAGCCCTCCCCATACCAGGCTGCCCAGGTATCCGGCCGTGAGGGTGATGAACGGGCTGCCCCCGGGGCAGTAGCACGCCCCGCCCTGGTTGGGATCCAGGACGATCTTCTCCACCCAACCGCCGGTGGCCAGGGCCGCCACGGCATGGCTTCCCTCGTGGAGAAGCACCACGAACACCTTCAGCGGATAGACCGCCGGGGAGTCCCAGAGGAACCACAGCACCGCGAAGTAGATGGCGAAACCACCGATCGCGGAGATTCGAGCCTTGGTCGTGTGCGTCATGGGGGTCCCTACGATGGCGAAGGGGCCGGGGTTTCCCTACCACGGGGGGAACCGGGCTCAAGGGTTCTCCAGCGTTCCAGACAAGACGGGGCTGCCGCCCAGCAGGACCTCGGGTCCGGTGACGATGAACAGGGGCCCCCATTCGAGGAATTCGGAACGGGTGAGGCCGGCGTTCTGCCCTGTGGCCGAATACGCTGCTCGGGCCGCTTCCTTGACCTCGGCATCCGACATGCCCAGTTCGAACCCGAAGACCAGGGCCCAACGCCGGGCCGGGTCGAGAAGCTCCCGCTCCACGCCCGCCCGGTCATCCTCGGTCCACGGGACGCCCCGGGCGGCCGCCTGCTGGGCCAGGAGACGGCCCTGGGCGACGCCGACGAGGGCCTCGTCCGCTGCCACCGCGTTGGACCAGGCCGGAGAGCCGAAACCCGAGCCGCTGGCGGCCAGCCCCTCCTCGAGTTCCCGAACGGTCATGTCGCCGCCCTCCCACGCTGCGACGATCTCCACCGGGTCGGCCGTCCTGGACAGCCAGAATTCCAGGATCTCGGGGAAGACCTGGATGGTCCCCCCGCGCTCCGCCGCCCAGGCGTCCCAGGCCGCTCCGACGCCTACTGATTCCGCCGCGGCCTCCACCACTGCGTACCTGGCCTCGTCGTAGGGGACCACATTCCGCTCCTCGAGCCGAAGCACGTGGAAGCCGTAGCGGGTCTCCACGACCTCCGAGATCTCTCCCACGTCCAGGAGGTTCGCCGCCGCCCAGAACTCCGGCACCCAGGAGGCGCTTCGTCCCGGTTGGAGCAGGCCGCCGCGCTGGTCGGCCCCGGGCTCCTCAGAGAGCTCCGCGGCCAGCAGAGCGAAATCCTCGCCGGCCCGGGCCCGAGCCAGGGCGGCCTCGGCCTTCTCCCGGGCCGCGGCCCGAAGCTCGTCCGATTGCCATCTTTCGGAGAGGAACACGATATGCCGAACGGTCAACTCGTGCCGGGGGTTCGCCAGGTAGCGGTCCAGGAGATCGTCCTCGTCGATCCCCGCCGCCTGGATCGTCACTTCCGCGGCTAGTCGAGCGACCCGTTCCAGTCCGCCCCAGTGCTCGCCGTAGACACCCAGGGGCTCTTGCCACGCCCCTTCTGCCACCACCAGCCCGAAGGCCACCATGGAGGCCAGCTCGAGTCGTCGGTCCGGTGAGAGCCCGAGGAGCTCCTCTTCCGCGAAGCCCAACGCACCGACCGACATGGCCGGGGGTGAATCGGAGCAGCCCGCGAAAAGGGCGGCCAGAGCGATCGTCAGGGACTTCAGAGGCCTCCCGACGGTCTGAAAAGACATGTGTTGCCTCCGTGCATCAGCTTGGACCTGCCGAGCAACCGTTCGGCCTGGCGACGGCCAGGGTCGGCGGCCACGGCATGGAACGGACGGCGTCCCCGGCGTGGAGTCCGTTTCTGCTCGAATTCCTGGAAAACCCCCATTCATGGGAGAGATTCCCGGGACCATCGTTCTCGAAACATATCGCCGGCTCCCGGGCTCCGGCACTGGGAGGGGCTGGAGGTCAGGGCAATGGCATGGATGTCGCTTGGGACTGTGTTAAAATGAGGCGATCGTCGCGGGTTGTTGAAGTGGGACCGCGACGGGGACCGGGCAACGGCCTGCGATGGTCGTGCGAAGCCTGGAAACCCGTTCACTGCAAGGGAATCACATGGCACAGTTGATCCAACCGCGTGCGTGCAACGGCCACGCTGACAGTCTGTCGCTCCGGAACCGTTCCCGAGGCGCCCGCAGCCTCCTGGCCGGGTCCGGGGCTCTGCTGATCTCGGCCGCGCTCGTCCTGGCCGCGTGTGGCGGTGGCGACGGTGGTGGTGGCGTCACGCCTCCGCCGCCGGACGGGTGTGCCCGCACCTTCGGCACGAGCGGGGGAAGCCTGACCTGCGACAGTGGAGCCTCCATCGCCATCCCCGGCGGTGCGATCCCGTCGGGCACCACGGTGTCGGTCACGGTCACCCAGGCTTCGTCCAGCGGGGCGGTTACCGACCCGTATCGCGTGGGGGACGTGTTCACGTTCAATCCCTCGGGAACCCAGTTCCAGTCGCCGGTGCGCATCACACTCCCCGTCCCCTCCAGCTACACCGGAGACGTCGCGGACCTGGTCATGTTCACCAAGGCCCTGGGGGGCGGCAACGAGCTCCTGACGTCGGTTTCGGCGAACGCTACGGCTATTTCGGGGGATATTTCACACTTCTCGCCATTCTGGGTTTCGAACCCTCCGCCGGCCCAATCCGTCACCGTGACCCCTTCGGACCCCGAGGTCGTATCGGGGAGTACGGTTCAGCTCAGCGCGGAGGTGCGGGACGACAGCGGGAACGTGCTTCCGGGCTTCCCCGTGACCTGGGCCTCGGCGAACACCGCCGTGGCCGAGGTGGAAACCGACGGGACCGTGACCGGTAAGCTGGTCGGCGACGCCGCGGTCACGGCCACGGCTGCCGTGGGAGTCTCCGGATCCACCACGGTCACGGTGGTTCCGGGACCGGCTTCGGCCCTCCTGGTGGATCCGGCCACCGGGTCCATCGCCCCGGGACAGACACTCCAGCTCCAGCCCCGCTTCGTGGATGCGGCCGGGAACACCACCACCGGGGGTGCGGTGAACTGGACCTCCTTCAATACCAACGTGGCCACGGTGTCTTCCAGTGGGCTGGTGGAGGGAATCGCCCGGGGCGTCGCCTCGATCCAGGCGTCCGACGGCACGCTTCAGGGCGTCGCTTCCATCACCGTCCAGGATCCTCCCATCGCTCTGGGCGACTCGGTTCAGGGCCGCATCTCGGTCGCGACCGAAGAGGACACCCTCTTCATCAGCCTGAATGCGGGTCAGACCGTGGACCTCGCGGTATTCCCCCGGGGTGGGTCCAGTGTCGAGCCCGACATCCAGCTGACCGATCCGGCGGGGAGCATCACCTACGTGGACTTCGGCTGGACCAAGGTCCCGGAGAGCGTGGCGGTACTGGCGGGGTTCGAGGTGACGGACACCGGGATCTGGAGGATCATCATCCGCGGGACCTCGGATACGACCGGGGACTACGTGCTGCGCACCCGAGCCAGCCGGCCCGTTCTCGAGACGGAGCCCACCGAGCTTCTGCTCATCTCGGCCCAGGCCGGGGGCACCGTGGTCAGGGATACCCTGTTCATGGGGAACGCCGGCTCCGGGAACACCACGTGGAGCGCCGACGTCGGCGACCTGCCCGCCTGGGTCACCCTGGGCAGCACGAGTGGAACGCTGACGGCGGGGTCGGACGTGAGAACGAACCCCATCCTGCTCACGGTGCTCGTGGATCCGTCGGGCCAGGCGGCAGGGGATTACAACAACTTCTCCTTCACCCTTTCCCTCGCCGACGAATGGGGAGGTCCTCCTCGCACCATCGCGTTGGAGATCACGTTGAATCCCTAGACGGAGGCCGTGATCGGGCCCATGGAGACGGCGGGCGGTGCTTCGGCGCCGCCCGCCGTTCTGTCTTCCGGGATCGCACTCCGGAAACAAATCCCCCCCCCGGACCGTCCAATACCCCATAGTCATAGACGCAGCCGCTGATGCAGACGCCGCCCCGGCCCCCCGCCACCCGAGGCCAAGCCATGGACACGCTCCTCCAGGATGTAGCCTACGCCCTTCGGGGCCTCCGCAAGAACCTGGCGTTCACCTTGGTCGCCGTCCTGACCTTGGGACTCGGAATCGGGGCCAATACGGCGATCTTCAGCGTCGTGAACGGGGTCGTGCTCAAGCCCCTGGAGTACTCGGAGCCGAGCCGACTCGTGATGATCACGAGCCAGTTCCCCAGTCTGGGTTTCGACAAGTTCTGGGTGTCCCCCCCGGAGTACGTCGAGTTGCAGGAGTGGAACCGGTCCTTCGAGGTCATCGGGGCCTACCGGCTCGGGAACGCATCCGTGGGGACCGAGGACGCACCCCTCCGAGTGACCAGCGCCATCGCCACCGCGGAGTTCTTCGAGGCTTTGGCCGTGGCCCCTCTCTACGGGCGGACCTATACCCGGGAGGAGGACGCGCCCGGGGGTGACCCGGTGGTGGTCCTGTCCAGGGACCTGTGGGAGCGGGCCTACGGCGGGGATCCGGGCCTGGTGGGCACCTCCATCCTGGTCGATGGGGCCTCACGGACGGTGGTGGGGGTCATGCCCGAGGGGTTCGACATCGAGGACGCGGGCGTGGAGTTGTGGACCCCGGTCCAGCTCGATCCCGCGACGTTCCCCGAGCGGCGTGGAAATCACTTCCTTTATCTCGTGGGCCGGTTGAACCCCGGCGTAGGGCTGGAACAGGCGCGCCAGGACGTGGACGCCATGCTCGTCCGGTGGGAGGAGGAGTTGCCCGACACCCATACGCCCAGCCGGGAATTCCACCGGATGGTGCTCACCGATCTACAGGAGGAGGTGGTGGGGGACGTTCGCCCGGCCCTGCTCATCCTCCTCAGCGCGGTGGGGTTCGTGCTTCTCATCGCGGTGGCCAACGTGGGCAACCTGCTCCTGGCCCGGGCCGAGTCCCGGCAGAAGGAGATCGCCGTGCGCACGGCCCTCGGTGCGGGGCAGGCCCGGCTCGTGCGCCAGTTCCTCACCGAGAGCGTGGCTCTCGGGCTGTTGGGCGGGGTGGTGGGGCTGGGGGTCGCCGCCGTGGGTCTACGTGTACTCACCGCCCTTGGACCAGGGACCCTCCCCCGCATGGCGGAGATCAGTCTGAGCGGAACCGTCCTGGCCTTCACCCTGGGAATCTCCGTCTTGACGGGGCTCCTGTTCGGGGTCGCCCCCCTCGGGCACGTGGGTACCCAGGGGGCCATGCGGGCTCTGCGCGAGGGCTCGGGCCGGACCAGCGGCAAGGGCCGTCGCCGGGTCCGGGGAACCCTGGTCGTGGCGGAAGTGGCGCTTGCGGTGGTCCTGGTCATCGGCTCCGGACTCATGATCCGGAGTTTCGGGGAGCTCCGGGGCGTGGACCCGGGGTTCGACGTGGAGAACGCCCTGACCTTCCAGCTCTTCTTGCCCCCCCAGGGATACCCGACCCCCCTCGATCAGCAGCGATTCCTGGGGGACCTGCAGCAGTCCCTCAGGGCCATCCCGGGGGTGTTGGGGACCACGGCCATGAGCGGGCTGCCACCCCTGCGCGACGTGAACGCCAACGACATGAAGTTCGAGGGGCTGGAGCGCACCGCCGACGGACCCGCCCACAACGTGGACTACTGGCAGTTCGTCTCGCCCGAGTACTTCTCGACCATGGGAATCGAACTGGTGGCGGGCCGGGCTTTCGGGCTCCAGGACGACGGAGCCTCGGAGCCGGTCGCCATCGTGAACGAGCGGTTGGTGCAGGTGTTCTACCCGGACCTCTACGCCCAATCGCCGGAGTTGGTGCTGGGACGGCGGCTGGGCCCCGGGGGGGACGACAGCCCCTACCTCACCATCGTGGGTGTCGCCCGAGACGTGAAGCAGGGCGGGATCGGATCACAGACCGGGACCGAGGTCTATTTCTACGCTCCGCAGGTGGCGGCGGCTCTGGGATACGGCATTCGCCAGGTTCACGTGATGGTGCGAAGCGACCGGCCGCCCCTGGCCATGGCCGCCGCGGTGCGGGATGCGGTCTGGGCGCTGGATCCGTCGCTTCCCATTGCGGATCTCCAGACCCTCGAGGAGCACGTGTCCTCCACCCTGGCCCGGGATCGATTCCTCACCCTTCTCCTCACGGTGTTCGCTCTGGTCGCCCTGACCCTGGCGGCGGTGGGCACCTACGGGGTGATCTCGTACTCGGTGGTGGAGCGGCGTCGGGAAATCGGCATCCGAATGGCCATGGGCGCGGAGGCCTCGTCTGTGCTGAGGATGGTGGTCGTGTCCGGCGGTCGCCTCGCCCTGGCCGGGCTGACCCTGGGCGTCATCGGTGCCCTGGCGCTGACCAAGGTCATGTCCAGCCTGCTCTACGGTGTCAGCGCCACCGATCCGGCCGCCTTCATCATGGCGCCCGGTGTGCTGGCCCTCGTCGCCCTGGCTGCCTGCCTCATCCCCGCCCGGCGGGCGACCCGGGTCGATCCCGCGTTGGTACTCCGGGACGAATGACCGCTCCGGGTCTC
>JBDHCV010000012.1:0-66930 GCA_039591855.1 Gemmatimonadota bacterium | reverse complement strand
CTCTGTACCAGACACACTCAGGCAATCCTTCGTGCAGGTACACCCCCAAAAAGATGAAAAGGGCGTACCTCGATTACCCATTTGCTCCCACAACCCTGAACACTTGTCAACGAATTCCGGCCTCACCGGAATCCGCAAAGTGTGTATGTCAATCAGCAATTCTCCCCAACCCAGGGCAGGTCCCGTCCTGAGACGGGTCCCTGTGAGGGGGAGCTTTGAAAGATAGCCGGGCGTCGACTCATGAGTCAACGGCTCGACGGGGCTAAATCCCCCCTGCCTCGAGCAGTCCCGAAACCTCCTCGGACGTCACCCAGAAATCGCCCAGATTACCCGAATCCGGGCCATGCCAGTCGGACCCGCCGGTCACGAGCAATCCCCTGGAACGGGCCGCCGACTCCAGCTTCATGATGAGGCTCGCAGAGTTCTTCGGACGGTAGATCTCCAGCCCCCGAAGGCCCGCCTCCACGAAGGAGTCGATGAGCTCGTCGAGCATCCAGTGGGGCGGGTGGGCCCACACGGGAATCCCACCGGCCCCGACGATCAACTCGATCCCCCGGGTCGGACTCAGGAGGCCGGTGGGCACAAAGGCCTCCTGGGCGTTCCCGATGAACCGGTCGAAGGCCTCGACAGTGGACGCCGCGTGCCCCCCGTCCACCAGGGCCTGGGCCAGATGGGGTCGGGCAAGGGCCTGGCGATCTGGACCGGCCGCGGACAGGACCTCCTCGAAGGTCACCGGGACTCCCTGGGCGTCCAGCCGCCGGACCATCTCCTTCATTCGCTCGCTTCGAACCGACTTCGCCCGGACCGCATGACTCGTGATCGACGGATGGGAAGGGTCGACGAAGTATCCGAGAAAATGCAGCTCTTCCCCGTGTCCCGTGGTGCTCACCTCGATGGCGGAGACGACTTCGACACTGCGCCCGCCGCTCCGTGCCAGAACCTCGGCGGTGGCCCTGGCCTCGTCGATCCCGGCAGTGGTGTCGTGGTCCGCCAGGGCGATCACATCCAGCCTACCGGAGACCGCTCTTCGGACCACGTCTCCGGGAGAAACGCGGCCGTCGGAGGCAGTCGAATGGACGTGGAGGTCGAGACGCATGGAATAGGCTGGCCGAAAGGTCCGATGGGCGGCCCGGGGGGAGCTCGGATCCTAAGATAATCGAATGCGGCAGGAGGCCCAAAAAGTAGCGGGGCGGGCGGCCATTCCGGCCACCCGCCCCGTTTTGTGGTCCCAGAGTCCCTGCCGCGAGGGAAGGCTCCAGGACCTATCTCCCAGGGCTGGGCCTAGGCCATGGGATTCCCCCGGGTGGAAAAGATCTCCGCGTCCTCGTCCGGATGATAGACCGCTCCGGGCGGAAGTCCTCCCTCGGGCGGCTCCTTACCAGCGTACTCGGCAAGGACGAGGACCTCGCCCTTCTCCACCTTCATGAAGCCGCCCCCGATGAAGAACACCTCGTGCCCTCCGCCAGGCATATCCAAGGTGAGCTCTCCGGCCCCCAGAAGGGTCATGAGGGGCGCGTGCCCGGGGAGGATTCCAACCAGGCCATCCCAGGCCGGAGCCACCAGGGAGGCAGCCTCGCCGTCGAATACGGTGGACTCGGGAGAGACCACCCGAACCGTCATCGAGGAGTCGGCCACGCTATGCCTCCTGCTCCATCTTCTCTGCCTCGGCGATCACTTCGTCGATTCCGCCCTTCATGTAGAACGCCTGCTCGGGAAGGTCGTCGAACTCCCCGTTGGCCACACGCTCGAAGGACTCGATGGTGTCTTCCAGCTTGACGTACTTGCCGGAGATCCCCGTGAACTGCTCGGCCACGAAGAACGGCTGAGACAGGAACTTCTGCAGCCGCCGCGCACGACCCACCAGGATCTTGTCTTCCTCGGAAAGCTCGTCCATTCCGAGGATGGCGATGATGTCCTGGAGCTCCTTGTAGCGCTGCAGGATCTGCTGCACCTGGGAGGCCACCCGATAATGGCGCTCCCCCAGGAACTGGGGATCCATGATGCGGGAGCTGGAGTCCAGGGGGTCCACCGCCGGGTAGATCCCGAGTTCGGCAATGGACCGGGACAGCACCGTCTGGGCATCCAGGTGGGCGAACGCGGCCGCCGGAGCCGGGTCCGTCAGGTCGTCGGCCGGCACGTAGATCGCCTGGACAGACGTGATCGAACCATCCCGTGTGGAGGTGATCCGCTCCTGCAGATCACCCATCTCGGTTCCCAGGGTGGGCTGGTATCCCACCGCCGAGGGCATGCGGCCAAGCAGGGCGGACACCTCGGAGCCGGCCTGGGTGAATCGGAAGATGTTGTCGATGAACAGGAGCACGTCCTGCTTCTCGACGTCCCGGAAGTACTCGGCGATGGTGAGTCCGGAAAGCCCGACGCGCATCCGGGCTCCCGGAGGCTCGTTCATCTGGCCGTAGACGAGAGCTGTGGAGTCGATCACGCCGCTCTCGGTCATCTCCAACCAGAGGTCGTTCCCCTCACGGGTCCGCTCACCCACGCCGCAGAACACCGACCGACCCCCGTGCTCCATGGCGATGTTGTTGATGAGCTCCATGATGATGACGGTCTTACCGACTCCGGCACCCCCGAAGAGCCCCGTCTTTCCACCCTTCACGTAGGGCGCCAGGAGGTCCACGACCTTGATACCGGTCTCGAAGATCTCGGTCTTGGGCTCCAGGTTGGCGAACTTCGGCGGGTCGCGGTGGATGGGCCAACGCTCCAGGTCGGCGCCGCCGGACAGCGGACCCTTTTCGTCTACGGGCTCGCCGAGAACGTTGAGAATCCGGCCCAGGGGGGCCTCACCCACCGGGACGGTGATGGCACTGCCCGTGTCCACCGCGTCCATGCCGCGAGTGACGCCGTCCGTGGACGACATGGCCACGGCCCGGACCTGGCTGCGCCCGATGTGCTGCTGGACCTCCACGACCAGGCTGATGGCCTGCCCACCCTCGGTCTGTCCCTCAAGGGCAAGCGCGTTGTAGATGTCGGGGAGGTGCTCCGGGGCGAACTCAACGTCGAGTACGGGCCCGATGACCTGCACGACCTTTCCGATATTCTGCTCTGCCATGTTTCCTGTTCTCCGGTCGGTAATCTGGCGGCGAGCCGGCAGCGGTGAGACCGCTACTCGAGCCCGGCCGCACCTCCGACGATCTCAGCGATTTCCTGGGTGATCTGGGCCTGCCGGGCCCGGTTGTAGGTCCGGGTAAGGCTATCCACCATTTCCCCGGCGTTATCCGTCGCGCTCTTCATGGCGGTGCGCCGAGCGCCCTGCTCTGCGGCCGCGTTCTCCACCAACGCCCGATAGACCACGTTCTCCACGTACCTGGGAAGCAAGCGATGGAGGATCTGGGCCGCCCCGGGTGAAAGGATGTAGCCATCGTAGGCATGGGCATCCCCGTTGCTCTCGATGGGAAGCAGCTTGCGGGTGACCGCGGGCGTGGAGAGCGCGGACCGAAACTCCGAACTCACCACGTAAACGGAATCCAGCTCTGCCGCCTCGAACCGAGCCTGGAGGGGCTCGATGAGGGACTTGGCGTCCTCGAGTGAGGGCCGGTCCCCGATGTCCATGCGAGCCAGGGAGAGTTCCTCGCCCCGGAAACGGAAGTAGCTGATCCCCTTCTTTCCGGCGATGTGAAGTTCGGTCTCGATCCCCTCACCGCGCAGGCGGGCGAGGAGGAGGACCGCCTCCTTGATCAGGTTGGCGTTGAAGCCCCCCGCCAGTCCCCGGTTCGCGGTGAGGAGCAGGACCGCCGACCGACGCTCGGTCGAGGGCCGCCTGAGGATAGGGAAGAGTACCTCCGCCCCGTCCGGAGCCCGAAGCCCATGGACGATCTGATCGATCGCCGCCCCGTAGGGCCGGGCCGCGTGCACGCGATCGGTGGCGCGCTTCATCTTGGAGGTCGCCACCATCTCCATGGTCTTCGTGATCTTGCGGGTATTCTCGACCGAACGGATCCGCCGCCTGATCTCTCGAGCCTGAGCCACGTCTACCTAACCCTTCCCCGTGGATGAATGACGGTCGCCCCGGTCACGAGGCCGCCACTGCCGGCTCATGCTCGGCGGCAAAGACCTCGGTGAAGCCCTTGATGGCCGTATCCAGGGACTCCTTGGTCTCGTCGGAGATGACCTTCTCCTCCCGAATCGCGTTCAGGACTTCCTCATGGCGCGATTCGAGGTACTCGTAGAAGCCCGATTCCCAGGCCCGGATCGCGTCCACCGCAACGGAGTCCAGGAAGCCATTGGTCACGGCGTAGATGGCCACGACCTGCTTCTCGACCGGCATGGGCTGGTACTGGGGCTGCTTGAGGATCTCGACGGTCCGGGCACCCCGGGCGAGCTGCCTTTGGGTGGCCGCGTCCAGATCCGATCCGAACTGGGCGAACGCCTCCAGCTCCCGGTACTGGGCCAGGTCGAGGCGCAACCGTCCCGCCACCTTCTTCATGGCCTTCACCTGGGCCGAGCCACCCACCCGGGAGACCGAGATTCCCACGTTCACTGCGGGGCGGACGCCGGAGTAGAAGAGATCGGGCTCGAGGAAGATCTGACCGTCGGTGATGGAAATGACGTTGGTCGGGATGTAGGCGGACACGTCCCCGGCCTGGGTCTCGATGACCGGCAGTGCCGTGAGGGATCCGCCGCCCAGTTCGTCGGAGAGCTTCGCCGCCCGCTCCAGGAGCCGGGAGTGGAGGTAGAACACGTCTCCCGGGTAGGCTTCACGCCCCGGGGGCCGGCGCAGCACCAGGGAGAGCTGGCGGTACGCCTGGGCCTGCTTGGACAGGTCGTCGTAGACGCAGAGCGTGTGCTTGCCCTGCCACATGAAGTGCTCGGCCAGCGCCGTGGCGGAGTAAGGAGCGATGTACTGCATGGGAGCCGGATCGGAGGCGTTGGCGGCTACGATGATGGTGTAGTCCAGGGCCCCATGCTCCCGGAGCGTCTCCACCACCGCCGCGACCTTCCCGGCCCGCTGGCCGATGGCGCAGTAGACGCAGATGACGTCCTGGCCCTTCTGGTTGATGATCGTATCGATGGCGATGGCGGTCTTACCCGTGCCCCGGTCACCGATGATCAGCTCCCGCTGGCCACGCCCGATGGGGATCATGGAGTCGATGGACTTGATCCCGGTCTGGAGCGGCTCTCCCACGGGCTGCCGCTTCACGATCCCGGGGGCGACGATGTCGATCTGTCGGGATCCCTCAGCCTCGATGGGTCCCAATCCGTCCACCGGCTCACCCAGGGGGTTGACGACCCGCCCCAGGTATCCGGCTCCCACGGGGACCTCGAGCACCCGTCCGGTCCTCCGGACCTGATCACCCTCGTGGAGACCGGTCCAGTCTCCCATGATGACGGCCCCGATGTTGTCCTCTTCCAGGTTGAGGGCCAACGCCGTGACGCTGTCCCCGCTCTCGGAAGAAGTGATCTCGAGCATCTCACTGGCCATGGCCTTGGTCAGGCCGTAGATGCGGGCGATCCCGTCCTTTACCTCGAGGACCTCACCCACCTCCTCGGCGTGCAACTCCTCGGAGTAGTTTTCGATCTCCGAAAGAAGAACGCCCTTGATTTCACTGGCCCGAAGCTGGGAATCGGAAGCGGCCATCGTCTATCTGTCCTCAACTGGTTGAGTTGGCGTCAGGCCACCGGGGCCCCAACGACTCACAATCGTGTTTCCCGCCGGCCTCACGCCGACGGTAGCGAGGCGGCCAGAAGGCGTCGCCTCATGGACTCCAGGCGCCGACGAAGCGACCCGTCGTACACCGTGTCTCCTGTCTTTACCACGATCCCGCCCAGGATTCCGGGGTTCACCCGGATGTGGGGGATCGCCGTCTTGCCGATCATCTCGGAGAGCTTTCGGCCAATCTGGGCCTCTGCCTCGGCGGACGGCTTTCGAGCGAGGGTGACCTCTACGTGGGCTCGGCCGAAGCGCTCGTCCAGAAGCGCGGCGAACTCCGTCGCGATCCCCCGAAGGGCCCGCTGTCGGCGCTTGTCGATGATCACCCGAAGGAAGTCGATGAAGTGGCCCGGCACGCGACCTTCGAGGGCCTGACTCAGGACCCGCTTCTTTTCGGCGGAAGCGATCCGGGGGGTCTCCAGAAAGAGCCGGGCCTCGGGGTTCTCGTCCAGGATCCGGGCGACCCGTTCCATCGCCTCCCCGTAGGCCTCCAGGCCTTCGTGGCGCTCCGCCAGGTCGAAGAGCGTCTCGGCGTAGCTCCGAGCGACGATGTGGTCCCTCACGGTCAGGCCTCCCGGTTTTCGGAGGTCATGTCGCTAAGGAAACTCTCCACCAGCTCCCGGTCCCGGTCGGCGCTGAGTCGCTCTTGAATCAGCTTCTCGGCGGCGGCGAGGGCCAGCTCCACCGACTGTTTCCGGATGGTGTCCAGCGCCTCGTCCCGCTCGCGCTCGATGTCGCGCCGCGCAGCCTCGACGATCCCTTGGGCTTCGCCTCGCGCCTTCTCCTCCAGGTCCTTTCGCACCCTTTCGCCGGCGGCTCTCGCCTCGGCGATCAACTGCTGCGCCTCGCGACGCGTATCGGCGAGCTGGCTGCGATGTTCCTCGAGCAGACGGGAGGCCTCCTCCCGCTCCTCGGCGGCCTTGTCCAGCTTACCCTGGATGCCCTCCTCCCGGGCTTCGAGCCCGGAGAGGATCGGCCCCCACGCGTATTTGCGGAGGATAAACAGGAGCGACAGGAAGATTACGATCGTCCAGACGCTCAGGCCGAGATTGACGCTGAACAGCCCGGGCTGACCCTCCTCCGCCGCCCACAGGACGGCTGGAAAGGCCGCAACGGCTGCCAGCGCTGCTGCAATTGAACGGTGCATTCTCATCGTTGCCTCGAAACGCTTCATTGGCCTGCGCTCAGGCTGCCGCTCAGGGAGAACTCTCCGCTGGCGACCGCCCAGGCACGGAACTCCGGCAGATCGACGGGGCCGGAATCCGGACCCCAGACGCCCTCCGGCAAGCCCTCGGAACTACGCGAGGAGCTTGTAGAGCAGCGTGATCACGAGTCCGAAGAGCGCAGCACCCTCGATCAGGGCGGCGAGGATGATCGCAGCAGTCTGGATCGTCGCGGCGGCCTCGGGCTGACGAGCAATTCCCTCCGCCGTGGCGGCGCCGATCTTGCCGATGCCGAGCCCGGCCCCGAGAACGGTGAGGCCGATACCGATACCGGCGCCCACGAGGGCCATGAAGTTCTTGGCCGTGGCGGGATCCATGGAGGCGGCAGCGTCCTGAACCACTGTAAGCATGGGGTGCAGCATTGTGTCTCTTCTCGTTGTTGAGTTGGGACCTGTCGGTACCGTGTTTGAATTCTCGGTGCCCCTCAGTGGGCGCCGACCGTTTGAGCCCGGTGAGGGCTCAGTGCGCGTGGCGAATCAGACCGATGAAGACGGCCGTCAGCATGGCGAAGATGTACGCCTGCAGGAACGCCACGAATACTTCCAGGATCATGATGGCAGACGACATCGCGACGGATGCGCCTGCGATTCCCCACCGACCCACGGTGAGGTTGGAGAACACGAAGATCATCCCGATCAGTGAGAGGATGAGCGTGTGACCCGCGGTCATGTTGGCGAACAACCGGATCGCGAGGGCGAAGGGCTTGGTCAGCTTCCCCAGGAACTCCACGGGGGTCATGATGATCAACATCAGTCCCGTCGCGATGGGGTTCAGGCCCCTCGGCGCATAGAAGATGGTGCCGAGATACCCCCTCGGCCCCAGAGCCCTCATTCCCGAGACCTCCACCAGAATGAAGGTGAGGAGGGCCAGGGCGGCCGTAACGGCCAGATTCCCCGTGGCGGAACCCATGAAGGGCACGAGTCCCAGAAGGTTGTTCACGAGGATGAAGAAGAAGACTGTCAGCACATAGGGCGTATAGGCATCGGCGCCGTGACCGATGTTGGTCCGAACCACGTCGTCCCGGAAGAAGACCACAAGGGTTTCCACCGCGTTGGCCCAACCCGACGGAGCCTGGTCCGCATCCCTGCGCCGGAGGCTCCTCGCCGCCGAGATGAACAGCAGGAGGCACAGCACCGCCGCGACCAGGAGTAGCGCCAGGTGCTTCGTCGGGCTCAGATCCAGGACCAGGGGGCCCAGGTGGATCGGTTCGAAGCTCGGGAAGTGCAGGGTGAAGAAGGGAAGTTCCCACTCCGCGAGGTCCACGAGGTGGTGCATGATCATGGCCCCGAGGTCCAGGGCCCCCTCTTCCGTACCTTCATCCGCAACGGATCTGATCAATCCCAGCAAGCCGAGTCTCATCCGTCAGTTCGATTCAAGAGTCCTTGGCCGCAAAAAGAGCGGCTCGAGGAGCAGCAATCCGAAAAAGAATCCGGCGAGAGCCAGAAGCAACGCCGCGGGATCGGCCACCTCCACCTTCAGGAGGAGCACTCCCACCGCAAGCACGGAACCCATTCGAACCAGGGTCCCCCCGGCCCACACCGCGAGAAACGCATTCGCCCGGTCGCGATACCGAACCATCAGCCCGAAAGCGACCAATTGGATCGGGTACGCCACCGCAGCCGCGATCAACAGGCCGCGTCGCGCGTCCGGGCCCAAAAGAGGCCAGATGGCGGCACCCACTACACCCACGAGGAGGAAACCTACGAATCCGTATCTGAGCAAACGGGTCACTCGGACTCCTTCTCTCGCTCCATTCTGGGCTCCACGACCAAATGCACGTAGAAGCTGTAAAAACCCGCGCCGCCCCCGACGAATGCTCCAAGTATCGTGAAGAGCGGCGCCACCCCGAGCCAACCGTCCACCCACCATCCTCCGGTGGTGAACAGTAGAACCGACAGGGCCCACTGAAGTCCGAGCCCGCTGTACCGAGCCGTGACCGACCAGAGGCTCTGCGGTTCTTCCTTCTGGGCCATTGATCGATTTCGCCTCGGCTCCGGGGCCGGCAGAAACAGCACAGCCGGCGGAACATATCCGCTTGTGAAATGGGACGCAAGCCGTAACCGAGGAGCCGGCCGAACGGTCCTCTCGAGACCGGTCCCAGCCCCACGGAGCTTTGCGCCGCCGGACCGCTTGGATCTAAGTTTGCATGGTTCGTGGAGATTCAAACGAGGAAGCGCATGTCGATCCCGCAGGGTGTGGCGGTGGAGGATCGGGACGAGGTCCTCCTCCGCAGGGTGGCGGAGGTGTCCGACGACCTGAAAGTCGAGGTCCGCAAGAAGATCGTCGGACAGGAAGCGGTTGTGGACGGCCTCGTCACCGCGCTCCTGGCAAACGGTCACGCCCTGCTGGTCGGGGTTCCGGGCCTGGCGAAGACCATGCTGATCTCGACCCTGGCCGAGGCCCTGGACTTGAAGTTCAGCAGAATCCAGTTCACGCCTGACCTGATGCCCACCGACATCACCGGCACCGAGGTGATCGAGGAGGATCGCACGTCCGGCCGTCGCATCTTTCGATTCGTCCCCGGGCCCATCTTCGCAAACATCGTCCTCGCGGATGAGATCAACCGCACTCCCCCAAAGACCCAGGCCGCCTTGCTCCAGGCCATGCAGGAGCGAGCCGTGACGGCGGCAGGGGAGACCCACCCCCTTTCCAGGCCATTCTTCGTGCTGGCGACCCAAAACCCCATCGATCAAGAGGGGACATACCCCCTCCCGGAAGCCCAGTTGGACCGGTTCATGGTCGAACTGGAAATCGGGTATCCCTCTCGGGCGGAGGAGGAGGAGATCGCCATGCGAACCACTGGGCAGGCAACCGGGGAGGTGTCTCCCGTAGTATCGGGAGCCGAGCTCATCGATCTCCAGCAGCTGGTCCGGAGAGTCCCGGCTCCCGAGAGCCTGGTGTCCTTCGCCGTGCGACTGGCGAGATCCACTCGGCCGGCCGACGAGATCTCTCCGGCGATCGTGCGAAAGTACATCAGTTGGGGCGCGGGCCCTCGGGCCTCCCAATACCTCGTCCTCGGGGCCAAGGCTCGGGCCGCCATCGACGGACGCCCGGTCCCGAACTTTCAGGACGTGAGGGCGGTCGCTCCGTCCGTCCTCGCCCATCGGCTGGTCTTGAACTTCGAGGCGGAAGCCGACGGGTTGGTTACCCGGGACATCGTCTCCGACCTGCTTCGTGAGAGCGAGGAATGGACCTAGTTCCCAGTACCCGGGCGACCGGCGGAGCGGCGCCGGTCGCAAATGATCGGTGGCGTCCATGACGGTCCTTCTCGTCGTCGCTACCCTGCTCCTGCTCGCCTCCGCGCTCCTGTCGGCTGCCGAAACCGCGGCTTTCTCGCCCGGCGAGTCCACACTTCGCACGCTCCAGGAGGAGGGCTTCAAGGGCGCCGACGCCCTGGTGCGGCTCCGGGAGGATCCCTCCGCGGCCCATCTCACCCTCGGCGTCGTCGAGTCATTCCTCAATATCCTGGTCACGGCGTCGGCAGTGTACGTCGGCGTGATTCAATGGGGTCGCCTCGGCCTCCTTCCAGGGATCCTGGTGGCGCTCATCACGGTTCTGGTCTTCGGAGAGGTGATCCCTCGGGCCATCGCCCGGCGCCGTCCCGTCCGCCTGGGCCTCGCGGCCGCCCCGGCCCTCCTCTCGCTGGAGCGCCTGGTCGCACCGATCCTCGCTCCCCTCTCCCGCCTCGAAAGGAGCATCGCTTCGGTGGGCGTCGATCCGGAGGAGCGAAGCGACCAGGAGCGCACCATCGAAGAGATCACCGACCTGGGTCGCAGGGAGGGGATCGTCGGAGACGACGAGAACCAGTTGGTGGAGAGAGCGTTTCGGCTCGACGAGCTCACGGCCTGGGACGCGATGACGCCCAGGGTCGAGATCTTCGCCTGGAAGGACTCTCTCACACTCCGTGAGATCGTCGGCGACCTGGCTGCTGTTCCCTACTCCCGAGTACCGGTCTGGGGCGAGTCGGTGGACGACATCACAGGAATCCTCCACGTCCGGGAGGCCTATGAGAACTTCGTCGCAGGCCGGACCGAGATCCCCCTGAGCGCCATCGCACGGGAGCCGATCTTCATCCCCTCATCCATGTCTCTCACCCGCTGCCTGCGCCTCTTCCAACTCCGGAGGATCCACATGGGTATCGTGGCCGACGAGTTCGGAGGGACCGACGGGCTCATCACCCTCGAGGACGTGGTGGAGGAACTGGTGGGAGAGATCGAGGACGAGACGGACCTCCCGGAGGTGTCTCTGATCCGGATCTCCCGAGGCGAAGCCCTGGCCGACGCCAGCATCGACCTCCGAGAGATCAACAAGGCCATGAACGCCTCACTCCCTCTGGAAGAGCACCGCTCGTTGAACGGGCTGATCCTGGAGCAGCTCGGGCGGGTCCCGGAGGCGGGGGAGGTACTGGAGATCGAGAACCTCCGGGTGGAGGTGGTGGAGGCGACCGAGACACAGGTACGCCGAGTCCGAATCACCGGCCCCGGCCCGGGTGGGCCCGCCGGGAAAGACTAGGGAAGCGGGCCGATGGCGCTCATCATTCCTTTCAACGGCAAGCGCCCCCGGGTGGCACCGAGCGCGTTCGTGGCCCCCACCGCGGTCCTGATCGGAGACGTGACGGTGGGCGAGGAATCCAGCATCTGGTTCGGCGCGGTTCTCCGGGGCGACCACCCGGAGCACGGCATCCGGATCGGGTCCGGTACCAGCATACAGGACAACGCGGTGGTCCACGTGGGCGACTGGGGTCCCACCGTGGTGGGCGATCGGGTCACGGTCGGGCACGGAGCGAAATTCGAATGCTGCACGATCGGCGACGGCACGGTCATTGGGATGAACGCGGTGATCCTGCAGGAGGCGGAAATCGGCGCCGAGTGCCTAGTGGCGGCCGGGTGCGTGGTCCTCGAGGGGCACGCGGTCCCGGACCGAAGTGTCGTCGCCGGCGTCCCGGGAAGGATCAGAAAGACCCTGGAGGGCTCCGCCGCCGAATGGGTGCGCCGGAGCGGCGAGCACTACATCGACCTCGCCCGCCAGTATCGAGACCTGAACCTCTAGATCCTCGGGAATACGGGGACGCAGGCTAGCGGGGAAGACCCACCACGGACCCCAGGTACCAGTCCAGGATCCACCCCCCCCAGCCATAGGTCACCGCAGCCCCGGCAGCGAGGAAGATTCCGAAGGGGATCAGTTTCCCCGTCCTCATCGAGATGGGGACGAAAATCACGAGTCCGAGAACGGTCCCGAGGAACACCGTGAGCGGAACGCCGGCGGGTCCGAGGAAAGCACCCACCATACCCATCATCTTCACATCCCCACCCCCGAGCGCCTGGTCCACACCGGCTTTCTCCAGCCGATCTGGAGCGAATCGCCGGAGGAACCAGGTCATGCTCGCACCCAGGGCCCAGAATCCCAGGAACCCCAGGGCCGCGCCGGAAACCGCCGCGATGAAGTCGATCCCACCGGGCAAGAGGGCCATCAGGAGCCCGACGATCATTCCCCCCACGGAGAACTGGTCCGGAATGATGTAGAACCGGACGTCCGTGAGGGCGATCCCAAGAAGCAGGGTGAGCAGGAGCGAGCCCCGGACCGACTCCCATTCCACGCCGTAGCGGTATACGAATCCAGCCCAGATCAGGCCGACCGCCAGCTCGGTGAGGGGATACTGGACGGCGATTCTCATCCCGCACCGGCGGCACCGTCCTCTGAGCAGGATCCAGCTGACGACCGGGACGTTGTCGAACCACGCGATCTCCTCGTCGCAGCCAGGACAGCGGGACCGCGGCGAGATCACGGACCGGTCCTCGGGCCACCTGAGGACGCACACGTTCAAGAACGACCCGAGGGCCAGCCCGAACAGACCGGCGTAGATCGCGGACAGCAACGGCGGAATCGATCCCAGGATCAACGGCTTTCACTCCCTCGGGTCATGGCGAACATGAGGATACCTCCCGCCATCGCGGCGTTCAACGACTCGACCGACCCGGACATGGGCACCGAAACGAACTCACCCGCCGCCTCTCGGGCAGCCGAGGACGGGCCCTCGGCCTCGGATCCGATGACCAGTACCCAGCCCCTTCCCTCCGTGGGCCCCGCCGCCCTCCCCGCCATATCCGCCACCAGGACCGGCAGGCCGAGGGTCCGGCACCACGGGAAGAACTCCCCTCCTGAAGCCCGGACCACCGGAATGGAGAAGCAGGCCCCCGCGGACGCCCGGACTGCCTTGGAGTTCCAGGGATCGACGGTCCCTGAAAGCGCTACGACGCCGGCCAGGCCGAAGGCGGCGGCCCCCCGGATCAGGCTCCCGAGATTCCCCGGGTCTTGGATGCCGTCAAGTACGAGAAGCCGGAGCGGGCTCGGGCCCTCACCCGGTCCGGGTGCATCCCCGGAAGTCAGGTCCGAGAGCTCGAGCGACGGCTCGGTGCAGACCAGCAGCACACCCTGGGGCGTGTCAGTGTGGGCCGCGGCCTCGAGGATTCCCTCGTCGACCCACACGAGATCTCCCACTGCGCCTTCCAGTCGCCGAGCGAGCTGAAGCCCGCGATCACTGTGTTGCAGCCTGGAACTGCAGACCGCGAAACGGATCTCGGCCTCCCGGGCAAGGGCCTCCTCGGACCCACGGACGCCCTCCACCACGAACAACCCCTCCTTGGCGCGGCTCCTGCCGCCCTTGAGACGGGCGAGCAGTCGCTCCTTATTTCGACTCAGGGACATACTCGGGCCTCGTGTGTTCGACCGGGGCTCATCCTGCAACGGACCCGACCATGGACCACGCCGGAACCCCGCCCATCGTTCTGACCATCGCCGGAAGCGACTCCGGGGGCGGAGCCGGTATCCAGGCCGACCTGAAGACCTTCCACGCTTTCGGTGCTTTCGGCACTACCGTCGTGACCGCCGTCACGGCCCAGAACACCCGCGGTGTCACCGCCGTCCACCCCGTGCCCCTCTCCGTGGTGGCCGCCCAACTCGACGCCGTGATGACCGACCTCCCTCCGGTCGCGGTCAAGACGGGTATGCTGGCGAACGCCCCCCTTGTCGAGACGGTGGCGGATCGGCTCGAGGAGCAGGCGACGGGAGCCCTCGTGGTGGATCCGGTGATGGTGGCGACTTCCGGCGATCGACTCCTCGAACGGGACGCGGAACGGACGATCACGGCTCGGCTGATCCCACTGGCCGCGCTGGTTACACCCAACGTTCCCGAAGCGACCATTCTCACCGGCCGACAGGTGAGGAGTCCGGAGGAGATGCTGGATGCGGCGAAGGCCATGGTGGACGCGGGAGCCGGCGCGGTGCTGCTCAAAGGCGGCCATCTGGAGGGGGATCGGCTGGTCGACGTCCTCTGGGACGGCAAGGCCCACCGGTCCTGGGTCCGGGAGCGGATTCCCACCAGGAGCACCCACGGGACGGGCTGCACCCTCTCTGCCGCCATCGTGGCGAACCTCGCCGGCGGGCGATCCATGCAGGACGCCGTGGACCGGTCGCTGGCGTTCGTCGAGGCCGCCATCCGCACGGCCCCTGGGCTGGGAGACGGCCACGGTCCGCTGAATCACTTCGCCCCACCTCCTGCGGGGGATTGAGGCCAGCGGGCCACGATCTCCTCGACCCACGCGGCAAGCCCGGGGCCCACGGCGGCACCCACCTCGACCACCTCGCCGTGGTCCAGGGGCTCCTCGGAGAGACCCGCGGCCACGTTCGTGATCAAGGAGAAGGCCAGGACCGGGATCCCCCGGGCTCTGGCCACCAGGACTTCGGGAACGGTGGACATGCCCACGGCATCAGCGCCCAAGGCCCGGAGCATGCGGATCTCCGACGGCGTTTCGTAGCTCGGCCCGAGCACCGCCGCATACGTCCCCCGCCCCGCGTCGAGCCCCTGATCCGCCGCGACTTCGGCGGCCAGGTCCTGAAGTTCTCGGGCGTACGGTTCGCTCATGTCGGGGAATCTGACCTCCCCGGCAGAGGTCGGGCCACGGAGGGGGTTGCGCCACAGGAGATTCAGGTGGTCGTCGATGATCATGGGCCTTCCCGGCACCAGCCCGGGGCCGATCCCTCCCGCAGCGTTCGTGAGGAGAGCACCTCTGATACCCAAGGCGGCCGCGAGGCGCATGGGCGCGGCCACGACTCCGTCCGCGTGGCCCTCGTAGTAATGGTACCGCCCAGACTGGACCAGCACCTGGCGCCCTGCCAGCCGCCCGGTGGTGAGGGTCCCGGCGTGACCGGCGACGCCGGCGGGAGGGAAGCCCTCGAGTTCATCGAGGGCCACGGAGGTGGGACCCTCGAGGCCAGCGACGACTGCACCGAGCCCAGAACCCAGGACGAGAAGCAACTCCGGCGACCCCCGCCCGGCACCGACCAGACCCCTTTTCGTCAGGGTCCGGACCGCAGCGGCCATGTGGGGCCCCCCTGTCGGCCCGAGACCCACGGCAGCCAGGTCGTCGGTCACAACAGCATCCCGGCGATGGCCGCGGTCATGAAGGCCGCGAGGGAACCCCCGATCATGGCTCGCAGCCCCAGACGGGAGAGGTCATGCCGTCGACTGGGTGCGATGCCCCCGATCCCCCCGATCTGGATGGCGATGGAGGAGAAGTTCGCGAACCCTGAAAGGGCATAGGTCGCAATCACCGCGGACCGGGCGGAGATCCCGCTCCCGCCGGCGAGAATATCCGCCAGTCCGAGGTAAGCCACGAACTCGTTGAGGACGGTCTTGATTCCCAGGAGGGAGCCCACGGTCGCCGCGTCGGTCCAGGGGACCCCGAGCATCCAGGCGAGGGGGGCGAGGAGCCAACCCAGGATGGACTGGAGCGTGAGACCCTCGAGCCCCACCGTCGCCCCACCCCAGGCGATGAGGGCGTTGACCATGGCCACCAGGGCGATGAAGGCCAGGAGCATCGCTCCGACGTTCAGGGCGAGGTGGAGGCCCTCCGAGGCCCCCCGAGACGCGGCGTCGATTACGTTCACGTCCGGCTTCTCGACTGAGAGGTCCAACTCTCCCAGCGTCTCGGGCTCGCCTGTTTCGGGAATCATGATCTTGGCGATGACCAGGGCCGCCGGGGCAGACATGACGGACGCCGCAATCAGGTGCCCGGCGATGTCCGGGAAAAAGGCCACGAGCATCCCCACGTACGCGGCCAGCACTCCTCCGGCCACGGTGGCGAACCCCCCGGTCATGACCGCCATCAACTCCGACCGGGTCAAACCCTCCACGAACGGCTTGATGAGGAGGGGCGCCTCGGTCTGCCCCACGAAGATGTTCCCCGCCGCCGAGAGGGTCTCGGCACCCGAGGTCCCCATGCTTCGCTGCATGACCCACGCGAACCCCCGAACCACGATCTGCATGGCCCCCAGGTGATAGAGGACCGTCATCAGGGAGGAGAAGAAGATGATGGTGGGCAGGACATTGAACGCGAAATAGGCTCCGGCCCTGGCCGTCCGGCCGGGGATCTCGACGATGGGGGCATTGCTCCCCGCGTCGCCCGTCCCGATGGGGAGGTTGTTGAAGACCAGGTCCCCGAAGATGAAGCGGGCCCCTTCGACGGTGAAGCCGAGCAGTGCCAACACCCCTTCGTTGAGCCACCCGAAGATCTCGGCGCCCATGGGCGTCTTGAGGATGGCCAGTGCGAACACGACCTGGAGGGCGACACCCCAGATCACCAGTCTCCAGGGAATCCGGCCCCGATCCACGCTCATGAGCCACGCCAGGGCCAGAAGCATGACGACCCCGAAGGCGGAGCGGACACGCTGCAGGGGAGAACTCGCGTCCATGGCGTCGTTGCGGGCCTGGCCCAGATCCACCGCCTGGGGGGACGCCACCCTCGGCGCGCTTGCGTCGAGCCCCCGGCTCTCCCCCCCGTCGGCCTGGATCCGGTGCCCGGCTCCGGCGACCAGAAGGAGGGCCGCCAGGGCCCACAGGACCCGGAGGGGTGTCCGGATCCCACGCTTCACCACCATCCCAGTTCCTTGATCTCCTCCGGACCCAGTCTGCGATGGGCCCGCTTCGCGACCACGAGTTGTGGCCGCTCGAACAGCTTGATGAGCGCCACGCCCGAAATGAAGCCACCGATGTGGGCCCAGAACGCGGTGCCGACGTCCATCCCCATGGACCCCGCGAGAAGCTGAAGGAGGAACCAATATCCCAGCATCATCCAGGCCGGGAGGGGAATGATCCGGATGAAGATGACCAGGATGATCGCCGTGTTGACCCGAGCTCTCGGGTACAGCAGGGCGTACGCGCCCATGACGCCCGATATGGCCCCCGAGGCCCCGACCATGGGGATGGCCGACCCCGGATCCTGCAACACCTGGGCGGCGGCGGCTCCGAGCCCGCAAAGGATGTAGAACAGGACGAAACGCGCGTGCCCCATGGAGTCCTCGATGTTGTTTCCGAACACCCAGAGAAACCAGAGGTTGCCCAGCAGATGGCCCCAGCCGCCGTGCAGGAACATGGACGTTACGGTGGTGGCCCAGGTAGGGCCTCCCAGGCGGCAGGGAAGGTCCGCCGCACCCCCGGCCAGCGCCCCAGCGGCTGACCCGGTCAGCTCAGCGGGAATCAGCCCATAGGTGCACACCGACGCCATGAGGATCGATGGGTCCGACCCCCCTCCCTGCACCAGAAGCCACGCGGCCAGGCACAGGCCCATGACCAGGATTGTGACCACCGGGCGAAGCTCGGTAGGGTTCTCGTCGTAGAGCGGAAACATTCGTCCGTTGATGAAGGGTGGCCGGCCCCGGGTCGGCATGACGATAGGCGGACTCAGGGGGGCGGGCCAGTCCGCGACCCCCTGTCATCCTGGCAGCAACCCTGTAAAACCGGCCATTTCGGCGGGGATTTGGGCCCCCTGACTGGGCATGGAGGTTGCACCTCCCCTACCCCGTCCCAAAGTAGTCGACGCAGCGACGAGAATCCGCAGAGCATACAGGAGAACAAATGGGCAAGGTCATCGGGATCGATCTCGGAACCACCAACTCGGTGGTGGCGGTCATGGAGGGTGGCGAGCCGGTGGTGATCCCCAACGCCGAGGGGGGCAGGACGACACCCTCCGTCGTGGCGTTCACCAAGGACGGGGAGCGGTTGGTCGGTCAGGTGGCGAGGCGCCAGGCCATCACCAACCCCGAAAACACGGTGTTCTCCATCAAGCGGTTCATGGGTCGGAAGCACTCGGAAGTCCAGGAAGAGGAGAAGCTCGTCCCCTACGAGGTGACCCACGACGCCCAGGGCCGGGTCCAGGTCCAGATCCCCAACGCGGAGAACAACACCTTCAATCCGCCTGAGATCTCGGCCATGATCCTCCAGAAGATGAGGCAGACTGCTGAGGATTACCTGGGGCAGAAGGTCAGCCAGGCGGTGATCACGGTCCCGGCGTACTTCAACGATTCCCAGCGGCAGGCCACCAAGGACGCGGGAAAGGTCGCCGGGCTGGAGGTCCTGAGGATCATCAACGAGCCCACGGCCGCTGCGCTGGCCTACGGCCTCGACCAGAAGAAGGAAGAGAAGATCGCCGTCTTCGACCTGGGCGGAGGAACCTACGACATCTCCATCCTGGAGCTCGGCGACGGCGTCTTCGAGGTGAAGGCCACCAACGGGGACACCCACCTGGGTGGAGACGACTTCGACCAGAAGGTCATCAACTGGCTGGTCGGGGAGTTCAAGAAGGACCAGGGCATCGACCTCTCCCAGGACTCCATGGCGCTCCAGCGTCTCAAGGAGGCCGCCGAGAAGGCCAAGATGGAGTTGTCGACCACCATGTCGACCGACATCAACCTGCCCTTCATCACCGCCACCCAGGAGGGTCCCAAGCACCTGAACTACAACCTCACACGAGCGAAGTTCGAGCAGCTCGTGGAGGACCTGGTCAACCGGACCATTCCACCCATGGAGAAGGCCCTGGCGGACGCCGGTCTCTCCAAGGAGGACGTGGATGAGGTGATCCTGGTCGGCGGATCGACCCGAATCCCCAAGATCCAGGAGGTGGTAAAAGATTTCTTCGGCAAGGAGCCGAATCGGGGTGTGAACCCGGACGAGGTCGTGGCCGTGGGCGCCGCCATCCAGGGAGGGGTCCTGGCCGGTGAAGTGAAGGACGTTCTCCTTCTAGACGTGACGCCGCTGTCGCTGGGCATCGAGACCCTGGGCGGGGTCATGACCAGCCTCATCGAGCGCAACACCACCATCCCGACCAAGAAGTCGGAGATCTTCTCCACCGCCGAGGACAGCCAGACCACGGTGGAGATCCACGTCCTCCAGGGCGAGCGGAAGATGGCGATGGACAACAAGACCATCGGCAAGTTCCAGCTCACCGGCATCCCACCGGCACCCCGGGGAATGCCCCAGATCGAAGTCACCTTCGACATCGACGCCAACGGGATTCTGCACGTCTCCGCCCAGGACAAGGCCACCGGCAAGGAGCAGAAGATCCGGATCGAATCCTCCAGCGGCCTCAGCGACTCCGAGATCGACAAGATGGTGAAGGACGCCGAAGCGCACGCTCAGGAGGACGATGCGAAGCGGGAGAAGGTCGAGGCCCGCAACCAACTGGACTCCCTGGTCTACCAGGTGGAGAAGGACAGCGGTGAGTGGGGCGACAAGGTCTCAGCGGAGACCCAACAGCGCCTCGGGCAGGCCATGGACCAGGCGAAGGAGGCCCTGAAGGGCGACGACCTGGGGACCATGAACTCCGCTCGTGATGAACTCATGCAGGCCTTCAGCGCCGCCGGGCAGGAGATGTATCAGGCCGCTGCGGCGGAGGCCGAGGCGGAGGCGCCTGCGGCGGAGGCGACCGGCGAACCCGGTGAGCCGTCGGAGGCGGAAGAGGAAGTGGTGGAGGCCGACTACGAGATCGTCGAGGACGAGTCGTAGGGGTCCTTCGGCCGCCTCGGGCCGAAACGCGTCGACCGGGGCCGCCTCGCCAACTGCGGGGCGGCCCCGACGGCGTTCACCGTCAGGCAACCCGAGGGGGACCCCGTGCGATCTCACCCAGGAAGGTCCAAGGAACTCGGGCCCGCCCGGTCCGTACAAGGTGAGCAGATGCGATTCATGGAAAACCCGGAGGGATCGGTCAAATGCATGACCCACTTCGCTCGAAGCTGAAGATTCTGTCGTCCGTCGCCGTGGCTTTCGCCCTCGGCCTGTTCATGGCTTCGGGGCTTGGATGGACGGCGCCGACGCACGCCATGCCGACGGTTTCCTCTCAGCCCCAGGTCACCGAGGAGGAGGTTCGCCCGGCGCTGGACCTGAGCGATGCGTTCGTGAACGTGTCCGAAAAGGTGACTCCCGCCGTGGTCCGCATCGAGGTCGTCAGGCCCCGGTCCGCCAGCGGCCAGAACATCGAAGTTCCAGAGCAGTTCCGACGGTTCTTCGATATTCCGGAAGGGCAGGAAATGCCCCCGCAGAGGTCCGGTGGAAGCGGATTCATCATCTCCGACGACGGCTACATCCTCACGAACGACCACGTGGTGGCCAACGCCACGGAGATCACCGTGTGGACCCGGGACCGCCGCTCGTTTCCCGCCGAACTGATCGGGACGGATCCGACTACGGACGTGGCGGTCATCAAGATCGACCAGACGGGCCTTCCCACCCTGAGCTTCGGCGACGATGAGCGCCTCCGTGTGGGCGAATGGATCCTGGCAGTGGGCAACCCCGGGTTCGGCGGAGCCACGCAGCTCGATTACACGGTGACCGCCGGGATCGTGAGCGCCAAGGGAAGACCTCTGCAGCTCCTGCAGGGTGAGTTGCTCAGGAATCCGGAATTCGGAGCGGAGTCGGCGGGATTCGCCATCGAGGACTTCATCCAGACCGACGCCGTCATCAATCCCGGGAACTCCGGGGGGCCCATGGTCAACCTCATGGGGCAGGTGGTGGGGATCAACTCGGCCATTGCGTCCCAGACCGGCTTCTATCAGGGCTACGGATTCGCCATCCCCATCAACCTGGCACAGCGGGTGATGGAGGACTTGATCGAGTTCGGCTCGGTTCGACGTCCGTGGATGGGCGTATCCATGCAGAACGTCATGCCCGAGGACGCCGAGTATTACGGACTGCCCGAGGTGCAGGGGGCGTTGATCCAGTCCGTCACCGCCGGGAGCCCAGCCGAGAAGGCCGGCCTTCAAGGTGGCGACGTGATCGTGGCCATCGACGGCGAGGCGGTCACGACCAGCGGCAATCTGCAGAATCGGGTGGCCCAGTTCCGCCCTGGTGACCGGATCACGGTGACCGTGTACCGGGATCGGACCTCCCGGGAAGTGGAGATCCGCCTGGACGAGGCGCCCATCAACCAGACTCGCCAGCCGGTGGTAGCGGCAGTGGAGAGCCGCTCGGCGGAAAAGCTCGGGATCGAGGTGGCGGAGCTCAGTCGGGAACTGGCGAACCAGTACCAGTATGAGGAGGCCGGCGGGATCGTCATCACGGATGTACGCATGGGCGGGGCCGCCGGTAGACGCGGGGTCGCTCCCGGTCTCAAACTGCTGGAGGTCAACGGGCAACCCATCGAGACCGAGTCGGATCTGCAAGCGGTACTCGAAGACGCCGCGGCCGGGGAGGTGGTTTCCCTTCTCCTGGCCGACCCCCGTGGCGGCTCGAGGATCGTCAACATCCGGATCCCCGGGACCCCCTAGGGTCGAAGGCCTCGGAGCCTCGCCTCCCAGCACCGGTGACCCCGGCTTCGGAGAGCGCTCCGACGCCGGGGTCTTCCGTTGAAGGGCTTTTCCACCGCGGTTATCTTCTCACTACTCTTGAAATTTGCCGTGCGAAAGTGGCGGAATTGGTAGACGCGCCAGATTTAGGATCTGGTGGCCAAAGGCCGTGGGGGTTCGAGTCCCCCCTTTCGCACTCCCTCGATACCCATCGGTAACGGTCCCCCATGGCAGTAGACGGATCTAGGCTCGCGATCACCCTCGAGGACGGCGCACGGTGGCGTCGAACCATGCACGTCATCGTTCCCGCCGAGGTGGTTTCGGAGGAACGGAACAAGGCGGCCCAGGCCCTGGCGGGGAGACTCAAGCTCCCGGGGTTCCGGAAGGGACGGATCCCGGCGAGCGTCGTCGAGCAGAGGTTCGGGCAGGCCCTGAACTCCGAAGCACTGGAGAAGCTCATCGGGGAAGCCTATAAGGCGGCCCTCACCCGTGAGTCCATCAACCCCATCTCCGAAGGATCGGTGGAGGAGATGAACTATGAGCCCGGGCAGGACCTGGCGTTCGCCATCTCCTTCGACGTGGCACCCGAGCTCGAGTTCAGCCGGTTGGGGGGATTCGCGGCGGAGCGTCCCTCTTCCAAGATCCCCGAGGGGGAGATGGAGAAGGTCCTGGAGCGCCTGAGGGAACAGTCCGGATCCTGGACCGAAGTGCCGGAGGGAAAGCCGGTGGTGGGAGACTTGGTGGAGGTTGAGGTCCAGCCGATGCAGGGGGACGAGCCATCCGGCGAGTCCCAACCCTACCAGTTCATCCTGGGACAGGGGGACGCCATCCCGGACGTCGAGACCGCGATCCAGACGCTGGAGCCCGGCGGCGAAGGGCGCTTTACGGTCCGTTTCCCCGATGATTTCCCCAACGAGGAGCGACGGGGCGAGACCGAGGATCTCACGGTGACGCTCAAGACCCGTCGGACCATGGAATTGCCGGAACTCACAGACGAGTTCGCCAAAGCCATGGGCGAGTTCGAGTCGCTCGAGGATCTTCAGGCCAGGATCAGGGAGGATCTGGGCAAGGAGACCGAAAACCGAGCCGAGTCCGCGGTGCGGAGCCAACTCCTGGATTTCGTCCTGGAGGCCAACCCATTCGACGTGCCCGATTCCATGGTGGACCGCTACCTCGAATCGGTCCTGGAGGACGCCAAAGGGCTGGAAGGAGACCGGTTGGAGGAGTTGCGGACCTCGCTCAAGCCCGAGGCGGAGCGATCGGTCAAGCGGATCCTCATCATCGATCGGATCGCCGACATCCAGGGTCTGACGGCATCCGAGGAAGAGATCGACGAGAGGGTCGAGAGCCTGGCGGAGCGCAGCAAAACATCCCCGGCAGAGGTCTACGCCCGGCTCCAGAAGTCCGGGCAACTCGAGTCGCTGGAGAGAGAAATCACGGAAGAGAAGGTCTTCGGATTCCTCAAGGAGCAGTCCGAGATCACCGATGCGGTCGGCTGACGCCGGCCCTCTGACGCTGAAAGGTCAACCGTAATGCCTATCTATCCTCCTTACGTCATCGAGCGCACCAGCCGTGGCGAGCGGAGCTATGACATCTTCAGCCGACTGCTCATGGACCGCATCGTGTTCCTGGGTAGCCCGGTGGACGACAACGTGGCCAACATCATCCTGGCCCAGCTCCTGTTCCTGGACGCCGAGGACCCGGAACGGGACATCTATCTGTACATCAACTCCCCCGGCGGGAGCGTCTACGCCGGAATGGCCATCTACGATACTATTCAGCACTTGAGGGCTCCCGTTGCTACATTTTGTGTAGGGATGGCCGCTTCCATGGGTGCGGTCCTGGTGGCGGCCGGAGCCGAAGGAAAGCGGGCGGCTCTGCCGAACTCCAGGATCATGATCCACCAGCCGTCCTCCGGCGTTCAGGGCACCGCCGCCGACATCGAGATTCAGGCGCAGGAGATCCTCAGGACCCGCCAGAAGCTGAACGAAGTCCTGGCGCATCATACGGGTCAGACTGTAGAAAAGATCTCGGACGACGTGGATCGGGACCGCTGGATGAGTCCGGAGGAAGCCGTGGAGTACGGCCTCATCGACCGGGTCCTGGTCGGCAGGGGCGACCAGGGGGAGCCGACGGACGTGCTCCGAAAGGAAGATTGACCGCTCCGGATGGTCCGGAACTCATGACTGGATGCGTTTCATATGACCAGTGACAAGCACCTCAGGTGCAGCTTCTGTGGAAAGTCCAAGGACTCGGTGAAGAAGTTCATCTCCGGTCCCTCGGTCTATATCTGCAACGAGTGTGTGTCCCTGTGTAATGAGATCCTGGCAGAGGAGGAGGAGAGGGAACAGGCGGAATCCGTCATCCCCACTCTGACCCCCCGTGAGATCAAGGACATCCTGGACCAGTACGTGATCGGCCAGGAAGACGCCAAACGGGCCCTTTCGGTGGCGGTCTACAACCACTACAAGCGGGTCAATCACCAGGGCATTCTCGACGAGGTCGAGTTGGACAAAGCCAACATCCTCCTCGTCGGACCCACCGGCGTCGGGAAGACCCTCCTGGCTCAGACCCTGGCTCGGCTCCTCCGGGTCCCCTTCACCATCGCCGACGCCACCACGCTCACTGAAGCGGGGTACGTGGGCGAGGACGTGGAGAACATCCTCGTACGCCTCCTTCAGGCCGCCGAGTTCAACGTGGCCGAGTGCGAGCGGGGCATCGTCTACATCGACGAATTGGACAAGATCGCCCGGAAGTCGGAGAACCCGTCCATCACGAGAGACGTGTCGGGCGAAGGCGTCCAGCAGGCGCTGTTGAAGATCCTGGAGGGGACGGTGGCGTCCGTGCCTCCTCAGGGGGGCCGGAAGCACCCCCAGCAGGAGTACATCCAGATCGACACGAAGAACATCCTCTTCATCTGCGGGGGTGCCTTCGACGGACTGGAGAAGATCATCGAGGATCGGATCGGCAAGCGCCGCATCGGGTTCGAGAAGGGCGACCCGAGCGAGATCGATCGGGAGAACGTCCTGGAGCTGCTGGAGCCCGAAGACCTCCAGCGGTTTGGGCTGATTCCGGAACTGGTGGGCCGGATGCCCGTGATGGTCCACCTGGAGGACCTGGACGAGGAGGCCCTGGTACGGATCCTCCAGGAGCCCAAGAACGCGGTCCTGAAGCAGTACGCCAAGATCTTCGAGATCGAGGGCGTGGGCCTCACCTTCGATCCCGAGGCGATCCGCTCGGTCGCCCGAAAGGCCCTGGACCGCGGGACCGGCGCTCGGGGGCTCCGCGCCGTCATCGAGTCGGTCATGCGCGAGGTGATGTTCGACGTGCCGTCCAGGGAGGATGTGCGCGAGATCATCGTCACCGCCGAGAGTGTGGACTCCGGGAAGCAGCCCCTCCTGGTGCTCCACAATGAGTCCCAGGCCAAGGGCGCCTGATCCGGCACCTTTCCGGAGGTCCTTGAGGTCCTTAGGATACGCGAGCGGTTCCATCCCGGATCGATTCCGGGGCCCCTGAGCCGAGCCCTGATTCCTGCCGGAGGACAATGGCCACCCTGACACGGGTCGACGAGACCGTCGAACTCCCAGACCGGCTGCCGGTCGTCGCTCTCAGGGATCTGGTCTTCTTTCCCTACATGGTCCTGCCCCTCCTCATCGGGCGCCCCAGGTCCACGGCGGCCCTGGGCGAAGCCATGGAGGGTGACGGACTTCTCCTGGCCCTCACCCAGCGGGATGTGGAACAGCCCGAGCCCGGAACGCAGGACCTTTACCGGATCGGTACCGTCGTCAGGGTATTGCAGACCTCCCAGTTGCCCGACGGCACATCCCGAGTGGTGTTCGAGGGGTTGGGCCGAGCCCGGGTGGATCGCTTCATCCCCGCCCAAGCGAGCTTCCGGGCGAACGTGGCTCCGTTCGGATCGGGTGAGGCGGAGCAGGACGAACCCGATACCGAGGTCCAGGCGCTGATCCGGCGGGTTCGCAGGATGTACGCCGACTATGTCCACCTCAACGAGCGCATGCCGGAGGGCCTGGATCGAACCCTGGACGGGGTCGAGGACCGATATCGCCTGCTGCACCTCATGGGTGGGCACATGCTCCTCTCCGTGTCCGAGAAACAGGAGATCCTCGAGGCCGACGATCTCCACCAGGGCTACCTGAAGCTCCACGAGTTCCTCAATCGGGAACTGGAGATCCTCCAGATCGAGGAGCGCCTGGACGAGGAGATCCGCCGCCAGGTGGATTCGGACCGACGGCAGTTCTACCTCCAGGAGCAGCTCAAGGCCATCCACAAGGAGCTGGGAGCCCAGGCCGACGACGACTGGGCCGAGCTGGAGAGCCTGGTCCGAGGAGCGGACCTGTTGCCTCAGGCCAGAGAGCGCGCGGAACGGGAGCTGGGGAGACTCCGCAAGCTCAACCCCGCATCCCCTGAAGCCGCGGTGATCCGCACCTACCTGGATTGGATCCTCGCCCTTCCCTGGACGACCCTGTCGAAGGACAGCCTGGACGTGGGCCACGCCTCCATGATCCTCGATCAGGCCCACTACGGTCTGGGAGAGGTGAAGGAGCGCATCCTCGACCACATCGCGGTCCTGTCCCTGGTCGGCGGGCTCCAGGGGCCCATCCTCTGCCTGGTGGGCCCTCCCGGCGTCGGAAAGACCTCCCTGGGGCGAAGTATCGCCACCGCCCTGGACCGGGAGTTCGTCCGTGTAAGCCTGGGCGGTGTCCGGGACGAGGCCGAGATCCGCGGGCACCGGCGGACCTACGTGGGAGCCCTCCCTGGACGGGTTCTCCAGGGGATGCGGCGCGGCGGTACCAGGAATCCCGTGTTCCTCCTGGACGAGGTGGACAAGCTAGCCCGGGACTTCCACGGCGATCCAGGCGCAGCCCTCCTGGAGGTCCTCGACCCTGAGCAGAACCGCACCTTTACGGATCACTATCTGGAGCTGGAGTTCGACCTCTCCCACGTCCTTTTCATCGCCACGGCGAATACCCTTGCCGACATCCCCGAGCCCCTGCGGGACCGGATGGAGGTGATCCGGATCCCGGGCTACCTGGACACCGAGAAGAGAGTGATCGCCGGCTCGTTCATTTGGCCCGGGCTCATCGAGCGACACGGATTGGACCCAGAGCGCGTCAACGTGCCCGCGGAGACGGTGGACCTGGTGGTGGCGCGGTACACGCGAGAGGCGGGCGTGCGGGAGCTTCAGCAGCGCTTGGCTCGGGTGGCGCGGAAGATGGCCCGGCGGGTCGCAGAGGTCCCGGACAGGGCGGAAGAGGTCGTGAGAATCGGACCGGACGACCTCCACGGCCTCCTGGGCCCGCCCCCCTATCCGGAGCCCGAGCGGGAGACCGGCCCCGACAGGGTCGGGATCGCCAACGGCCTGGCCTGGACCGCCGCCGGGGGAGAAGTCCTGGACGTAGAGGTGGCCGTGGTGCCGGGGTCGGGGAAGATCCAACTCACCGGGACTCTGGGCGACGTCATGAAGGAATCCGCGGTCGCCGCGGTGACCTATGCCCGTTCCCGAGCCCGCCGCCTGGGGCTGGACCCGAGATTCCACAAGGAGGTGGATATCCACGTCCACATCCCCGAGGGGGCGACACCCAAGGACGGTCCCTCCGCCGGAATCACCATGGCCGTCGCTCTGGTTTCTGCACTGACGGCCAACCCCACCTGCGCCGAGGTGGCCCTCACCGGGGAGATCACCCTGAGAGGCCGGGTCCTCCCGGTGGGGGGGATCAAGGAGAAGTCGGTGGCAGCCCTGAGGGCCGGCATCCTCACGGTCATTCTCCCGGCCGGGAACGAGCCGGAACTCGAACTCCTTCCGCAGGAGGTCCGGGAGAGGGTGCGCTTCGTCCCGGTCAGAAACATGGACGAGGTTCTGGAGGCCGCCATGGCCGCACGGAGCGGGGTGTCCGTGGACGGAGGGGCCGTCCACCCGGTGCCGCTGGATCCCGGCGTCCAGATCTCCCAGTGAAAATCCGCAACGTGGAGTTCCGGATCTCGGTGGGCTCACCGGACCAGGAGCGCCCGGACGACCTCCCCCAGATCGCCTTCTCCGGTCGGTCCAACGTCGGCAAGTCCTCGTTGATCAACACGCTCCTGCGTCGAACCCGAAAGAAGCTGGCCCACGTGTCGGGGCAGCCCGGCAAGACCCAGACGCTGAACTTCTATACGGTCAACGACACGTTCTACCTGGTGGATCTGCCCGGTTTCGGATACGCAAAGGTGCCCAAAGCGGTCCGGGAACAGTGGCGTCCGCTCATCGAGTCTTACCTGAAGAGCGAGAAGCAACTGCTGGGGGTCGTGCACCTGGTGGACAGCCGCCACTCCCCCACGGAGGACGACCTCAGGATGATCGAGTTCCTCGCGGAGCTCGAGATCCCGACGCTCGTCGTGCTCACGAAGATCGACAAGCTCTCCAGCACCAACCGGGCGAAGCAGTTGCCCGCCCTGGCGGAGGCACTCCAGGTGGATGCGGAGCAACTGCTCCCCTTCTCGTCAAAAACCGGTGAGGGGAGAGAAGACCTGCTGGAGAGCATCGAGGCCCTGCTGGAGGGCTAGGGCCGTTCGTCCAGTCCGAACTTGGAGATCTTCCTGTAGAGCGTCCGCTCGCCGATTCCGAGGATTCGGGCCGCCTTCCTCCGGTTCCCTCCCACCGCCGCGAGGGCCGCTTCGATGGCCGCCCGCTCCATCTCCTCCATGGTCATTCCGGGGCGGAAGACCACGGCCCCATCCGGAAGGGCGAGGGTCCCGGCGGCGGAGCCCGACGCCACGACCTCCACCTCGGCCTCCTCGTCCTCCATTCCGGAGTCGGGAGCCCCCGGCAGCCCATCAGAGCCCACTCGTTCTCCGGTTCCCGTCGCCGGGGCGTGGATCCGGATCTCCCCGCTCGGGGCTGGGAATCCCTGGAGCGGTTCATCCGAGGCCCCCGTGATCGATCCCGGAGGATCAACGCCCTTGCCCCGTCGATAGAGCTCGAACTCGCTTCGGAGTTGGTCCACATCCATGCGCATGTCGACCATCGTGCGGAAGATGAACTCGAGCTCGGCCCGGCCGGCGGCCACGCCACCTTCCCCGGACGGGACCGGAAGCATGGGTTCATCCCCCACCCGAATCAGGGCGCCCGCCCCCCCACCGTTGCGCACCTCCACGGGAATATCCGAGGCCAGAATCTCCCGGCCCGGAGCCAGCACGACCATGCTCTCCACCAGGTTCCTGAGTTCCCGCACGTTCCCTGGCCAATCGTATTCCATCAGGATCTTCATGGCCTCGTCCGAGATCCCGATGAAGGCGCGGTCGTGGGTCTCGCTCACCACCTTCACGAAGTGCTCGACCAGGAGAGGGATGTCCTCCCGACGCTGCCGCAGGGGCGGGAGCTCGATGTGGAGGACGTTGAGCCGGTGGTAGAGATCCCTTCGGAACTCCCCCGTGTTGACCCGGAGTCGGAGATTCTGATTCGTGGCAGTGATGATCCGGACGTCCACGCGAATGGGGGACTCCCCGCCAACCTTTAGGAACTCGCGTTGCTCGAGCACCCTCAGGAGCTTGGTCTGGGTCGCCAGAGGCATCTCCCCCATCTCATCCAGGAAGATGGTGCCCTCGTGGGCGAGTTCGAAGAAGCCTCTGCGACTGTCGATGGCGCCCGTGAACGCTCCCTTGGCGTGTCCGAAGATCTCGCTCTCGAGAAGGGTCTCGGAGAGAGCCGCCACGTTCACCGGGATGAATGGTTTGTGGCGTCGAGGGGAGAGGGCGTGGATGCCGCGAGCCACGAGTTCCTTGCCGGTCCCGGACTCACCCGTGATGAGGACCGTGGAATCGACCCGGGCGATCTGGAGGACCCGCTCCAGGGCCTCCCTGATGGGATCGGACTCCCCCACGATCCCCGTGAGGCGTTGGAGGTGCTTCCGGGCCAGGGCGCGCCGAGCGAGCAGAACGACGGCGTCCACGTCGAGCGGAGTCTGGAAGACCTCCTCGAGTCCCAACGCACGGGCCCGTGACCGAACCCCTTCGGCCCCGCCCGGGAAAACGCCGAACACCGGGAGATGCAGCTCCCCGCGGGCTCTCCCGGCCATTTCCTCGGCCGCCGTGCCTTCCAGCTTCCCGGTCAGAACGAGCAGCGCGGGCTCTCCCGACGGCTCCAGATCATCGGCCGAGACCACGAGCCGTGTAGCCGTGCCGCCGTCCTCCAGGGCTTCCCTGAGGCCCCCGGCCACCTCCAGATCGTGGGTGGACAGGAGGACGACGCCGCTCATGGGCTCGACCCGGTCATGATGGCGCCTGCTCCGGCGGAGCCGACGACGGCTCCGGCCTGGCTGAACGACGCTCAGGTCCACTCGGGCGGTGGTCCGACGCTTCGCCCCTGAGGAGGGCGACGAGGTGTTCGACGAGAGGGCTGAGAACAGCCAGTCCGTCCCTCACTCCTCCCGGGCTCCCGGGAAGCGTGAGGACCAGGCTCCTCCCACGGATGCCGGCCACTCCTCTGGAGAGGGGGGCGAAGGGCGTGGACGCCTCTCCCGCGCGCCGAATGGCCTCGGCCAGCCCATCGGCCGCTCTCTGGATCACCGCTCGGGCCGCTTCGGTGGTCCCGTCCCGAGGACCGAAACCCGTCCCCCCGGTACAGATCACCACATCGACATCTCCCCCGTCGCACCAGGCGAGGAGCCGCGGCACGATCTCGGAACTCTCGTCAGGCACCAGGTCCCTGACCGCGACCCTGTAGCCGCGCTCCTCTGCCCACACCCGCACGAGATCCCCACTGCGGTCCTCCCGAAGCCCCTGGGAGCCCAGGTCCGAGCAGGTCAGGATCCCGACGCGGATCGGGTTCACCGGCGGACCGACCCCTCGGTGTAGAAGGGCGGACGCTGGGTGACCCCCGGGATGTCCCGGTCCCGGATCCGCACGTAGAGCTCGGTTCCGGCCTTGGCCAGGTCCGCCCGGACCCGGACCAGAGCGACGCCCTCCCCGAGGGACGGGCTCAGAACGCCGGATGTGACCGAGCCGACCTCCTCGTCATTCCAGACCACAGGATACCCGGGCCGGGGGAAACCCCGGGCCGTGAGCCGAAGGCCGGTCAGGCGGGTGGGCACCCCGGCCTCACGCTGCCTGAGCAGTGCCTCCTTCCCGACGAAGTCATCGCCGTCGAGCTTGGTGATCCACGCCAGGGCCGACTCCAGCGGTGTATGCTCCTCGTCCAGGTCGTTCCCGTAGAGCGCATACCCCACCTCCAAGCGCAGAGAATCCCTGGCTCCCAGCCCGGCCGGAATGAGCCCAGCCCCCTCGCCGGCAACCATGAGTGCATCCCATAGCCCGGGCGCATCCCCGGCGGGTACGTAGAGTTCGAATCCATCCTCCCCGGTGTATCCGGTGCGGCTCACGATGGCCTGGACACCCGCCACCTGGCCTTCGGCGAACCGGTAGTAGCCGATGGCATCCAGGTCCAGGTCTGTCAGACCGGAGAGAATCGACGAGGCCCTGGGCCCCTGGAGAGCCAGGAGGCCGAACTCGTCGGAGCGGTCCACGACCACGGCGTCGAATTGACCCGCGTGATCGAGGACCCATGAGAGGTCCTTCGCTCGATTGGAGGCGTTCACGACCAGCAGGTAACTGTCGGCCCTCCGGTAGACGATCAAGTCGTCCAGGATCCCGCCGTCCTCCCGGCAGAGGGCCGAATACTGGGCCTGACCCACCTCGATGGAGGCGGCGTCGTTCACCGTGAGGTACTGGATCAGTTCCATGGCCTGGGAGCCGGTCACCTCGAACTCGCCCATGTGGGAGACGTCGAACAGCCCTGCGGCCTCGCGGACCGCCCGGTGCTCGGCGGTGATCCCCGCGGGATACTGAACGGGCATGGCGTATCCCGCGAAGGGCACCATCTTCCCGTCGAGAGCGCGATGCCGCGCGTCGAGAGGGGTCTTCTTCAGATCTGTCATCGGTCGTGCTACCCCATCAGTTCGAGCATAATGGACTTCTGAGCGTGTAGGCGGTTCTCCGCCTCGTCGAACACCCGGGACGCGGGGCCGTCGATGACCTCGGCGGTCACCTCTTCCCCTCGGTGGGCCGGAAGGCAGTGGAGGAAGATGGCCGAGGGATCCGCCCGAGACATGAGTCCCTGGTCCACTACGTAGCCGACGAATGCCTCGGCTCGGGCCTCCTGCTCATCCTCCTGGCCCATGGAGGCCCAGACGTCTGTCGTGAGCACGTGGGCGCCCTCGGCGGCCTCCGTCGGCGACCGCGTCAGAGACACGAGCCCGGACGCCGTCGCCGCATCCAGGATCTGGGGATCGGGATCATGCCCCTCCGGGCAGGCGAGCCTCAACTCGAACCCGTACACCCTGGCTGCGTTGATCCACGAGTTGGCCATGTTGTTTCCGTCACCGATCCAAGCGACACGAAGTCCGCCGACATCCCGACCAAAGGACTCCTGGACCGTCATGATATCAGAGACCACTTGGCAGGGATGGAGGAGGTCGGTCAGGCCGTTGATCACGGGTACCGAAGCCTCAGCGGCAAGAGCCTCCACCTCGGAGTGTGCGAAGGTACGAATCATGATCCCGTCCACGAAGCGGGAGAGGACCTCGGCGGTATCGTGGATGCTCTCCCCCCGCCCCATCTGGGAGTGCTGGTCGGAGAGAAAGACGGCGTGGCCGCCCAGTTGGAAGGTGCCGACCTCGAAGGAAACCCGTGTGCGGGTAGAGCTTTTGCGGAAGATCATCGCGAGGGTCTTGCCCTCGAGACCCCGGCTGGGCTCCTCACCACTCTTCAGGCGGTGGGCCCGATCCAGGACCCGGTAATGGTCCTCCCGGGAGAAATCGGTGATCGCGAGGAAATCGCGCTTGTGGGAACTCACGGATGGGCTTTCGGGAAGGTTGCTGCCCGGGGCCGGGCGACGGGCGATCGGCCCCATCGGAGCGGATCTCCGACGAGGTGAAAGTACCACCCTGGGCGAGGGCGGGGAAGGTCGATTCCCGCCGTTTTGGCAGATTCCCTGCACCCCCATCCATCCCCGGCCGTCGCCGCGGGATCAGAGGATGTATCGGGTCAGATCCTCGTCGTCGATGATCCCCGCCAGACGGTCCTGCACGAAGGCGCCGTCGACGGAAATGGACCCGGCCCCCTCCTCGGGGAGGGCGAACATGATCTCCTCCAGAAGCGTGGTAAGGACGGTCCGTAGCCGGCGGGCCCCGATGTTCTCCATTCGGTCGTTCAGGATCGCAGCGATCGCCGCCACTTCCCGGATCCCGTCCTCCTGGAACGTCAACTCGACACCCTCGGTGGCCACCATGGCGCTGTACTGGGCGGTAAGGGCGTTCTTCGGCTCGGTGAGGATCCGAACGAACTCCTCCTCCCCCAGGGCCTCCAGTTCGACCCGGATCGGGAAACGCCCCTGGAGCTCGGGGATCAGGTCGCTGGGCTTGGAGACGTGGAAGGCACCGGCAGCGATGAAGAGGACGTGGTCCGTCCTCACCAGCCCGTATTTCGTCTGGACGTTGGAGCCCTCCACCACGGGGAGGAGATCCCGCTGGACGCCCTCTCGGCTCACGTCGGGTCCCTGGCCACCCTGGGGCCCCGCGATCTTGTCGATCTCGTCCAAGAAGATGATCCCGGATTCCTCGGCACGATCCATGGCGTCGGCGATGACGTCGTCCATGTCCACCAGGCGCTCGAACTCCTCCTGGAGCAGGATCCTACGAGCCTCCGCCACGGTCATGACGCGCCGCTTGGTCCGCTTGGGAAGCATGTCCTGGAGCATCTCCATGAAGTTGTGGTCCATGCCGTCCCCGCCACCCATGGGAACCATCATCCCCTCGATGTTTGCGGACTGGCGGACCTCCAACTCGATCTCCCGATCCTCGAGCTTCCCGTCCCGAAGAAGGGTCCGGAGTTTCTCCCGGGTCCGGGCCCGCCGGTCCTCCCCCACGGGGGCCGTATCCAGGATGTCCGGCTCGCCCGGGGATTCAGCCTCCCCCTCCTGGCGCGGGAGTTCCTGAGCGACCACCTCGCTACCGCTGGGACCGGCCACGAAGATGTGGGGCCGGGTCGGCGTGCCCGTCCCCGGCCCGGAGCCCGCAGAGCCTCTGGGACCCCCGACACTCCCTTCCCCTTCGGACGCGGCACCCCGTTCCGGCGCCTGGGCGACGGGCGGGAGGAGGAGGTCCAGGATCCGGTCCTCCACCCTCCGTTCGGCATCCTCCTCCACCTCGGCCTCTCGCTCCTCACGGACCATGGAGATGGACGCGTCCACCAGATCCCGGACCATGGACTCCACGTCCCGACCCACGTATCCGACCTCGGTGAACTTCGACGCCTCGACCTTCACGAACGGGGCCCCGGCCAGTCGGGCCAGCCGGCGAGCGATCTCGGTCTTCCCGACGCCCGTGGGTCCGATGAGGATGAGGTTGTTGGGTTCGATCTCGTCCCGGAGCTCCTCTCCAACCCGCTGGCGCCGCCAGCGGTTTCGAAGCGCGATGGCCACGGCCTTCTTGGCCGCGTCCTGGCCCACGATATATCGGTCGAGTTCGGCCACAACCTGTCGGGGGGTCAGCTCGTCGGTCTCGGTCATTCCCCTGATTCCTCGCCGTTCAGCTCCAGGACCGTGATGGCCTGGTTGGTATAGATGCAGATGTCACCAGCGATCTCCAGGGCGGTCCGGACGATCCGGCCTGCCGGGAGATCGGAGTGTTCCTTGAGGGCCCTGGCCGCGGCCAGGGCGTACGAACCGCCTGAGCCGATGGCCAACACACCGTCGTCGGGCTCGATGACGTCCCCCTCCCCACTCACCATGAACAGGTGATCCCGGTCCGCCACCACGAGCAGGGCGTTGAGTCGCCGGAGATACCGGTCCGTGCGCCAGTCCTTGGCCAGCTCCACGCACGCCTTGGGGAGGTTGGCCGGGTAGCGCTCGAGCTTCTCCTCCAGCTTCTCGAAGAGGGTGAAGGCGTCGGCCACCGCGCCGGCGAATCCGGTGAGGATCTTGCCGTCCCGGAGGGACCGGACCTTGGTGGCCGTACCCTTGATGACCGTGTCCCCCAGGGTCACCTGTCCGTCCCCTCCCAGCGCCGTGAGGCCCTTGTGGCGGACGGCGACGACCGTGGTGGCACGAAGTTCTGCCCTGGGCATCCAGCTGTCTCCCGCGTGGGGTTTTTCGCCGAGAACCGGGGATCGTCCCCGGGCCGGCATTGAAAGGAGAAGGAAATATACCCCGATCCCAGTTGGGAGAGCCCAAACGGGTGCCGTCGCTCAAGCCCGGGGGTGGGAGTCCCGGTAGATGCGCCTCAGCCGGTCCCGGGATGTGTGGGTATAGATCCGGGTGGTGGACAGGGACGCGTGACCCAGTAGCTCCTTGACGGCCATCAGGTCCGCTCCGGCGTCCAGGAGATGTGTCGCGAAGGAATGCCGCAACGAATGCACGGTCAGGTCGTCCCCCTCTCCAGACGACTGGAAGAACCGTCGGACGATGCGCTGAATCGACCGCCGGGAGAGCCGGCCCCCCGAACGGTTCACCAGCAGGGCCCGTCGATCGGGTTTCCGGCTTCGGGCTACGGCCTCGTCCCGGCGGGGTCGATACCGCTCCACCGCCGTCGCCGCCGCTCGGGTGACCGGGACGATCCGTTCCTTGCTCCCCTTACCCAGGACCTTGACCTTGCCGCCCCGCAGATCCAGATCCTGCAGGTCCAGGGCGTGGAGCTCCGAGAGTCGGAGGCCGCTCCCGTAGAGGACCTCGAGGATGACCAGGTCGCGGGTTCCGGACAGGCTGTTTTCGGCGGCCCGGGCCTCGGCGAGGCTGAAGATGGCCTCGAGTTCGGCCCGACGGGCATGTCCCGGGAGTCTCCGTTCGGTGCGGGGTGCACGGATCGCCCGGGTCGGGTTGGCGTCCAGGGAGCCTTCCTGATGAAGGAACCGGAAGAAGGTCCGTGCCGCCGAGAGCTTCCGTGCTACCGTGCGGCGGCTCAGCCCGCGGCGGCCACACCACCCCATGAAGCTCCTGAGGGTCAGGCGGTCGACGTCGCTCCAACGCCAGTTCTCCTTACCCAGGTAATCACTCACGAACTCAGTCAGGTCTTCCAGGTCCTTGCGGTAGGCGGCGACGGTGTTCGGCGACAGTTGGCGCTCGTCACGCAGGTGGCGGAGGAAATCCACCGCAGTGGGGTCGCCGGTGGGGTCGCCCGGAGCCTTCATGTCTGAAGGGCCTTCCCTTCCTCCACCTCCACTCCGTTCGCCTCCATCCAGGCCAGGAACTCCCGCTGCGCCCGCTCGGCGAGGGCCTGCCGCTTGAGTCGCTTGTCCCGGACTCGCTCTTCAAGAGGGTCGACCAGGCCCCAGTTGGAGTTCATTGGCTGGAAGTGCCCCGGCCGGGCCTCCCGGAGATACCGGAGCAGCCCTCCGATCATGGTCGTGGGCGGTGGAATGATGGGCTCCTGTCCTTGGAGCACACGGTGGAGGTTGATCCCGGCCAGCATCCCCGAGGCCGCAGACTCCGTATAGCCCTCCACCCCGGTGATCTGTCCCGCGAAGACCAGGTCCGGGCGATCCGGCAGTCCTCCGTGAGCGGAGAGGCAGCCGGGGAAGTTGAGGTAGCTGTTCCGGTGGATCGAACCCCATCGGAGAAACTCGGCGTTCGCCAGTCCCGGAATCATCCGAAAGATGCGGCCCTGCTCCCCCACCCTGAGCCGGGTCTGGAAACCCACCAGGTTCCACATTTGCCCGGCGCGATCCTCACTCCTGAGTTGAAGCACGGCCCACGGCCGCTGTCCGGTCCTCGGATCCGTGAGACCGATGGGCTTCATGGGACCGAATCGCAGGGTCTCGGGCCCGCGGGAAGCCATGACCTCGATGGGTAGGCAGCCCTCGAAATACGGCACGGCATCCCAGTCGTGGCCCGCATGGGACTCACCGCCGAGGAGCGCTTGGATGAAGGCGTCGTATTCGTCCTTGTCGAAGGGGCAGTTCAGATAGTCCCCGTCCTCCCCGAAACGCCCGGCGCGGAATACGACCGAGTGATCCAGTGAGTCGACACCCACGATGGGAGCGATGGCGTCGAAGAAGGCCAGGCCATCGTCACCCAGCTGCCCCCGGACAGCTTCGGCGAAGCGGTCCGATGTCAGGGGTCCGGTGGCCACGACCGCCGGCCCTTCCGGGAGTGCGGTCCGCTCCTCCCGCACCACTTCGATCCGTGGGTGGGCCTCCACCGACTCGGTCATGGCCCGGGCGAAGAGGTGACGATCTACCGCGAGCGCCGATCCGGCGGGGACCTTGGAACGATCCGCCGCGGACAGTAGAACCGACCCGAGCGCCCGCATTTCGCGCTTGAGCTGGCCGTGGGCGTTGGCGGGATCCTCCGACTTGAAGGAATTGGTGCAGACCAACTCACCCAGATCCCCGGACTGGTGAGCGTCGGTGGACACAGCCGGGCGCATCTCCACCAGGACGACCCGGTAGCCCCTCCGGGCGAGTTGGAGGGCCGCCTCACACCCCGCGAGACCTCCTCCCACGACTTCGACCCTGGCGGTTTCGGACTGGTTCAACCGTTCTTCCGCCCCCTGCGCCCGCCCCCGGACTTCTTTCTCGCGGCCGCCTTCTTGAGGAGGTCCAAAGCCTCCTCCATGGTCAGGTCCTCGGGATCCGCCCCCTTCTTCAACGAGGCGTTCACCTTCCCGTCGGTGACATAGGGACCATACCGACCGTCCAGGACGCGAAGGGGTTCTCCGCTCTCGGGGTGGGACCCGAGATCCTTGAGCACCGCCCGGCCTTTCTTGGTGTCCAGGAGGGTCACGGCCTCATCGAGTGTGACGGTGAAGATCTCATCCTCGCTCTTCAGGTTCCGGTACGTCTTCTCTCGCCGAACGTAGGGGCCGTAGCGCCCCATCCCGGCCTCGACGTCGGCCCCGGTCTTCGGGTCGACACCCAGAGCCCTCGGGAGGGAAAGCATGCCAAGGGCGTACGGCATGTCCACGTCCTCCAGGACCTTTCCCTTGGGCAGGCCGACCCGTCTGGGCTTCTTCCCATCCCCGCCCTCACCGAGCTGCAGGTAGGGACCGTAGGGTCCGACCTTGGCCAGGATGGGAAGGCCCGACTCGGGATCGGACCCCAACTCCTTCTCCTCTGCCACGGACTGGTCCTGGTCCAACGGTCGCGTACTCCTGCACTCCGGATAGCCGGAGCAGCCGAGAAAACGTCCCCGCTTGTTCCAACGGACCATCATGGGGCGACCACACACCTCGCAGGTCTCACCCTCCGCCGCCAGGATCTCCTGAACCATCTCCTCGGCGCTGGCCTCTCCGGTCTGCAGCCGGGCGGCGAAGCCGGGATACCAGTCGCTTAGCGGGCGTCGCCATTGGACTTCTCCCTCTTCGATCCGATCGAGAGCATCCTCCATGCGGGAGGTGAAATCCACGTCGAAGAGGTCGGGGAAGAGCCGGACCAGGAATTTGGAGACCGTGTCTCCCAGGGGGGTGGGAACGAACCGCCGCTCTTCCAGCAGGACATACTCCCGATCCAGGATCGTGGAGATGATCTGGGCATAGGTGGAGGGGCGGCCGATCCCCAGCCGCTCGAGTTCCTTTACCAGGGAAGCTTCGGAGAATCGCGGCGGCGGCTGGGTGAAGTGCTGAGAGGGCTCGAGGGCCGGTACGGCCTCGCCCCCTTCCGCCACGGGCGGCTCGGCCAGTTCGGCCACATCTCCGTTGGACAGTGCCGGAAGGGGATCCATGTCGTCGAGTCGTCGATGGTCCCCGGCCTCCTTGCCTTCCTGGTAAAGCCGCAGGAACCCGTCGAACCGGAGCACCGATCCCGTCGCCCTGAACAGATTCGACCGGCCTGAGACCTGGCCCAAGAGGTCGAAATCGGCGGTGGTCGTGTCGAACACGGCCGAGGACATCTGGCTCCCGACGAAACGCGTCCAGATGAGCCGGTAGAGCTTGGCCTGGTCGTCCGTCAGGAATTGCCGGACGGCGTCGGGGTGCAGATCCACCGAGGTTGGGCGGATGGCCTCGTGTGCCTCCTGGGCAGCTTTCTGCTGCTTGCCGGCGAAGCTCCGGGGAGACTTGGGGATGTAGCTCTCACCGAACTCGCGGCTGGCGAACGCCCGTGCGGCATCGACCGCCCCCGGTGCCACCCGGGTGGAGTCGGTCCTCATGTAGGTGATCAGGCCCACCGCACCCCGGGAGCCCAGTTCCACGCCCTCGTAGAGTCGCTGCGCCGTCTGCATCGTCCGTCGGGCCGAGAAGCGAAGCTGCTTTGCGGCCTCCTGCTGGATCGTCGACGTGGTGAACGGAGCCGGGGGGTTCTTCCGCCGCTCCCTACGCTTCAGGGACGTCACCTCGAAGGGGAGGCCCTCCACGTCCCGGAGCACTGCGCCGGCCTCTTCACCGTTCTTGAGCGTGAATGCCTTGTGGTCGATCTGGTGGAGTTTGGCGTCGAAGCGCTGACCGTCCTTGACCAGGTGAGCGGTGACCTTCCAGTACTCCTGAGGCTCGAACGCCTGGATCGCGTCCTCTCGTTCGCAGATCAACCGCAGCGCGACGGTCTGCACCCGCCCCGCAGACAATCCCGGGTACATGGGCTTCCAGAGGAGGGGGCTGACCTGGTACCCGACCAGGCGATCCAGGATGCGCCGGGCCTGCTGGGCCTCCACCCGGGGAACGTCCACCTCCCGTGCCCGATCCAGAGCGGACCGCACCGCGTCCTTCGTGATCTCTCGGAACTCCACGCGGCGGAAACGCGTGGGGATATTCCGTCCCTTCACCTCCTCCATGACGTGCTGAGCGATGGCTTCGCCCTCACGGTCCGGGTCGGTGGCGATGATGATATCATCCTTACCCCTGGCCTTCTTCTTCAGGTCGTCGATGACCTTCTTCTTGCCCTGCATGACGACCCATTCGGGCTCGAAGCCATCCTCGACATCCACACCGAGGTCCTTCTTGGGCAGGTCTTTGATATGACCGACGGTGGACCCGACTTCGTAATCGGGGCCCAGGTACCGCTCGATCGTCCTGCCCTTGGCGGGGGACTCTACGATGACAAGGTGTTTGGCTTTCGGCATTCGGTTGGCTGCGAAATGGGCAGAAGGATCGACTGGTGTGCGGCCTCGGGCGTTGTCCCGGACCCTCGGTCAAGTCGGATGGGCAATGGGGAGACCGTCGATCGCCCGGAGGAGATCGACCGCGAGACGTTGGGGGTCCGTCCCCTCGGTGTCCAGTGTGACGTCCGCGACAGAGTAGAATGGTTCGCGAAGCCGCAGGAGTTCCCTCGCGGCCTCCAGCGGGTCCGGGGTCTCCAGCATCGGCCGACGGATTCCCTGGCTCGAAGCCCGACGCAGCGCCTCCTCTGCCGACACCCTGAGCCACACCGAAACGGTGTTGCGGGGAAGGCTCTCCAGCCGCCCCTCCGCCGCCGCCCATCCGCCGCCGGCCGACAGTACCACGCGAGATCGGGAGAGGAGGTCGGTCCCGACGCCTTCCTCGACGGAGCGAAACTCCGCCTCCCCTCCGGAGGCGAAGATCTCGGAAATGGAAAGCCCCGTCCGGGCCTCGATTTCCGAGTCCATGTCCACGAAGTCCCACCCGAGGAGTCGGGCCAGGGCGGGCCCCACCGACGACTTGCCCGCTCCCATGAAGCCCACCAGGACGATTCGGGCGACCTGACCTGAGGCGACGGGCCCGGTCGCTTGGTTCACCGGGGTCCGAACCTGCGTTCGGAAAGCCCGCCTAGATAGCCCTGGAGGTTCCGCGTCGTCTCGGTCATGGAGTCGCCGCCAAACTTCTCGAGGACCGCGTCGGCCACGGCCAGGCAAACCATGCCCTCGCCGATGACCGCCGCCGCCGGCACGGCGCACACGTCGCTGCGCTCCACCGCCGCGTCGCCGACCGAGCCGTCCCGAAGGTCCACCGAGGGGAGTCGCTTGCGGAGGGTGGCGATGGGCTTCATGGCCGCTCGCACGACGAGGGGTTCTCCCGTGGTGATTCCGCCCTCCAGCCCTCCCGCGCCGTTGGCGGTGCGACCGAACCCACCCTTTCGGATGGCGGCGGGTTCGGGCACGATGGGGTCGTGGACCTGGGACCCCGGCCTTCGAGCGCCCTCGAAGCCCAATCCGATCTCCACTCCTTTGATCGCCTGGATGGACATCAGCGCCTGGGCCAGACGCCCGTCCAGCTTACGGTCCCAGGACACGTGACTGCCCAGCCCCACGGGGAGTCCGGTGACCACCACCTCGAAGATCCCGCCGAGGGTGTCCCCCTCCTCCTTCGCTCGATCAATGGCATCTCGCATGGCCTGGTCGGCTTTCGGATCCAGGCAGCGCACGGCCGATGCGTCGGCGACGGCGTTCAGGTCGGCGGGAAGGGGCTCCGGCGGCGCGGCCACCACCGGCCCGATGGAGATGACGTGACTCCCTACCTCCACGCCGAGTTCTCCCAGGAACCGGCGGGCGATGGCGCCGCACGCCACCCGGGCGGCGGTCTCCCGGGCCGAGGCCCTCTCCAGTATGTCCCGGGTATCTCGCCGGTCGTACTTGAGAATACCGGCGAGGTCGGCATGCCCCGGGCGGGGCAGGTACATGGCCCGCAGCGCCTTCTCGTTCGCCCCGTCCGCCGGAGGCAGGGGGCTCATGGCAGTGGTCCAGTTGTCCCAGTCCCGATTCCACACGGCCAATGCGATGGGGCTCCCCAGGGTCTCCCCCAGTCTTACGCCGGCCAACAGATCGGCGACGTCGGACTCGATCTGCATCCTCCGGCCTCGTCCATACCCCTGCTGACGGCGCTTCAGCTGGGGATCCACGTCCCGGGCCATCTGCAGATCGAGGCCCGCCGGAATCCCCTCGAGGATGGCGACGAGACCTCGTCCGTGGGACTCGCCGGCGGTACGAAAGGAAAGACTCTTCATGGGTTTACGAGCACCTCGACAGTGGCCGTCTGGGCGGGTTCCCGCCGCGGACTCAGGACCGGATCAACCTGTGGCATCCCCTGTCGCCGCTCAAGCCCCGAACAACGGCGTCCCCGGCGGAAGACCGCCGGGGACGCCGGGTATGAGGGCCATCCACATGGGCCCGGAACCAGCCTCACAGCCCTCCCGCCGGACACGAGGTCCCTCGGGAGGCGCCTGATCGGGTCTGTCCCGTCAGGGAGCCGGTGGAGGCGCCGTGATGCGCACCTGGTCCTGCAACGGCGTGCTCACCTGGCCAATCCGGTCGTAGGCGTAGGCCGTGACCGTGGCCACCGAGTCCGCCAGAGTGGAGGGAACGTCGAAGCTCACCACCACCGACTGGTCATACGTGACGCTGGCGAAAACCACCTGCCGATCCGCGTTGAACGCGCCACGGACCTTCACCACCAAAGAGTCCAACGGGAGCGTCCCGCGAGCTCGAACCGCCACATCCAGCTTCTGTCCCACCGCGACTTCCGGCGGAGCCAGAAGCTCCAGGATCTCGGGCGGATCCCCGCTGGGCGGCGAGAAGTAGTTGTCGCTTCCGCACGCCCCGAAGGCGAGGGCAGCCGCCAGTACGATCAGGGGCATCCCTAGTTTCGAGTGCCTCACACGTCCACCTAGCATCTTTATCTCCCTGGGTCCCCTCATCACCGGGACTCCCGTTCGATGTATGGAGTGACCAGGATCATGAGGTCTCGCTGGATCGCCTGTTTCCGCGTGGTGCGGAACAGGGCTCCCACGACCGGGAGGTTCATGAGAAGCGGGATCCCGCTGCGAACCTCTGAACTCTCCGTGGAGGTCAGACCCGCGATCACCACAGTCTCGCCATCCCGAACCAGCACCCTGGATTGGGCCTCCTGGGTCCGGAAGATGAAGCCGACGTCGGAGTCACCGATGGCCGGCGAGGACCGCTCCGCGGCGAGATCCAACAGGATCAGATCACCGGCCGTCACGTGGGGCGTCACCGTAAGGGAGATCCCCGTCTCCTCGATCTGCACCGTGGCCTGAGGCTGCTGCTGCTGCCCCACCCCGCCGGCACCGGCCGAGGCGTCGATTACGCGCAGAGGCGTCCGCTCACCGACCAGCACCCTGGCCTCCTGGTTGTCCATGACCTGCACGGACGGGGTGGCCTGGATCTCACTGAGGTTCACCGACTCCAGGGCCTCGATGAAGTTGACCAGGGAGTACCGGCCCAGAATGAGCGAGGTCAGGAACTGCATCTGCGGCTTGATGACGCGGGAGTTGGCGTTCCCCAGCGCCGCCAGAGAGTTTCCGCCCAGAGAGACGACGTCCGTGCCCTTCTCGACCGTCTCGCTGGCGTCGATGAAGCCGTCGCCATTCGAGTCGATTCCACCGGGCGTGATGAAGTTCAGCTGGTTCCCCTGGGAGTCCTTCAGGTCATAGGTAACCCCGAACTCCAGGAGGTCCGTGCGGTCCACGAAGATGATCTTCGCGGCGATGCTGATCTGTGGAGTGCGCTGGTCCAGCTGGTCGATCAGTGCCTCCACGTCCTCCAGTACCCTGGGCACGTCCATCACCACCACGGTATTGGAGGACTCGCTCACCTCCGCGTTCCCGCGCTCGGTGAGCAGGGCCGTGACCGGGGCGAGAACTTCGGCCGCCGAGGAGAACTCGATGCGGAACGTCTTGGTCTGGAGCTGCACGACGCCTTCACGGCTCGCCAGGTTCTCCAGGTTGTCCACGATGATGATTCCCGAGTCCAGCTCCCGAGCCGCCCACCCCTGAGAGGAGAGGATGGTGTTGAGCGCGATGTCCCATGGCTGCGCCTTGATCTGGGCGTTCACCTGGCCGTCCACGTCTACGCCGGGAACGATCGACCTGCCGGAGAACTCGGAGAACGTGAACAGAACGTCCTCGATCGGGGCCTCCTTGAAGGTCACCGTGATCGCAGCCGCCTCTTGCCGCTGGCGGATACCGAACCGCTCGGCCGAGGGCAGCGTGTGGATCTCCCGCCCCGCGGTCCTCACGAGCTCCCCCCTGCGGTCGGGCGTCTCCGCCTCCTCGCTCGAGGCCGAGGCATCCGGGCGCATCGACAACATCGCCGCAGAGGACCAGGGCTCGAACTGGGCGGCCCCGCTGCTCAGCGAGAGTCTGAGATAGCCGCTGCCCTGCGTGACCTGATACTCGGTGGGCACGTCGAGTTCGACGACGACCCGAACCACGTCATCAGAGTATTGGCTCACCTGGAGGCTACGAACGCCCCCTCGGTCGATGGCCGGGAACGTCTCGCGGGAAAGGCCGGACCGTGCGCCGAGGATATCCAGCACCAGCCGGTTCGGTCCTTCCATCGTGAAGTCCCTGAACTGCACCTCGCCCTCGACCTCGATCACGATCTCGGTACGCTCCACGGACGGGAGTACCGACAGGTTCGTGACCGGCTCGGGGGCTTCCGCCAGGAGGATCCCTCCCAGGACTGCTAGAACCGGAATCATTGGCTGTTGCCTCCACTGCCGCGCTGAAGCTCGAATACGCGCTGCTCTATGACGCCGAACTCATCGACGTCGACGATGACTCTCGTGGGCTGGATTTCGATGATGCGGACATTGCCGACCACCTCACCCCGCCTCAGGCGAAACGTCTGGGGCATCATGACTCCCTCTCGGACGGCGATCTCGCCGCCGTGCAGGAGCACGACGCTCAGTTGGGGGTTGCTCGAGTAAACGATCCCCTGAAGGGAAAGCTCCTCGAACCGGGGTCCGGAATCCGCCATGTCCACGAGGGGCGAGAATGGATTCCGTCGGCTGTACCGGGGGTAGACGAACACCTCGCGGTCGAACACCAGTTCGGTCACGGTCTCGGTCGGGGGTGGATCCCCCTCCTGAGCCGACGCCGACTGGGCCACTCCGGCCGCGCATATGAGGGCGCAGCAGGCCCCGAGCGTCCAACGCACGATACTCATCGGTCACCTCCGGTGGGCATTCCCTCCAGCACCGTGTCGGGCTGTGGGGGCGGGGGTTGTCCGCCTTCGGGAAGGACGTAGGTCTCGATCCGGAATCGGGCCAAGACCGGAGCTTCCATGTCCCGGGTCACCACCTCGGCTCCCCGGAACTCGGTCAGTTCAAGGTCCACCGGCGTCACGATCCGGGGGAGGGAGGCAATGGAAGCCAGGTAGTCACCGACGTTGTGGTAGTCGCCAATGACCTGGAATTCGTAGGAGCTCTTCGTATAGAACGTGCCCATCTCCTCGCCGGCCGGTCGGAAGTCCGAGACTTCGACATCCGTCCGGATGGCCGCACGAGTGACATCGGCGATAAGGGCTGGGACCTCTTGTCTGCGAGGAATCAGCCTCTCCAGCTCGGCGATATGCCGCTCGTAGAGCGCGAGACGATCGACCAGATCGTCGGCGCCCCGGGTCGCGAGGATTTCCGCCCGGCGATTCTGACCCTCGAGGGTCTCATAGCGCTCGTTCATCTCGGCGATCTCGGCCTTTTTGGGGCCCCACCAGAAGCTGTTGAACGCATAGAAGCCCGCGACGATCAAAAACCCGACGAGGAGTGCGTTCCTCTTGTTCGGTTCCTGCGGAATCAGAGCCATGGAGTCATCGCCTCGCCATCACAGGCCCGGAGTCGCCTCGGTCCCCGGCTGGGAACCGTCCGCGACGGGCTCAGGTTGGTTCTCGCTCCCACCGAACAGTGGAACCGTCTCGATCATTTCCGGCGGCGGGTATTCGTATTCCGCTTCCAGCTGGAACGCGTTCACCACACGGCTCCGTCCCGCGGCATCGTCCATGACCGACTGGGTCGTGCTGACCAGGCTCACGTTCTGGACGAACAGCGAGGCCTCCAGGCTCTCCATGAACGTCGTGAGCGCCAGGTTGGTCCCCGCGAGACCACTCAGCTGGAACCGGGGCCCCTCTCCCATGCCGACGGGGATCATTCCCGACACCCACACGTAGTTGGGCAGGGCTCGGGCGATCTCGTCCATGAGGTGGGGCCAGAGGTAGCGATCCCGGTCGATCTCCTGGATCACCTGGACCCGCTGAGCGATGGAATCCCGCCGAGCCTGGAGCATCTCGGTATTCGCGATGATCTCGGCGTACCGAGCCGAATCACTGGCCTGCTCCTCCACCATGAGGGTCAGGTCCGCGTGACGCGACGAAGCGGAGAAGAACAGGAAGACCATGGCCAGGGCCGCACCAATGGCGGCGATACCGGTCCACGCCACCCAGGGATCGAGTCCGCCGAAACCTCGGGATCCGCCCGAGCCCGAGCCTCTGGTGAGCCCGGAGAACGCATTGGCCAAGCCTTTGCGTCCGCCGCTGCTCTTCTTCGAGCCTGGGTTGAGATTGATCTTGATCAAGGCACGTCTCCCCGGTCAGGCCTGACGCAGCGCCAGCCCCAGCGACAGCAAGAGCATGGGCGCGGCCTCGTCCAGGTTCACGTTCTGCGCAGCCCCGGGGTGAACCGGAATGCGCTCGAAGGGGTTCACCAGATGGGTTTCGACGCCCATCCGCCTCCCCAATGCTTCCACCATCCCGGGAATCCGGGCACCTCCCCCGCTCACGTAGATCTTCCCGATTCCGCCACCCGTGGGCTGGGTCATGAGAAACGCGGCCGCCCGTTCGATCCCGACGGCCACCTCGTCCGCGGAGGCCTGGACGAAGCGGTCCAGGTCCGGGATCGTCTCCCGCCCCTGCACGATGTCCTCGGCCTGCTCCGATGTGACGCCCCGTTCCCGCTGCACGTCCTCCCGCACGCGGCGGGAGCCGAAGGGGATGTCCCGGGGCAGGATGGGCACACCGTCCTCGAGGATGGTGACCTTGGTGGTGTCGTGGCCGACGTTCACCAGGGCGACGATGCCCTCCATGGCCTCCGGGTAGTTGTGCTCGAAGGCGTTGTGGAGCGCGAAGGTGTCCACGTCGATCACCGCGGCGGACACGCCGGCATCGGCCAGCAGACCCACCTTGTTCTCGACCAGCTCTCGCTTGGCGGCGACGAGGAGGACCTCCATCTGCATCCCGTCGTCGTTCGGATCCAGGATCTGGAAGTCGAGCTCGACGCTCTTGATGTCGAATGGGACGTACTGCTCCGCCTCCCAGCGAATGACCTCCCGGGCCTCGGCTTCCTTCATTCGGTCCATCTTGATCTTCTTCACGATGACGTCGTGGCCCCCCACGGCCGTTACGACCTCCCGGGACTTGAGCCCCGATTCCGCGAAGAGGGCTCGGAGCGTATCCGCTACGAGTCCAGGATCCATGACTTCGCCCTCGACGATGGCGTCCTGGGCCAGGGGTCGCACGACCACCTGGGTCACCTCGGGCTGATCACCCGAGTGATCCACCTCCACGACCTTCATGAACCCGCTGCCTACGTCGAGTCCGAGCGATGTTCTCTTGCGGCCTAAGAGCGCCATTGGGCACACCCATTTCGAGAAACGTAAACAAATTTTTCCAACTTTATTGGGTCCAGAGTACCACGGCCAACTCCACCGTGTCAAGCATCCAAATGTCCCTTAAAACCCATAAAAACAATAACTCTCTATCTCAACTGATGTTTTTCTGCCACACCCGCGGTCCGACTCCGAATTCAAATGTTTTCCGAAGAACCGCGGTGACACTCAGTTCTCGACCCCGGAAAGGTCGACCCAGCTGCGCGCCGCGAGAGGCCGGAGCCGGGTGAGGGCCGAGTTGTAGAGGACTGCCCGCGTAGCGGAGCAGGTGGAGTTCGTGACCACCGAGCCCCCGACCAACCCCTGGGAATCGAAGGAGGCGTTGGAGGCCAAGACCCCGCCGAAGACCCGGTTGCCGTTCCCCTGGGTCTCGAAGCTCCCCTGGACGATGATGATGCCGTACCACACGAAGTCCCCCCGCAGGTCCAGCGTCCCGTCCACCAGAAGCACTCCCTGGCCGACGCCCCCGGACTGGATGCGCAGACCTCCGCGGGAGTAGACCGTGGGGAAGTAATCGCCGCAGGGCGCGGTGGGGTTTTCGGGATCGCCCCAGTTCAGCAGGGCGAACTTGTCGCAGGTGCCGTCCGCCTTCAGAACCGGCTCACTGCCGGTGATGTTGAGCATGGCCCCGGCGGAGCCAAGGGTCTTGTCCGCCATGGCGACCAGTTCGTCCCAACCCACTTCCCCGAATTGCGTGAAGGTGGCGTCCCCGATGCTGGGGTCTTCCGCCAGGGGCGGATTCCCCGTGTAATTCGTCACGGCGGACCCCAGCGTCACGAGGGACGTGTCATTGGTCAGGATTCCGGGCTTGTCCACGCCCCCGAATCCCGCGCAATATCCTGCCCAGGCCGTCGGGTTGAGGTCCTCTCCGTGGACCTCGGCCGTTCCCTTGATCTCGGTCTCGCCCCGGGTCGTGAGTGCCGCGGGCGGCTCGAGGACCGGAGAGAAGAGCTTCATTACCGTGCCGATGCGGCGGCTCGCGCCACTGTAGAAGCCACGGTTGACCGTTACCGCCGTGCCGTCCACGAAGTAGGTGCGTTCGCCCAAGCGGGTGAGCTCCACCGTCAGCTCAGCGTCGCCGATGGTGTCCACCACGGTGGTCGGGGTCCAGGTCGGCAGGGCGCCGTAGGTCTGGAGGTTCCACCTGGATCCCACGAACTCGGTCAGGGACCGCTCGGTGAGATAGAACGCCTCCGCGGCATGCTCGTTGGCCATGCCTACCTGGAATTCCTGACGGGCGATGAAGAACCCACCCGTCACCAGGACGATGACGACGAGCAATCCGAACGCCGCCGCGGCGAGCACGAACCCTTCGTCCCCGCGCCTGCGGGGTTCGCCCGTGGCGGACGACGGAACATGGGGCCGGATCGTCATCGGGATCCTCAGTTGCGGGTAAAGATCGTGGTGGTCAGGGAATCCGCGAGTCGGTTCCCGTCCAAGCCGCGAACCGGAGACGAAGTCCGGAGCGTCACGCGGATCTGGCGCACGTCGTTCCTGGTGTTGGTCACGGCCCCGGTGGAGTCCTGGTAGACGAAGGACAGGCCGTCCTCGTCCACGGGCCCTACCAGCGCCTCATAGTTCCCGATCCCAGGTTCCCAGCGGGCGAGGTAGGTCTCCCCGAAGTACATGCGCATCAGACCGTAGGTGTACCGCTTGAATGCCCTGACCTCGGCGCCTGGGCTCACCGAGTCGCCGACGAAGGCGAACCCTGCCGTCAGCGACATCTCCTGGGCCGGGTCGCCACCACAGTTCCCACTGGTTGACGCACTCCGCACCACCGTGGGCACCCACACATCGTCACCGCGAAGCCTGATGTCGTTGTCGGCGAACACGAAGGCCGAGTCGCCGGTCTGGAATCCGTCTCCCACCTTCGTGACCCGGACGTTGTAGACCGGGTAGGGCGAACTCACCTGACACACCAGCCCGAACGCCCGGGAAGCCCGGAACGTGATCGTGTCGTCGTTCATTGCGATCAGGTCACCCTGCTGGGGACTGATCTCTCGAAGCTCGGAGAAGAGGACCTCCATTCCGGCCCTCATCACCTGATTCCCTCTCACGGTCGCTCGCTCGTAAGAGAAGGCCCGCTGGCTGGAGATCAGCACCGAGTACAGAGCGGTGACAACGACGCTTGCGATCACCACCACCAGCGTCAGCTCAACGAGCGTGAACCCGGATCGATTCCTGGTCTTCATCGCTTGACGATCGAGTAGATGGTGGTATCTGCCACGGCGTCGCCCAGAGCCGGCCCGCCGTTGGGTCCGGTGGTGAGGCCGGGGCCGACGGAGATGAGGCGGACCCTGGAGAGGTTCGTGGTGACGGGTTCGGAGGCCCAGCGCACGACGAAGTCGCCCACGGTGTCCGCTCCGCTGGGGAGTTCCCCGTGCCCCGCCGAGCGGATCCGCTCCACTGCGGTCTGGACCGCCATGGTTCTCTCGGTCTTCAGCTCGGCGACGGTCACCTGCCTGATCACATAGGTGGTGGACCCCGCCAGCCCGATGAGACCGATGGTGAGCACGATGACGGCCACCAGCACCTCGAGGAGGCTGAAACCGTTCTGGTCGGGGGCGACACGGATTGGATCGTTCATCAGATGGAGTCCGGGTAGACCAGTTGGCCTAGCGGCAGGAATGCGGCCCAGAGGAGCTCGTCGCCGGCCAGGAAGAACGCGGCCCCGAGGGACGAGAAGGTGTTGCAGCTCGTATCGGCGAAGCCCCTGGGGGACATGCAGAGGGTCACGTCGTCGGTGGGGTAGCCCTGGAGATCGACCCCGAACGCCTCCATGAAGTCCACCATTTCCAACTGAGTCGAGTCCGTTTCGAGCCAAACGCTGTCCCCCGAACCGTCGACGTTCAACCTCACCGGGGTCCCCCGCTCGATGGCGTGGGCCCGGGCTCGGGCGTGGAGCGACTCGAAGGCCGCCTGAGCCGCGACGACCGAGCGCCGGTCGCCCACATCGCCAAACGACCGAACCGTGGTCGCCAGGATCACCGTAGCGATCATGATGACGACCACGAGCTCAATCAGGGTGAAGCCGTTTCGATCGTTCATTTGTCGGGGTGCCTTCGCGAAGAAGGGTGATAAGCTGGATGAGGAGAACACCAGATCCGTGCCACCCCAAACCCCCGTAATCACGGGACTTTCGATGTGGAAATCCCCCGTATTTGAACAAAGTTTGCCGGACCGGGAACAACTATTTCCGACCCGATGCGCATGCGCTACACAGCGATCCGGCCGACGAATCCATGCAACGGCCGAAGGCCCGAGGCCCATCCGGTGGAATCCAGGGCGGTGCCTGCGAGGCACGGTGAGATCCTCACCTCAGCGCCGGGCTCGACGGTCAGATCTCCCAGGATCCTCAGGACTCCGGCGAGCCGTGCCCCGGTTCGCACCGTCAGGGTCCCGGGCACAATCAGAAGCCCCGTCACGTGGGCCCCCGGCTCCAGGATGACGCTCCCGGAAGCGACGATCAGAGCCGGTCCCAGGGAGTCCGCCACGCTTCGCTCGGCCTCGTCGATCAGGACGAGCGACCCGACGACGGACAGGGCTCCGAGTGCCGACAACTCCGGGTCCGACGGTGGTCTCCGTCCCCGCCAACCGAGTTCCAGATCCAGGGGTGCGGTCCATCGGGGCGGGAGGGGCCCGAGGGGCGTCGGCCCGGGTACCAGCCCACAGGAGTCCACTGCGGGCGAGAACCCTTCCGGGGCCTGTACCGAGCCATCCACCCCGATCCCGGGTCCTCCGAAATCCGGTTGCCGGGACCCGTCGAGTGCCCAGACCAGGGTACCGATCCTCCGCTCGGTTCGGGCCCCCGAAGCCCGGCCCCAGGCTCGGACCAGGGCGATCTCATCCGTGAGCCACTCCACGGACGACCCGGACGCGCCGGAGGTCCACCCGGAACCGGTATCCAGCGGCCCACCGACGCTCCCGGCCGAGTCCATGGGCCCGGGGGTCTCCCGTGCCAGAGGGGTCGCCATCGCCATCGCCAACGCCCCCTCCGCGAGAAGGTCCGAACCGACCCTGAGGCGGACGGCTGTGCCGAGACGGGATTCGGCCAGGGCCAGTTTCAACCCGATCGTCCCGAGCCCGCTCACGGCGAGAACGACCAGGACGACCAGCACGAGAACGAACCCGTCCCGGCTTCCCCCTCGACCCCCGGTCACCGGTCACTCTCGTTCATCCGCCGCCCCCGACTGAAAACTCGGCGCTCCGGGGAGTGTGGCCTGGCAGGTCCGGAGACAGCTGAAGCCGCACTCTCAGTGACGCCGGTGCCGACGGCGACGGGTACAAGGCCCCTGCACCGATCCTCTCGGGAGTCAGCGGCTGCCTTCCACCTCGTCCCAGGCGGTACCTCAGGGCCTGATTCGCCAGGTGGTACTCCCCCCGCTCGAAGAAGCGGAAGAGGATGGGGCTCGCCGGAGGCACCTCCGTCAAAGTGATGCGAAGCCCTCGCCGACCCGGAACCGCGCAGTCCTCGGCGCCTGAGGCACCAGCCAACGCTGAGCGCCACAACCTCCCGTCGGTGAGCACGGCCTCGACGGAGTCCTTCTGGGGATCCGGGAGCCGAGTGCCGAGATACGCGATCGTAGCCACTACACCGGGAGCGGATTCCAGCTCGCCGCCCGTGTGAGTGGCGACGGAGCAGATAGTGCCCGAGCCACGGAACGCCCTCAGCTCGAGCACTCCGGCAGAGAGCACACGCGCGTGCTCCCCGAGTCCCCCTCCCCGCCGCAACTCCTCGCCGGTCACCACGAAGACGGCTCTCGCCGTGGCGTTGGCCTCCGAACGCCTCACCAGGGCCTCGGCGCTTCGCCGGGACGCGGCCAGGCCGGACAGCAACGGAGGCAGGACCAGGGCGATCAGGAGGCAGACCAGCAGACCTTCCAGGACGGTATGTCCGGCACGGCCAGAGCCGGCCGGCCTCGGGGAGAGCCCAGGTATCGGTCCCTTGGCCCTCCTCACGTCGCGGCCTCCTCCGACGCGATGCGTCGAGCGGTCTCGAACACCATTTCCTCCGCGCCGCGCATCGGAATCACCTCGATCCGGATTCGGAGGACGCCGCTCTCGCTCCAGGCCGCCCAGGCCACGCGCCCCCGGGGATGAAGCCGCTCCCCCTCGGTCGGGGTGCCCAGCCGTGCCAGGGAATCCGCCATCGCTAGGGCGACGGAGGCGGCCCACTCCCGGGTTTCGGCACGCCGCATCAGGCTCTGGCTGTGGATCATCAGGGCGGCGCTTCCCAGGAGCCCGATGCCCAAGAGGACCAGGGCGAGCACCAACTCGACCAGAGTGAAACCGGCCCGGCACCTCACCACCGGCGCACCCGCCCGTAGGAGGAGAGGCTCAGGCCTCCGGTGGCCCGGCCTCGCACCAGGGTGAACGTCCGGGAGGCCAGTTGGCCCCGGCCGAGATCATCGAAGCGTATGGGCAACCCCACGCCGGGGCCCTCCAGGAGCCGGACTCCCCACTCCGCCGAGAGATCGCTCGCCCCCAGGGAATCCGAGCCCGAGCCCCAGACCACGCCACCGGTAACCGGATCGACCTGGAGCCAACTGCTCCCTCGATCCAGGGCGGCGGCCCGTGCTCGGGAGAGGGCGGAGACCAGCGACTCCCGGGCTCCCGTGACCGCCCAGCGATCCAACCCGGAACGCAGTCTGGGTACGCCCCAGCCGAGGAGGAGGGAAACGAGAACCAGCGCCACGGCGGCCTCGAGCAGCGTGAAGCCGGCCTGACGATTCCAGGTGTCCGCGAGAGCGCGGATCCTCGAAGGGGGACCGAGGTGCGTTCGGTTGGAATGGTGGCGGATCGTCATGGAGGGAGTCTGCCCCGGATCCCGGGGCGCTCCCATAGCGACGACGGGCCTTATTCGATCCCGTAATCCCGGATCTTGTAGCGCAGGGCCCGGGGGCTCAGCTCCAGGAGTTCAGCGGCCTTGGTCCGGTTCCCGCCGGTCTGCTCCAGGGCTCTGAGGATCAGGGACCGCTCCAGGTCCGCCGAGTGGCGCTTGACGGAGAGATCATCCCCGGCGAGAGAAGTGACCTGTGGCGATTCGTCCGGCACTCGGATCTTCCGGGGAAGATCCTCCAGGGTAACCGAGCTCCCCTCGGCGAGGACCGCGGCACGCTCCAGGACGTTCTCCAGTTCCCGCACGTTGCCGGGCCAGGAGTAGCCCACGAGGGCTTCCATCGCATCCGGCTCGATTCCATTCACCTCGATCCGAAGGCGATCCTGGAGGTGCTCGATGATGTGGTGGGTCAGGATCGGGACCTCTTCCGCCCGGTGCCTCAGGGCGGGAAGGGAGATCGGGACCACCGCGATCCGGTAATAGAGGTCCTCCCGGAACTCGCCCTCCCGGATCGCCTCGTCCAGATCCCGGTTGGTGGCGGCGATGACCCTGACGTCGGTCTGGCGGATCTCCGTGTCTCCCACCCGCCGGATTTCCCCTTCCTGCAAAGCGCGAAGGAGCTTCACCTGCAGGGTCGTGGGCAACTCACCCACCTCGTCCAGGAAAAGGGTGCCGCCGTTGGCCGACTCGAAGAGCCCCATCCGATCCCGATCCGCACCGGAGAACGCTCCCTTCACGTACCCGAAGAACTCGGACTCCAACAGATTCTCGGGAATCGCGCCGCAGTTCACAGGGACGAAGCGGGCGTCCTTTCGGGGGCTGAGTCGATGGATCAGTCGCGCCACGAGCTCCTTCCCTGTGCCGCTGGGCCCGGTGATCAGCACGGGGGTGGGGTGCTCGGAGACCTTCTCTGCCTGTTCGAGGGCCCGGGTCATCCCCGGGGAGCGGGCCACGATCTCCCCGAACCGTTCCTCCGTTCGGACCCTCTCCCGCAGCCTTCCCACCTCCCGGCGAAGCTCCTCCCGCTCGGTGGCCTTCTGGATGGTGAGGAGGATCTCCTCGGCACCGAACGGCTTGGCGATGTAGTCGTAGGCGCCGGCCTTCATCGCTTCTATGGCGAGATCGGTGGAGCCGTACGCCGTCATCATGACCACGAGAGCCGTACCACCGCCGCTCCGATACGCCTTCAGGAAATCCAGTCCCGTCATGCCCGGCATCCGGACGTCACAGAGGATCAGGTCGGGATCCTGCTCCGCGGCGGTCTTCAATCCGACCTCGCCGTCGAAGGCAGTGACCACCTCGTGCCCGGCGTCCTGAAGGATGAGAGTCAGGGACTTCCTGAGACCCTCTTCGTCGTCAATCACCAAGATTCGGATCATGCCTCTACCGGAATTCGAAGGGTGAACCGCGCACCGCCGTCGGCGTTGTTGGAGGCCTCCAGCGAACCACCAAGACCCTCGGCAAGCCTGGCACAGATGGCAAGTCCGAGGCCAGTGCCCTTGCCGGGCGCCTTGGTGGTGAAGAATGGATCGAAGATAGACTCGAGGTGCTCCGCGGGAATCCCCGGTCCATTGTCCGTGACCGCCATGACCAGGACCCGCTCTGCCTCGCGAATGGAGTCCGGGGAGGCAGTACGAGTCGGCGCGGGGAGGCGACGGCGGTGGGAATAGTCCACCCCGGGCGGGTCGCTTTCCCGCCTGAACCAGTGCCGGGGCGTCCTGATCTCCACGACCTCGAGGGTCACCGCGATACGGGGCTCCTCCACGCTCTCCAGGACGTCCAAGGCATTGAGGACCAGATTCACCAGAATCTGCTCCAGATGCTGACGGTCCCCCTGGACCTCCAGGGCCTGCGTCGAACCGGGCCACTGGACGGCCACCTGGTCCAACCGCCCTTGGGCCGTGAGCAGCTCCTGGACCCTGGTCGCCACCTCCCACGGATCGAAGGACCCGGATTCGACCTGGCTCGGGCGGGCGTACGCGAGGAGGGAGCGGACGATGGCGTCTATCCGGAGGGCTTCTCCCCGGGCGGAGCCCACCATCTCCGTGACGGTATCGGGGTCCCGGGCCCGGGACTTGGCCAGGTCCAGATAGGTGAGGATCGCTCCCAGAGGGTTCCCGATCTCGTGGGCAAGGCCCGAAGCGAGGGTGCCGACCGATGCCATTCTGGCGGCTCGGATGACCTCGTCACGTGCGGCGACCAGTTCGCGATTGGTCCGGTCGAGAGAGCGGACGTTGTCCGTGAGGAGCTCCTGGTCTTCGATGAGGCGATCCGCCATGGCGTTGACGCTGCGCGTGAGCGCCTGGAGCTCGACGACCTCTGCCCCCCCCATGCGGCGGCGATAGTCGCCGGCGGCAATGCTCTGGGCCACGTCCGCCATCCTCTCCAGTGGGCCCAAGACCGCCTTTCGCAGAATCCAGTGGCCGGCGAGGAACACCACCACCAGGTCCGCGATGAGAACCACCGTGACGAAGAGAACGCCGTCCTGGGACGTGGGGAGGAGAGGCGCAACCAACAGTCCCGCCGTGGCGGCGAGAACCACCCCCATCAAGAGGATGGTCAGGAAGGGGACGAGGAGTTCCCTACGCAGGGAAGGCAACGGACGGCCGGTCCTTTCCGGCGCCCTCGAGACCTTCGTCGCATCGCTCGCTCGTCGGGTCACTTCACTCCGTACACTTAACGACCCCTGGGCGCGTGGCGGGGTCCGCGTTCGTCGCGATCGCCTCGCCATAGAAAATACCGCACTTGATCCCCGGCAGGCCCGCATGGACCCCGGTTGCCGCCCACCCCGCTCCAGTAGCCTCGGTGATGGTAATATCCGTCCCCTCGCTCGCGATGAACTCCATGGCGTAGAGCGATGGCGCATAGACGAAGCTAGTGATGCGGTACATTTCCTGCTCGGCCAGGAGATTTCGCAGGTCGGACTTCAGGCTGACACGATACCCGCGCTTGCGGGTGAAGTCGAATTGGGGCGTGGCCACGGCGGTGAGAACGGCGAGGATCACCACGACCACCATGAGCTCGATCAGCGTGAATCCTCTCTTGCTCAGCCCGTTCATCCTTCCCTCCTTCCTTGCTTCCCGGCGTGTCCGCCCAGGCGTGGCAGCGTGAAGCGAGAAGGCGCGACCCGGGGGTTCCCGGGCCGCGCCTCTTTGCTGCAGCGATCGCACTGAGGAGATCGCAGAGCCTCGGGTAGCTCTACCAGCAGAGTACCACGCCCGGGTTCGTGACAGCCGCATTCGGCGAGGCGGCAGACCCGACGTACACACCGCAGGTGGTCAGCGTACCGAGAGCGGCGTGGCTGGCCGTCGCGCTCCAACCGGTGTTCGTCGCGGCACCGATGCTGACCGTCACGCCGTCGGAGGGCGTAGCCTCGAGGGCGGCCAGGGCGGTGGTGTAGGTGTAGGAGTTGTCGGCGTAGTAGATCTCCTGCTGGGTCTGGAGATTCTTGAGGTCCGTCTTCATGGCGGACACGTACGCCTTCTCACGGGTGGCGGAGAACTTCGGCACGGCGATGGCCGCCAGGATACCGATGATCACCACGACGATGAGCAGCTCGATGAGCGTGAAACCCTTGCGATCCTGCATGATTGCGATCTCCTGCTGAGGTAATGGGACTGGACTCCTCGGGAGGTGGATTTCGCAAGCGCGGGGCCACACGCTGTCGTCACATCCGTAACACGCTGCCCGACATACACTTAGGCATTCTTTCGTCGCCAGTGTCGGCAGCGCCTATTCCTGATTCGGGCTGGGAATCTGCAAATCTCTCGCAAAATCAGAGAGGGTATCGGAGGCAAGCCATTCAGCGCGCATGGAGTCCAGGACGGGCAGATAGGTATCATCCACCCGGACCTCTCGGGCCGAATCCAACGCCGCGACGGCCTCATCGATGCGCCCCATTCGGTGGAGGTCTCCCGCCAACGCCAGCCACTGGCTCCAATCGGATCCGAACTGGGTGCCGATTCCCCTGCGCCGCACCTCCACCGCCTCCTCCAACTCCCCTTTGCTGGAGAGCCCCGAGGCCAGGACGTGGTACATGATGAGGTTGGTGCTTCCCCCCTCCAGGGCCTGTCTGGAGAGGCGGATCTGGTCGTCGGTGTCACCGAGCGTGAAGAAGCCGAGGGCGGCCCACTCGATGGCATAGCGGTAATCGGACCAATCCCGGGCGAGCTGGTTGAGCAGCACGCGGGCCAGATCGCCCTCTCCCGCTCGGGCCATGGCGTCGGCGATGGTGGAAACGACCACGAAGTCCCCATTGAGCAGGGGGATCGCCCGGGACCAGGCCTGCAGCGCCTTCTCCCGGTTCCCCTGCCCCGCGTAGATGCTCCCCAGGAACCAGTGAGCCCTGCCGGACTGGGGAAAGTGCTCGGTCAGGTCGATGAAGAGGTCGAAGTGGGTCCGCCAGACCGGGACGCGGGTGACGGTGCGGACCGAGAGAAACCCGATCCAGACCGCGATGAGCGCCATACCCAACCGCCGCCGCTGCTGGAAGACGATCCACAGGATCCAACCGGCGGCGATGGAGAACCCGACCGAGGGCAGGTAGAAGATACGCTCGGCAAGGAGGATCCCGGTCAGGAAGAGGAGATTCGAGACCGGGCTCATGGTGATCACGACCCACAGCACCCCGAACCCCAGAGCGCGAAACGGGAGAGGGTCCCTAGCCTCTCTGGCTCGCCGCCAGAGCGCCCACGAGAGCGCCAGGAACAGGAGGATCACGCCGGCGCCGACCCAGCCCTGGAAACTGGGGCCATACTTGATGGGGATGACCCGGGGTCCGTAATCGGCCGACAGTTCCAATGGGAAGATCAGGAGCTGTACGTAGAAGGGCCACGTGGTGAGGACCGTCCAGATCCGGGGGACTTCCGTGAGGATGTGCGCCCCGGTGGGATAGATGGCGGACGCTACCGTCCCCAGGACCACGCTTCGTCCCCACAGGACGAGAACCGCCACACCCAGGAGCAGCGCATAGGTGACCCATCGACGGCGCACGTAGTCCCGCAGGTCCCGAACGCTCAGGTCCGTTCGGAAGGCGTCGAGGAGGAATACCAGCCCCAGGAACGTGACGGACCCTTCCTTGCTCAGGAACGCCAACCCGTAGAGCAGGGCCACGGCGAGGGCCCGTCCGATCCCGTAGCGGGACCCGCCTCTCACGTGGACCAGGGCCGCGGCCACCACCAGGAGGGCAGAGAGGACCTCCGCCGTCCCCACGACGTTGGCCGTCACCTCCACGTGCACGGGATGCACCGCGAAGACCAGTCCAGCCAGGAGAGCGACCGCTACGGGAGCCAGTTCCAGGGCCAGGAGGGTGACCAGGAACGTCGCGATCCCGTGGAGGACGATGAGGACGGTGTTGAACCCGACTGGATTCCCGTCCCAGAGCGCCCACTGGAGGTTGTACAGCCCGCTCGTCGCCGGCCGCCAGAGCCCCGCGTCGGGGCCGTATGTGCCCGGCCAATACGGCGTTGTAAGGACCTCGGGGAGCCGATCGAGGTCGTGGATCAGGGGATTGTTCTGAATGATCGCGTTGTCGTCGAAGACGAACTCGTGCCCCACCGCCCCGAGATGAATGAAGACGGCCAACGCGGCCGCCAGAAGGGCCAGAATCCTCCGGCGACTCGGGTCCGGGAGCGCGGCCCACCACACCCGGGCCCGTCGGGGAAGCCCCGCCCCGTCCCCCTCGACCCTTTCTTCCGTCATGGGGCCTCGCTCGTGCCCGGGGAAGCAGGCTCTTCCTGATGCCCAGACCCGATCCCAGGTCTGGAAGCCTCCGACTCGATGGAAATCACCGCAGTAGGCGTCCAGCGTGGCGGCCGGGGTCCACCCAAGTTCGACCGAGCGATGTACCAGAGCGCGGCCACGCCGTCCCGCCAGTTGATCTTCTTTCCTTCTTCGTAGGACCGCCCGTGGTAGCTGATGGGAACCTCGTAGATCCGGGCCCCGGATTGAGCGAGCCTCGCGGTGAGCTCCGGCTCGATCCCGAATCGATCCGCCGACAGGGGGAGGGACTGGAGCAACTCCCGCCGAACCATCTTATAGCACGTCTCCATGTCGGTGAGGTTCAGATCCGTGAGCATGTTGCTGAGCAGGGTCAGGAACCGGTTCCCCACCATGTGCCAGAAGAACAGCACCCGGTGGGGCCCGCTCAGGAATCGTGAGCCGTACACCGCATCCGCCCGACCCACGAGTATGGGTTCGAGGAGCCGGGGAAGTTCGAAAGGATCGTATTCCAGGTCCGCGTCCTGAACCACCACCACATCGCCGGTCGCCTCGCGGAAACCGGTCTGCAGGGCCGCGCCCTTTCCTCTGTTCACCTCGTGGAAGATGAGCCGATCGACGAGTCCTTCATCCCTCAGGCCCTCGAGGAGGGGCCGAGTCCCATCGGTGGATCCGTCATCGACGACGATGACCTCCAGGTTGAGGGGGACCTTCCTGACCCGCCGGAGGAGGACCTCGGCGGTCCGGACCTCGTTGTAGGCCGGAATCACGACGGAGAGAGTGATCCGGTCTGCATACCTGGGGGGATCGGAGGGCTCGTCGAGAAGCACGACTGGACCGGCGGACTTTACGACCATGGATCAGACCTCGATGCCGTATCGGTTGAGTTTGCGATAAAGGGTGGAGGGATCGATGCCGAGCACTTCGGCGGCCCGACTCTTGTTCCCCCCCTCCGCCTCCAGGACCCAGTGGATGTAGGCCCTCTCGATGATCTCCATCGTCGGGTTCGGCGGAAGGCGATCCCCCACGAGCTGCTTGGGAGGCGCGGTGACCACCCGCTCCGGGAGGGCGCTCGGTTCGATGACCCCGTCTGCGGAGGCGGAGAGGACTGAGGCCCTCTCCAGGGCATTCTCCAGCTCTCGGACGTTCCCGGGCCATTCGTACCTCATGAGGATCTCCATGGCCTCGTCGGAGATTCCACGAGCGCCGGCCTCCCCGCCGAGCCGTTGAAGGAAGTACTCGGTCAAGAGCGGGATGTCCTCCTTGCGATCCCTGAGGGGCGGGATGTGCAGGGCGATGACGTTCAGCCGGTAGTAGAGGTCGGTGCGAAACTGGCCCCGACGGATCTCCTCGTCCAAATCCCGGTTCGTGGCGGCTAGAACCCGGACGTCCACGGGTTGGGCACGGGTGGACCCCACCGGAATCACCTCCCGTTCCTGGAGGGCCCGGAGCAGCTTCACCTGGGTGGAGGGAGCCGTCTCCCCGATCTCGTCGAGGAAGAAGGTCCCCCCTTCGGCGGCGACGAAGAGGCCTTCTTTGTCCTTCACGGCCCCCGTGAACGACCCCTTCACGTGCCCGAAGAGCTCACTCTCGAGGAGGTTCTCGGGGAGGGCCCCGCAGTTGATGGAGAGGAACGGCCCCTCCGACCGGTCCGAAAGGGCGTGGATGTAGCCGGCCAGCACTTCCTTACCCGACCCGCTCTCCCCCGAGATCAGGATGGTCGAGTCCGTGGGCGCCACGGTCTCGGCCAACCGCAGAATATCCTGGAACGGCCTGCTGCGTCCGATGGGCCGGCCGGAGACCTTTCGTTCCCGCTTCTTGATCTCCCGCTTCAGCTCCGTGTTCTCACGCTTGAGCGCACGGGTTTCGACGGCTCTCCGGCAGATGGCGAGGAGCTCGTCGTTGGCGAAGGGCTTCTGGAGGTAATAGTAGGCCCCCTCGTTGACGGCCCTCACGGCGGACTGGAGGGAAGCCTGGGCCGTCATGAGGATGACGGGCAGAGTGGGATCCATCTCACTGGCCCGCTCCAGCAACGTCAGCCCGGTATCGCCCGGCATGCGGATGTCGGAAAGCACCACGTCCGGCAGCCCCGCTTCGAGGATCTCCAGGGCCTCACGAACACTTCCGGCCGTGGAGACTTCAAAGCCCTCCTTCCGGAAGAGGATCCTCAAGGTCTCCAGGATCGCGGTCTCGTCGTCGACGATCAGGATCTGCATGGTCGGTCCTTCCGGCGGGTCACGTGGTCGCCCCGCTGCGAGCGATGGGCAGGTCTACGATGAAGCGGGCGCCGCCGAGTTCCGACCGATCCACCAGGATGGTCCCCTGGTGCGCCTCGATGGTCCGGTGGGCCACAGGCAGACCCAACCCGCTCCCGCCGTCCCGTGTGGTGAAGAATGGGTCGAAGATCCGGCTGAGGAGATCGGGATCCACTCCGGGACCCGAATCCTCCACCACGATCCTGGCGGCGGCCTGTCCGACCGGGGAGGCCCCCTTGGCTGCGGATCCCCTGGGGAGCGCCTTGCCTCCAGGGCGAATCAGGCTCACCCGAACGGTCCCGTCGGCGCCCGCGAACTGGACTCCGTTCAGGATCAAGTTGAACAGAGCCCGGTGGAGAAGGTCCGAGTCACCCTCCACGAGAAGGGCTCGATCCGCGTGCTCCACCGTGATGACCGCTCCCTCGCCCACGGACGGATGCTGCCGGACCAGGGCCGCGCAGTCCTCGGAGATCCGAACCAGGTCCACTTCCTCCAGGGTTCCGATCCGGAGGCGGGAGAAGTCAATGAACTCCGAGAGCAATCGACTCAGACGGTCGGACTCCGCTTCGACGAGGCGCTGGAGGGTGCCACGATCCTGATCGTTCAGCGTCGGGTCCCCGATCTGCTCCACCGCGCTCCGGATCGACGCCAGGGGATTCTTGATCTCGTGGGCCAGAGAGGCGGAAAGCTCGGCGAGGGCCTCCAGTCGCTCGTTGCGGCGATTGAGTTCGTCCACCCGGTCCAGTTCCGTGATGTCCTGGAAGATGGCGGTCACCGACGGAGCGCCTCCACCCTCGCGCTCGAGCACGGTGGTGGTCACCCCCAGTGTGATCGAGCGGTCACCCACTCGAGCCAACGTCTTGTAGCGGGCCATAGGGATGCGATCCTGCAGGGACCGCCGCAGGAGGGTCCCCAGCCCTGGCGCCACACTCTCGATGACCCCGAAGGCCGGCGCTCCCGTGGATTCGGCGGCGGACAGCCCAAGGAGATTCTCGGCGGCCGGGTTCATGTAGGCGAGCAGCCCCGCCCCATTCACGGTGACCACGCCGGTGCTCACCGTCCCGAGGATGTCGGCGGTGTCCAGGCGGAGCTGTCGGAGCTCGGACTCGACGGCGCCCAGAGCGATCCCCGCCCGGCGGACGCGATCCCCCAGCCACCCCGAGGCCAGGGCCACCCCGGCGAAGATCAGGATCTGGAAGGCGACGGCGCCACCGACGGTTCCCTGCTGGCCCCAGGTGATGTCCGCGAAATACGCGATGGAAGCCAAGCCACCGATGAGAACCCCACCCGGTAGAGGCAGGAGGAGTGCGCCGCTGGTGATGACGAGGATGTAGAGAGGAGCGAAGAACGAGGTGCCCCCCCCGGTGATGTGTACGATGGCCGTCACCGCCAGGACGTCGAAGATGACCTGGGCGTAGGCGAAATTCACGTCCACCTCACGGTCCATCACGTGGGTGTACCAGAAGGACGCCCCGGTGAACAGCACGGTGGCCAGGAAGACCATGGTGGCGACCAGGGTCTGCTCGGGGGCCGCCTCCAGCCACCGCAGCAGCGCGGCCACCTCGATTCCCGAGACGACCGCGATACGCCCCATATAGAGCCAGCGCAGAAGTCCGCGCCGGCTGAACTGGGCAGCTCCCTTTGGTATGGTCGAGCTCGTCAAGAAGATGTCTCCAGGGGGACGACCCAAGCTACACGGGGCGTTTGCAGGCTGCAAGGTTCATGATTTGCGTTTTGCAATAGCTGAGGAGACCCGCTGGAGCGGCGAGGTGGGCTGGCACGGACCGCCCCTTGGGCCGACATTCCGCCCTCCATCCCCTTTCTCGACTGGCAGGCCGGATGAACCCGGAACTGATCGCAGTATCCAGAGGCGATGAACCCGCCGACGTGCTCCTGGTCGGTGGCCACGTGGTAAATGTCTTCACCGGGGAGTTGGAGTCGTCCGCGGTGGCCCTCAAAGGAGCGTGGATTGCAGGGGTCGGCGAGGGCTACCGCGCCCGGTCGGTGGTGGAACTCGACGGGGCCTTCGTCGCCCCGGGGCTCATCGACGCACACGTTCACATCGAGTCGTCTCTGGCCACACCTCCCGAGTTCTGCCGGGCCGTGGTCCCTCGGGGAACGACCACCGTGATCAGCGATCCCCACGAGATCGCCAACGTCCACGGGCTGGAGGGCATTCGGTACATGCTCGCGGCGAGCGAGGGCCTCCCCCTCACGGTGTTCGTTCAGGCGAGTTCCTGCGTGCCCGCTACGCACATGGCCACGGCCGGAGCATCCCTGGATGCAGCGGACCTGATCTCCCTCCTGGACCACCCGAGGGTGTTGGGGCTGGCGGAGGTGATGAACTTCCCGGGTGTGATCGGAGCCGACCCGGCGGTCTGGTCCAAGCTCGACGCGTTCCGGGGAAGGCCCATCGACGGCCACGCCCCCGGGGTCACCGGACCGCTCCTCAACGCCTACGTGGCCGCGGGGCCGTCGTCGGACCACGAGTCCACCACGCCCCAGGAGGCCCTGGAGAAACTCCGCCGTGGCCTTTACCTCTTCCTCCGGGAGGCCACCAACGCCAGGAATCTCTCCACCCTCCTGCCGGTCCTCACCGACGCCAATCGGAGGAGGGTCGCACTCTGTACCGACGACCGGCAGCCGCCCGACCTCCTGGATGAGGGCGGGATCGACGCCATGCTCAGAAATGTCATGGCCGCCGGGGTCCCGCCCGTGGAGGCGATCCGGCTGGCCACCTTGAACCCGGCGGAGTTCTACCACCTGGACGATCGGGGAGCAGTGGGGCCGGGCCGGAGAGCCGATCTGGTCATCCTGGACCGCCTGGAAGGGCTGGAGATCCGGGAGACATGGTCCGCGGGCGCGCCGGTGGCCCGGGGGGGCCGCCTTCTCGAAGGGACCCTGCCACTCCGCTCCGTGGATCCACCCCCGCCCGAGGTTCGGACTGGAACGGAAGGGTACGATCTGTCCATTCCGGTGGAGGGGACAGAGGTCCGGGTCATCGGCCTGGTCCCGGACCAGCTCGTGACGGAACACCTGACGGTGCGGCCCACGATCGAGGATGGCCAGGTGGTGGCCGACCCTGGACGCGACATTCTCAAGATCGTGGTGGTGGAGCGGCACGCCGGCTCCGGGCGCCTGGGTCTGGGGCTGGTACAGGGCATGGGCCTGGCCCGGGGGGCCATCGCCGGAACCGTGGCCCACGACCATCACAACGTCATCGCGGTGGGAGCGGACGATGAGAGCCTCCGGACCGCCATCGACGAGGTAATCCACCTGGGCGGGGGGTTGGCGGTGGCGGAGGGACGAAGGGTGTCGGCGACCCTGCCCCTGCCCATCGGTGGGCTCATGTCCCCAGAGCCCATCGAGACCATCCGGGTGGCGCTGGACGCGGTGGTGGAGACGGCACGAGGCCTGGGCTCGGGCCTCCACGACCCGTTCATGGCCATGTCGTTCCTGGGCCTGGAGGTCATACCGTCGCTGAAGATCACGGACCTGGGCCTCGTGGACGTGGAGGCGTTCCGGAGGGTGTCGATCTGGGTCGACGAGGACGTCAGCGCCTGAGGGGCAACTGGAGGGTCTGACCCGGCAGAATGCGACTCCCTCTCAGACCGTTCGCCTCCCGGATGTCGTCGACCGTGACGCCGTGGGCCCGGGCGATATCCCAGAGCGAGTCCCCCCGCCGTACCTGGTACGTCACAGCCGAGGTGCCTGGGGACGAGGACTGCTCGGCACGGTCGTTCGACGCGATCAAGGACACGTAGCGGGCGTAGGGCTGGGGAAAGAGGGCCAGGTGGTAGTGGGGGGGCCGGTACTCCCGAGTCGCCTCCAGCACACCTTGCTTCTCCAGGGAGAGAAGTACCTGTTCCAGCCACCTTCGGCACTGGACGTTCCGACTTCTACGGAGGTCGATGGCCATTCCGGTCGGATGCACGCTCCTGGCGGAGGCATTGCGAGGCTGTCGATTGAGGGGTCTCGTCAGGCTCGTAACGACCAGGCGTTCGCCGCAGGCCCGCATGTACTGGCTGGAGAGCCGCTCGATGAACAGCCGGGTCTCGGGTCGCGCATAGGGGAACGAGACGCCCTTGAGATAGAAGTTCCGGTTGCCTCGAACCGGCACCAGATACCCTGCCTCCACGAAGCGCTGCACCTGGTTTCCGTCGCGGATATAGGTGAAGTCGTGGATCTCGGCCTGAAGGACCTGGCGGTTGAGCGAGGAGGAGGACCCCCGGAGGGACTGGGCCGACGCCTCCCCGAGCGTAACACCGAGCAGAAGGGCCGCGGCGGCGATAGCCGAGACCCTCCTCAACCGGCTCGTTTCGAGTCGCTGCGTGATCGTTGCCATCGATACGGTAGAGACGATTCTCCCCGGGCGGCGAGGGGGAACCCCGCCACCGACTCCATGTCCCATGAGTAAACATTTGATTACCGACGCGCAACACCGTTCTGCTCGGATCGGACGGTGCTCCGCTCCGGGAAGGGTCCGCTTTGTCAACGAGGGGCCCGGGGGACAGATTGACCCTGCGGGAACCGAGGAGATCTGGACGACCCAACCCATCCGAGATGAGCACTGCACGTGGGGAACACGGAGCACCTGAGGTTCCGCCGCCGACCGGTTCGGTGGGGGACGCCGAGCGACGGATCCTGCTGGTCGACTGCGACAGCTTCTACGTCCAGGTGGCCCGATTGGAAGATCCGTCGGGGGCGGGGAAGGAGCCCCTCCTCATCGTAGGGGGCTCGCCCACCGGGCGGGGCGTGGTGACGTCGGCCTCCTATGCCGTGCGCGAGTACGGGGTGCGATCGGGAATGCCCACGTCCCAAGCCCTGCGACTTTGCCCGGAAGCGGTGGTCGCGTCGGTTCCGAGGAAGGCGATCTCCCGCCACAGCCGCGCCGTCCGAGAGGTCCTGGAAGCGCTGTCTCCCGTGGTTCAGGCCGCCTCCGTCGACGAGTTCTACCTGGACCTGACCGGCACCGAGCGACTCTTCGGCCGGGAGACCCTGGAGGATACGGCCTGGAGGATTCGGGAGGCCGTCCTGGAGGAGACCGGCATCTCGGTATCCATCGGCGGCTCCACCCAGGCCATGCTCGCCAAGATGGCCAGTGGCAGGGCCAAGCCCGGGGGGGTGCGCATCGTCCCGGCCGGGGGCGAAGCGGCCTTCATGCGGGAATTCGATCTGGCCGATATCCCGGGTGTAGGCCCTGCCCTGGTCGCCGGCCTCAGGAAGCGAGGTCTGGTGCGGGTCGAGGACGTCCTTCCCGTGAATGAGGACTACCTGGTCGAGTGGTTCGGCGAATCCCGGGGCCGGTGGCTCTACCGGCGAGCCCGAGGCGTCGACCCAAGGCCCGTCACCCGGGGAGTGATCCGGAAGTCCATCTCGGCGGAGCGCACCTTCTCCCGCGACCTGGACCGGGACGAAGAGTTGGAGGCGCTCCTCCTGAAGCTCACCCGGTCGGTGGCTCGGACGCTCCGGCGGGAGGGTCGGCGGGCCCGGACCGTGACCGTGAAGATCCGGGACGACGATTTCACGACCCGACAGGCCAGCCATACCCTTTCGTCGGCGGTGGAGACCGACGCGGTGGTGTTCGCCGCGGCCGTCCCTCTGCTCCAGAAGCTCCGGGGCAGGCGGAGGAGACCGGTCAGGCTCCTGGGGGTCGGGCTGACCAACTTCGCCGGCGGGGGTGAGACCGGGCAGTTGGGCCTCTTCGAAGTCGGTGACGGAACCAACGAGTCCGAGCGTGCCCGAGTCCTATCCCGAACCGTGGACGAGCTCACGGAGCGTTTCGGCGACGACGCGGTTCTACCCGGACGGGTGCTCCCCACCAAGAGCCCATCGAGGAAGTGATGCCCAGCCCAGATCAGAGGGGGATCGAACATCCACTCCCCCTTCCCTTCTCCCGACCCTGCCCCATCGTGGGCATGGTCCACCTGCTCCCACTGCCGGGCAGTCCGAGGTGGCGCGGTGGCATGGCCGAGGTCCTGGACCGGGCCGCCTCCGACGCCCGGTCCCTCATGGAGGGAGGGGTGGACGGAATCATGGTGGAGAACTTCGGAGACGCCCCATTCTTCCCGGATCGGGTCCCCAGCGAGACCGTCGCTGCCCTGACCCTCGCCGTCTCGGCGGTGCGGTCCTCGGCCGACGTTCCGGTGGGCGTGAACGTGCTGAGAAACGACGCCCGGTCGGCACTGGGAATCGCGGTCGCCACGGGGGCGGCCTTCATGAGGGTGAACGTCCACGTGGGGACCATGTTCACCGATCAGGGCGCGATTGACGACCGGGCGTGGGAAACCC